>PLZS01000167.1 GCA_003153555.1 Candidatus Melainabacteria bacterium | reverse complement strand
AACTGGTCAAGGAAATCGAAAAGATCGGCGATGTCGCGGTTGTTAACGTTTCTGACCGAACGTTTTTGATGCATCTCGGTGGAAAAATCCGGGTCACTAATAAAGTGCCACTGACAACGCGCGATGATCTATCGATGGCATATACACCAGGCGTAGCACGCGTCTGCATGGCCATCCACGACGAGCCCGAAAACGTCTATAAGCTGACCATTAAACGCAACATGATTGCCGTCGTCACTGATGGAACTGCTGTGCTTGGTTTAGGCGACATCGGTCCCGCTGCCGCCTTGCCGGTTATGGAAGGCAAAGCGATGTTGTTCAAAGAGTTCGGCAAAATCGACGCGTTTCCAATTTGCCTGGACACCAAAGACACTGAAGAAATCATCAAGGCTGTGAAATACATAGCCCCCGTATTTGGTGGCATCAATCTGGAAGATATTTCGGCACCGCGTTGTTTTGAAATCGAAGAGCGTTTGAAGAAAGAACTGGATATACCGGTTTTTCACGATGATCAACATGGAACAGCGGTGGTGGTCCTTGCCGCTCTCATTAATGCCTTGAAGATTGTCGACAAGAAGATGGGAGACTTGAAGGTAATCGTCACAGGTGTTGGGGCCGCTGGTGTTGCGTGCTCTAAGATCCTGATGAGCGCAGGCGTTCGCAATATTATTGGATTCGATCGAAGCGGCGCCATCTACAAGGGCCGTAAAGAAATGAACTTTATGAAGGAATGGTTTGCTGAGCACACCAATCCGAACAACTTCCAGGGCACCGTGAAAGATGCGCTAGAAGGGGCCGACCTTTTTCTCGGTTTGTCCGGACCGGGTCCCATTCAAGCAATCGACCTCAAGAGGATGGCTCGCGATCCAATTGTCTTCGCCATGGCCAACCCAACCCCGGAGGTAATGCCTGAAGATGCAGCGCCATACGTGCGAATCATGGCGACAGGAAGGTCGGATTATCCAAACCAAATCAATAATGTCCTGTGCTTTCCAGGCATCTTTAGAGGCGCTCTGGACTGTCATGCGACTGACATTAATGAAGAAATGAAGTTGGCGGCTGCCTATGCCATCGCCTCGGTCGTTTCAGCCGACGAGCTGAACGAGGATTACATCATTCCAGGCGTGTTTAATCCCAAGGTGGTTCAGTTGGTGGCTAAAGCGGTCGTCGAAGCAGCTAAAAAAACCGGGGTGGCTCGGAAACACAAGAAAACTCGAGTGCCTGATGATGAAATCGGTTACGAGTAGTTGAACCTAACCTTTGACCTTGACGACCGTCGCCGGAATGCTAAGCTGACTATAAGCACTGCTAATTTTGGAGGTTCGAATTCGATGAAAAGCCTGGACCAAAAACGCAAAGAGAACGAGGCAAATGCTTATCGTCGCGAAGAAGAGCATCGCGCCGAACGCCGGGCGATCGAAGCGAAAGAGCGCGAACGGGCCAAGAAAGACCTGGATCGCAAGCGATATGACGAGATGGCGATAGCTAAGCACACCCAAAAGAAATTGGAAGAAATGAAGTTGGCGGAAGCAAAGCAAGATGCCATAGTCAAAGAGTTAGAAAGCAAAAAGTCACTGGCTGACCAACAGCAACTAGCCCAACACGCTCAACTACACAAGCCGCCACAGCCTTAGCATTAGCATTAGCTATCTGCAATCTAACAAGCAGAGAACTAAAGTGTTCTCTGCTTCGAAGCGCCTTAATACTGGAATAATGTGGTAAAAAATCAGTCAAGCGCGGACAATTGAGCGAAGGCTGCCCATTAAAGACTGAGGATTCATGACTGCAAAAGCATTTTCGCGCAGCGCCGTTGAGCTGTTTGTAATAAGTCTGATATCCCTCTACTTCGAGCTTGTGATAATTCGCTGGTTATCATCGGAAATTCGAATATTCGCTTATTTCAAGAATGTGCCGCTTATGGCGAGCCTCTTCGGATTGGGCATTGGCATGGCCCTGTCTAGCAGTAAGAAAAATTACGTTAAGTGGTTTCCGCTCTTCCTTTTGATCGTCACTTCGCTGATTTGCCTTTCAGGTCCTTTGCATCTGGTGCACGTCAGTTTCATCAATCCGCTTGAGTATTACTTGATTGGCCACATGAGCGGCAGCGAGACAGGTTTCGTGGATTCGATCTCGAATCGCTTGATGATGTTTGTGCCTGGACTCTTTGTTTTAGCAGGCGTCTTCTACTTAATAGTATTCACCTTCGCCTGTATAGGACAAAGGTTGGGACAACTATTCACGGAATTTGAACAACCGCTTGCCGCATATAGCATCAATGTGGCAGCTAGTTTGTTGGGCATCCTGCTTTTTTCTGCCGTTTCTTTCCTCAGCTTGAGTCCGCCAATCTGGCTAGCCATCGGCATATTACTTTGTGTGTATTTCTACCGCCAACCGTTGCAACTTACTTTTTTAGCGTGCACGCTTTTGGTGGCGTTTGGTCTCTCGAATTCCGAAGTAATGTGGTCGCCATATTATCGGATTAGCCTTGACGAATGCTTCTTGCCCAAGGATGGAAGCCATCCAAGTTTTAAATATGGATACAACATCAACGTTAACTATGACACCATAGAAGGTGCATATAACAACAATCCAAAGCTTATTGCAGCCCTTTCCGCGGAGCAAAGAAAGAAAACTGCAGATTACTATGACGTCCCTTATCAAGCATTAGGAGACAAGCCACGTTCGATTCTCGTGCTGGCTGCAGGCACCGGTAATGACGTCGCCGCGGCACTCAGACACGGCGCCAGTCGCGTTGATGCCCTTGAAATCGATCCGACCATCGCCAAACTCGGCAAGCAATTGCATCCCGAGAAGCCTTACGACAACCCAGCTGTCAACGTGGTCGTCAATGATGCGCGAGCGTTTTTACGTCGTACGCCTGAGAAATACGATTTAATAGTCTATGCGTATTTGGACAGTCACAGCGCCTTTTCATCGATGTCCTCTTTGCGCCTAGATAACTATGTTTATACTAAAGAAAGCTTTGCTGATGCGCTCAAGCTTCTAAAGCCAAATGGCGTCATCTCGGTCACATTTTATTATCTGCACTGGTGGCAATTAGCTCGAGTTTATCGCGCTTTCGAGCAGGGCACTGGGCTAAAACCCATTGGGGTCTTCTCGGCAATGGGCAATGGACCTACGCTTCTTGCAGGACCTGGTTTGGATGTTGCTGCTATAAAGGCATCGGGACTGAAAATATTCACGATAGACGATGCTGCGAAAGAATGGAAATTCGAACGTGCAGATTGGGACAATGTTGATGCCACCACAGATGATTGGCCTTACCTTTTCTTGAGAGATCGAGGCTGGAGCTGGACGTACGGCATCGGCGTCATATTCACCTTATTTTTGGGATATAGATTGGTGATCTCATGCTTTGGAAAATTCATCACCGACTCAACCGGGCTAACGATGTTTTTCCAGGGCGCTGCGTTCATGCTTATAGAAACAAAGAGCGTCACTCAGATGGGCTTGTTACTGGGCACGACCTGGGTTGTCAACGCCGCCGTGATCAGCGCCGTATTGTTGATGATTTTGGTGGCAACGCTTTTGCAAATGAAGTTTCGCTTCAAGAATCTGAATCTGCTTTTTGGACTCTTGTTTGGATCACTGGTGCTGAATTATCTCTTTCCGCTATCAGCTTTAAATGGGCTGGGAGCATTAGAACGATCAGCGGCCGGAGCGTTAGTGCTGAGCATACCGCTACTCTTTGCTGCGATGATTTTTGCCATTGTTTTTGGCAATGTGAAAAGTCCAGACAAAGCTCTTGGCATGAATCTGTTAGGGACGCTTATCGGAGGCGCGCTTGAGTATCTCTCGATGAGCTTCGGTGTCAATGCGATGAACGTGATTGCGATCGTTCTTTATGTCTTCGCGTATCTCTGCTCCAGAAAAATCGGGACAAGCACAACAGGCGATGCAGCGGTGGCAGAGCCAGTGCCTGCACCTCAAAGTTAATTAACAGAGTTCAGTGCTATAAACTGTCGCCGTTCTTCTCTTGTTCGTCGAGAGCGGCTTGTGGCACTTCGCCGGCAACAATTTGCTTGCGCTGGTGATGGCGATTCAGCACCTCAGCGAAGAAAACAGCCATGAATATGACTGACGCACAGAGCGACAGAAAATAAAGTTGTTGATGAACCACCCAGGCTGCCAGCAGTCCGAGACCTGCTGTAATGCCGTAAATCAAATAAGCGACTTTCTTTTGAGATAGCCCAGCGTTCAACAAACGATGGTGAATGTGGCCCGCATCTGGTTCAAACGGAGAAACTCCCTTGGCGACGCGTCTGACGATTGCCCAAGATGTGTCTAGGATTGGAAAGAAAAAGATAAGCAACGCGAGCATGAACGTCGGCACTATCAAGGTCGCTGTGGTGGCACCTTTGATCACACCTGTGATCGAAAGAGCGGCAAGGATAAAACCAGTCAGATACGCGCCTGAATCGCCTAAGAATATGCGAGCCGGATTGAAATTCCATCTCAAAAAGCCTAATAGTGCTCCCGCCAAAACAGCTGCCACCAAAGCTGCGTATTGTCGATCAATAGTCGGTGCCAGCGCGACACTCCAGATGGTTAATGCGGAAATGGCTGAAACGCCAGCTGCTAAGCCATCCATTCCGTCGATCAAATTGACGGCATTAGCGATGCCCACTAACCACAGCACTGTAACGAAGATACCTAATGCAAAACCAAGTTCTATACTGTGTGTCAGCGGTGGCAAATGCAGTAGCGTGGCGAAATAGTCCGGGACAGGAATGGCTTTGATACGCACGCCCATTGAGTATGCGGCACAAGCGGCAAGTATCTGCACGACTAACTTCGTCTTCGCTGGAATGCCACCCAAGTCATCCATTAAACCAAGAACGAAGATGACAGTGCCACCAACTGCAATGCCAATAAATCCACCCTCACTGCCCCTTGCCGTATGTGGCAAACGCCCGCATATCAGGATTAAGGAAATTATGGAGACCAGGACGGCAATGTAAATGGCGACGCCTCCAAGGCGCGGTGTAGCCACTTTGTGAATTCGTCTTGCTTCACCGGGCTCATCAACCAAACGGAGACGCACTGCCCGCGCTCTTATCTCAGGCGTCAACCACCAACTAATTGCTAAGGCGATCAAGAAACCCGGAATTTGAGTCAGGCTCAAGTCTTGCTTCGAGACAAGAAACGCCCAGGCTACTGCCACAATGATCATTGCCCATTGAACAATCCGAGTCGGGCGGTTGGAACGCGTTGGGATTCGCGATTCTGGTGCCGTTGGTTCAGAGTGGGGAGCGAGCACGATCACAGTTCCTTGCCCAATTAGAGGTTATCTGACGCCAGCGAATCGCTCTTTGTAGAGTGGGTGTTGCTTACAGAGCTCGGCGACTGATTTCAACACTTTTTGGTGTACTGCGTCGTCGTCAGGGTTCTTCAGTTTGTCCACAATGCATTCTGCAATTTTTTCCATCTCCGGTTCTTTCATTCCGCGAGTTGTCACAGCTGGTGTGCCAATTCTGATGCCGCTTGTGACCATCGGCTTTTCTGGATCGTTGGGAATCGTGTTCTTGTTGGTTGTGATATGCACGGTATCAAGCAAGGCAGAAGCCTTTTTACCCGTGATTTTGAAGGGTCGCAAATCCGCAGTCATCAGGTGATTATCAGTTCCGCCGGAAACAATATTGAGACCGTTTTCTTTCAATGCGCTTGCCAGTGTGCGCGCATTGGCAATAACTTGTTTCTGATATTCCTTGAACGAGGGCTGCAGGGCTTCATGAAAACACACAGCCTTGGCGGCGATTACATGTTCAAGGGGACCGCCCTGAATGCCCGGGAAGACGGCTTTGTCGATCGCTGAAGCAAATTCTTCCTGACACATTGTCACGCCACCGCGCGGACCGCGAAGCGTTTTGTGTGTCGTTGTGGTGACAAAATGGGCATGCGGGAAGGCGTTCGGATGCAGACCGGTAACAATCAAACCGGCTATATGAGCCACGTCAGCCATCAAGTAAGCACCGACGCTATCGGCGATCTCTCGGAACTTGGCGAAGTCGATAACGCGAGAATAATTACTTGCGCCGCAGATCAACATCTTCGGTTTAAATTCTTTGACGAGCCTGGCCACTTCGTCGTAGTCGATCAGCCCGGTTTCGGGATTAACTCCGTAGAAAGCGGATTCGAACCATTTGCCAGACATGGATACTGGCCAGCCGTGTGTCAGATGTCCACCATGATCCAATGCCATACCCATGACTTTGTCGCCGGGAGTCAACATGGCGAAGAAAACTGCCATGTTCGCTTGAGCACCACTGTGAGGTTGGACGTTCGCGTGCGGCGCATCAAACAACTGCTTGATTCGATCTATTGCCAAGCGCTCAACCACATCGATAAACTCGTTGCCGCCGTAATAGCGCTTACCAGGTAGACCCTCAGAGTATTTGTTGGTAAGCACCGAGCCTTGCGCTTCGAGAACTGCTTCACTAACGAAATTCTCGCTGGCGATAAGCTCAATTCCATTTTGTTGCCGATCTAGCTCTAGGGCAATTTGCTTATAAAGCTCTGGATCACTATCTTTTAGACCAGCCACTGAGATCACCTCCACAGAATCAAACGGTCGCGCACTTCTGCGCTCTACTATTTTAGCCGCTCTCAAGCGGTACTTCCACCGTTCTTGGCAACGTCAATTATTGCATGTAGAGAGTGAAACGAGCCCACCACGGCATGCCGCAGCGTTATAATTTACCAATCAATTCAAGAGACTTCATCTTTTTTCCAGCTCTATATTCGATATAGCTCTGTATGATCCGCCTGGCCGCCTGGTTTGCGCGCAGGAGAACAGCTGAATTGTCATTACCAGCTGCTTCGGTCAGCAACGTTTCGCCGGCGGCGAGAATTAGCCTTTTCCAAACAAACGGCGTGATCTGCACAGACTCCTTAGAGTAGATTGAAAGGCGCGGCGCCCCGTATGATCCGCCCTCTGCGACCTTGGCGCGCTGCTCTAGGCGAGAACATCTGTCGCAAACAATGCCGCCCGATTCAAAATGAAACATAGCGATTCGATATTCAGTGAGTGCATCTCTGCATACAACACAGCAATCCAGCTCAGGTTGATAGCCCAACCATTCGAGCAGTTTGAGCTCGAAGATCAAGCAAAGAGTGCCTGCGTCGACGCTGCCTTTACCTTGTGCACGTAAGCTATCGCACAAGAAGTGAAAGTAAGAGGCGCTCTCGTCAGATAATCCAAGTCCAAAGTGATGTGTCAATTCAGCATAGTAGAGACAGTAAGACAACCGATCCAAGTTTTTGCGCACGTTGGGGAAAGTTTCGACGTTTTCGGCTTGCGAAATAATCTCGAACGTTTTCCCGGTTGCTAAAAGAAGCTTGTTCACATTCAATACATCGGCACGCCCAGCAATCTTTGAGCCTGGCTTGCGCGCGCCCTTAGCGACGGCACGGATAATGCCGCGCTCGGCTGAAAAGATGGTCAGGACCTTGTCGGTTTCGCCCAATGGGAATGAACCGACATTGACCGCATGCACTGTATAAGTCGGCATTCAACTACCTAATTCGGCATTTAACTACCGGGCTATCCAAATTATTCGGACACTTCCAAGGGTATCATAAACCAGAAGGTCGAGCCGCTTCCTGCCTTGCTTTCAACGCCGATCTCCCCTTTCATCAAGGTGACCAGTTTACGACAAATTGAAAGCCCCAGCCCCGTTCCTCCAAATCTTCGCGTAATCGTTCCATCGGCTTGAACAAACGGTTCAAACAATTTTGGCAAAATTTCTTCGCTGATCCCAATTCCAGGGTCGGTAACGGTAAATCGCACCGAAAGCCAGTCTCCGCTTCGTGCTTGTTCGGAGATGCTGAGCTTTATGTCACCACATTCGGTGAACTTAACGGCGTTACTCAACAGATTCACCAAGATTTGGCGAATTTTCTTCTCATCACCGAAGAAGCAATCCGGTAAAGTTTTTTCTACGTCGATTACTAGTGCCAGTTTCTTTTTGGTCAGTGCCGAAGATATCGACAGTGAGCCGTATTTCAAAAGTTCTGCGAGACTAAACTTGTTCATCTGCAGCGGTACTTTGTTTGCATCGAGTTTGGAGAAGTCCAGTAAATCATTGACTATTCCCATCAAAGTATTTGCTGCAATAAAGATGTGACGAGACATTTCCTTGGCTTCGTCAGGCATTTCCATTTCAGAAAGTAATTCAGACATGCCAAGGACGCCACTCATCGGAGTACGGATTTCGTGACTAATGTTTTGCACAAATTGCGATTTCAGGATTGATGCTCGCACGGCTTCGTCACGTGCGATTTCCAGTGCCTCTGTTCGCTCCTGCACACGTTGTTCGAGCAGTTCGGCTGCCTTACGCTGATCGTTCACGTCAGTGCAAGTGCCGAACCACTTGATGATTTTCCCTTCCGAATCACGAATTGGCAAACCTCGAGTTCTAAACCAGCGATACTGCGAGTCTTTTCCTCGAATGCGATAGTCGATGTCATAAACGTCACGTTCATCGACTGCAGACTGCCAAGCCTTTTTAGTCGATTCCCGATCGTCTGGATGCAACTGCTCAAGCCAGATAACTTGTAGCTTCCTGGCGGGAACGCCGGTGTACTCGGTCCACTTCTCGTTCATGTAATCGCATTCACCGTTAGGATTACACGTCCAGACAAGCTGAGGGATCGACTCGGCAAGCAACTTCATCTGATCGATAGTTTGTCGCTGTTCTTCGATATCTGTACTGGTGCCAAACCAGTTGGTTACATCCCCAGACGCATTTTTCAAAGGCATGGCTCGAGATAAATGCCATCTAAAAGTTCCGTCGGAGCCTCTTTTAATGCGGTGAGCAATTTCGTAAACCTTGCCAGTTTCAATTGCGCGCTGCCAGGTCTCTTCAGTATTCTCAACATCATCTGCATGAACCGCCATCGTCCACTGCAAGTTGCGAGTTTGATCGTAGTTCAGCCCGGTGTATTCGTACCATCGATTATTGACGTATTGCCACATCCCACAAGCATCCGAAGTCCAGACCATCTGCGGAATTGCTTCAGCGAGTACACGCAGCTGATGATCAGGTGCAGTAAGTTGCAACGTGGTTTCGTTTATATCGGGCATCGGCGCTATGGGTGACTCTAATACGCTTCAGTCAGGATAACATCGAGACGCTCCGAAATCGGACGAAATCGGAGCGCCCCTAGATAATAAAACAAGCAAATATCCAGGTGGTTAGGAGGGCTTGCCAGTTTTCTCCTTGATCAAAGATGGCCAATCCGTATGCATAAAGCCTAATTCAGGTTTGTCGGTGCGTTCATAGGTATGAGCACCAAAGAAGTCGCGCTGCGCTTGTGTTAAGTTTTGCGGCAGATTGGCGCTTCTATAACTGTCGAAGTAGGCGAGACTGGCACTAAGGGCTGGCACTGGGATGCCTGCGTTCACGGCTGTTGTAACCGCGAACCGCCAGTTGGTCTGATGTTCGACAATCCAGGAGCTGAATTCGGGATCGACGAGCAGGTTTTTAACATCACCTTGTCGTTTGAATGCCTGTTTGATTTGCTCAAGCAATTTGGCTCGGATAATACATCCACCCTTCCAGATCCGTGCGCATTCTGAGAGATCAACGCCCCACTTGTACTCATCAGAGCCAGCGCGAATCAGCGCCATTCCCTGCGCATAGCTGCAAACCTTACTGGCATACAAGGCATCGTGCAAAGCAGAAAGCACCTTTTTGGAGTCGCCTGGATTAATCGATGCATCGCTCGGACCGCTCAGTTTTTTGGCAGCGATCACGCGTTCGTCTTTCAACGCAGACATCATCCTGCCGGTCAGAGCGGCATCGATTGTCGGAATGGCAATACCAAGGTCCAGAGCAATTTCGCCTGTCCATTTGCCGGTGCCCTTCTGACCAGCTTTGTCGACGATCAAGTCAACTAAGAACTTGCCTGTGTCAGGATCAGTGACTGACAAGATCTTGGCTGTAATCTCGATCAAGAATGAATCGAGAATGCCTTTGTTCCACTCTTCAAATATATCGCTAATTTGGTTCGACTTGAGCCCGAGACCGCGTTTCATCACATCATAGACTTCGGCGATCAATTGCATGTCACCGTATTCGATGCCGTTATGAACCATCTTGACGAAATGCCCAGCCCCATCCGGTCCCAAATAAGTTACGCATGGGCCGTCATCGACCTTGGCAGCGATTGCCTCCCAGACCGGTCTGATTTGCTCATAAGCGTCCTTGTTGCCACCAGGCATCAAGGATGGTCCCCAGAGAGCTCCCTCCTCGCCGCCTGACACTCCTGACCCGATCAAGCGAATGCCCTTGGCGGCTAATTCCTTCTCGCGGCGGATGGTATCAGTAAAATGTGAGTTGCCACCGTCGATGATGATGTCGTCTTTTTCAAGATAGGGCAGCAATTTTTCAATAGTTGCGTCTACTGGTGCGCCAGCCTTGACCAAGAGAATTATCTTGCGTGGTCGTTCAAGAGATTCGACAAATGATTTATCATCGTGATAGCCAAAAACTTGCTTGCCTTTGCCGCGAGCGTTTATAAACTCGTCAACTCTCTCAACAGTGCGGTTATAGATTGAAATCGGAAAACCATTTCGCTCAATGTTTAGAGCGAGATTTTCACCCATTACGCCAAGTCCAATCAAACCAATCTTTGCCTTATCCGCCATTACCGAACCTCCCTTCCAAAACCCTTATGCCTGTGTTTTATGCCTGTGCTTTAAGCAGTCTGACTGCAGCTTGGTCCACGTACCAATCCAAGTTGCCGGAACGTGGTTTGATCGATTGCGATGGATACTGCTTCTCTGGCTGCTCCAATACTTCCTTTAAGATGTTTGCTTTTGAATCTCCTGAAACCAGAAAGATGACATTCTTGCCTTCGTTGATCAAAGGAAGAGTCATCGTCAGTCTGTTGCTGCTAAATTTCTCAACATAGTTGGCGACGTACAAGCGATGTTTTTCCTGCAGTGCCTTTGACCCAGGAAAGAGCGAGGCTGTGTGCCCATCCGGACCCAGACCCAACAGAATCAAATCGAAGCTTGGCACCTCTTCGCTTGGTGAGATAAACACACGTCGGATTTCTTGATCGTAGAGCAACGCTGCCGCTTCAGGATCCTCCGACTGGCCCATGGTCTTAAAGATGTTGGATTCAGGAATAGCGACTTTGGCTAAAAGTGCTTCATCGATCATCTTGAAGTTGCTGTCGGGATGATCGTGCGGAACGCAGCGCTCATCGCCAAGGAAAACTATGACTTGATCCCACTTAATGCTACCGACATAAGGTGGCTGTGCCAGCCTTTCATACAATGCTTTCGGCGTGCTTCCACCAGACAAAGAGACAATGAAACGTCCATTCTCTTTTATTGCAGCATGAGCCAGATCTGAAAAAGTTTGAGCAATCTTCTCGACCAGTTCCTTTGTCGTCTCCGAAATATTCAACTTACCAATCACCTTGCTTGAGTTAATCATAATCGGCAATCCTCACTTAACTTTTGTGGCAATTTGGTCAGCAACAACGGCAGCCATCCGAAAGGCGCTTTCCAGCGTACTATCGCGATCGATGGTCTCCAGTTCAAGATCGATTAAGCGTGCTTCGGTTGCTTGATTCACCTTGAACCTGAAATTTTGAGGCAGTGACTGAGTTGATCGGTCGTTGGATGCTTTGGCAAACATTTGCACTCCTGGCGCGCCGGGCGTCTGTTGCAGTAGAACAGAAGGCAATGCCTGATCGCCAAAGGAAACTTCCACAGAGCAGATGTTGCCAATATAGCTGGCATCACATTCAAGTCCTGATACGTTTACTAGCACTTCTTTTTTTCCAGCCACAAAAGTGACGGAAAAGTTTCCTGGTTTGGTTTTCGAAGCAGCCTTAAACTGCCAACCAAGACGATTAGCCAGCCAACCAATGTAGAGCAGACTTTGATTGATGCTCCCTATTCGTTCCACTTTATCGGCAGCGTACCGGATGTCAACAGTATGCACATCGTTAAGTGCTGCCACTGAAAGATGTCCATGCTGGTGGTCGAATGAGAGAGCGAGAGCTTCTCGCCAGAGCAGGCAACGGCGCCAATTCAAATCGGAAACAACAATCTGCGCGCCATGCTTCTCTTCGAGATAGGCACCGATAATGTGAATGACGTCTGCGAAGAAGTTCGCTGAGCCTTCGTCCTTAGCTGAGTCGACGATCAATTCATCGACGTAAGAGAGGAATGGCTTGACGTTCGCGAAGTTGACTTTCTTGGCGCGCCACCATAAGAACACCGGTAAGTCCGAGATCACCAGAGGTAACACCACACTGGCTAGTTCGTTAGGTCCGTTGCCTTCGCTGCGCACCGTTATCTGTTCGCAACAAATTTGTTTACCAGATTTGGAGTCAGTAATGTGACAGCGTGCGGAAACCCAAGCCTCGAGAGCTGGCGTTGCCGCCTCACGTGAGATTGCAAGGATAGCGCGGCAGGGATGCCGAGTCGTTATGTCATCAAGCACATCACCGGCCACAGTCTCCGCATCTGAGTCTTCGCTATAGAGGATCAGGTTCATGGCACAAGCTCTTGTGACTGAACCACCCTCTTCGCCAGATTCAGAGGCAGACTGCCAAAGAGTCTTCAATTCTTTTTCGATTCGAGCAATATCAACTTGGGCAAGTTTGCCTGACAAGAAAGCCTCAGTACCTTCTTGTTTCTTTTCCTTGCTCACCTGCTGCATGCCGGTCATAGACGCCTCCAAGAATGTCCAGTCGAGCCAATCAGAGCATCACTGGCAGAAGGACCCCACGAACCAGCCGCGTAGTTAGGGAACTTTGCTGCCTTGCCCTCTTTGGACCAGACCTGCAGAACTGGATCGATAAATTTCCAGCAGACCTCTACTTGATCCGTGCGTGAAAATAGCGAAGGATCACCGATCAAACAGTCATGAATCAGTCGTTCATACGCTGTAGCGCTTCTTACACCGAATGCGGTGCCATACTTAAAGTCCATATTCAGGTGTCTAAGGTGATTTGTTTGCCCCGGTTGTTTAGTGGCAAACTTCAACGAAATCCCCTCTTCTGGCTGGATCTGCAGCACAAGCACGTTTGGGCTCAAGCCCTCTGTTTTTCCATCGGAGACAGTATCAATTGATTCAGAGAAAAGCCGGTGTGGTGCGCTCTTGAAGTGAATGGCAATCTCTGTTATGGATTTTGCCAGACGTTTACCTGAGCGTATATAAAACGGAACTCCAGCCCAGCGCCAGTTATCGATAAACAACTTAAACGCACTGAAGGTTTCGACATTCGAATCGTCTGCTACACCCTCTTCTTGGCGATATCCTGGCACCGATTGACCAAGGATGTAGCCTGGGCCATACTGGCCGCGAACGGCGTATTGATCAACTTCCTCAAGTTCAATTGGTCTGAGACATTTGAGTACCTTCGCCTTCTCATCCCGAGTTGCTTCAGGATCTAGCGATATTGGCGGTTCCATGCCAACCAGAGAAACCAATTGCAGCAAATGATTTTGCACCATATCGCGCAGATTACCTGCTTCTTCGTAGTAGGAGCCACGGCCCTCAACGCCCAGCGTTTCAGCATTCGTGATTTGTACATGATCGACATGCTTTTGATTCCACAACGGTTCAAAGATTCCGTTGGCAAAACGCAACACCATAATGTTTTGCACGGTCTCTTTGCCCAGATAATGGTCAATACGGAAAACCTGATGCTCATTGAAGACTTCGTGAATCTCTTCAT
>PLZS01000061.1 GCA_003153555.1 Candidatus Melainabacteria bacterium | reverse complement strand
GAAAAACAAAATGCTCAGAATTCTTAAGTTCCTTTTGCACAGACTTTTCCGGATCAATAACGACTAGTTTCTTGTGTGCTACTGTCATTCTTGCAGCCCTCGCCTGCTTGGATGCAATACCTTCCATTGTCGATTAAGAGCCTTACAATTCTCCTTTATCAACTCCAACAGGGCTGTTGATTCACCGCTCTTCAGTGGACAATTACGTAAATCCGCAGGGTATTTAGCGTCCCAGACTATTTCCCGTTTTATCATACTGAGGTTGAACTTGATCCTAATGTTCCAATCGTCCTTAATTACATGGAAATGAGGTGGAGAGTGGTCTTCGGGATACATCTCTAAGACAAAGCCTGGCAATGAAAATGCGTCAAGCTGTGCCATCTGAGCCCCTCACATATGTAATCATACCAGAATCGGACATTTTTCTACCTACTTTGTTATAATGTCCGAATCGAAATTAATAGAGTATCCAATTCAACATACTGCCGCAGGGTGCAAAATACCTGCAGTCCCTAATGCCATCTTCAAATGCTGTCTTCGCGATCAAAACTGGAATGTTATTCGTTCGTCCCACTGCTCGCGCTCGTCACGAGCAAGTCTGCTTCTGCAATGACAGCAGCTGCCAAAACATGCCTATCCCTGGGATGGTTAGTCATCGAGTCTATAAACCTTTCATAGCGACTGTGTAGTGTAAAAGATCAGGTGACATCTGATAAAATCGTAACAGCGCCAATTTGAGTTTCTCAGCTTGCAGGCGCTTTATAAATACAGCTAAAGCGAGGTCCATAATATGCCACCGCCTGCCCATCGGCCACCCACACCTGAACAACTAGAACACTGGCGTCTCAGTGCACTACAATTCGCTCTCTTTTTTCCGAATCTCAATTTAATACTCGCTCACGAGCGAGACATTTTAAGTTGCGACGACTACTTCTTTTGCCGACCAGAATTTAGCGGCTACGGAATCTATAGCAGCTCTCATATCAACGTCGGCACACTGCTACTAGGCTGGCGCCACGGTCTTTTTATCGACACATGCCGCGCTCAACTCGGACCACGAAAAGAAAAGTATTCATGTGGGGGCAAATCGTATGTTTATCACTTTGGCGGACTCTTATCTGGCACCGGATGGTCTGGTTATTGTTCTAGCTGCGGCAACCATAAATTTGTTTGGGAAAGCACGCTGACCCAATTGCGAATGAACTTTGCGTTTTCGGCAAACCGGCATTTCAAAGATCGAGTAGAGGACGTGGAGGAATTTGAAGGAACAAACTTTTCGTTCGGCCCTGAGGCTTTAGTTCCTGCAATCAAGACGAGAAAAGTGACTCGTTCTCTTGTAGAAATTGTTTCTATTCCTGATTTGGTGAATGAGCTACAAACAGGCTGTATACGCCCTCCCACCGCAAAAAGCAAAACTCTCTTAACAAAATTTTTGCACGTTGATTATGGCGAAAATAGAACATCAGAAACCATCCAGATAATTAACGACTAGCACCATTTCAAGTACGGGAATGTATTGCCGGACAGCTAACGTAGTGTGTCTAGATTTTCAAGAGACTTAAAATGTACTGTCCTGTTTCAGGCATTCTCGAAGGACCGTCGCGCAAAAATAAGGCTATATCTTCGGGGAGCAGTGGTCCGCTGCCACGTGCAATAGATAGCCTGTTTCGTTCGCATGCACGAGATAAGAAACCTTCCAAAAACCGCATAGGATTTAAGGCGGCCTGGTGCCTCACAAATTGGTCTGGAGTCTGAATTTCAATATTGTACGGTTCGACCGAATCTTTGGGAAAATCGTTCACATCAATCGTCACAAGCACGTCTGCTTCTGCAATGACAGCCGCTGCCAAAACATGCCTATCTTTGGGATGGTTAGTCATCGAATCTATAAGCCTTTCATACCGACCTCGGGAAATCAGAGCGTCTGGAAACATCTCATTCATGATGTGTTGAAATCGAAGAACACTTTCTTCGGTCGATAGTTTCTTGTTCACAGCGTTGCGAATCCATTCATCGAATATGTCTACAGACCAGTAAACAGCGTGAAGTCGAGTTGCTGCTGAAATCATGAGTATATCTCTGATTTCATGAGGAATGAGAACGTTCGCATCATAAAAAGCGGCAAATGCCATCGTTTATTTCGCGTCCCTTTTCTTCTTCCACTCATGAATTTCGGCATAGCCGCCACTCTCTTCTGTAATGGCCGCCATCTCGTCCAGTAACTGGTCGCGCCTTACATCTTCCTTGTTCATAAACTCAAGTAGGTCTTTGAGGCGTATGCGTCGATGAGTGCCACCAGGTGTTTTTTCGGCCGGCAACTTTCCTTCATCGATCAATTTAACAACATGTTGCCGAGAGCACGCCAGCATATCTGCAGCTTGCTTGGTTGTAAGTACGCCGCTATGAATGGTGACGGATACGGCATAACCACTCATCATGGCTTGAGCTGCAATTGCTAGCACGGCAGCCAGTGGAGCTGGTATTGACTGCTTCTGTCCATTGGGCAGCAAGAGAACTGGTTCTCGTTCAAGGCGTGGACCTTGCAGGGCGGCAGCAATCGGAATAGCAGCTTTTGATTCGGCTGCCGTTGGAAGAAATGTTGATGCGCTATGCATGAGGTTCACCCAATTTTCTGTCTATCTCTAGACCAATAGTACCAGAAATTCGACCAAAACGATACAAACGACACAAACGTCGCGCGAGCTAATGACATTAGCCCGGATGAACCGTTGGTCCTGATGAGCCGACAGCGTAAGCCGAAAAACTGTCACCCACTTACACTTTGGCTTCTTTCAGAATCCGTGCGTAAGTGTCCAAAGCTTTTTTGATCAGATCAGCTGTATCTGCGCCAAGTTCCATCTTCTCTCGATGGAGTTCGGACAATTTGGTTTCAAGCGCTTTGATCTTTTCTTGATTCGGTGACGAGTTATCTTTTTCCTCTGCCAATTGTTTTGCGCACATCACAAAGTAATCAGCAATAATTTGCCCTGCTATTTCGCAGTCTATTTGCTGTTCTTCAGTATGTGTCTTAGCAGGAAGTTTGGTAGCCGTAGGCATTCGCAAGAGTTTGAGGAACAAGCGCGCAATGTTCCTAGAATCATCGACTCCGGAATGAGGCTTGCCTTCGAATTTCATATCGTATAGAGCAAGCTTTTTCTCAAGTCCTAAATTGATATCAAGCCCCGTTAACAATGCGATCAAAATCGATACATTTAAACGGTGCAGACTGAGTGTGCGTCGCAGCGCGTTTTCCAGAAACGGAATCTCGTCGCTGTGATCAGTTACTAGCAATCTATTATTGCTGCCATAACTATCCAGCCGTCGGGATGCCTCTTCCTTGCTCATGCCACACTTCAAAAGCCTTGCTGACGTCCATCCCGTCAGCGTGGCCACTTCGGGTGACAGCTCAAAGTCAGGCTTGATGGCAAGACTATAAGATTGAAGAATCTGTCGCTCTTTAAGTG
The DNA here is from genome assembly GCA_003153555.1 of Candidatus Melainabacteria bacterium. Classification (GTDB taxonomy): domain Bacteria; phylum Cyanobacteriota; class Vampirovibrionia; order Obscuribacterales; family Obscuribacteraceae; genus PALSA-1081. The sequence continues at coordinate 2,248 of PLZS01000061.1, read as the reverse complement.
CGACCGTCGTCAAGCCTATCTCAATCAGTCGGCCATTGTCATGCTCGACATCGATCACGTTAGCGATGTTCGATAATTTCATTTGTTCCGCTGATTCCTACTCTTCGCGGTGCGCCAAAGCTTCAGAGTGAGGATCCAGATTGGCAAACTGAAATTACTCCTGGTCACTAGTCTTAATGTTCAGCATTAAGTCAACGATACAACAGCAGGGTGCAAAATACCTGCAGAGAGAATTGTCCGCGTTGACGCGCGCGAATTGCTCGCCGACCTCGCTAGTTTCGCCAAGAACAAAGACATGCCATTCCTCCTCAACTATGGTCTGCTCTCGCAGGAGACTTAGCCAATAAACGCACAGTAAGGGGGGCACACTCCATCGACTTCATTCATAACAGCATCTTCCGCAGCAATGCCGGAGCAACCATGCAATGATCGCTTTAATCTTTGCTCTTTGATTGCAAATGCCAGGTCGGGTAGACGCACGTTGCTCTTGTTCGCGCTGTGCCTCCCAGCAAATAGCAGATTGTGATTAACAACATAGAAATCAAATGCTGGCTGGAATAGGGCGTCGTGAATGTATAGACAACTGTCGCACACAAGGATTGTAGCGTCGGGTAATGCATGTTTCCCTCTTTCCCAACCGAACACAACCTGATCTTTCAACAAGAATAACATTGAGGACTGCAGTATATATGCAGTCCTCAGTGTTATCAATTCCGCGGAAAGAAGACGCAGAACTGGTCATTCATTTTCCTTGAGGAATTAGCTAGACGTAGTGCTCCACAAACTTCTCGTATCCATCTTTGTGTTTATAGTTTTTCCATTTTGACTTTTGCTCCATCACTGCATCGGCCATCGACACGATTCCATTCACAGTCAGATCAAATAGAAGCTCTTGAAATTTTCCATTATCGAAAAGGCGCTCAAGACGCTCTTTTCGTGTCGTTGGAGCCAAAACCTTTTCGATGCCAGAAACGATCTTGTCAAACTCGGATATTGGACCAGTCGCCAAACGAAATCCATTTTCCACCTGCCGATGATGCATGTGGAAATACGTGTGTTCGCCAAGATCACCATCGCCCATGCTATCCGAGTGGAAGTCGTATCTGCAGTAACCTATAAATTCTGCAGCCTCAGAATTTGGATAGAAGCAATAAGAATATTTCTGCAGAAATGCGAACGGGATACCATCACGTGCGAATGAGATCTGCTGTTCAATTGGTTGCAACACCTTTGGCAAGGGAAGCTCACAACATTCAAACAGCACCGTCATAATCGAACCTTCAGGAAAGATGATTCCGGATCTTGGAACTGCTCTTCTATTAGCTTCCCAGCACCTTCTAATCTCCCGAGCGCGGCTCTCTTTCGGAATCGATAACTGAACTACATGCGGACTTTTCCGCACATGGCGGACGGCGGACTCGACAAGATCGATCGAACCACTTTCCAAAAACCTATCCAGAAGAGACTCAAGAGCCTGAGCTAACCTGTCCACTAGAGATCACGAGCTCTGCCGCGTCGCTTTGGTGGACTTGCGCCCGGCTACTGCTCGGAATCGCGCAGATGCCGCCTTCCGTGCAGCCTCATTATTTGCGTAATAACTGAACGCCGACGTACCTGACGCTCCAGGCACAACGATGTAACCATCCGATGGTTTAACCGCTCTCGAATTGCCAATCTTTGTCGTACTTGCCTTCTTACCGTGCGCCTTGTCCATGTCCGTTAGCTCCATTGTTTGAATTCTAGCAGCCTTTAAAAGGTAAAGCAATCGTACGAAACGCGCTGGAGAAGGGTTCTCAGACGAGAGTGATATGCCACTTCGTAAATTCCTTTCCCTTTGAGATCAACAATACAAGAACGCACTGCAGTATACCTGCAGTGAAAAATGCTTTTAAATCGAACACCAGAACAAATCAACAATCGCCCAGGGTGGAGTCGGTGATCCACCGACTGAATTAGAGTGACTGAGAGTAGCTTGTTCCACCATCCTACTGGTAGTTCCTTAAAGAATTCCGAAACTCTTCCTGCATCGCTTCACGCAACTCGTCTGGCGCAATCACCTGGGCAGCAGCACCGAAGGAAAGCAACCAGCGCTTCACTTCATCCAGGCTAGTTGAAGTGAACGTCAGTGTGCAGCCACCACCATCAAGATCCTCAAGAGTTTGATTCGGATGCCATTTTCTCTCTCGAATGTACCGAGCAGCATGGGCGTCGAACTTAACTGTGATTTCGGTTTCCGGCACTCCATGCT
>PLZS01000071.1 GCA_003153555.1 Candidatus Melainabacteria bacterium | reverse complement strand
CAATAGAGTCTAGCGCAGTCCGCTAGGAACCTCGATTGTTCAGATGGACAATCACGTAATTGTATCACAAACCCCATTAATGGCTTATTTATAGACATACTTGTTATTCTTGTTATAATATTTCTACGTAAACAATTGCTAAGTCGCACGGGTTGTGGATGTCTAAAGTATTAGTTCTGAACGCTTCATACGAACCGCTAAACATCTGTACCTGGCGCCGTGCAGTTGTTTTGCTCATGAAGGGCAAAGCTGAGCAGATCGAGCATAACGGCAAGTTGGTTTATGCCGACTTCCCGCTGCCCACGGTGATTCGGCTCAGGGCCTATGTCAAGATTCCCTACAAAGAAATCAGCCTGTCAAGGCGCAATTTGCTGCATCGTGACAATTACACTTGCCAGTATTGCGGTGACCGCAGGCATGACTTGACGATTGACCATATCATCCCGCGTTCAAGAGGCGGCACTGATAGCTGGGACAACGTGGTGGCCGCTTGCCTGAAATGCAACGTCAAGAAGGGCGATCGCACCCCCAAAGAAGCAAACATGGCGCTTCATATGGTGCCGCGCCGTCCACCGAGCCATGTTTATTTTGAGATTTCGAAACACGCAGTCTCGGGCGAATTTAGCTGGAAGAAATACGTAATCGGCGCCTGATGGCGCTTTAGTCCGATTTGAACTTTTGTGGGCGAAAGAGCGTACATGAATGTAAGCGTTCGCGCTTTCAACCCTGCAATGAGGTCAGACACGTGTCTTTATCTCTATACTTTGGTGGAGCCAGAGGGCTATTCCACGCTGGATTACTGCGGAGCAAAGGATTGGCAAGCACGGTCTACGCCAACGTCATAGTTGATATTCAGGCTCGCGAGCTGAAGGACAAACTGTTTACATACAGGGTTCCCGAAGAACTTGCGGCCGAGACGTTTATCGGGGCCCAAGTTCTGGTCCCGTTTGGCGGCCGAGACCTAGTTGGTGGCTATGTGGTATCGCTCACCGACGAAGTAAAAACTGAAGTGACGATTAAAGAGATCGCCGAGGTGATCGAACCGGAGCCACTTTTCGACAAGGAATATGTTGAATTTCTTTATTGGATCGCAGACTATTATTGCGCCAGTTTGTCGGATGTGATATCAGCGGCGGTGCCCTCAGTTTTAAGCGCAAAGTTCAAGAGAATAGTTCGACTCAATAAAGTTGTCTTTGAAAAACGTGGTGGTTCGCTTGCTTCGTACGAACCTGCCAGTCAAGCAATTATCAAGACGCTCTTCGAAAGCAAAAACTTAGCCCTATCCATGGTGGCACTGAAACAACGATGGAGGAAAGCGGCGAAATCAAAAATGACTGTTTCTCACTTTTATAGAGCAATTGGGCTTTTGCGTGGCGAAGGTTTGTTATCAATTGCCCAAGAATCCACGGGCTCTCAAGCACCGCGCGTGGTTACGACCGTAATTTGGACAGGCGAGGAAGGAAACACGGCAAGACAGAAGGAAGTGCTCAATATTCTCGCTAAGAATGGCGGCCAAATGACAATGAAAGAGTTGCTCGAGCAGGCAAAAACGACCTCAGCCACTATTAAGAAGTTTGGTGAACAGGGGCTAGTTTCGATTAATCATGAGGAATCATTTCGTGATCCCTTAAGCAATTTGCAAGTGACGAAAACCACAAACGCCGATCTTTCATTGACTGAGCATCAGACAGAAGCTTTGGCTGTCCTCTCCAAAGAGTTGACTATTGCTCTTAACCGAAGCGCAGGGGAGATAGAAAATACGCTCAAAAGTGGTGAGCGAGCGCTGAATAAGTCTGGTTCAAATCGTGACCTGGATGAGGACTACCCGGCCTGGCTCTTACATGGGGTAACAGGATCAGGGAAAACAGAAGTTTATCTAAGATTGATTGAACAAACTCTTGCAGCTGGACGAGCCGCTATGATGTTGGTGCCTGAAATAAGTTTGACGCCGCAACTGGCTAGACGTCTGAAAGGTCGGTTTGGAGACCAAGTTTCGGTCTGGCACAGCGGCATCACCCCCGGTGAAAAGTACGACACCTGGAGACGCCTCCGAAGCGGCGAGGGGCGTGTTTTGCTGGGAGCCAGATCGGCCATACTGGCAAATTTACCTCAAGTTGGCTTGATAATTTTAGACGAGGAGCATGACGGCAGTTACAAGCAAACCAGTCCAAGTCCACGCTACAACGCCAAAGACGTTGCCATCGAAAAGGGGCGACGAACAGGTGCGCTGGTGGTGCTGGGCAGTGCCACACCCGACGTCTCAGTCTACCTCCGCGCACGGGCCAGTAAAAAGGTGTTGGAGCTGCCGGAACGCGTATTCAAACAAGCAATGCCGCAGGTGCGCATTGTCGACATGCGAAAGGAATTTGCCAACGGCAACAAAAGCATTTTTTCGCATTCCTTGTCAAACGAATTAAGCGCATGCCTCGAAAAGAAAGAACAAGCAATTCTGCTCATCAATAGACGAGGCTACGCCAGCCATGTCTTCTGCAGAGCTTGTGGTTATGTAGTCAAATGCAGAAATTGCAGTGTCGCTCTGGTCTTCCATCAACAAACCGGACCAAACCGCAATACCTCTTATCTGTCAGGTTTTCTAGCCTGCCACCATTGCGGATTCCGCTGTTCTGCAATGGAGGAATGCCCGAGTTGTAAAAGTCCATTCATCAAGCAATACGGGCTGGGCACTCAGCGTGTCGAGGAGGAAGTGCGCGAAAGATATCCAAACAGCAAAATCCTTAGATTAGACAGCGATATCACCTCACGTAAAGGTGCGCACGATGAGATTCTGCAAAGCTTTGCCGAGGGCGAGGCTGACATTCTAATTGGTACCCAGATGGTCTCAAAAGGCTTAGATATTGCCAACGTTACATTGGTCGGCGTAATGACCGCTGACGCCGCTTTTAACTTACCGGATTATCGCTCGACCGAGCGAGGATTCCAGCTGTTGACCCAAGTATCAGGACGGGCAGGTCGAGGCGAGCGTCCCGGAGCGGTTATTTTGCAAACATATGACTGCGAGATGCCCGCCCTTGAGTGGTCAAAGGACCACGATTATGGGCGTTTCTTGCAAGAAGAACTGGAGGCTCGTCAAGCCTTCGAATACCCTCCTTTCAGCCAAATCATCCGCGTCGTTGTGGCCGGTGATGAACCCGGAACGGTGGAGTCGGCTTGCCAGCATCTGGCCGATGAAATCAGCACTTTTATAGAAGAAAATTTACCTGCAGATGCCGTAAAGGTTTTGGGTCCAGCCGCCTGTCTCATTGAACGACTGCGCGGTAAATTTCGCTATCACCTGCTTCTCAAGAATCTGGCTGGTCATGAGGGACGACAGCTGCTAACTGCTTTTCTGCGCAATAAATACCTACCTGCAGGATTGAACATGGCAGTTGACGTCGATGCTTTAGATCTGGTTTAGCGGCGCTTCTGTGAATGAAAGCAACTCGGAATTTTAGCGGACGTCGAAGTGCGGATCCGAAGTTGGTCTCGCTGCGCACTCGCCCAAACCTTGGTCCTGATCTCGTGCCGTTTTCGTCTCGAGTGCCCAATGAAATCGAGCCACATTAACAGCCGGACCATCTCCCCCAAACACGACTCCCACATTCACGTAAAGCTATATTACATCAGCATCTCCAGGCTTTGGCGATTCCGTAAATGCCTACCAAGAAAGACTTTTCAGCACCACTCAAACCCGTGTTTTTTGCTTAACATATTAAACGATAAAAAAGGACGGGACATACCCCGTACCCCCATAAACAGCTCTCGAATCGAGCTGTCGGATCGACGTCTGATGATCAAATCGTCGAGGGTCATTTCGACATTTTTCTTGCGGCAGCTAGCCCAGTTCCTTCGCAGTCGAAGTCCACAGGGTCCGAGTCGGAGTCAAAGTTGAAGTCGGAGTCGGACTCCAATCGGACTAACCCAACACGCCGTAGATCAGAAAAATTATTCCGATCACGCCTGCGCCAATACTGCCAAAGTAAAGCCAGGAGCCGGTGACCAGAATCGCGACTGAGGCAAGGACGATGCCAATTTGAAAGCATGCCACGCCAAAGGAGTATTTTTGATGCTGATCAAACTCCTTAACGCTCACATTTTGAGTGGCTTGTGCCTCTTTCTGAATGTCATCTTTCTCTTGATTGTACTTAACAATTTTGTCGTCGAAATCTTTCAAGGCCTTCACTACGTTAGGCGAAGAACTTTTAGCCTGTTCGTTCGCTATGGCCATGACTACGAGCCTGTTACCTTCGAAGATATGAGATTTTGTGCTCTTCGCTTGATAATAAGACCACTTGTCGGAGGCTTCAGCCTGTTTCAGAATTGCCTCATTTGCTGAATGTCCACTTAGAAGAGAACCAAGTGCTGCAAGCACAGCTAAGACTGAAGCTGTTATTGCAGACCTGGTGGCGAAACGTCTTTTCCCAGCCGCCTCCTCATGCTCCTCAGACTCGTGATGTTGGTGCTCGACCTGCTCAAACAGCTCTTGGGGCTCTGGACCTTCTTCCATTTTTATCACCGATATAAGTGTTCAACCTTCAACTTATCTCACGGTTATGGGTAATTCGTGAAGGCTGGAGCGCCTCAAGATGAACCGAAATGACTAGAAGCTTGACAGCCAAGGCTTTAGACTAGGCATCCCCTTGGCGAATCGAGTCAGAGGGCACTTCCCGCTTTCCTTGGAATTCTCGGTTTGATCGCCTATTACACGTTGATGGTTTCAATCGCTGTCCTTCTTGGACCCTTTCTATTGCTCAAACGTCGCGCTAGATACGGGATGCCGCAAAAGCTGGGAGTTATTCCCGACGCCATAAAAGATAAATACTCCGCTGCGAATGCTTGCAAACCAATTTGGTTTCATGCCGTCTCTGTTGGCGAATTCAATGCGGCGTGGCCGTTGCTTAAGCGCTTACACGAACAACATCCGCAACAATCAATAGTTATCTCCTCTACCACAGGAGCCGGACACGCACTGGCCCAAGAGCGGGCGTCAAATTTTGCCGAATGTATTTACTTTCCTTACGATCTCCCCTGGGCTACTGCAAAGTGGCTCGACGTCTTAAATCCGAAACTGGTCACGATTGTCGAAACCGAAATTTGGCCAGGCTTTGTGCATCAATGCAAACAAAGAAACATTCCCATAGCGATGATCAATGGACGGATGTCACCTCGTTCGTTCGGTTCCTATTACAAAATGCGCTCCTTCTTTGGTCCCGTCCTACGCGACTTTCATATGGTCGGCGTCCAATCTTCAAGCGAAGCAGAACGCTACAAAAAAGTAGCGGGTGAATCCTTGCCAGTCCAAGTTTTGGGCAACATCAAATTCGACGGACTGGAACCGATCAGCAAAGAAGAGCAAGAAGAACTCTTGATCAAGCTCAATCTCTCTCTCAACGACCAAGTGATCGTGGTCGGCTCCACCCATGAAGGCGAAGAAGCAGCGATTTTGAATGCCTACAAGCGCCTGAAAGTCACTAAGCGCACTCATTTGATCATTGCCCCACGGCATCCAGAGCGATTCGACCGAGTCGCTGACCTGATCAGATTGGCCGGTTTTCGACCGCGTCGCTTTTCCGAAAATGAAAAGTTTGAACAAGAAGGAAACGTTTATCTGCTCGATGCGATTGGACATCTGGCAAAATTCTATTCGGTTGCAACGGTCGCTTTCGTTGGAGGAACTTTGGCCCCTATTGGTGGACACAATATCGTCGAGCCTTTTACGTATTCAGTGCCAGTAATTGCTGGGCCACATTTGCACAAAACAAAAGATGTCGCTGAAGCCTTGCTGTCTAGGAACGCGCTGATTGTCGTAAATGATGAGAAGGAATTGTCCCAACAATTAGAACGCTTGTTGGAGAACCCCGAGCTGCGTCAACAGTTAGGCAAACATGGTCATGATTGGCTGAAGGAAAGTCAGGGAGCAGTTGACCGGGCAATGGCAATGATCGAATCACTGGTATCGCTAAACCAGTCCGTCTTTCAAAAAATTGAGACAGCGGGAGACAGAAGATGAGTTGGGGCAATCCAACTACTAGATTCGAAAAATTGCGTAAGCAGATGCTTGCACCGGCTTCGCTTGCTTACTTCGTCGGATCCTTGTGCCGCTTGGAAGGATATCGAGCCGGCGTTTTCAAACGCGAGCGAGCCGACGTGCCCGTGATCAGTATCGGCAACATCACCTGTGGTGGCACAGGGAAAACACCGATCACGATCGAGTTAGCTCAAAAATTTATCAGTGCTGGTATAAAAGTGGGTGTGCTCAGTCGCGGTTACAAGCGTTTATCTAAAGATAAGACTGTGGTAGTGAGCGACGGGGCTGGCAATTATGCAAAGTGCGAAGATGCTGGTGACGAGCCGTTCTTAATTGCGAAGAGGCTGCCTAAAGCAGTCGTTCTTGTCGGCTCAAATCGAAAAGCATCGGCGAGCCTAGCAGTTTCGCACTTTGGCTGCGATGTGCTTTTGCTTGATGATGGTTTTCAACACTTTCCGATGCGACGAGACGTAGACTTGGTTCTGATTGATTACAACGATGAACCTGAGAATGACGCGTTGCTTCCGGCTGGCAGGCTAAGAGAGCCACTCTATGCACTTAATCGAGCCACATCGCTAATCATCACCAAAATACCCGAAAACTTCGACCCAGATAAAATCCAAAGACTAGAAAAATTCTTAGGACTCCATGCTTATAATCGACCGATCGATAAATGCAGCTTTATCGCATCGCATTTAGTATCACCAAACAGCGTCCTCTTACCCTCTAGTGCTCTGAATGGAAATAAGATCGTAGCGGTCTCTGCCCTAGCCAGACCGGATGCATTTCACAATTTACTTAAAGAAAAGGGTGCTGAAATAACTAAGAAGCTTTGCTGGACGGACCATCATTGGTATTCAGATGAGGATATGTCCGCCATAGAAAAGTCCGCAGCGAAGGCGTCGATGGTAATCACGACTGAAAAAGACTTAGTCAAAATGAAACCTTCAGAGAAGCTAGCAGAAAAGTTGTATGCGCTGCGTATTGAAACTGATTGGCTCGGAGCACCACCTGTAGTGATTTCTGAATTATTGGACACTCTGTCTGAAGCCAAGGAGAGCGTCCGGGTATGAGCATCAGACCAGCCTTGCTCGACAGCAAACGTATCCTCGTGATTCGTTACCGCTTCATCGGTGATACTATTTTGACCGTTCCCTTTTTGCGGAATCTTCGGCATTCATTTCCAGATGCTCAAATAGACGTGCTAGTTGGTCCGCAAAGTGGCGAAGTCTTAGAAGGATGCCCATACGTCAACAACTTCATCACATTTGATACCACACGCTTCCACAAATATGATCAAGGCAAAGGCGAGAAGAAGAGTTTTTGGTCTTACGTCAAAACACTGCGGCAGCAGAAATATGATCTCGTGTTTGTGCTCAAACGCTCCTGGTCATCAGCAGTGCTGGCGCTCCTGATCGGGGCAAAGCATCGGGTTGGTTACGCAACTGAAGGTCGACAAATTCTCTTAACGCGGTCAATTCCCTGGCATAAAAACATTCATGAGGTTGATTCCACACTTGAGGTGCTTACAGGAGCAAATTTGCCTATTCAAGATCGCTTTTTGGAAGCTTGGATTAGCGACGATGAGGATGGCCAGATAAGGGACATTGTTCCTCAGCTAGCAAATGGAAAAACCAAGGTTCTCATTCATGCGGCAGCTGCGCATCCCGATAAAATGTATCCACTCGAGCGATGGGCCGAAGTTTTAAAGATTTTGGCACCACAGTTGAACTGTGATTTCTTCTTCACGGGCGCGGAACAAGACTATTTACTCTATGAAGAGCTGCAACTGTTGACCGGCATTCAAGGCATTAACCTCGCCGGAAAGCTTTCCTTGCGTCAAAGTATGGCACTGTACAGACGCATGAATGTGGCTCTATGCGTGGACTCGGGACCGGCTCATCTTTCGGCAGCAGTTGGAGTGCCAACTATTGCCTTGTTCGGGCCTACAGATCCTGAACGGTGGAGACCCTATGGTGACAGTCACTTAGCCCTTTACAATGCGGAATTGCCCTGCCGCCCATGCAACTACAATAAAACTTGTGCCAACCGCGAATGTTTGACCGAGTTTAGCCCGAGCAAACTGGCTGACGCGTGCATGGCTGTTTTTCAATCCCGAATAAACTTTACTCCCGGAAATATCCAGTCCCTGCAGGGCGAGTTTTGCTCACCCACGGCTGACTCAAACTGAATTTCCATAAAATAAGAGGCTCTCTTCAAAACTCAACCGTCATCGGTTGGTTTTCTAAAATTCTCCCAAAACTCAACCGTCATCGGTTGAATTCAAAAATTCCTCGTAATCTTGGCGAGGCTCGCGTATAGAAATAACGAGGGCAGGAGTTTCACCGCCCTTTCAGCAGACGACGGAACAAAATTTTTTCGAAGCCGTCAACTAGAGCGTAACGCAGGTACTCAAGTGAGGGGAAGCAGGGATGCATCCAACCGCGGGCAGCACCGGTCCTGCGAGCATTTTTAAGAAAGCGCTTGTTTTGCAGGCGCTTTTTCTTTTCAATCGCATACGAATTGAGCGGCCGCAGTTTACTGCCCGACTTATCTGAGGATAGTCTGTGCAGCAAAGCTGCCCGACTTATATAATTGGGCACCGTCTTGGAAAAGCCCATGTCAGATTACATAGCATTCTTTGCAAGCCCAAGCTCTCTTAGAGAACTGCGCAAATTCAACTGGGACTCGCCAGAAGAAGTATCTGCACTATTTGAGCGTTTTCACGGTGAAGAAGGACTCGAAAGAATTTGGGGCGGCACAACCGATAGTTGGGTTCTTAGCGGACTCAGTGAGTGGATGACAAAACGATTTAAGCTGCCGACTTTTGGCTCGGCGCTTGGGGGGCAGCTGGTTCATGAGTGCGAATATGTTCACTGGATTTTAGACCCAGTTGCACAAAATGCGCTCAAACAGAAAGTTCAAGGTGTAGATCCGAGAGAAGATCCGACTTTCGCTCCGGTAATTAGCGAATACTTTGAGTTGCTGGGATTGGAATACGTCGAAACTTATGTGGATCAAGGATTTGAAGAGTATTACCAAATGTTTGATGATTTACGCGATGACCTTGGTTCGTCACAAGACGAGACGCTGGTGGTTTTAATTCCATATTAAGAAGACAGCAAAAATTGCTTTTTGGTGGATGCAAAAGTATTGCGCTTGGAACATTGATTTTCCGTGCACGTCAAAACTCATATAAGACGCAGGTACTCAAGTGAGGGAGAGCAGGGATGCATTCCACCGCGGGCAGCACCGGTCCTGCGAGCAATTAGATGCATTCGAACGGGGTTGAATGCGTCTTTCCTTTTTCCCATCAAATATCGTCGTTATCATACCGTCGGTGGTGCGGATTGGTCAGGTTGCCCAGAATCCCTCCGATCAGATTACCGAAGAGCGCAGGCACAGCGGCGATAGGATTGTCACCGAAACTATTTCTGCGGTCGTACCCATATGGCGGCGGATATCCGTCTACATCCGTCGATGCATAAATTGGCCGACTGACAAAGCCGTTATCAAATCGGGTTCCGCCGTAAGTGGTGCCACCATTGATGTAATCATTGCCACCATTATCTGGATCATAATATTGTCCGTTGTCGGAATATTGATTGCCATTCAAATATTGGTCGTTGTAACTAGTGGCGTTATTGTACAGAGCATATTGATCGTATTGTCCGTATTGGCTGTACTGATCGACTGGTCCTAGATTCAGGTTCAAACCGCTGTCGTAATCCCGACCATAGCCATATCCGTAAGAGTCCCGATTTGCATAGTACGCCGCCCCTCCTCCGAGTAAAGCGCCGCCAGCCAGACCTCCATATAGATGCTTGTTTTGATTGTTTGCAGATGCGATTGGCTGCGAAGTTCCGTCATGACGAACTTGAGGCTGCGTCTGAGCAACTAGAGGACGCACCTCCACTGGATGCTGAGGCGGCACCTGAGCAACTGGAGGATGTACCTCGATACGATGCGGCGGCGTTTGCCCTTGCGCCTGAGCAACTGGAGGATGCACCTCAGTACGATGCTGTACCTGTTGTGGTGGCGTTTGCACCTGTGCGACTGCTTTAACTTCTGCCTGCGGCACACGCTCCTGGCGAATATGATCCAAAACTTCTTTATGCTGCACATTCCAATTCGGCTGAGTGGGTTGTTCGGCAGCTGGTTTTACGACCGTTGCTTCAAGCTCTTTATGTGGACCTTGAGACATGTTAATTCCCCTATAAACGATCAACCGAGATTGAGCATCAGTGCTATCTCCGACTAGATTGCCAAGGCAACGTTACCGAGTTGTTACCGTCAGCCGGGCGCAGTACGTAGAATGCCCATAGTATTCGAATCAAAAATTCGTTGTTTTACAGAGCACGCCTGGCAAACTATTTAACTTTCGCAGCCAATAACACGCATCGCCGACTGGCTATTTCTTTTTAGCTGATTTGTCCATTGCGGATTTTTCGTTTGCTTGTTTGCTTGCACTCGGTTTGAAAATGAAAATATTGTCGCCTTCGAAAAATACCGGTAATCCTCGCACAACACAGAATGCCGCAGCGAAATAGACGCAAAACATTGCAACAGCGGGAAGGGGACTATCTTTCCAGGCATTGGTGTGAGCCCCGATCAGTAAACAAAATGCCACTGCTTTGGAAATTGCGTAACTGAAGCGACTAAAGTTTGAGGCGACGAGAAATTTACCGATCTTGCTTTGCATCATTGTTTTCGCACCAAATGCGGTGAAGCCATCTTCGGCAGCGTGACTGCGCATAGCATCTACAAACGTGCCGCGCACAATAAATAGCAGCGGAATCCAAATGGGGATCCAGGCAAGAGCCGCAAAGACAACCCAATAACAAAGTTCAACGGCTCGGTCACCTGCAATGTCGAGCACACCTCCCAACTTAGAGGTTTGATTCAACTTCCTGGCAAAATATCCATCCAAACCATCGGCCCAGATTACGATGATTGTAAGACCGAAAGCAGCCCAGCGACATTGCTCTCCTTCATTGAAGAGCAAACTCAAGGTTACCAGCGCCAGTACGACTCTGCCAACCGTGAGGACGTTAGCTACGTTGATCACATCAAATCCTAAACGTCCAGATTTTGAACTTCGTGTGCGTGATTCATAATGAAGTCCTTGCGCGGCCCAACTGCTTCTCCCATCAGCAAATCAACCATGTGATCGGCTTCGGATGCATCGTTTACGGTCACCTGTCTGAGCGTGCGAGTTTCTGGATTCATTGTCGTTTCCCACAACTGTTCCGCTTGCATCTCGCCAAGACCTTTGTATCGTTGGATTTCGGCTTTATCGCCCATTTCAGCCAGCATAGCTTCTAACTTATGCTCGTTGTAGCAATACTCGACTCGTTTGCCTTTTGACACTTTAAACAAGGGTGGTTGAGCAATGTAGACGTAGCCGTTGTTAACAAGTGGTCGTGCGTACCTAAAGAAGAATGTCAGCAACAACGTACGGATGTGGCTGCCATCAACATCGGCATCGGTCATGATGATCACTTTGTGATAACGAAGTTTGCTTAAATCGAGATTTTCCGCATTTGGACGCAGCAAGCCGGTGCTCTTGCCACCAGTTTCTTCATCGTCTTCTTTGACGTGAAGACCAAGAGCTTGAATCATCGCTTGAATTTCAGTGTTCTCGTAAATGCGACCGGGCTGAACTCTTTCGACATTCAAAATCTTTCCGCGCAAGGGCAAGATTGCTTGAAAATGTCGATCCCGTCCAACCTTGGCGCTACCACCGGCGGAGTCACCCTCAACAAGATAGATTTCGCATTTTCCGGGATCTCGGTCTGAGCAATCGGACAACTTTCCAGGTAACGATGAATTTTCCAAGACAGATTGGCGGCGAATTAGTTTCTTGGCATTCTGAGCGGCCTCACGAGCCAAGCGGGCTTGCAAGGCTTTTTGAATCACTTCTTTAGCCGGTTTTGGATTCAGTTCTAGCCAATCAGATAATCGTTCGGATACAACAGATTGAGTAACACCTTGAACCTCTCGGTTACCGAGGCGTTCCTTCGTCTGTCCTTCGAATTGCGGTTCCGGAACCTTGACGCTGATGATTGCTGTCAATCCTTCTCGAGCGTCTTCACCGGTGAAATTGGCATCGGCATCTTTGATCAAATTCGTCTTGCGCGCATAGTCGTTGATGATGCGGGTTAAGGCATTTCTGAAACCAGTTAAATGAGTGCCACCATCCCCGGTTTTAATGTTGTTGACAAAGGTATAGATAGACTCGGCATATGTGGTGGTCCACTGCAATGCGCATTCAACAACGATGTTGTCACGCTCCAATTCGAAATATATCGGTGGCTTGTGGATCGCATCTCGAGTGTCATTTAAATACTCGACGTAGCTGGCAATGCCACCTTCATAATGAAAAGTCTGAGTCAGATCTTGAGCACGCAGATCGGTGACGACTATCTTCAAGCCTTTGTTAAGGAAGGCCATCTCGCGTAAGCGAGTAATAATCACGTCCCATTCGACAACAATTTTGACGACTTCGTTATCTTCGTTCACATCGTGAAATATCTCATCATCAGGCCAAAATGTCACTTTCGTGCCGCGCTGATCGGAGGCACCGATTACTTCCAAACCGCCGTCCGGCTCGCCTCGGTTGTAAGCCTGTTTGTAAGCTTTTCCATCACGATGAATTTCCGCTTCCAATCTTTCTGACAATGCGTTCACGACCGAAGCGCCTACGCCATGCAGTCCGCCAGATACCTTATATCCGCCACCGCCAAACTTACCGCCCGCGTGCAGTATCGTAAATACGGTCTCAACGCCACTCTTACCGGACTTTTCCACAATACCTGTGGGAATGCCGCGACCGTCGTCTTGAACTGTTACAGAACTGTCTTTATTGATCGTGACTTCAATTGCCTTGCAATATCCGGCCAACGCTTCGTCTACGGAATTGTCGACGATCTCCCAAACAAGATGATGTAAACCTCTTGGACCTGTACTACCGATGTACATGCCGGGACGCTTTCGGACAGCCTCGAGCCCCTCGAGAACGTCGATCGTGTCGGCGTTATAATCCGCAGCATTTTCCGTTAAGGGACGCTGCGGCGGCACTGGTTTTACCACCTTTTCTGAAACGACTTCTTTCTCTGAATTTTCTTCAGTCACTAGTGAAGTACCTGCTGATGGTTCTTTGTTCGGCATTTATGACACCCAATTAGAATTTGTCCGAGGTTTGCTGTCCGTGGAGTGCCCAACTCATCTCCATCTCCACAGTTCGACGGATCGACAGAACTTGGAATAGAGACTCGTGAACTTGTTTTAAAAGTCGGACAGGGAAAGGCAATTGCCCCTCATTTGACAGTAAAACTCCAAGTCAAATTTTAGCACAATACACATGATAAAACCCGACTCTGTCCTCGTCGTTGGCTGGTTTCCGCAATATTGTCAGATGAAACTACTCTAGTCTAAGCAGTCTTTTCATCTCTGGGCTAAAATACTGGGGCGCGAAGCCCACAAGTGGAGCGTTCATTAGCCAACAGGAAATTGCCTTGGAAACCTTTTACGCCGCCACACCGGGACTCTTGAAGCAATCCGCGATCGCGCTGGGATTTTTCGACGGGGTCCATCCCGGACATCAAGTTGTCATCGGCAAAGCTGTTGCTGAAGCCAAAAGACTTGGCATCACAGCTGGCGTCGTTACATTCAAAGATCATCCGCGCGCTCTGACAAGAGGATTCTCACCTTTACTTTTAACTGTCATCGAGCAGCGTCTGGAGCTTTTTGAGAGCCTCGGCGTTGAAGCTACTCTGGTTCTATCCTTTACAGAAGATCTCTGCCGCCTCAGCCCCAGAGAATATGTTCAGAACATCCTCGTCGGATCAATGGGCGCCAAATCAATATCTGTTGGTTATAACCATCATTTCGGCAAGGATAGAGAAGGAGATCCGGCGCTCTTAAATACGCTTGGAAAAGAGCTTGATTTCAACGTTCATGTGGCGCCCATGGTGTTCGTTGATGGCAACGAAGTATCAAGTTCGCGCGTCAGAGACCTGGTTGTCAATTGCAACGTAAACGATGTTGCAAACGTTTTGTCTCGACCATACGCATTGATTGGCGAGGTTATTCGTGGGGAAGGCAGAGGCAGAAAACTCGGTTTCCCAACCGCCAATATGGCAATTTGCGAATATCAACTCGTTCCAGGTCGCGGCGTCTACGCCGGCACGGCAAGATTGGCAGACGGCAGAACGTTACCTTCGGTGATCAACGTGGGTTACCGACCGACATTTAAACCCCAACCAGGCGTCACCGAAGCAGGCGGTGCAGCGCTGCTCGTCGAAGTTCACATTCTGGATTTCGATGAAAATTTGTACAACTCAATTATTCAAGTCGACTTCAATGCACATTTGCGGACTGAACAAAAATTCGATAGCGTTGATGCTTTACGCACACAAATCGCGGCAGACTGCGGCGTGGCGAGAGATCTGATCCGCCAGTCCAATGACGGGATGAATGCCAAGGATCGACTTCCAGCTTAGAACCATGCAAACAACAGGTCATTGTGCGAGTAAAAAAAGTCACGCTCACCAATTTCAGGAATTATGAGCACTCGTCTGTCGATTTAAGTGACGCGCGCAATGTACTGATTGGTGAGAATGCGCAAGGTAAAACAAACTTTTTAGAAGCAATTGAAATCATTTCCATTGGCCGGTCGACTCGCGCTCAGCAAGACGGTGACTTGATAAGGAAGGGCGCAGATCATATGCGCATCGACTTGGTGTTTGAAAGTGCGGGCACTGAAGCGACAGCTTCATTTGCTCTGGCACCGACAGACAAACCGCGCACTAAAGGCATTGAGAAACAGATCAAAATAAACGGATTGACTATCGGATCAGCGAAAGGTTTGCGAGGCCGCCTCGTCACGGTCAGCTTCAAAAGCTCTGACTTAAACCTTTTACGTGGTGGTCCAAAATTTAGGCGCGAGTGGATCGACGATATTTTGATTACTCTGCGTCCAACCTATCAAGACACGCTGTCAAAATATCAAAAAAGCGTTGCCCAGCGAAATCGGCTGCTCAAGTTACTGTTCGAGAAGGGTAAAGTAACCGTTTCAGATCAAGATCAGCTCAAAGTTTGGGATGAACAAGCAGCCCGTTTTGGTGCAACGATCATCAAACACAGATTGCATCTCATGGGCGAGCTACTTCCAAGAGCCGAGCGACATCAAGAACACATTTCCGGCCAGCGTGAAAAATTGAC
Organism: Candidatus Melainabacteria bacterium; assembly: GCA_003153555.1. GTDB lineage: Bacteria > Cyanobacteriota > Vampirovibrionia > Obscuribacterales > Obscuribacteraceae > PALSA-1081. Next base: position 108,128 of record PLZS01000071.1, on the reverse strand, counting down.
AGCGCACTATTTATTCCGCGCTAGCGACCCCAAAGAAGATGAAGGAGATCCGGCCCCCACAGAGGCGATTGCATCAAACCAACTGGTCGACCAAACGGAAAATGAAATTGCCCAAACTTTGATCAGCCTGATGCGCGAAAGGCGTTACGAGGAGATCGCTCGCAAGCAAACCCTCTGCGGACCGCACCGGGACGATATCAAATTTTGTCTAAACGACTCTGATGCCGTTGAGTTTGCCAGCCAGGGACAGCAAAGGAGCCTTGTACTGGCCTTTAAATTGGCAGAACTGGAACGAGTACAGGAGAATCTCAGCGAACCCCCAATTCTCTTACTTGATGATGTGCTTGCTGAGCTCGATCTGAATCGGCAGGGACTATTAATGTCGCTGGTCAAAAATGACATGCAAACATTAATTACGACAACGCATGTAACAGGCTTCAAGCCGGAGTGGGTCGAAGGTGCCCTATTTTTGGAAGTGACAGCAGGGTCGGTTTTAGCGATCAGAGAGCCTCAGGGCGCGATCAACCTTTGACAGCTCATTGACAAGCTAAGCCAGACGGCTAAGTGGACAACCCTAACTTCTAAAACCAACCGTTGACGGTTGATTTTTTTAAAAGCTTCACAGCCGAACTGGCCAGCTTTTCCGGTCATGAACTGGGAAATGGCGAATAAAGAGTTAGTGGGCTATGATACGTGGGTACATTAATAATGCTTAACAGACGTTCGCGTGGCGCGTGGCGCGGTTAGTGATTGGCAACGGAGCGAAGTGTCGTCCGATATCAAAAGACTACATGAAAAGGTGTGCCTGGAGTGCAATCGGCAGTTTACCGGCATTGTTGCTGCTTGCCCGCACGATGGAACACTTCTCATCAACGTCGTGCAGGATCCTCTGCTCGGCACCACTTTGGCCGGCAACTATGAGATTCAAGAAGTCATCGGACATGGTGGCATGGGCGTCGTCTATAAAGCGCGTCATGCGCTTATGGATCGAATAGTTGCCATCAAGATGTTACAAGCGCAATTGATTTCTGACTCGATGAGCGTCAAACGGTTTCAACAGGAATCGAAATCAGCAAGTCGCATTAGTCATCCGAATGTAATCACAGTCTACGATTTCGGCATCAGTCCTAATGGTCAGCCGTTTATCGTGATGGACTATCTTCAAGGAATATCACTGGCTGACTTGATTAAAAACGAAGGTCAGATTGGCGTAGAGCGTAGTATCAAAATCCTTGCCCAAGCCTGCGATGCGCTCGATCACGCGCACAAAATGGGCGTCATCCACAGAGACGTAAAGCCGACCAACTTTGTCTTGATCAACTACGACGAAGAAAAAGATTTCGTCAAAGTAGTTGACTTCGGTGTGGCAAAGTTGATGAATTCTGGACCTGAAGGTCAGAAGTTAACTCAAGCAGGTGAAGTTTGCGGCAGCCCCGTCTACATGAGTCCCGAACAATGTACTGGCGCTGAACTGGATCAACGCTCTGATATTTACTCGATGGGAATCGTGGTTTACGAGACACTGACCGGTAAATTGCCCATTCTTGGAAAGACAATGGTAGACACGATGTCGAAACACATCAGTGAAATGCCACCAAGTTTCACCCAGGCACGTCCTGATTTGTATATTCCAGAACGGCTCGAGCAGGTCGTCTTCAAAGCCTTGGCAAAAGATCCAAATGATCGCCATCAGACAATGGACGAGTTGCGCATAGACCTGGAGAATGCAATTCCTCGACCTGGCAAGAGTCAAGTCTTGCGCTCTTCGCCAAACGACCAACGCACTCCGGCCGAATTGCTCACCGCCATGCTCAAAGAAGTGTCCATGAAGGTCTGGGCGGTCGTTCTTGCTGTGGTGATATTAGGTGGATTGGGGATTCTTGAGTGGCGGAAAAAGACGATGATTCCACCTGTCCAACAATCTATCCAACAATCAATTCCTGCCACCACGACGCCTGCTTTGACCGGAGTGACGCCAGGCGCTACGACTAAGCCGGGTGCCACCACGACGCCGCCACCGACTACTGCCATCACAGGAGTCGACAATCCGCCCACAAACTCCACTGAGAAACCGGTGACGGCTCATCACGGCTCAAGAGTCCATCACAATGCTGATAGAGGTGGGGGAGAACAGGAATCTGTAACCACGCTCGAACCAGAAGTTTCATCAAGCCCGCCTGGCCACCGCCGAGCTTACAGCACAGCAAGCACAACACCTGAAGGAATAATGCAAGCCACTGCTTTTCCTGAAGTCAAACCGAAAAAACACAAACGAGTTTCTAAAACCAGTTCATCTGCCGATATCGCCCGACCAAGTAAGGTTGCAAATCCATGGGCAGATCTGGCCAGGGGCAAGAGTTACACTCCATAAACAGTCATAACAGCCCCCTGCAACGGACTATACAGCCGCAGCCAGACCAGCGATCAAGCGCTCAACGCGCTCTGGATCGACTTCGTTGGACCACAAGCCATCATACTTTGCCGAGCTTCCGACAATCAAAGCATTAGAGTGTTGAGCCAATTGGTGAATATTCCCTGGAGTAACGCCTGACCCGACCAACACGTGGGCAGCAACGGAAGCTCTGACACCGCGCACCTCCTGCTCCTCAGGCGCATAGCCAGTCGCTGGTCCAGTCACGACGACTCCATCAGCTTTGAAAAATTCAGCGTTGCGCGCAGTTTCAACTAAGCTGACATCAGATGTGATGGCATGAGCAGCATGCTTCTTTTTTATGTCGGCGAATATTTTTATATGTTCTGCTTTCAAGATCGCTCGCCTGCGGATTAGCTCAGCGGCGCATGATTGGTGAAATCCCTCGTCACCAATGTGAGCGAAAACAAAACCTTCTACTCTTAGAAAATCCAGCCCGGCCGCAACCGCTACACCAAGCGCTTCCAGGTTTGCGCCCGCTAAAATCTGAACACCTATTGGCAAAACCGTTTCATACTTGATCGCATGAGCAATAACAGCCATTGCTGCGGTTGTCTCAGGCTCAACTCGTCCTCTAAGATACGGCACATCATGCATATTTTCGATAATCAAAGCGTCGACACCACCATCCTTATAAGCCATCGCGTCAGACAAAGCAGTGCCAAGAACCGCCTCCATGCTGCCACCATATGAAGCAGAGCCTGGCAATGGTGCCAGGTGGACAACGCCGATGACTGAGCACTTTCTTCCGAACATTTTTGAACCTCTTCTGAATTATTGTTTGGACCAATCTATCAGTAACGCACGTACCGGTGAAGCCTCAAGCTCCATGAATTTCAACGGGGCCGCCACTAGAAAATATACTCCTAAAGGTACTGCCGTCAGGTCTAAGTTCTCAAGCCAGTAGATGTCTTTGGCGAGTAGACCATGATGTGCACACAGAGTCTTCGACTCAGAATCATCCATCGACGGAGTGTCCAATCCAACCAGGCGAACTCCTCTTTCGTAAAGCCAATCGACAAGTTCGAGAGACAAGAAAGCATAAAACTCTTCAAACACTTGATACCGTATTTGATTGCTCGTGCGAATTAGCAAGCGTGTTGCTTTTGTCTTGATCAAATCGGCGACATGTTCAGGTTTGATCGCTCCTGTGAATGGAGCGATATCAATCACTTCGGCGATACCGACAAAGGCATCCAGAGACATCGACCCTACCGTTTCAACACTTGAATCCATAGAACCGCGCACATGAACTGGTGCATCAACATGAGTACCAACATGTGGACTCATAGTCAAAGCAGTTAAGTTAATGACATTGCTTTCTTGGTGAGACACAGTGATTGCACGGCTGAAGGGTGTGTCTCCGGGAAAGCATGCGCTGTCGCTCTGAATCGGTTGAGAGATATCTATAATCCGAAACGGTTTCGACAATAGTTCATGCATGACGTTCATAATCTAAACCGCCGATGACAATGACACGTTGAAATAGAAATTCGATTTTATGTGATCTTTGCGCACCGGTGGACCAACCACCGCTTTATCCCGCTTGTGTTTAAGCAATCCCAGCTGTCTAAAGACTTCACGCACCAGCGCTTCCATGTGGCGCGTGTCATTGCCGGATGAGAGCTTCACCAATATGCCAAGCCCATGCTGAAATCTTTTATTGGGTGCAATGCCAATGCCAAGCAAGCCATCCGCCCCTTCCTTTGCCACCAGTGGTACTTCGTCCACGTTGGCAAAAAGACCGGACATCAAGCGCGAGTCAAATCGTTCAACTCCACCAATCACCTGCGGGTGAGCGCGCATCAACTCGCCCAATTCGGTCAACTGAAGCAACCGTTTGTTACTCGATGAACAGCCACAAGCAAGGTTGAGGTAAGCGGTTGCCATCTCTCTTGAAGTTAATCCATAGTTAGGCAACTGGCAACCATCAGTAGTGGCAAAGTTAAAATCCTGAATTGGTCTCTGAGTCAAATCTGCTAGCAATTGTTTGAGCGGTTCGAAGTGCTCGCCATCAGGGTTGACGTAACTTTCCAACTCCTGTCCTGCTGCTTTTAGAGCTAGTAGGTAACCAAAGTGCTTGCCACTACAATTATGATAAAGCGATCGCGGCGGTTGCCCTTCCGATTTGAGTTTTATCCTCATTTCGTTGGCCAGGGGATATGTCGCCGGGCAGCGAAGAAAGCCGTCAGAAACATCTCCTATTTGCATGATTTCTCTGAGCAATTTGAGATGAGCAGCTTCCGCGCTGTGCGATGACATCATCAAAGTCAAATGCGACTCATTTAGTTGGGGATAGCCATCCACAACTTCTTGAAAATGACTCAAGAGTTGCCATGGTTTAAGGAGCGAACGACTCCACAACATGTAATTGACATCCCCATAACTTAGCAACTCGCGAGGTTGTCCGCTCGCCGTCCCCTCGACAATTGAAAGCATGCCATAGACCTGAACTTCGGTTATACCGCTGCGCTCGATTGTGTATAGCGGCTGCCACGGGGTTTCGCTAGACTTTAATTCACTCATGCCCTAATCATCGCGCCAATCGGCTTGCTGGTAAAGCTAATTGCCCAGGTTGCGACAAAATAATTACTAATGAAGCGTCGAACACAACCGAATCTCAAATGTTTGGATTTTCGAGCGGTTAAAATAACTTGCATGGCCAAGATCTTGCTAGTTGAGGACGAGAAGGATATTTCGGGAGCTATCAAAGAATGGCTTGCTGAGGACTATCATCTCGTTGAGATTATTGACTCGGGAAGCGTGGCCTTAGAAAGAATGCAGTCTCACAACTATGACTTAATCATTCTGGATTTGACGCTGCCTGGAATGAACGGCATGGACGTGTGCTCGAAGTTTCGCGCCGGTGGTGGAAGCACACCTATCTTGATGTTAACAGCCAAGAAGTCTCTGGTTGCGAAAGAAGCTGGGTTAGATGCTGGTTCAGACGATTACATGACGAAACCGTTTCAACTCAGAGAACTCTCTGCAAGAGTGCGAGCGTTATTGCGCAGACCGATAACTCAACCGGTGACACAATTCAAGGTGGGACCACTTTGTTTGGATCGCAATTCATGTCGATTAACCAATTCAGGCATTGAGGTTCATCTGCTACCGAAAGAATTTAGTCTGCTCGAGTACTTTATGCGTCATCCCAACCAAGTGGCAAGCGTTGATGACCTGCTTGATCGAGTTTGGGGCTCTGAAACGAATGTAGTGCCTGAAACAGTCAGGTCGACGTTGCGCAGTCTCAGGCAGAAGATCGATCAACCGGGACAAGCATCTTTTATCCGCACCATCCATGGTATCGGCTACAAGCTAGAGGACAATGATGGTCATGGTCAATAGTCTTCGCTGGCAAATGGTCAATAATCTTCGCTGGCAAATAGCCACTTACTTCGTTGCTCTGTCAGCGATCGTCTACGTAACTTCAACTTTTTTGGGATTGATATTTTTCAGCACTAGCCTGACTGCCGCACTGGATGAAGAATTGGCTGTTTTTGCCAGCGAAGTTGGTCACGCGATTGACTTGCAAAATGATCGACCCCACTTTCGGGATTGGGCTCGAAAAGTTGAAACGCAACCAGCCCGTTCAATCGCTTCAATTCAAATTTTTGATGCCGCAGGAAACATGATCGATCACTATGGTCCACCAGGCATGCCGCAACTGATCCTGAGCACTAAAGAGATGAATTCCGGTGCTTTTAAAATGAGAGTTAAGACCGGCCCGTTGAAGAAGGATGGCAAGTTAGTCGGCTATTTACAAATTCAACTACCAACAAATGGTCGTGATAGCGCTATTTATCAATACTGTGTGACCACGGCACTTTTTGCACCAGTTGTCTTGATCAGCCTTGTGCTAATTAGTTACTTTGTTTCCGGGAAAGTAGCGAGGCCTACGCAGGAGACACTAAAAACTTTGCGTAATTTCGTTGCCGACGCAGGTCACGAACTGAATACGCCCTTGACCATTATCCAAGTCCAAATTGAGTCATTGGCTCGCAAGCTTAAAAAACAGTCAATCGACGAGAAAGAAAGCATAGTCATCACAAGCGCCGTGTCGCGGATGAGTTTGATCGTCAATGACTTGATGTTATTATCTGAAATCGAAGGTGCACTAAAACAATCCGACCACAACAACTTTGATCTCAGCAAATTGCTAACTGAAATCACCGACGAGTATCGCGAGCAATTTTCTCGCAAAGAACTGACTATCGTCGTTTCGCTGGCTGAGGATCTCAAGGTTGATGGGAATGCAGAAGCGATGTCGCACGTCTTCGGTAACCTTCTTGAAAATGCATGCCGCTACACGCCGGCGGGAGGAACTGTAACTATTGCTGCGGTGTTAAACGGACGCCTGGTCACTGTCTCCGTTGCCGATACAGGAATAGGAATCCCGGCCGAAAGCCTTCCTTTTATATTCGATCGATTCTATCGGGTCGACCCGTCGCGCTCACGCGAATCCGGAGGAGTCGGTCTGGGTTTAGCCATAGCCAAAGCGGTTGTTGACAATCACCATGGCAAGATCGAAATTCAAAGTGAACTAGAGAAAGGCAGTAAGTTTTCGATCACCTTGCCGGCTTCACGGCCCGACAAAGTCTAGAACGTCGGTCCTGGAGGCGTTAGAGCCGAGAGACTGACAAAAATGTTACTTAAGTTCTGCACAAAACTTGCACACAGTGAAATCGCGGACAAATTAAACTAGGTGTACTCGTAAAGCAGTTCTCGTTGCTCAAGGTATATACGAGCGACTATGTCTTACCCGTTTACCAACTCAGCGAACTAACCTAGCGAAGAACCAGGTTGAAAGGGCATTCAAATATTCTGCTTAAACTCAAAACAGCAGTCCTTGACCCAGCAATACAGTGATCAGACCAAAGACAAACTCATCGCTCCGCCTCTTTTTGAAGGTTAGAGAATTCTCTTGCACTTCAAAACTTTTGCTTGCGATCAGCCTGATCAATTTTATGCTGCCTTGTTTGGCTGAAGATTCCGGATTGAGGGGACTCGGTGAGCCTGCTGCGCCAGGCAGCATGAACCATCCCATGCAACTCATGCCTGACGATTCAACATCCAATCAAGATCTGTCCCAACAATCGTCGAACGCACCAGTCGACTACTCAAAAGACAAACCTTCAGCCATCTTTTTAAAACCAAGAATTGAGCAATCAGTTATTTCGAAACCCTTCACATTGCGCGGAGCTGTTGAGTACGCACAGCAGAACTACCCCAATATCCTCAAGGGTCAGTCGCAGATGCGAGCCGCAGACAGGAACGTGACGGTTCAGAAAATCACCGAGTACATGCCTGATTCGTTGCTTCAGTATCAAGAACTTTTTGCCAGTCACAATAAACTGTCACAAGTGTTTTTTGGCAGTCCTGTTTTCCCGGCAATCTCTGGACCAGCTGTTGGCACTTCCAGTCTCTCTTCTTATTTTTTCAGTGCCGGTGGTGTCAGTCTCGATTGGGCACCACTAGATTTTGGATTGCACAAGGCAAGAATACAACTGGCAAAGAAACTATCAGAACAAACAAAATCGAATTACTCTGCCACCGAGTTAGACGTCGGTCTGACAGCAGCGAATGCGTTTTTAGACAGTGTCATAGCGATCGAGCAAGTCAAAGCCGCCGAACAAAACGTCATTTCCTTCGACCAGTTCAGCAAAATCGTAGAGGCACAGGTCAAAGCATCATTGAAGCCCGGAGCTGACGAATCGCTGGCGCTGGCACAATTGGCTAATGCGCGCAACGATCTGATTAGAGCCGAAATGTCTAGAGACCTGGCATTCGCAAACCTCGCCAACGCGATGGGTCTGGGCGGCAGGATGGTCGATATCGACGCAAGCGGAATCGCTGACAAAAAGGAACCCGCGCAAATCCAAAAGGCGACCCCTGTTTTCGAGCAAGTACCGATATTTAAAGCCGCCAACTCAGTAGTACTATCTGCAATGGCACAAAAAAAGGTCCTGGATAAAGAATACTATCCGGTTATCCACATGCTGGGCGGGTTTAATTTGCGCAGCTCCGGTTTAAGTCCGATCGTACCTGGTCGAAGACAAGATACGAATGTAGCTGGTGTTTTGCCAGTAATTCCGAACTATCAATTGGCGCTAATAGTCAATTGGAATTTCTTAGATGTTTTTAGATTGCATCAAGAAAAACGTGTTCAGCAGGAGCGAATTTACCAACAGCAGCAGGAATCCAATTTAGTAATGCAAAATCTTCGCACTCAGGATGTTCAAGCACGAGCGCGTGTCAAAGCCGCACTTGCCCTAGCAGAGAACATGCCGATCCAAGTGCAAGCGTCGGTTATCGCCACCCATCAAGCAGAAGCCAGGTACAAGACTGGGCTGGGTTCGGTGGCACAAGTGGCACAAGCGAATGAAGTTCTTGCCCAATCGAGGGTACAGGAAGCAATTGCAAAAGTAGGAGTCTGGCGGGCACTATTATCAGTTGCCTCAACGCACGGAGATCTTCATCCGTTATTGTCCGAATCCGATCGCATTCAGAAGGGTCTCTAAGTATGTGGCTGATTCGACTAGCGATGGGACGCCCAATCACAATGATGGTAGCGATAGTCGCCACAGTGCTCTTCTCAATATTAGCTGTGACGCGAATGAAGGTGGATATTTTTCCCACCATCGATCTACCTCGTGTAACCGTAATCCAGCCTTACGGCGGCATGGACCCATCTCAAATGGAAGGCTATCTTGTCACCTTCTATGAGCAACACTTTTTCTACATCAGCGGAGTAGACCACGTATCCTCGCGCTCCATTCAAAGCGCTGCCCTCATGGACGTCTACTTTCAACCAGGCACAGACATGGCCGATGCGATGGCGCAAGTGGTGGCACAGGTGGAGAGATCCCGCGCTTATATGCCACCAGGCACAGTGACACCGTTCATTTTGAGATATGACGTGGGCAGCGTGCCTGTAGGCTACCTTGTATTTTCAAGCCCAACTAGAAGCCTTGGTGAAATCCAGGATTTGGTTTACGCACGCATTCGTCCTGTTGTATCGACAACCCCTGGCGTGTCGACACCGCCTCCTTTTGGCGGCAATCAACGCTCTATAGTCCTCACAGTCGACACAAAACGGCTGTCCGAATACCATCTAAGCATCGATGACGTCGTCAAGGCATTGAACGACGGCAACGTGATCATGCCGTCGGGCATCGTAAGAACCGGCGATGTTCAGAGAATGACGTCTATCGATTCCGTTGTAAAAGATATACAAAGTCTCGGCAATATTCCACTTCAAAACAAAACAGGTACACAAAATGTTTTTCTTCGAGATATAGCCACAATCCAGGATACGACCGACATTTTGACTGGCTACGCTCTGGTCAATGGTCGCCGTACTGTATACATGGCCATTTCAAAACAAGCGAGCGCCTCGACACTCTCAGTAGTCGATGGGGTGAAAAAAAACATTTCTTACATGCAAAGTTTACTCCCTGATGATATCAAAGTTGCATTCGAATTCGATCAGTCAGTCTACGTCACAGAGGCTCTATTGGGGCTGTTGATCGAAGGCGGGGTAGGGGCCCTTTTGACAGGAGGGGTCGTTCTCCTCTTTTTGCGAGACATTAGAAGCTCTCTGATCGTGGTGCTGAACATTCCGTTTGCATTATTGGCTGCAGTAGTGGGGCTCTGGCTCACCGGACAAACTATTAACCTAATGACACTGAGTGGTTTGTCATTGGCCGTTGGCATTCTGGTTGACGAAGCTACAGTAACTATTGAAAACATTCACAGTCACCTGGGTAGAGGGCGGCTGCTTCTTCCCGGAATTTATGATGCGTCACTTGAAGTAGTGGTGCCTCGACTGCTGGCCATGCTATCGGTAGTCTCTGTGTTCACTCCCTCATTTTTTATGGTCGGTCCGACGAAATCATTATTCGTACCGCTAAGCCTTGCAGTTGGGTTAGCCATGTTCGCCTCATATATTCTGTCTGGCACGTTCGTTCCGATCATGAGCGGATGGCTGCTTAAAAGTCATAGAACCGAGGAGGATAAATTCGAATATGCTGACCGAATCGGTCACGTGCATCATGCAAAACGGACATTCGATTTTATGGATCGTGTTCGCGACCGCTACCAACGAGTCTTGATTCGCCTATTCGGCATTCGTCCTCTAGTCTTGATAGTTTTTCTATTAGCCTGTCTTAGTTCAATTCTGATCTATCCGACTTTGGGTCGAGAAATTTTTCCGGCCGGGAACCCGAGGGGCTTTCAACTTAGACTCAAAGCTCCTGTCGGCACACGTTTTGAAAAAACGGAAGATATTACCAAAGCGGTCCTGAAAACAATCGGAGACGATGTAGGAGAAGACAATGTCGAAGTTTCGATTAGCTATGTTGGCTCGCAACCACCGAGTTATGCCATCAGTAATGCTTACATGTGGACGAGCGGTCCGCAAGAAGCAGTTATGCTTGTTTCCTTTATAGACGAGGCAAAAGTACAAATTAAGCCTCTAGAGGAGCGACTACGTAAGCTGTTTTCCGAAAAATATCCTGACTGTCAGTTTACTTTTGAAGCCGGAGACATCGTCAACAAAGTGATGAACTTTGGTGCCGCCACTCCAATTCGAGTGGATGTTGACGGTCCCGATTACGCAAAGATTACAAATTTCTCGTACAAAGTTTTGGATGAACTAAAGAAGATATCAGTATTACGTGATGTTGGTATCATTCAACCATTGAAGTATCCTACGCTTGACGTTAAGGTTGATAGAGTCAGAGCTGGACAGCTAGGAGTTAGCGTCAGAGACATTGGAAACGCTTTAGTTTCTTCGACCTATTCAAGCAGATTCGTGACGCCGATGTACTGGCGTGATGCCAAAAGCGGATTGTCTTATCAGGTGCAAGTTCAAGTTCCTCAAGGAGACCTTGATTCTCTGCAAGCGGTAGGAGCAATTCCCATAAAAACAGGATCTTATGCCGGACCTTTTCTCCGCGATGTATCCAAGATTGAATTTGGCACCACCCCTGGTGAGTTTGATCATTACAATATGCGACGCAACATTTCAATTTCTGCAAACCTTGCCAACGACGATTTAGGCGGCGCCGCCGTAGCGGTGCAAAAGGCGCTGGATCAACTCGGAAAACCTCCTAAAGGAGTCAAAGTAAGTATCCGAGGGCAAGTACCAACAATGAACCAAACATTCTTTTCCCTAAGTCTGGGAATCTTGTTTGCAATAGTGGCTATTTTCTTACTTCTTGTCTCCTTCTTCCAGTCCGTATCGCTTGCATTCATTATTGTTTCGGTTGTTCCAGCTATATTATTCGGAGCGCTGCTTGCCCTGTTCGTGACGAACACAACGCTCAATGTTCAATCGTTCATGGGCGCCATCATGGCTACGGGAGTCGGCGTGGCCAACAGCATCCTCGTGATTGTCTTTGCCGAGGAGAAGCGAGCACTAGGCATGTCCGCCAAGTCAGCGGCGATCACCGGAGCGGCGGCGCGACTGCGCCCTGTATTGATGACCAGCATTGCCATGATCGCCGGAATGATGCCCATGGCATTAGGCATGGGCGAAGGTGGTGACAGAACTGCGCCTCTAGGCAGGGCGGTTATCGGCGGACTCCTTGTTTCAACCAATGCTGTCCTTCTCGTACTACCACTCGTTTATGCGATGGTTCAGAAAAAAGCTACGCGCAAAGGAGTATCGCTCTTACCCGAGGACAACGTCGAGCGAATGCAAGAAAGTAACAGTCATGTGCAATCTGATGAACAAGCTGCAGGAGCGTTATAAGTGATTCTGGTGAAGAGTAATACAGTAAAATTAGGATTAATCGCGACAACGTCGCTGATGTGTTTATCATCGTGTGGTAGTAAAACTCACGACGAGTCAGAACAACACCAGTCGAAGTCTAGCCACCAATCTCAATTACCGACCATTCCAGTTGTTCCGGTGAGGAAAGAATTATTGCAGCACAAGTTGAACTTGCCTGGTGAACTTGTGGCCTATCAAAATGTGCCTATGCACGCAAAAGTAGAGGGCTATATCAAATGGATAGGGGTTGACCGCGGCTCGTTCGTCAAGAAAGGGCAAGATCTGATCAGAATCTTTTGCCCGGAATTGGATGAAAAGGCGAAGGAAGGTGCAGCTAAGCTCGCTTCTGCCGAGTCCTCTTTTCGCCAGGCTCAGGCCAATGAAGACGCAACGAGATCAAAACTAGTGGAAGCGAAAGCAAGATGCGATGCAGACAAGCTGACGTTCGAACGATTGCAAGAAGCCTCCAAAACACCAGGGGCGGTCGCGCAAAACGAGGTTGACTTACAACAGAAAGCTGTTGAGTCAGACAACGCCAGAGTTGAATCTGTCAAGCAAGAACTAACCGGAGCAAAAAATTTAGTTCTCGCAGAAGGGCACAATGTGCAAGCCTCTCGTCAGGTTCTCAACTCCTTGAATTCAATGAAGGGATACCTAACAATCAAAGCACCTTTCGATGGCGTCATTACAGAACGAAATGTGCATGAGGGAAGTATAGTAGCGGTGGACTCGGGTAGGAATTCACCACCCCTGGTGCGTCTACAAGAGAAGGACCATCTCAGATTAGTTGTGGCGGTTCCAGAGGACTCTGTTTCTGGAACGAAGATTGGACAAAAAATTGAATTCAGCGTGCCGGCATTTATTGGCAAGAAATTCTATGGCATCATCGCCCGGCCTGGATACGCACTTGATAGTGCAACCCGAACGATGCCTGTAGAATTGGACGTTCCAAACGCTGACGGACAGCTTGAACCAGGCATGTTCGCAACAGTTCATTGGCTGGTATCTCGACCTTACCTAACTCTGTTTGTTCCGGCATCAGCTGTTGATGCGGATTTGAAAGCGACCTACGTGATTCGAGTAAAAAATGATGTCAGTGAAAGGGTAGACGTTCAAAAAGGGCTGACAATGGAAGGTGAGACAGAAATCTCAGGTAACATACACGAAGGAGATTTGGTGGCTCTAAAAGCCACCAACGAATTAAAAACTGGAACGCACCTAATCGCCAAAAATGCTGATGCTGAGGACCTCGAAATCGCGGGCAAGAAAAGTTCAGCCGGAGGAGAATGAGTATATGCAAGGTTTAGACTCAAGGCTCGTTCGAGCAGCGTTACTGGGGCTCTTACTTTCCTGTTTTTCCACAACTTCAGCTCAATCTCAGACGGTTGGCAATGGTGCCGTTTTTGCTCCGCCCGCAGGCGCACGCGAAGCTTACGGGATTAATGCCGGAGCAGAGACGACGATTGGCCAATTTGCCTCGAGGCATAACCGCCGTGGCAACGAAACCGGAATTGGTGGGTCAACCATCGGCACAACTTCTCCAACATCCGAAAGTTCCCCGGCTGTGTCAAGACAGTCATTTTTTCCAAACACCGTTCAACAATTTCATTTACCCAAACTCGATTCTGCATATTCGCAATCAGACATTAGTACAGCGCTTCAGATGTTTTCGCCAGCACTGCCCACTATGCCCAAAAGCACCGCTTTGACAGATCCTCTTGCGAATCCATTTGCGAGACCTAATACATTTCAACCAATCGAAAGTTTGCCATCATTCAGCACCAGGCGATCTGTCACGGACCTGTTGCGATTCCGCTAAAATGACCTTTCGGCTCCTCAGGCTTGCAAATCTAAACGGCCATCACTCGGCGGTTTTTAAATCTCTAAATACGGATCAGATCTTAGATGTAAACGGCACTTCTCTGCTCATCGGTCTCGAACCAAAGAGCAATCGGCGAGTTGGGTCGACTGGCCTGGAAATTGATAAGCGCTTGCATGGGTATAATCGGTTGTGAGTGTTGAGTGATTGGAAACTATATGGCGTACAAATTGAAGTCAGCTTTGAGCCTGGCGATCATCTGGATAATCGCGTTACAGGCGATGCCGGTTTTCGGCGCAGACGATCCAAACTATCTTACTTCTGTGGGTCTCGCGTTATACAAGCAAAGGCGCTACAAGGAAGCAGGAGATTATTTTTGGAAATCAATTCAGGCTGGAAGTATTAAAGCTGAGAACTGGCTTTATCGGGGTCACTGTTTTTACGCGACTGGTCAAACCTACGACGCTGTTCAAACATACAAAGTCGTGATGGCTACATATCTCGATAGCCCAGAAGCGGCCATGGCTGCTGGTTTCGTAAAAAGGTTGGATCCTCTAAACAACCTGCAGCCAACATCCAAGCCAATAGAAACAGCAAAAACACTTCCTCCACCACCGTCAGGAAAGACACTCCCTCCACCGCCGGGTGAGAAAACGCTCCCACCACCTCCAGGTGAAAAGACTCTCCCACCACCTCCAGGTGAAGCAGCGAAGCCCGAAGATACCTTACCGCCGGTAAAAACTTTCAAGGAGAAAGTGGTGGTGATTGCACCTAAAGACGGCCACCCCGCTGTGAAAAAAGAGACACTTCAAACGATTAATAAGGCGATTGCCAAGTTACCTCCTAAGATTCAGCAGTTGCTGGATGAGAACAATGCGGCCGTCTTCGTGGTTCCTAACTTGATTGACAAATGGCCTGAGTATAAGACTCTGAAAAGAGAAGATGGGACATCAATGGGCTCTGACCTTGGGCGCGTAGTCGGGCATGACATTTTTGTTTGCCAGCAAACGACCGACGCGGAGACGAACACTTCCGAAGCCTGCAGTGCAAAGGAAATCGAAGCGGCGTTTTTTAACCAATGTGGTCGCGTACTGGATGACATTTTAAAAATTTCCACCCTGCCTGAGATGAAGCGGGCATGGGAGCAGGACGCCGAAAATGTGCCTGGCGACCGAGACAGTCTAAAAGTGTATTTAAAATCGGACGTCGGTCAAACAGAAACCTGTGCCGAACTTTGCGCAGCTATTCTTGGTGGACAAGGGAAGAACACGCAGTCTATGCCGACGAACTTTCCACGTTGCTATTACCTGGTCAAAGAAAAACTGAAAAAAGAGCCGCCGAAGCATTGAGCACCGCAGCTGGTGCACTTGACCTAGGGTAAGCCATTTTGCAGCGCTTGGCTGGTTTAACACAGTAGCAGGCGAATTTTGACCAGACAGAATATCCTGCCAAAGATTTCCGGCACAGACCACTTAAAACAGAACCTCCGTTAAAAACTCAGCCAAAAGACTTTCCTTAATTTCATCAATTCCTTTGAACTTTTTTGCTCCGCCCGCCGTTAATTAGATATACACGCAGGTATGAAGAAATGAGCCAAGCTGAATTGATTGCTGCAATTTTCTCCGCGGGAGCACTTCTCACCGTGACATGGCTATCAGTAATCGTTTTTCAAAGGCTGGAATAGGGCTGCGAACGGGGGATGACTTAATGAACAAGATGAGATTGCTAGTCGGCGGCGCCAGCATCGTATTCGGTTGCGCTCCGGCGTTCTCACAGGGCGCCAATCCAAGCGGCACCAACAGCAACTATCGCGGGCTTCAAAACCTTGTGAATACCGTCAATAGTGGGCAGCCAGGTTCAAGTCCAGCCCCTGCTACTGGTAGCGCGGGACGACCGGGCGGTGGCCATAGATGGAAAGGCGGTGGAGCGGCTGGCGGCAGCGCGCTTGGAGCTAGCAATGGCACCGGGTCAGCAATTGGAGCAGGAGCCGGGTCTACAGGCGCAGGCGTGGATGCAACCGGGAAAGGTGGCAACGCGGGAATGGATCCAGCTAAACGCGAAGAGCGCCGACAACGCATTTTGAAGCGATTTGATACTAATGGCGACGGACAGCTCGATGAAAACGAAAAGGCTAAATTTGAAGCTTTCAGGGCCGAGCGACGTGCTCAGCGCCAAGCCCAGATGGGCGGCGGACAACTCGGTGGAGGCGGCGCTCTCGGCAACGCTGGTGCGCCAAATGGACCGGGAGGTCCCGGTGGAGCAGGCGGACCAGGACCTCATCACAAACATCGAGACGGCATGCCAGGCACAGCTAACCAGTCCACAGATAGTCAACCAGGGCTTCCAGGTGGACGCCGCGGCGCTCCCGGTGAATTCCCCAAAGGTTTTCCAGACGGCACCGGTGGACCTAGCACCCCTAGCAACCCGTAGCTCACCTCTCAACCCGCAATCTAAATCCACATGGAACTGAAGCCCTGCGTCCTTAACGGATGCCAGGCTTTTGTCGACATGTATTTTGTCCACCGTTACGCTTGTCCACATGCCTCTTGTGCATCTGGCTCTTGGCCACAGTGCTGTTGTCCACATCTGTTTTGTCCAAATGTGGTCCAAATGTCTCTTGTCTACGGAACTCTTGTCCACATGCCAATTGTCCACGGTACTCTTGTCCAGATGTCTCTTGTGCAGCTGGCTTTTGTCCACCAGATGTCGGCAGTTTCTATAACGCACATCTAGAATCACATCCTTTGGTACTATTAACCACTACATTTGGGCGGCTGCCAGGAGTTTTATGAGCCAGAGAAATCAGGCCGATCAGCGCACTGCAATTAACATTGACGGGGATAAAGCTCCTCGCCCCCTGGGATCCTATTCTCATGCGGTCAAGGCGGGTGGTCTCGTTTTTCTGGCTGGACAAGGAGCGCGCGATCCTAAAACAGGAAAGGAGGCAGGCGTCGCTTTAGATGCTCACGGTTCGGTTACTTCATACGAAATCCAAGTTCAAACCGCTGCGGTGATCGAAAATATGATGGTCGTTCTAGAAGCAGCCGGTTGCTCAATCACAGACGTAGTCGATGTAACTGTCTTCCTAAAAGACATGAACGATTTTGCGAAATACAATTCTGTTTATTCAAAATATTTTTGCTTCGAGAATCCGCCCGCTCGAACCACCGTGCAAGTCTCTGATCTGCCAGGAAATAACTTCATCGAAATTAAGGCTATTGCCGTTCAATCAAACAAGAGGACTGATCATGAAGACTGAGGTTCGCGCAAAAACGCTGCAACTTAATCACTTTATTGGTGGGGAATTTTCAGCAGGTTCATCTGGTCAGACCTTCGACACCATTAATCCGGCCACCAACGAAGTAATAGCGACAGTTGCGCTTGGTACCGCGGATGATATCGACCGGGCCGCAAAAGCCGCTCGGAAGGCATTCGAGACTGGTCCCTGGCCTCGCATGTCGATTCGGGAACGCTGCGATGTGCTCAGAAAAATCGGCGACATCATTTTGGCCAAAAGAGAAGTGCTTGCTCGCGCAGAGTCAATGGACGCTGGAAAACCAATTAGTGAAAGCCTTGAAGGAGACATCCCTCGCTCTGCGTATAACTTTCATTTCTTTGCGGACTATGCTCAGAGTGTTCATGAAGACTTGTTCTCAGTCGGAGAATACGAGCGACATATGGCTGTGCGTGAACCACTCGGAGTTTGCGGTTTGATCACACCGTGGAATCTTCCCCTTTATCTGGCCACATGGAAGATCGCACCATGTCTGGCTATGGGCAACACTTGCATACTCAAGCCAGCCGAGTGGACACCGTACACGGCCACACTCTTCGCCGAGATCGTTCAAGAAGCAGGATTGCCGAAAGGTGTTTTTAACATTGTGCACGGTCTGGGAGCAAATGGTGCCGGTGAAGCGTTAACGCGACATCCGCTCGTCGACAGCATTTCATTTACTGGCGAGACCTCAACTGGCAAAGCAATTATGGCGGCGGGCGCACAAACTTTGAAAAAGCTGTCCTTCGAGTTGGGCGGTAAAGGTGCAAACATAGTTTTTGCTGACGCGGATCTCGAAGATGCACTCTCGACGTCAGTACGAGCAGCATTCCGCAATCAAGGCGAGATCTGTTTAGCTGGTTCACGCCTATTTGTAGAAGACAAAGTCTATCCAGACTTCGTTGAACGGCTTGTCGAAAAAGTGAAGCAAATTAAAGTTGGTGATCCGCTTGATCCAAAGACACAGATGGGAGCGTTGATCAGCAAAGAACATTTGCAGAAAGTCGAAGGCTACCTAGAGATGGGCAAGAAAGAAGGTAAATTACTGACCGGCGGAACTAGGCTGGCTGAATTACCTAATGGAAATTTCCTCACGCCATCCGTTTTCACCGACCTGCCATTCAACTCGCGATTTTGCCAAGAAGAAATTTTCGGACCTGCGCTCCCGGTAATTCCATTCAAGAGCGAAGAAGAAGTGATCAACATGACAAACAGCACTCCCTATGGACTTTCAGCGAGCGTATGGAGCACCGATGTTGACCGCTGCCATCGGCTATCAACAAAACTAAGATCCGGACTGGTCTGGGTAAACTGCTGGTTCGTGCGCGAACTACGGGCTCCGTTCGGTGGTCAGAAGTCTTCCGGATTGGGCAGGGAAGGAGGTCGTTATAGCCTCGATTTCTTCTCGCAAACTAAAACAATCACTTACAAGTACAAAAAATAATAGACGGTGAAAAACTTTGGACTTGAAAATCAAGGGCAAAAAGGGTCTCGTGTGCGCCGCGTCAAAGGGTCTCGGACGCGCCATAGCACTTGCTTTAGCTGATGAAGGTGTCGAACTTATTATTTGCGCAAGAAATGCAGACGAACTGGCAGCAGTGGCAAGCGAGATCGAAACAAAAACTCAGTTGAAACCGATTGTTGTGGTCAGTGATTTATCAAAACCAGAAGATCGATCACAGTTAATTGCAGTTGCGCGGGCATCAGGAGGAGTAGATATCCTCGTGCACAACACCGGTGGACCGAAACCAACCACGGTCGAAACCACATCTCAGGAGGATTGGCATGCCGGCTTCCAGCAGCTCTTTCCAGCCGTCGCGGAGTTGAATGAAGCATTCATTCCGCACATGAAAGAACAAAGCTGGGGTCGAGTGCTGTGCGTAACTTCTTTGTCCGTGATGGAGCCTATTGCTAGTCTGGCAATCTCGAATGCGATGCGATCGGCGGTTACGTCAATGCTGAAAACTCTCGCCGACGAAGTGGCAAAAAACAACGTCACAGTTAACTGCCTTGCACCGGGCGCGATTTGGACTGGACGAATTGAAAGCCTGATTCGTACCCGCCGCGAAAAAACTGGTCAGACTGAAGCGGAGTACATGGCAGACTATGTGAAGCCAATCCCAGCTGGGAGACTTGGCACCCCGGAAGAATTTGCGGCGGCGGCAGTATTCCTCTGTTCAGACCAGGCGTCGTACATCACAGGCTCAACGATATGCGTCGATGGCGGTAAACGTCGATCGACCTACTAACAGGCATTGCCAAGCTGCCGCAGGTCGCTGCTGATGGTATTATTTTGCTTCAGCGCAGCCATCTAAGCTGCCATCGTGCAACCACCGAGAGGAAGTAGCAGTGAAATTTCTAGTGCTTGGAGCCGGGCGTATGGGTTATGCCGCGGTCTTTGATTTGATTCGCAGTCCCAAAGTCGACCAGGTCATCGTTGCCGACTATGATATCAAGCGCGTTCAAGCCTTAATTGATTTGCTGGCAGACCCGAAAATTGTTCCAGTTGAACTGGACGTGAAAAAGTTCGACGAGGTCGTTGAATTGATGGCTCGTTGCGACGCATGTATTAGTTGCGTCACTTATCACCACAACTATGATCTAGCGAAAGCGGCTCTCAAAGCCGGAACACATTTCTGCGATCTGGGTGGAAATGAAGAGATGGTGGCCAAAGAATTCTTGCTCGATGATCTAGCGAAAGAACGTGGCATAGCGATCATGCCTGACCTCGGACTGGCACCAGGGATGGTATCGATGCTGGCAGTCAATGCCGCAGACAGTTTAGACGAGTTGTACGAGATGCGCATTCGCGTGGGCGGACTGCCAGTCGATCCAGAAGGTCCTCTGAAGTACGCACAATTTTTCGCGATTGACGGACTGATTAACGAATACGTCGAAGACGTGACTGTTATCCGAGACGGAAAAGAGTTTCAAGTTCCGTCACTGACCGACATTGAAGAGATCGAGTTCCCTAAACCTTTTGGCAAACTCGAGGCATTCAATACGTCTGGAGGGATCTCGACCTTGCCCAAAACATATGCAGGAAAAATTCAGCATATGGATTACAAAACGATCCGCTACCCAGGACACTGTGAGCAGATATTTTTACTCAAGCATCTAGGTTTGATGAGCTCCGAACCGGTTGATTTGCCCTCAGGCAAAGTAGTTCCACGTGACTTACTCTCCAATCTGCTGACTAAAACCTTACCTCAAGATGAACCAGATGTGGTGCTGGTGCGAGTCACTGTCACAGGCATAAAGGATCGTGAGCCGATCCAGATAGTTTGGGAATGCATTGACTACAACGATCAAGCCGATAAAGTCTCTGCAATGATGAGGATGACAGCTTTTCCAGCCTCAATCATCGCCCAAATGATGGCCCGGGGAGACATTAAAGAGCGTGGCGTGCTTAAACAAGAAACCTGCGTTCCAGTCAAATTGTTTCTGACTGAATTGGAGAGCCGCGGCATCAAATTGACGATGACTGAACGCGCTCCCGTCGCTTCTTAGAGACGATAGATAGTGCTCTCCGGTAGCAGCCGAATGCGGATTCGGATGCGGGCGTGGAACATCCTCTCCATGTCTATACTGGTCCATCATCCTTTCAACTAGCACTGCCGGCACCACTATGCCGAGTCGTCTTCGTTCTGACTCGAACTCTTGGTGCAACGGTCGGGGATTCGGTCTCAGTTTTGGTACAAGATTGAGACTTCATCTGCTGAAGCACACGAATTAATGCCCAAACCTACACCGTTAACTTGACATCCATCACATATGGATTCAAAATAACGTCACTTCGGCGTCCATAAACTTACTAAGCTTGCCCAGTTGTCATAGATCCACTCCCTGATTCGCATTTGCGGTTCTTGGTTCTGGATCATCGGTGCTGGATTGTTGGTGTACTCGCCCCATGGCAGAAACCGCTGAAAAATTTGATAAACCAAAGGAGACCGCCAATCCTGGGCATTCGGCATTGGCGTACACCAACCACGACATGGCCACGGCTCAAAGTGCTGGACGCCACACTGAGAACCCAAACGTTGTCGAAGGCGGACAGGTCAAATTCACAGACATTTACGGACCACAAGGCGTAAACAAAGATTTGGCCACGCCGCTTGCAGTCGCACAGTTCAAAGAAAACAATCTGCCAACCGATGCCAAACCGGCTGTAGTCGCACCAGTCGTAGATAAGACAGGGGCGGTAACCGACAATGCCGCGCCGATCAATCCAGCTGACGTTCAAGTTCAAAAAACCAGACTTGAACATTTGACCCAGGGCATGACCACTGACCAAGCCGCCGAAGTTCAAAAAGATATGAAGGCGATTGAAAATCGCAAACCGCCGCTGACAGCCGATCAAGTCAATAAAATCTACGACTCGACCAGCAAGTTGTTGGAGAATCCTAACAACAGCTCTCCATTGAGCGCAGATGAACGTAATCAATTAGCCGGTAGCATTTTGCACAACGCGTCATTGAGAACGGGATTGGATCAAGGCTTCCACAACACTTGCAACGTCACGACCCTTGAGCGTCGGCTGAACATTACCAATCCAGCAGAAGCAGCTCGCATTGTCTCTGAAGTTGGTTTGACTGGTGAGTACAAATCACTCAAAGACGGCAAAATGATCAAGCTGGATGCAGCCAGTCTTAGTGAAGACAGGGAGTCTAAACTAGCTTTTGGTGATGCTCGCACGGATGGTAAACGCGACTACGCCAGCCAAATTTTCGACCAAGCGACGATTAATGATTATTGGCAGCACCAAAAACCACCGCTCTATTACTCACAAAGGGCGCCGGAGGGGCAGTCCGATACGGGTGAGCGACTGCGGTTCGCCAACCACCAGGAGGTCCCCGGACCAGACGGCAAGCCGATGAGGCAACCAGCTCTTAGTACCGACGCGATGGCAGAAATAGGAAAGAGTTTAGGGTTTACAGGTCAGTACATAATTTCAAATGCCGAAGTGGGCGGTCCCAATAACACCGACGGCAGTTCCAAAGTTCACAATTACCAAGAATTCTCAGACGCTCTTACTTCCGGAAAACCACCTGCAATTATCATGGTCAACGCCAACGACAAGCTCTTTGGCGGCACCGGCGATAAGGGAGGATCCGGCGGCTGGCACGTAGTAAACGTTAGTGACTATCAAGCTGGTCCTCCAGCCAAAATATTCATGACCAATCAATGGGGATCGGAAAACAATAAATGGGTAAACGTGAGCGACCTCTATAACGCAACGCTGCCTACAAATGCGGGTCGGGTCGACCAGAACGGACACGAAGGCGGTCAGTCGGATCGTGGTCAAGGTCAAGGTGGTTCAGATCGCGGTCAAGGTCAGGGCGGAGATCAAGGCGGCAAGGGCGGTTGGTCGAGAAACGACGGCGTCATGCGCGACGAAGATTACAGAAAGTGGAGACAGGACTTGTTCGACAAGAGCTGGAAAAACAGCGACGAAAATCCGCTCAAGAAAAATCCTCAATTGGATCCACAAGCGCAGATTGAACCACTGCAGGCAATGCTCAAAGAAGCACAAAATAAAAATGAATCCTTCCAAGTGGAAATCATTCAAAAGCAGATCCAAGATATCATGGCTACTACCGGTAGATAATGGAACTTGTCCAGTTCGGCTGCATCAAACGCGTAACTCTTCCAGAAGATTGGCTAGCCGATCCCGCGCTCAACACTGCTCTCATGACGATGCGGTCATATCATCCGCGCGCGCATGACGATGTTGAAATAACTTTTTTCAGAAAGCTGCAAGGTCTTCGAGCGGAGGAGATCGAGAAATTTAGAACATTCCTCGATTTGCCAATGCACAAAATTGCAGAAGGCAGCAGTGAGCTGTTGGAGCTCACACCTGTTCTAGGCAACGCCGGAAACAATCAATGGTCGAATCGAAAGCGCGGTGCGGCTGGTCCAAACTTTCGCTTCACTAGCGCTGAAACGATCTTTATAGAAGACCGTCTGGTTTTGCAAGTGAAAGGCTCGTTCATCGAACCTGAGACGAAAAAAGCTATCAATGAGTATTGTGGGCTCTTTTTTGACTCGGGCGCGGAAAAAAACTCTGTTGAGGAGGCGTACCTGCAAGTGCCGTCCCACTATGGTTATTTCCAATTCGAACGTTACCTGAAAGTATTCATGGATGCAGTTTTCTCAATAGAATGGGCCTGATCTCACGAATGTTCCAAAGTTCTGTCTAATTTTGCTCCGCCCTGTATACAAGTAAGAACTCTCTGGCGGAGGCTACGATATATGAGCCTGATCGACGAATCAGCTTACTCTCACTTGGAAAAATCTGCGTTTGGCGCATCACCATTTGCAGATAAATTCAACAAAGCAGTTCAAGATTTAGATTGGAGTATTTCCACCCCCTCTAGGGATAACGGCAGTGCTAATGCCGTTTTGCCAGAGCTGACTCTGACAAAGGGCGGAGTTGATTACAACACTTCGAGTCCATGGGAACAACAAGTTGTTAAAGAACTTCCGCAAGGACCTACAGATAAGACAAGCAAGATTGAGTGGACGACAAACACTGCTGATGGATATGACAGCGGCGTGCATCAACAAAAACCGATCGTCATGGTTTTCGGCGAGAACGGAACCTGGTCGCAAGCAATGAACCAAGAATTGGACAAACCAGAGTTTCAAAAACTAGCAAACCAAGCAGTATTCCTCAAAAGCACTCCCTCAACTGACCTGGTAGCAGCAAACATCGGTAAAGCCCTAGGCGTTGACCACTATCCGTCCATTTCGGTGCTTAGTCCAAATGGTTCGATGTTAGATGAAGTCGGACGAATTGTCGGCTACTTCGACGCTGCTACAGTGGCGAGCAAAGTGGGCGAGTACATTGCTAAGGTTAATGCCTCACTGCAAACAGCTCCTCAAGTAGCTTCTCAGCAAGACTCAAGCGCAACTGCTTAAGTCCAACAATTTACCAGCCAAGTCGTGAATGCAAATCGGTAGTCAATATTGAAATAAGTTCAATTTTGGCGCACCATTAGCCAATGAATGTTCCTATCGAGCGGTTTGCGCAAAGCATCATCGCGACAACGCTATTGCTTTTGCCCGGTGTTCCAGGTCTAGCTGGCAGCGATTTGCTTGGTTCGGCAAATATTGCGACGGGCGCAGCCAAGGAGGGGAAAATGGCAGTTAATGTGGATGTTGATAAAGTTGCTGAGTACGCAACATCGTCGCGGCAAGGTTATGAGCGAGACTTGAAAAAGCTCGTGGACATCCCAAGCGTCAGCATGGATCCAGACCGAACAGCGGACATCAAGCGGACAGCTGAAGCTGCCGTCAAGCTCCTTCAGGACGCTGGCGCCAAAGCGGAAATTATCGAAACGAAGGGCAATCCGGTTGTCTTCGCTGAACTGATTGCTGATCCGAGTTATCCAACAGTAACTATATACAACCATTTGGATGTGCAACCCGCCGACCCTGCCGAGTGGAAGAGTGCACCATTTGAGATGAAAATCGAGGACGGTACCTACAGTGGCAGAGGCAGTACAGATGATAAGGGTCCGGCTCTTTCTGTTCTGTATGCGGCCAAGTACGCGCATGACCACAAAGTACCAATCAATATAAAGTTCATTTGGGAGCTGGAAGAAGAAATCGGCAGCCCTAACTTTGAACAATTTTTGATAGACAATAAAGCCAAACTGAAAACAAATTCGATCGTCGTTTCAGACACGATCTGGGTATCACGGGAACGTCCCGCCATACCTTACGGTTTGCGTGGACTGCAAGGTGTATTGCTTCGATTGAAAACAGGAGCAAAAGATGTTCACTCAGGCACCACGGGCGGTTTAGCCCGCAACCCAATTGGTGAATTGGCTCAATTAATTAGCGAATGTTATGACGCCAAAACCGGACACGTAAACATTCCCGGATTTTATGACGGCGTGCGCAAGCCTTCTGAAAGCGAAGCAAACAATTTTGTGGCCTCTGGATTCAATGTTCAAGCTTTTATGAAAGCCCACGAACTGACTTCTCTGCGCACTATGGATGCCAAGGAAGCTTCTCAGAGGATCTGGGCGCTTCCGACATTTGAAGTGCATGGTATCACGGGCGGTTACCACGGTCCGGGCGTAAAGACAATTGTCCCACACGAGGCGGAAGCGAAGATCAGCATGCGTTTGGTCCCCGACCAAGATCCAGAAAAAATTCTCGAATCATTTACGAAGTTCGTCCACGCCAAATGTCCGGACGCGCAAATTATCAAAGAAGGGACGTTGCGCCCCTATCTCGGCGAATTTACAGGCCCATATAATCAAGCGGCCAGCGAAGCGATGAAAGCAGGTTTCGGTAAGGAGGCGGCCTTCACTCGTGAAGGCGGTTCGATTGGCGCGGTAGTGAGCATGCATGATATTTTGAAAGTGCCCATCGTTTTCTTAGGACTGTCGCTGCCAGAGCACGGATATCACGCTATTAATGAAAATTTCGATTGGCAGCAAGCCGGTGGTGGCATCAAAATGTTTGTCCATTATTTCAACGCCCTTTCGAAAATCAAACAGTAGAGAGGAATAGAAAATGCTTTTTTTCAGCGTTCTATCTTGTGGCGGAAACAGAGCTTGAAATTAGTTGCCACCTTGTTGAGTCTTTTTCTGCTCCTAGCAGCTATTAGGCCAACTGATGCCAGCTCGGCGCCGCCCTTAGAAAATCCCATCATCCAAACAATGGATCTGGAGTTGAAGCGCTCGCTCGCCAAGCTAAAGAACGCTAATAAAGCACCTTTGTATTACCTTGCCTATCGCATTTACGAAGGCGAATGGGAAAAAATATCGGCAACAAATGGGGCAATTCAAGATGAATTTCCTAAAAACAGTTGGCGCATGTTATCCGTTGATTTGCGTGTCGGCACACCGAAGTTCGACAATACACACTTCCTGCGTGGAAAAAATTCCGCATCTCCCCATGTGTATGAAAAGTCGACAACGTTGAGTTCAATATTACCCGGCGATGGAGCTGGTATCCCGCTGCAACAATGCCTCTGGCTGAAAACGGATGAAGCTTACAAAGCGGCTCAGCAGCGCTATTCTGAACTGATAGCCAGCAGCGAAGTGATGTCAGCCGAGGACGACAAGTCAGACGACTTTTCCTTTCAGCCTCAGCGACATTACACTTCACCTATCAAACAAGTCAATTTCGATCGAGCCTTGTGGCAAGAAAGAGTAAAACGCCTGTCAAGAATCTTTTTAAAACACCCGGCATTGCTTCAATCATCGACGGTGTCATTTGTCAGTGAGCCAACCACACGTTACTTCGTCAACAGCGAAGGTTCCCAGATTATCGAGCAACATTTGGGATACCGGGTGGCGATCCAAGGTAATACACTTGCAGACGACGGTATGTCGTTATCACTGACGGACTCAATTGAGCGCCCGGATCCAGAATACTTTCCTGATGAAAAAGCCTTAGCAGCCAGAGTAGAAAAATTGGCATCGGGGTTGGAACAGTTGCGAAAGGCACCGGTGGCAGAGCCATATGTTGGACCGGCGATTCTTTCCGGTAAGGCGGCCGCGGTATTTTTCCATGAAAGTTTTGGTCATAGAGTCGAGGCGGTGCATGAGAAGAGCGAAAATGAAGGAAAGACATTCGCTAAAAAGCTAGGCACATTGGTTATGCCTGAATTTATCACCGTAACTGATGATCCAACAATGGAAAAAGCAAACGGCGAATTCTTGAATGGTTTCTACAAATTTGATGACGAAGGAGTGCCTGGCCAACCGGTCACTCTAGCAAAAAACGGCGTATTAACTGGATTCCTACTGGCCCGCACAATGGTGCAGGGATTCAACGCATCTAACGGACATGGACGTTCTTCACCAGGGTGGAATCCCGTTGCCCGCCAGGCGAATCTAATTGTGACGACGGATAAGAAAAAACAAGTCTCACCACAGAATCTGCGAGCAATGCTAATCAATGAGGTCAAGAAACAGCACAAGGCTTATGGTCTTCTCTTTGAAGAGATCTCGGGCGGTTACACCTACACGTCGAGAGGCTCTGAACAAACTTACTTCATCAATCCCCTGCGCGTGTTCAAAGTTTATGCAGACGGCAAGCCGGATCAGTTGATCCGAGGTGCAGAAATTGTCGGCACGCCATTGGCAGCACTGGAAAGGGTAATTTCTGCCGGCACCGATAGTGCTGTCTTCAATGGCACGTGTGGACGAGAGTCGGGTCCGGTACCAGTTTCAGCGATAGCACCGAGCCTGCTGATTCAGTCTATCGAAACGAAACGCACGGCGAAATCTTTTGATAAAGTTCCGATTCTGCCGGCTCCTGATGCCACCACCCATAGTGATGCATCTCCAACCCAACCAGCACATAAATGAAACAACTGAGTTCTATACTTTTAATTGCGATGCTGCTACTTGGCTCTCCAGCTCGGGCTGAAAGCGATGTCGTGCTCGATGCTTTGGTTGACGAAATGACGAGAGCAATGAAAGATTTGCACGTCGATCAACACAAACCACCGTATTTCATTTCATATGAAGTAAAAGATGTTGATGAAGTAGTCTATTCTTCGTGCCTGGGATCTCAGCCTGTTGTTAACAGATCACGTGACCGCATTGTAACGCCAATCGTCAAGGTTGGGGAATACGATTTAGATAGCACATATCATCTTTCCACTCGTTGGGACACCGCTTATCCGCTGCCAATCGATAATGACTATGTGGCGCTGCGTCGGACACTTTGGTTGGATACCGATCACGAGTATAAAAATGCAATTCGAGTTTTAGAATGGAAGAAGGCTTATCTAAGCTCCAATAACGTTCCGGACCGCTTACCCGACATGAGTCACGAAGAAGCGGTTGTTGCGCTCAACCCGATCGGACAATTAGTTACGGATAAAAAATGGATTGGAATAATTCAACAACTCTCAGACGGATTTAAAGACTATCCGACCCTGCAAAAATCCAAAGTATCTTTCATAAACCGCACTATTAACCGCTGGTACATTAACAGTGAAGGATCAAGAATTCGCGATACAAACAACAAAGTCTCCGTGCGCATCATGGCGTCAGCTCAAGCTCCCGATGGCATGCCGGTTACGGACTACGATGTTTACGCACGTACCGACGAATCCCTTTTGCCTAAATATGAGGATTTAAAAAGGGCGACCACAGAACTAGCTCAGCGAGTGAGCGGATTGCAGACTGCTAAAAAAGGGGAGGAGTATTGCGGTCCAGTACTCTTTGAAGGACAAGCAGCTGCACAACTGTTCTCACAGATCATGGCTCCGAATTTCGGTTTTGCAGAAGAATACATTGGCACCGAAGACTGGCGCAACCCGCTCAAAAACGCGCTTGGCAGAAAGATTTTACCAAAACATATGAACGTCACTGACAATCCTCAAGCGACGGATAGTAATGGCAATCTACTCTATGGCTCATATAAATTTGACGACGAAGGCATTCCTGGCAAGAAATTGACACTTGTTGAAAATGGACTCCTTAAAGGATTCTGCCAGAGTCGCATACCAACTCGCCACAACGCTAACAGCAATGGACACTCGATGGGCGGTCATGGTGCCTACAGCATCTTGGAAATAGAAAGCACTCAGCCAGCCAGTCCTGAACAAATTAGCACTCAGCTAGCCGAACTAGCTAAGGATGCCGGATTGGACTATGTGCTCGTTGTTTCCAGGATGAATGATGATTATCAAATGCCAGAATATCCATCCGGTCAGCATCGAGACCGGAGACCTTTTGCCACTCCCTCATATTCGATTCAGCCTGGCAATCCGCAAGTTACCTACAAGTTGTACTTAGCTGACGGCAGACGAGAATTGATCCGTGGTCTGGAATTTAGAAACGTCTCCTTGCGCGCTTTCCGAGACATTCAAGCAGTTGGGAAGGACTCCAAACCGCAGATTGTTGAGCCTCAAGACGCTACAGCCAGAACGTTGATCACTCCAGCCTACGTAATTGGGGAACTTGAACTGACGCCAGTCACACCAGATCACTCCACGCCTCCAATCGTTCCAGGACCACTGTTAAAAGATCCGAGTCGATAGGCGTCAACGAAACTCAACCGCTGACGGTTGGTTTTTCAAGTCCCAAAACTGAACCGCTGACGGTTGGTTTTCGCAGCAAGAACCAACCTTTTGACAATTGAGCTCTGCAGATTAATCTGATGCTGGGAAGGGACGTAGACATTAAGACGCAAGGCGGGTTCCATCTCAACTGCTGGTTAACCCATCGTTTTCAATCCACGTACGACCATCATCAGTTCAAGCAGCGGTCGATTGATTCCAAGAATAGTTGCATCGATTGTACGAAGCATTGCCAGGCGGTCCGAAATTAGTTGAATCGTCAGATCAACTTGCACAGCTGCAGTCAATAAATCTAACTGCTGGGGAGTTGGTTTAGCTGAAAAATAACGGATGTTCCCGTCCTTCTGCCACCAGTCGATCAAAACGTTCAGCCTGGACATTTTTGGCCCCACAGGCGCCGGGGAATTAAGCCAGGTCCAGACAGAATCTGGATAATCGATCTCGGGCGTTACTGGATAGTTAAAAACTTTGGATAGCATATTTGGATGCGGCCTTCGTTCAAACTTGCCACCATTTTCTTGCCTCAGAGCAAATAGGGAAAAAGCACTTGGCGCAAGACCGGCAACGATACCTACTACCCCGGCTGGAACCGAATATTTGGGACGAGCATAGGTTGGTATAGATAAGCCCTCGGCAGCAGCCCAAAGAACGCCGTTAGTTCTGTAGCCCCAAGCGTTTGAAAGATTGACTTTACGATCTCGTTCCGCGCTGTAAGCAGCCAAAAGTTCGCTGTGAACAGCTATTTCACGGGCTAATTCGGCCTGCGCAAAATCAACTTCCAATCTCGTTTGCTCGATAGCCTCAGTTATTTCTTCCTTCAAATCACGATATCGCTCAAGTTCCTCCTTTGACAGAGCACTCTTGTCCGAGAATCTGGCTCGCTTCAATTTAGATAGTTCAATCAAACTGTCTTTCAACTTCAACTGCTCGGCAAGTTGAGTAGCTTCAGGCGACACCACTGTCGAATGGACATCGGAAAGATATGGAATGTAGACGAAAGGAAGTTGACCTTTTTTGGCCGAAAGATTGACGTTGGCTGAATTCGCTGGCAGTGACGAAATCAGCAGCTGCGATGCAAGAGTGACAAAACCAACTTTAAAGATGGGTCTTAAAGGCAATCGATTGACCGAATCAGGCAAATTTCTGGCTAAGTATAACCGCACTGGAAACGATTCAATGGAGCTCATCTCTTCAACCGCAAGAAGTCAACAGGAAGTATCACTACTTCTTCGCGTCTCGATTTGGTCAAGATTTGATCAAGGAGCTACATTCAATTTCTAACTATTAGGGCCACGGCTTCAGCGGCGATCGCTTCGCCGCGTCCAATGTAGCCCAGCTTTTCGGTCGTAGTCGCTTTCACACTGAGTGCGTCGACATCAACATGCAAGCAAGCGGCCAGCGTCGCTCTCATCCGATCAAAAAACGGTGACATCTTCGGCGATTCACAAATTATTGTCGAATCGATGTTGACGATACGATAGCCTCGTTCACTTAGCAGCTCATATACATGCCCCAAAAGCACCAAGCTGTTCGAGCCTTTGAAGCGAGGATCGCCAGGTGGAAAATGCATGCCTATATCGCCTAGTGCGGCCGCACCTAACAAAGCATCAATAATAGAATGGGTTAGCGGATCGCCATCCGAATGTCCTTCAAGACCAAGATGATAATCAATTTCGATGCCGCCAATTATTAATGCCCGCCCAGAGACTAATCTGTGAACATCATAGCCAGTGCCAATTCTCACAATTTCATGCTCAAATCATTTTTCCGAAATAACCATCAGAAGTGCGGCTGCTTCTACCGTGTCTCCGGCTTTGACTTCGATTTTAGTGACCTTACCGGCGGTGGCAGTAAAAATTTCCTGCTCCATCTTCATCGCCTCAAAAATCGCGATCTTTTGCCCAATTGAAACCAGATCTCCCACTTTAACAAGCAATTCCTTGACCAATCCATTCATGGAGGTTCTCACTTCACCGGAGTTTGAACCAGTCACCGTTGCCTTAGCGGAAGCTCGCTCCGATAGAACGCGCCCGGTTTGAGGAGAAGAAGTTTTTGCTTTTGGTGCAGGCGACGTGTCTGTGACCGCGACCTTATAAACGCGCTGATTGACTTCAACTTCAAAGTTGCGAGAATGTTTTAGCGGCTCACTATTCAACTGTCCGTTACTGCCGACAGGATCATTCGTTTTCTTTTCAGAAACTGGACCAGCTAATGAAGCCTGATTCTTGGCAATGAAAGCCTTAACCAAGTCCGCTTCTACGTACTTGGTATTCATCTCACCAGCTCGAAATTTCGCATCATCAAGAATGGCCAACTGGAACGGAATAGTCGTGGCCACGCCTTTGATTTCATAACTACTCAAGGCGATTTTGCCTCGCACGATTGCCTCTTCCCTTGTCCGGCCCCAGACAATCAATTTGGCTAACAGTGAGTCATAGAAAGGAAGAATTTGATAACCCTGATAGCAGGCGCTATCAATCCGCACCCAGGGCAATCTCGGTTCAGAATATGTGTGCACGACGCCAGGACTCGGCATAAAATTCTTCAAAGCGTCTTCGGCGTTGATTCTGAACTCTATGGCATGACCGCGAAACTCGACATCAGATTGTGATAGCGAAAGCTTGTTGCCGTCGGCCACCAAAATCTGTTCTTTGACTATGTCGAATCCGGTGACCATCTCGGTAATTGGATGCTCGACTTGAACTCTCGTATTCACTTCAAGAAAATAAAAGTCATCACCGCTGACCAAAAATTCCAACGTGCCCGCCGAGCTATACTGCAAAGATGCAGCTCCACGAACGGCAGCCTCAAGCAATCTAGCTCTTACTTCTTCACCGAGTTTTGCTGCCGGTGTTTCTTCCAACAATTTTTGGTGGCGTCGTTGACTTGAGCAATCCCGCTCACCAAGATGGATCACATTGCCGTGCTCGTCACCAATTACTTGCACTTCAATGTGCCGTGGTGCGTCTAAATACTTTTCAACGTAGACTTCATTGCTGCCAAAATAGCTAAGTCCTTCACGCTGCGCGGATGCTAAGGCGTTCTCGACTTCCTGTTCGTTACGCACGACTTTAAGTCCGCGCCCACCTCCACCTGCACTTGCCTTAATGGCAATTGGATAACCGTATTTGGTGGCAAGACTTTTTACTATTTGCGGATCTGTGACAGGATCTGTTGTGCCTGGAACGACTGGCACTCCGGCTGCTTCCATGGCGCGACGAGCTTCGACTTTGGAACCCATACGCCTAATTACTTCAGGAGTCGGTCCAATGAACTTTATGCCGCCGTCAAGGCAAGCTTGCGCAAATTCGGAATTCTCAGATAGGAAACCGTAACCTGGATGCACGGCATCGAC
Organism: Candidatus Melainabacteria bacterium; assembly: GCA_003153555.1. Lineage (GTDB taxonomy): Bacteria > Cyanobacteriota > Vampirovibrionia > Obscuribacterales > Obscuribacteraceae > PALSA-1081. The sequence continues at coordinate 75,413 of PLZS01000071.1, read as the reverse complement.
TTGAGCGCGTTTAGCGATGTCCAGAATCTGAGCGTGGTCTAAATATACTCGTGCAGGTTGTCCTTCCAAGCGCCAATGCTCGTCGGCCAAATGAACATGCCTGGATTCGCGATCAGGATCCGAAAAGATAGCAACTGTTTGAATCCCAAGTTCCCGACAGGCAGCGATGACGCGAACTGCTATTTCGCCTCGATTGGCAATGAGAATTTTCTTGAACATGACTAACTCTTGTGTTTTCTGAAATGTGTATGTCAATAAGACGGCCGCAATGCATCTGCAAAGCTACCAAATAATCAGCTTAAAAAGGGAATTAGAAATCTCCTATGAAACACTTCCTAAGTGCCCCATGGCAATCGATTTGAGGTAAAGAGGCGACAGGCACACAGTTCCCGGACTGTTGCTTACTAAAAAATGCTAGCAAGTGGGATGATAGGATGATTGCGTACAGTCCCAATGCATCGCACAAGTTGGCAAGAGAAGGCTATGGCACAGGCATCCATTTCGAACGTATTCATGGCGGGAAGCGGTTTCATGGGCTCAGCTATCGCTTACCTGATTGCCACCAAAACCAAGGCCACCGTAACGCTGTTCGACATATCCTCTGAATCTCTAAAGAAAGCTGAAGCGGCAGTGGATAAGTTTGGCAAAAGCTCTGTAGATAAGGGTTTTATCACACCGGAAGAGTTGACCAACTGTAAAAAACGCATCAAAACCTCAACTGATCACAAAGAAGCAGCTTCGGCTGATCTTGTCATCGAAGCGATTGCCGAAGATTTGCAGGCTAAGCGTGATCTTTTTAACAAGCTTGATGTGATCTGCAATAAAGAAACGATTTTCGCTTCCAACACCTCCTCATTGCCAATAACCAGCCTGGCAGCGGCGACAAAACGCTCAGATAAGTTTATAGGCATGCATTTTTTCTCACCGGCCCACATCATGAAGCTTCTCGAGTTGATTCCCGGCATAGACACATCCAATGACACAGTTGAACGGGTTCGCAGCTTTGGCAATGAGCTCGGCAAAACGATCATAACGGCAAGAGATATGCCAGGTTTCATAACAACTCGGCTTGGTTTGGTCTTGGTCAATGAAGCAGCTTTCGCTTTGATGGAAGGACTCTCCACGGCCCAGGAGATCGATTTAGGCATGACTCTTGGTTACAACCATCCCATGGGTCCCCTGGCGCTTGCTGATTTCATTGGACTCGACATCTGTTTGTATATCATGGAGACTCTTCATGAAGGTTTTGGTGACCCTAAATATCGACCATGTCCTCTATTAAGACAACTAGTCTCAGCCGGCCATTTCGGCCGCAAAACGGGTAAAGGGTTTTACGAATACGGTAATGCCGGATGATTTTCTTCAGTTTTGTCTTCGCCAACGCAATTTTAATTCTATTTATGTTCTCTCTGACAGTAGCGTTTTACACCTGCCTGCGCGGGGTGGAGCGCGCCAAGATAAAAGATCAGAATCTCCCGTTTGTGAGCATTCTCGTGCCAGCGCGCAACGAGGAAGCGAAAATAGAGCGATGCTTAGATTCATTGCTGCTGCAGGATTATCCGAACTTCGAACTAGTCGTGATCGACGATCGCTCCACAGATCGAACGGGCGAAATTATCGAAAGCTATGCAAAGCGTGACAGTCGAGTCAAATATGTTCGTGGCAAAGACGCCCCGACCGGGTGGATCGGAAAATGCAATGCACTGGCTCACGCTGTGGGCTACGCTTCGGGCGATTGGTACATTTTTACGGATGCTGATACCTGTCACGAAAAAAATTCAATACGAGACGCAGTCGCATATTCGATATCCAATAAAACGGACCTGGTTTCTTTTGTGCCGATGCAAGAGTTGGGCAGCTTCTGGGAAAAATTGGTGATGCCTACGCTGCTAAGCTCATTCGTGTTAGGTGATCCTTTTCACAGCGTCAACAATCCTCGAGCTAAAAGGGCTTACGCATACGGTCAATACATTATTTGCAGACGCACATCCTATGACGCCTTAGGTGGCCATCAAAGTGTGCGTGACGAAATTGTTGAAGACCATGCCATTGCGCGTGTATTTAAGGAAAATGGCTACAAGATTTTGGTGGCAGATGGCAAAACCTTATATAGCGTAAGGATGTATACAGACCTTGAGAGTATGTGGCAGGGCTGGACGAAAAACCTTTATTCCTTGATCGACAGTCACGTATTCAATTTATTCGCGATCATCCTCTTGCTAAACTTCGTCTTGGTTGCCCCATTTCTAGAGTTGATAGCAGTGGCAAACATGTGGGTCCAGGCAGAAATTTCACCGCTTCTTCCGCCAATTACAATATTAGTCATTGCTCAATTGTTTATTTTGGTTCTTTGGTTTAGACGTACAGCAGATCATCGAGCCGGGACAAAATGGTGGCACTTCTTCTGGTTGCCTTTTGGTTGCCTTTCTGTATCAGTACTGCAGTTGCATGCAGCTTATCTAGTTCTCAGCGGTAGCAAGGTGAATTGGAAGGGCAGACAATACACAGTCAACACCTCAAAAACAATCCAGCCAAACAGCAAAAAGAAGTTAGATGCGGCTTTAGATTCGGCGTCACTTTCAACAGATGGAACTGACTGAGTCGAGGTCATCGCCACATCTTTTGGTGGCGATAGTCGTCTCCTCACTCAGCATCGGCTTTTTCCAGACGGTACAGGCTGCTGACTATGGCGGCAAAAAGTATTCGTATTCGGCCGATACCGATGAGCCTGAGCAAACGCTCTGGTCCAAATACAACGTTGCCGGTCGCAAAGCTTTGCTCGATGCGGACTACAAACGAGCCAACATGCTGTTCCAACTGGCTCGCATTGAGGCGCAAAAATCCGGGAAAGAAGATCTCAATTTAGCGGCGACACTAAACAATATTGCCGAGATGCAAAGACTGACTGGAAAATATCCAGATGCAGAAAAATCCTATAAAAAGTCTTTGATCATAAAAGAGAAACTTCTTGGGCCCGAAAACATGACCGTAGCTAAAACTCTCGGCAACATGGCCGTGCTGTACGCCATGGAGGCGAACTATTCCGAAGCCGAAAAATTATACAAAAGGTCGTTAGCTATAAAAGAAAAAAAACTAGATAAAAACGATGAGAGCATCGCCTCTACCTACAACAATCTAGCGGCTCTCTATGATCGGCAGGGAAGGTTCGCAGAGTCAGAATCTCTGTACATGCGTTGTTTAGAAACGCGGGAAAAAGTCTTGGGCGTGAACAACGCTGATTTTGCCAACACTCTAGGAAATTTGGGCAACTTGTATTTGCATCAAAAGCGATACGACGAAGCCGAAAAGTTTTTTAAACGCGCCCTTTCAATCGATCAGAAAGTAATCGGGAAGGAGCATCCAACCACGCTGGCGATTGCCGCTAGCCTGGCTAAAATAAACATGGCGCGAGGCAACTTCGATCAAGTAGAGCCTACGTTCAAGAAAGCCTTAGCGATTCATCAGAGCCTCTTCGGATTCGAGCATCCATCTGTGGCCGATGATCTGACAAACTTGGGAGCTTATTACGAACAGAAGAAATCTTTTGCAGAAGCTGAGCATTATTACAAGCGTGCTATGAATGTGCGGAAAGCCACTCTAGGACCTCAGCATCCTGACACTGTGAGCTCTGTAAAATCCTACGCAGCTATATTGAGATTGATGGGACGCAAAAAAGAAGCCGAGCTGGTCTTGAGTAGTGACTCAACCACGTTAAGCCTTCCTCACGGCCTAAAAATCGAGCATAAACCCGAATAGCACGGGGATACACTGAGCCGCTAATTCCGGCGTGACCAAACTTGCAGCGCATAGGACGACCGCCTGAAAGACCTGAACATAGAGAAGCGGCTGTTTTGCTCGCCACCTTTGCGCTGAGGCAACAAGAGTGGAAACTCCGGCCAATATTCCCAAAATTTGAACTGAGCGGGCAATTGTGCGCAATAGCGAAGCCAATTCCCCACTCCAGACGGTGTGCACGATCGGCATACCACTGGCCATGCGCACGCGAAAGAAGAGGTAGCTCAACAATACGATCAGAGCAACGCTCAGAAAAAAGACAATCTTCGTTTTAATGGTCCAGGTTCGCATCGAATTCCTCTTTGGCTCCAAAACCATTGTGATGGCAGAAAGTAAGCAGGAACACCGCAAAAACCCTAAACCTCACTTACCCTTATTCTTGGCTGTGGATTTCTTTCTTGGCACCACCGGCAGTGCTGGTAGGTAACTCAATTGAATTTCTTGAAACTCGATTCTCGATGAGACACCTGCGAGCGGACTAGATGATGCCAGCTTACGTCGAGCGCAGCGCGGCATGTACGAGGGTAGGAAGCAGGTCTGAGCGGATTAGTCGCCCAAGGGTGGCTGATTCATTGAGTCTGTGAACACTAACGCGGTTTACCTAGGAGCGCTTATATAGCGAAGCTGCTCGGCTACTGCAGCAAAACGGCCCACTCCGCAAGCTACTTGACCCGGCAGCGAAGCTGCTCAGCCGAACAGACGAAGCTGCAGGAGCGCTTAATCCTGGGTCAATTTGACACAAGACTATGCCGTGAGTACGCTTATAGGCATAAAGTTAAGAGCACAGGTGCCCAGCCAATGACTGTAAGCGGTCAAGAAAGCAGAAGTCCTAGCGTTGCCGAACTGCAAAAATTCATCAGAGAGAAGGTCAAGCTGGAGTTTCTTCTTAGCAACGGGGACAAGTTCGTCGGCACTTTGAGATGGTTTGACGATAGCTGCTTTTCCTTAGTACAAGAGTATGAAGGACCTATTACCTTGGTCCGCACCTCGGTGCTTGGATACAGAGTAATCAAATAGTTATCGGGCAGTCTCGACAAATATATCGACTGTACACACAAGTCGAGCACTTACAGTTTAGTTATCGTTTGCTTACAAGAGCCGCTGAAATGCCATCATACGGGCATTTATGTTAAACTTGGCGTGTATCAGCATTGGTTGCTGACGACTTCACGTGGGGCTCGGAAATTTTGTTCAAAGGTTTTTTCCGGCAAGAAATTGGCGTCGATCTCGGAACGGCAAACACGCTCATCTACCTGACTAACAAAGGTGTCGTGCTGCGCGAGCCATCAGTAGTGGCAGTCGACGATCAAACAAACACAGTTTTAGCAGTTGGCGAAGAAGCTCGGGCCATGATTGGTCGAACCCCAGTCGGTGTGACGGCCTGCCGTCCTCTCAAAGACGGCGTGATCGCAGATTTCAAGTTTGCTGAGGTAATGCTCAAGAAATTTATTGAGCGAGTCAGTGGCAACCGTGGTTTCATGAACCCTTATATGGCGATTGGCGTCCCTTCCGGAGTAACAAGCGTTGAAAAACGTGCAATCCGAGACGCCGCCGTCAACGCCAAAGCCGGACAGATTTATCTGCCGGAAGAACCGATGGCAGCCGCGATAGGCGCCGGACTGCCGGTGGCTGAGCCAACCGGATCGATGATTATTGACATCGGTGGTGGCACGACTGAAGTGGCAGTGATTAGTTTGTCTGGCATTGTTGTCAACGAATCTATCCGCATCGCTGGTGACGAGCTTAACGACGCAATTATTCAGTATCTAAAAAAAGTTCATAGTATGGCTATCGGTGAGAGAACCGCAGAAGAAATCAAATTCAAACTCGGGTCAGCTTGCAACTCAGTTGAAAACGATAAATGTGAAGTGCGTGGATTGAACTTGATCAATGGTCTTCCCAGAACAGTATCGATCAGCCGCGGAGAAGTGCGCGAAGCGCTAGGAGAGCCGCTTCACCAGATCGTCGAAGCGGTGCGTCGCACCCTCGAGAGAACGCCGCCTGAACTGGCAGCCGACATATTCAATCGCGGCATAATGCTGACCGGCGGTGGTGCTCTTCTTCAAGGGCTTGATGAATTGATCTCTAATGAGACTGAAGTGCCTGTGTTCATCGCTGACGACCCGCTTTCTTGCGTTGCTATAGGTACAGGCAGAATGCTGAGCGAACCCGCGTTTCGTCGCGTTCTTGAACAGTGTATTTCACAGAATTGAGGGCTAGAGTTTGGCCCCTCCAAATCAAGGTCGACTACCTGTAGACACGGAATCCACTGCGGAATTCGTCTTTATCCTCGTCTTAATTTGGATGGTTGCAGGGCCGGTCAGCGGAGCTGTTTTGGGCGTACAGACTTGGATTACTTCCATTGTCGCTAAAGGCTCTTACCAAGTCGAATCAACAAAAAACTTGGCCCAACAAGTGCTCGAATCATCAGAGAAAATAAAAGGCTACGAAACGAAATTGGCTAAGCAAGAGCTAGAGTTGACGACCCTGAGACAACAATCGCGTGATACCAACAAACTGCGCGCCCTTCTCGGTCTGAAATCAAAATCGGATCGCAAAACGATTGCCGCCGAGGTGATTGCACGCAATCCGGACAACTGGTTCAATCAAGTGGTGATCGACAAGGGCACGGTGAACGGCGTCAGAAAGGGCTCAGCCGTGATCACCAGTGATGGGGTGGTCGGGCAAGTGGTTAGCGCGACTAGCAGCGCCAGCGTAGTGCGACTGCTGACAGATCCAGACCAGAAATTGGGTGTCGTTATTTCGAGAATTGGGCTGACCGGTATTTTGTCAGGTGCCTACTCAAGTCCTGCCAAAATTGATTACGTGCCTGTAGGCACAAACGTTGATGCGGGCGACAAAATTATGTGCTTGGGCAAAGGTGGCACATTCCCAGAAAATCATCCTGTTGGGACGGTCAGTGCAGTGCGCAGAGAGAACAATGGAGCGGCTTTGCAAATCGAAGTAAAGCTTTCTGAGAACTGCTACGATTTAAGCCAAGTACTGGTTTTGCCCCCGCTTGAATAAGGAGCGAAGCTATGGCGTTGATGTCAGTTCGCACTCAAAGACGGATCGGTGAAATTGGCGTCACTGCGTTAATTGTCTGCTTCGCCTGGTTAATCCAGCTAACAGTGTTTACCACACTCACCTTTAGAGAAGTTCTGGCCAGCTTGCCTCTTACGTTTACAATCATCTGGGGCTCAGTGTTCGGCTCGCCGTTGCTGGCGCCCCGTCCAAACGAGTTACGAATCAGTACTCTTGGACAAGTGATTGCTAGGCAGGCGCTATCAGGCTCACTGAGCGGCGCTTTGGTAGGGGCATTCTTTGGTGCGCTGTTCGCCTCTGTTTTGCCGGCTTTCCCAATTGCCTATCCTTTAATTGGCTGGATCGCAGGCTACTTCACCTTGCAAAATTTCAACCAGGCGACATTCCTATGTATCCCACTCGTTTTTTTTGCGACCGTCTTTGCCGAATCAATCATGGCGCTGCAGCTGGCATTGATGGGTAGACCGGATGTTCTTCAGCATTTGAGCATAGTCGCTTTTCCTGAAGCAGTTTTGAATTCGTTGATGGCACCATTTCTTTTTTTCCCAATGCGCGAGTGGTACAAATTTTCCAAGCACCATGACTCGGTGCAATCGACATGAGCCAAAACGTACTAGGCAGCCAGAATTACAACCCTATTCTGAAAATGGTCATCCTTTCAGTGGTCATAGTGGCAGCGGTGACGACATTGTTGGCGAGATTATGTTGGCTGCAAATTTTGCAAAACAACTATTACCGCAATCAAGCAATAGACAACTCAACGCGAGTGACATTTTTGCGCGCTCCGCGCGGAACAATTTATGACCGGCACGGTAATCTGCTTGCCACCAATAAACAATCGCTCTCAATGATTGCCATTCCGATGCAAATCGAACACGCAAAGGACCTTGCTTATCGACTGGCTAAAGTATTAGATGAGCCAGCGCCAAAAGTATTGAACGTAATCCTCAAAGCAAAAGCTTCACACTCTCCTGTTCCTGTCGTGATCGAAAGGGATTTGGATGTGGATACGGTGAGTCGCTTTTATGAACAAAAGCTGTTTTTACCCGGCATCGATATTCTCCCCGACATAAGCCGCAACTACACGCAAGGTGAACTAGTTGCGCATTCGCTAGGTTACTGCGGTCAGATTACTCAATCTCAGTTGAAACTGAGACCAGACCGTCACATGGGTGATATCGTCGGACAAGATGGCATCGAGCGTCTTTACGATGTTCAATTGCGCGGAGTAGATGGCGAACAGCGTGTTCGAGTAAATGCGATGGGACAATCATTATCGGCTGAAACATCGAAGCCTATAGTGACAAGAGAACCGACTCCTGGACGTTCGATAGTGACTTCAATTGATCTGGATCTTCAGAAAACTGCATATCAAGCACTCGGTGCAAAATCTGGGGCAGTGGTAGCAATCGACCCGCAAAACGGCGAAGTGCTGGCAATGGTGTCACGTCCAAGTTTTGATCCAAATGTGTTCACGAGGAAAATCACACCTGCAGTGTGGAAAAAAATAAATGCGCCCGATCACCCGCTCTTTAATCGCGCACTATCAGGGTTTCCACCTGGATCAATCTGGAAGGCGATCACTTTGCTAGCTGCCTTAGAAAGCAAGGTGGTAAAACCTGATACTAAATTGCACGTTTCTGGTGGTATCAGCCTTGGTGGCTTCTTCTTCGGCGACTGGACCCGCACTACTGGCCTGTTTGATCTGGTCAAGTGCCTTGCCTGGTCGAGAGACTCAGCTTTTTATCAAATGGGACTTAAATTAAAGCCTGAACAAATCAAGGAATGGGGCGTCAAGTTTGGTGCCGGCCGGCCAACTGGTGTTGAACTGAGACACGAGGGCGTAGGTCTCGTCCCAGACTCGGCCTGGAAAGAACGTGTCTATCACGAAAAGTGGTACCCAGGAAACACCTTGCACATGTCTATCGGTCAAACCTACGTCCAAGTCACACCCACACAAGCGGCAAGAATATTTGCAGGTTTAGGCATGAAGGGACAGATACCAAATCTTCACTTTGCCATCAAGATTGGTGACCGACAAATTCCTCCGCCTCGACCTGAGAAGGTAAAAACGCATCCTGAATATCTTGCCGTTGTTCTTGCCGGACTGAAAGCCGTAGTTGCCAGTGGTACCGGTGGCGCCACTAAGCTTGGTGGCATCGAGGTAGCCGGGAAAACCGGCTCAGCAGAAGCACCGCCAGCTGGCAGTAAGACACATGCCTGGTTCGCTTGCTATGCACCTGCGGATAAGCCGAGGATAGCGATAGCCGCATTCGTCGAACACGGTGGTCACGGTGGCTCAACTTGTGCGCCCATTGCTAAAGCCGTACTAGAAAAATTCTTCGAGATCGACTCAGCCAAATTGGCTGCAAAGCCGCCCGGCGAAACTAAGCCCAAAGGCAAGCCTAAGGCTAAAAGACACTGATCTTCAGTCAATGCAAATCTGCTATGGTAATTCAATCGATTACGGTTAACCTTATTGCGGTCGCTAGTGAGATGCGGCACGCCAAGTTTCGGAAGCGAGGATTTGCGGTGCTCAACACCTCAAGTCCAGGCAGCTGCCGGCAAGGATGCCGGCGCTCCCAGGTTTTGGAATGCCGGCTCTCCGCGCTTGATCGAACTTGCGCTAAATTACGTACCGTATTTGACCAATGATCCGCGCATTTTTGCACCATCGAGACAGGACTTGAACACGTACGCGGCTAAAGCCATGTAGACAATATTGAGCAAGAATGCTGCCAATACATGATTCGCACTTACTCCGTGTCCAGACAGAATTTCTCGCATCCCCTCGAACACGTGTGAAGCCGGAAAGCATATTGCAATTGGTTGAAGCCAACCAGGCAACACATTAATCGGATAAAACACAGCGGACAAAGGTTGGATTATTCCTGGAATAGCCCATGCGAGCGCTTCTGCAGGAGGTCCCCACCTCAAGATACATCCTGTCGTCATTAAACCTATGGACCAACCCATTAAGATCAAATTTCCGAACAGAAGTCCAAGATACAAACCCATCGTCAATATGTTTAAGGAATGAACGAAATAGGCAAGCGTCCCGAGGATGATCAGGACAACCAAAGATTGCACCAATCCCATGATATACGAGGCGCCGACGTATTCAGTCGCTCTAATCGGAGACGCAAAAATGTTGAGCAAGTTACGAGACCAGACATCGTCCAGAAAGGACACGCTAACCACTTGCTGCGCTCGATAAAGCACATTCCACAAAATAATTGCGGCGATAAAAAAAGTGATGAACGTTGGCACGGCGTTACTTACTTTCAACATATAGACGGTTACGAATCCCCATAAGAGCAAGTCCATAACCGGCCAGAAGAAAATGTCCATGACGCGGAAGTTGTTACGCGAGCACGTAAATGCGTATTTAACGATTAATGCTCTGATTATTCTCCAATTCATTTTCCTATACCTTTTCTACGAGTTGTGTACGCGCCATTGTGATGAACGCTTCCTCGAGACTCTTGCTTTCGAACTTATTCAATAGATCAGCAGCCGAGCCGTTTGCGACAACCTGGCCACTTTGCATAAATAGAATTCGATCACAAAGCTCAGAAACATCGATCATGTTGTGCGACGTGTTGATTACCGTCATTCCTGAATCGCGCTGACGTCCGGCGATGATCTTACGGACTTTGTCGGCCTGGTCCGGGTCCAAGCTTGCCGTCGGCTCGTCGAGAAGAAGCAGTTCTGGATCGTTCAACAACGACTTACAGAGCGTTAAACGCGTCTGTTCGCCTGATGAAAGCGACCCGGTCAGATTTTTTCTCATGTGCGACAACTCAAAAGTCTCCAACAATTCGTCGATTTTCTTTTTGCTATTGCGCACTCCATAAATTTCCGCAAACACATAAAGGTTTTCCCAAACCAGCAAGTTGTATGGCAACTGCTGATATGCAGATGCGAAATTCATGCGCTGCAAGATTTGCACTCTGTTTGATTGCAAATCCTGACCAAAGATTTTGATCGTTCCTTTTGACGGAGTGATCAGACCAAGGAGCATAAAGATGGTCGTCGTTTTACCAGCACCGTTCGCTCCCAGGAAACCCAGGATCTCACCACGCTTCACTTCAAAATTTAAATTCTCGATTGCCACAGTCTTGCCAAATTCTTTTCGCAAGCCGCGCACTTCTACTATGTTGTTCATTGTGCCCAACACTCCGCAAATAACTAAATTGTAAAAACCCAGACGCACAAAACGGGCGATTGCCTTGACTATCAAGGATGCCTAAAGGCTCTGACTATATTGTCAGAGAGCATCCTCAGTACACGTCATACAATCGCCCGAAAGCCCGCTGGGCTGCCGCGAATATCAAACCAAGTAGATACCGAGAACGCTCGTCAATGACGCAGCGGATAACCCGTATTTCTCAAAACTTTTTCCATNNTTTGTATGTAATTTGATTTCACCACCATAAACTAAACGAGCCCGTTTAGCAAGATGCGGATTTACAAACTATTTTTTCTTTGTCAATGCTGACAGTACAGTCAAACAAATGTTTGCTGGCGATCAACTTCTTTGGTTGTTTTGCTTAGTTATTTGCGGATTGGTTTTTGTTCAAGTATCGGAAAGTCTCCTTGCTGTCGAAGTGGTGAACCGATGCGCGCGTTGACTATACGATCACCGTCAGCAACTTGGAGAACTACGTTTGTCGTCACTATTTCAGATTCCTTGCCCTCTGAGACAAAGAACCAGCTGACCACCTTGTCGTGCTCAAGGCAAATTTTCACGCCAAAGAAAAACGGAACGCATCCCGTACTTGGAAATCTGTAAATCATCAAATCTGGATGCCTAACTAGATTCGACAACAGCAAATTCGCTCCTGGAACCGTACCCGATACGAGACCCAATGATTTGGAAGGTGCTCCTAATAAATTTACAACTTCATTCTTAGGCATGCCTATAAGGTTGTATTGAGTCAAAAACCGATTGAACATAGCTTCGGTAGAAACCGGATAGGTCCTCTTCTCCAACCAATACTCTTTGTCGAAAACTCTGTTATCGGTTTCAACGATTTTAATCACGCGATCTTCAGGCAGCCGCATACTGAAAGGCGTGTAATTATGTTCTTGCGGCAAACGAGGTGGAGGAAATTTCCCAATATCAGGCTGAAGATCCGTCGATGATGCTTTCATGGTCGCTAAATCTACGATCGAACGTCGAGAGCCGTCGGGTTCAACAAATGCAGAACCAGGTGTCAAAAAGAGTACGCTTCCGACGATGGTGGGCAGCAACACGGTTCCTTTAACATCGCAGAGACCCTGGCTCCGATCCTGATAGCCAAAGAGTAGAATCGTCTCTTTTGGTAAATCCCTAAGCTCAAGATTTGGATCTTGTTCCGCGACATCGCCAAAGGAGAAAACATTCAGCAAGATGGCCCCGGTAGGTACTCTATGGAACAGTTCAACTCCGTCACTATTAAAAAAGTGGCGCTGCTTCCCAAAAAAGATTCGATGTCCCGGCGCTACATCTGTCGCCAGAAAAATCCCGTGTCCGCAGTAGTAGATGTCGGAATATTTGGCAGGCAGGATCTCACGACCTTTTGAATCTGTCAGACCGCGCAATTTACCATCACAAAAGCGCAAGGACCGTTGATCTAAATCCAACAGCCCTTGGACCAGGCCGTCCCTGAATTGACCACTGGTAAGGCCGCTTGCATGTACCAGCTCGCAAAACCAAGTAGCCGCTAAAAATAAGACAATCAGAGTGTTTGAAATTATTCGCTTTTGCAAGACTCTATCTCTACGGTTGGACCCTGCAACCATTTGGATCTTGAATCATTCTTCAGCTACTTAGTAAATCACAAGCCCGACCCCCCCTAAAAGAAAAGGCTTGAAGCAGATGCCGCTTCATTGCATTGCACCAACATTCATATTCACTGTTGCAGAGCAGGCACTTTCCAGCACACGCGCAGAGCACCAACTCTATAGCAATACATTGATCCACCGTGCTTGAATTGTTAGCTGCACCATATATGGTGCTATGAGAACTTGATCGCCCCCGAAGTCAATCAAAATTTTCAACCGTATCTGGAAGATACCTATTTTTTCCAAAAATTAGAGGTGTCTAATCCTCTCTTGACAATTAACGAATTGAGGGGAATTTCCCCATATCTCCAACCTCAGCTGTTGAATTACGATGGACTCCTGGGGAAACACGCTAATCAAATATGCAGCGCGTAGTGCACCATATATAGCATCAAAAGAAAACTAGACAATCTGGGGAGCAGTCTGGATAATTAGTGTGGGAACGGATAGGAGTGGAAATGACGGCAGCGGAAATTGCAGAATCTGCTATGAAAGATGCGTTAACGCATCTCTTTTCAGAAGATAGAGACATCGACCCAGTCATCAACGACGGCGAACAAGCAAAAGAAATCAAAATCGAGCGCGTCCAATCTAAAAAGAATGAGCAGCTCGCTGATGCACCAGAAGTAGAGCAGGCAGCACCTGAGCTCCCAGCCCCGATTTCGCAAAAGCCAGAGAATTCAAAGCCTCGTGTTTCCAGAGCAGAGCTGATCCAGATCATGGAAGGCTTCGTTGAACTCGTCAAAAACAGCGACGAGTCTGATTTCAGCGAAAACGAGCTCTCGTTTGTACCGCCGAAAATCGAGAAACAGGAACTTTTCACGGTGGCAGACAGAACCGCCGAAGTGGCCGAATTACGCACTCTGCTAGTCGAAGCCCAAGGCACTATCATCCGCTTACTGACAGACCGAGTCGACGACCGAGCAAGATTGGCCTCACTGCAGAACGAAATCAGACTGCTTCCGGACCTGAAAGCTCAATCTGAAAGAGCTATGGCGATTGCATTTACGGCAGACGAGTTCAAAGCTGAATTCGCCAAAGTGAAATTGGAAATTGAACGCATGAAAATGACGAAAATGCGCGCCGAAGTCGAACAATCTAATCGTGCATGGTGGGTTAGATTTATCGACTGGATGACCAAAAAAGACACTACTGGCGAGTAGAGCGTCCATTTGGCAACTAAAACTACCTCATGCTAGGCTATATTAAGTCGTACGCAGGTTGTTTATGGACAGAGTTTCTTCGTTTTTTGTTGGCAATGTCGTTGGCATCACAATCCTCGTTGCTGGTGTATTGATCACAGCTCCTAAAAAAATCAAAGAAACTGAAGCGATCCAAAAACAAGAACAACTGCGCAAGGAACAAGCCGCCCAGGAAGGTGCCCTTAAGTCCTCAGCCGATGAATCCACTAAGAATGACTCCGCTGACAGCAAAGCGATGGCACCAGTGGTAGTAGCAAGCGAAGAAATCACGAAGGGTGAGCAAATCGCAAAAAATCAACTGGTGCTAAAAAACTCGAGCGATAAGGTTGATTCAGACTCGATTAGGGACATCACTAAGGTTGTTGGTAAAACAGCGAAGATTGATGTTCACAAAGGTTCTGCGATCACGACAGAAGCTATAGACGATTCTCCGTCCCGGTAGCGTAATCGTCCTAAAGATACATATACGATCCAATTCTAAATCCGGATACGAGTCAGCAGTTTCTACGCACGAGTGCTCAGAAATCGAGCCACATTAAAAGCAGTACCCTTCCCCCAAACACGACTTCCACATTCACCTAAAGCTATATTACATCAGCGTCTCCAGGCTTTGACGATTCCGTAAATACCCGACAAGAAAGACTTTTCAGGATCGATCAAAACTGCGTTTATTGCTTGAGCCGGGCAGCTTCGCTGCACAGGCCATGCACGGATAACATATTAAACGATAAAAAAAAGGAAGGGAGATACCCCGTCCCCCCCCATAAACAGCAATTCTCGAACCGGCTGGAAATTTCACCGTCCGAGTTCCGGACCAGCCCGAGTTCTCGATACGAATCCGATCTCGATACGAATCCGAGTCTCGATACGAGTCCGAATTCTCTGGATTAAGGTCCGAACACCGCACAATTTGGCAGTCTCGATCTCAGTCGCGCAACACCGATTTCAGTTGCTCTGGTATCTCTCAGCTCAAGATGTTCGAGATTTAAACAGTGCTCTAAATGATTAAGTCCGCTGTCTGAGACTTTGGTGCCACTAAGGAACACTGCTCTCAAGGATTTCAACGGCTGCAAATGCAACAGTCCATCATCACTGATCATAGTGTCATTGACGTACAACTCAGCCAGCATCGGCAAGTCGGCCATTCTTTTCAGTCCTTCATTTGTAATCTTGGTGAATGACAAATCGAGACGTCTTAAGGATGGGAAATACTTCAGATAATCCAGCCCGTGATCGGTAATTTGCGCGGGTAGGTTGATACCCTGCAAACTGGCTATCTGACCCATGTTCGCTATGCCTTGATCGGTTACGGCCGTGCTCTTTAGCACCAAATTTGTTAATTTGGGAAAGTCTTTAAATTCGCGCAGTCCACCATCTGTGATTTCAGTTCCGGTTAACCAAATCGTCTTTAGTCCAACGAATCGACGCAATAAACGCAGTTCGGAATCACCAATCCTCAAGTAGTCCAAGCGAATTTCCAACAAGCCAGACAAATCTGTTGGTGCGCCGAAAGAGCGTTCGGAAAACTGACAAGTAGAGACATCCAGAGACTCAAGCATGGCCAATTCAGTAACTTCAGTGTTTGATAAGCCTTCCCAGCCAAGAGATCCAAGCGCGACGCCGAGCATTCGATCATCTGCAACCTGGAGAATCACTTTTCCACGCGCTTCCCCCACCCACTTCCTCTGATGCGGAAACACATGCTCAGCCGTGTATAGACTGCCCAAGGATTGTTTCTCGGGAAAACAAACAGATACATCTTTTGGCATTAGAACTCTCACGAGTTATTAAAGAGCGAGGGGTTGACCTACTAACAAAAGATTCAAGTCGGTCTTTACAGCCGCAGAATCCGGGTACCGTTTCTGCTCCGACGTTTCCGTCGCCCTGGCAACTATCGCATCCAACTCAGGGCTTAAATGAGGCAGCGTCAGCCGAGGATGTGAAGTGGAAATTGGTTCAGGGTCGTAGCCGGTCAACAGGAAAAACATTGTAGCGCCAAGCGCGTAGATATCGCTCTGAATTGTCGCCTTTCCTCTGAACTGCTCAGGAGGCAAATAGGCATGCTTGCCCACGACAGTGCGGCTGCAAGCCAATTCGAGTTGCTGCGCAACATTGAAATCAAGTAATTTTACTGTTTCGAAATTGGCGTACATCAAATTATCAGGCGTAAAGTCACGATGAACGACTGGGGTGGGAAGATTATGCAAATAGGCGAGGATGTCGCACATTTGCATCGACAATCCAATGGCAGCGCTTTGCGTAATTGGACCGTTTTTTTGGACAAACTTACGCAAATTCATTCCGTCTATATGTTCGAGAACGAGATAAGCGCGCTGGTCTTCAACAAAGAAATCGACGTACTTAACGATTTGTGGATGCTGTAGCTGCTCAAGGAGGGTAGCTTCTCTCTGCACATGCTCGAGCGCTCGAGTCTGGGTTGATTGTCTCGCTGCTGCCGGCAAGACAAATTCTTTCAAAACCACCATCCGACCCGTGCCATTTTCCAAAGCGGCATAAGCGACACCTTGACCACCGGCACCCAATTGGTCTTGGATTATATATTTACCGCCCTGAACGATGGTCTTGGCAGGCAAGTCGGTTTTGCGCAGTCTAGAAGTCTTACAAGTTAGTGCGCCCAGCCATATATCAGTGTATGAAACTTCAATATTCCGGCCGCCTTGATTTTCAGGGTGTCGCCCAATAATTTTTTCGGCTGGCAAACTGGCCGTGATGAAAGCAATCAAGTCGCGGCGATGGATTCCTGACGCGAAGCCATCCGAACGCAGGTTTAACACGAGTTTCTGGGCGGCGCCATAATCCTCAATAAAGAAATTTCCGGGCGACTTCAAGATAATGTTTTCGCACTCTAATGGCCAATCTAACTTCGAGATCCGAAATTGAAGAACGGTATTTTCCGACAGAAATCCAGGCATCTTCGTAAATGTTACCGATTCAATTTTCTCCCAGTTCATTGGCGGCAAATCTTCTGAAATACCCACTCTAGAATAATCAAATCCAATGCCGTCTTTGGTCAACAAAATATGAGCACGGCTAATGCGCTCATTTCTATCGATGGCCAAGTTTGCATAAAATCCAACTACCAGACCAACCAGCAGAAGAAAGCAAACTACAATGAATCCATATTGAATGCCAAATATGAGAAGCAGAATACAAAACAAACCTTGGGTGGCACCAGATGCGCTACCAAAAATTCTTAAGGGTTTCTGCAAGAAGTTCGGTGGGTCGTAGCTCAGCCAAAGAACAAGATCTCGGGCGCCGTCTTTAGTAAGTACTCGGGTCGGTCTAGAGCGATTTAGGCGCGCGGTTTTCTCGGATGGAATCCATTCATGGATTCGTGCACAAATCATTACTGAACACATAAACGCGCAAATCAAAAGCGCATTCTGCACTCCAAAACACAGAGCTCCGGCCATCGCCACAAAGACAAGGACAGATTTTATACTGGCTTCCTTCCGATGCCAGCGCATTGCTTTCTCTCTCTCATCACGCGATTCAGCAACGTCTTGATCGCCGTCGGGTCGGTGCTTGAGCAATTGAGAAACCGTTCTCATGCCAGCTGTTTCCTATGCTCACGAAGTTCAATTTTAGGACTGTAGATTTCTTCAAGCATGTGCGCACATTGCCCCGCCGAAACTATGCGCTGTGACAACTCGATTGCTGTGGATGCAGCGACAAGATCATCCATCGTGTTAGAAATCAGACTATTCAACAGCACTGGTCGCGATTGTGAAAGTGGCTCAGGATCTTGCCCGGTCAGCAAGTAGTACATGGTGCAACCGAGTGAATACAAATCACTTTGGGGTACTGCTTTGCCCTTAAATTGCTCAGGCGCGATGTAACATTGCTTTCCGATAACGGTACCAGTTGCGGTACCAATGAATTCATTGGCAGCGCCAAAGTCAATCAGAACGATTTCTCCATCATCACGCAAAACAAGGTTGTCTGGAGTCAAATCGCGGTGCAAAACTTGTGGCTTCTGACCATGCAGATACTGCAAGATGTCACAAATCTGCAAAGCAATGTCGGCTGTTCTCCCCTCGTTAAATGGTCCGTTGTTGCGAACGACTTGACGTAACGACCGACCCTGCACGTATTCAAGCACGAGGTAATCTTTACTCTCTTCCACGAAGTAATCGATCACTCTAGCGATGCGAGGATGCTCCAGTTTGTAGAGAAAGAGCGCTTCCCGCTCAAATAATTCTCGAGCCTTCTCCCGGAGGAGTTCATCGCACCGAATCGGAATACTAGACTCTTTAACAACAACCTTTTCATGGAGATTGTTTATGCCCAAGTAGACAGCAGACATGCCACCATAAGAAATTCCTCTTTCAATCAAAAACTTGCCATTTTGGAGTTCATGACCGGCCTCTAGGGGGACGAAATTTGTGGTGCCGATGTAGGACTCCAGCTCTTCTTCCCAAAACTGGGTAAAATCGGCTACCGTGTCACCCTCTCTGTCAAGCAAAACCTGATCTTCTCGCAAAAGAGGCAACTGTTTTTGCATCTCTAAAAACTCGGGTGTACAAGCACCTCTTGCCGTGTTGGTGACTATGTGATCGACGAGTATTTTCAAATGAGCCAGGTTGATATTGCCAAGGTGCAAGTTCACATGACCACCCGACTTAAAATAAATGAAAATCAGTTTTCTTCTTAACTCATCAGCGTAACTTTGAAAGCCGTAATCATTGGACTCATCCTCAACACCTACAGCAGCGATATCTCCCCAGCTTCGGTCCAATCTGAAGAGCAAATCCGGTGCTAAATTAATGGGGAAATGCAGCTCGGCCGAATCAATTTCTATGTACGTCTTTTTTAGACCGGCTATCGTTAAGGCGACGACCATTAACAGTACAAATAAATGAAGATAAAAGGCGAAGCTTAACCAACCTTCTATCCAAACGGCAGAAATGATCACAATCACAAACGAAAGAACATAGGCCAGCGCTAAAGCCGACATGTAATAGCGCGGAATCGTCTGGTAGCGAATCTTTCTGACTAATCGCACCTGAGAGCCTCAATCACCACAATCCATTATCACCATAAGATGGATTTCGGTAACTAGGGCAAATACCAGGATTCAGGACGTATATCGGACATTGGCGATTTTTTCCAACTCCAATTTGATCGAAGACCAAGAGTCGAATCGTTCAGAAACGTCCTGTGCGGTTGCTTTTAAGACAACGGCATTCAATTCGTCGCTGATTAATGAATTCATTGACCGAGGACAAGCAACTGTGATTGGTTCAGGCTCTTGGGCCGTGAGCAAGTGATACATTGTGGCGCCCATGGCGTAGATATCGCTTTGAGCTGTAGCTTTACCGCGAAACTGCTCAGGTGGAATGTAAGCGTGCTTGCCTACAACTGTGTTGGTGCTTGTCGCTTCCAAATGTTGTGCAACGTTAAAGTCGATCAGTTTCAAGACTTTACTCGAGTTGATCATCAGGTTGTCTGGAGTAAAATCCCGATGAATGAGGGGTGGGGAGCTTGAATGTAGATTCTTCAAAATCTCGACCATTTGAAGTGCAAGCTTCACCGTCTCTTGTTCAGTAAGAGCACCTTTCTCTTCGACGTACTTTTTCAAGGTCACACCATCAATGTGTTCAAGAACTACATATGCGCGCTGGTCATCAACGAAAAAATCAATGAAACGGACGATATTTTCATAATGAAGCCTTTTAAGCATTTGAGCTTCGCGCTGAATGTTTCCCAAGACTCGCTTGCGCACATTAACCCCAGCCTGAGCGGGCAAGACGAATTCTTTCAAAACAACTCTCGTCTGGCTGACGTCGCCGTTGCCTGCTGAAATTTTCTCCAGAGCTTCGTATACAACCGCCTGACCTCCGCCACCAATATGTTGAACGATCTCGTACTTGCCGCCAAGAATATGTGTCCCCGATTCCAACATGTCCTCTCTGATCCGCTTTGATGAAGACAGGGCATCCAACCAAAGGTCCGTATAACTCTCCACACGAATAGCCAAATTGAGTTCGTCGGTGACGGTAGCATCGATTCGGTACGACGGCAGAAACTTTTTTAGCGCCATCTGCAAACGCTTCCTGTCGTCACTTGAGGCTATGGCATCCAGCTTGATCCTAATTGCACAGCGGTCACCTTTCAACCAGCCCGATGTCATATTCGGTGCCAACATCACATACTTGATGCGTTGGCGAAATGGAATTCCGTTGGCAAGCAAATTAAATTCAAGGGCGTGATCGGCGGTGCCGAAGCCGCTGCTCATGTGGGCGATACTAACGTGTGACAGTCGATCCCAACCTATAAGCGGACCAGCTATGTTGCAGTAATTGCGGAGCCAGTGAATTTGCAAGCCTTCCTCAGACAAAGCAATGTGAGTGGGTGCGAGTAAATTTGATCCACGAAAAACAAGAAAAACCGCGCTGGCTAAGGCGACCACCACCATTAAAAGAAGCGGGCCAAATGCCAGATAAACAGCGAGACAGCTGACCGCCACTAACGTGTAGAGCAAGTTCTGCTTCTTAGAATAATTTTTGAAGTGCTTACGCAGCACCCGAGTCGGCTTGTAGCGTATCCAAAACTGTTCGTATTCATCGGATGCTTTCACCCCCTTGGTGAAGAAATAGCGATTCGACAACATCGATTTGAGAGGGGCGTCCATCAACGGCCCTCCTCGGATTTGCTTGCAAACGTGAGCACTGTGGTTGGCAAAAGTTTCTCCACGAGGTCGATTAGAGCATCGGCACTTTTGATTCGCTCACTGGTATCAAATACGGTGCAAGAGGCGACTAAATCATCCATCTTATCGGAGACGTCTTGACGAATCATTTGGGGGTGTGACTGGCTCAAAGCCTCGGGATCTTGTCCGGTCAGTAAAAAATGCAATGTGCCACCGAGGGCATACAAATCGCTTTGAGTAGTAGCTTTTCCACGAAATTGTTCAGGTGCGATGTAGGCTTGCTTTCCAACAATGGTCCCAGTTGCCGCACCCAAAAAAGAGTTGGCTGCACCGAAGTCGATCAAAATAATTTCACCGTCCTCTCGAACCACCAAATTGTCCGGCGTCAGGTCTCTGTGAATAATCGGTGGTTTCAGATCGTGCAAATAATCCAAGATATGAGCTATTTTCTGCGCATATTTCAACACGGTTTGTTCAGATAGAGCACCAGATTTACGCACGATCTGCCTCAGACTCTCACCTGGTATGAATTCCAAAACCAAGTAGTCTCGACCGCGCTCGACAAAATTATCCAGCACTTTGGCAATATGTGGGTGGTTCAATCCGCGTAAAATTTCGGCTTCACGGGCGAACATCACTTTCGCTTTCAAACGTGATTCTTCCTTCAGATCAGCTGGCAAAGCCGCTTCCTTAATGATGACGAGGTCCTTGTCGCCCAACTCGGCGAGGTAGACCGCAGATAGTCCGCCTGACGACAACTGCATCAAGACAGTAAATTTGTCAGACTGCAAAGTGCGTCCTTTTTCCAGAGGCACGAAATTGGTTGCAGAGAAATGCGCATGCAGCTCGTCTTCCCACATTTTCGTGTATGAAAGTTTGTCCAGTTTGGTGGGAGAAGCGGAAGCATTTTTTGTGGTGTCTGTCTTAAGCGACAATTGCGGTGACCGCGCGCAGGCAATGCACCAAGATTCAATAGACTGAAAAATACGTTCAACGCTTTCTTTTGGCATTCTCGCCAAGTCGAGACTAACGTGCCCGCCCGACTTGAAATAGATGAAGAGCTTTTTTTTGTCTTTGGCTTGCTCAAGTTCATATTCATAGGTTCCTTTACGATCCTCAAGCAGCATCGCGCCAAGGAGAATATTACCGATGTCGTCCCAACTGCGTCTTCTACGAAACAAAAGGTCAGGACCTAGAAACAGCGGAAACGCTAATCCTTCCTCGGATAAAAGCACTTGATCATGCCTGGCAATCTCTTTGAATAGATAGGCTACAAAAACAAGAACGAGAACTACCACTGCCCTCAGACATGTCTCCAGAAATACGTACGGAGCACCGCGCATCAATCCAGGAAGCAGCATGAGAGCAAAGGAAGAGGCGCTGAAGACGACAGCGATGCTGAGCGCGCCACAGGCGCCCGAAACAGTCGGAACGATCCACGTGGGCATCGTTCGATAGCGAATAATGTGCTCTCTCTGGGGCATCTAAGCGACCGGGCAGTCCGAACCTACACCAACTAATTTTCCACAAAAATCAGCCCGTTAAGCGCCAATATCCAACTGCGCAAGGTTGTCGACAGGCTACTGCTACCAATTGCGGTGGCAAACTCAAAACAAAGTCCAAAGAACGCGCAGAGGAACCGCGACCATGGGAAAAACCGTATTGCGCAGGGCAATCACCTGGCATATATTGTAGATCCCCCTTCCGGCAAACATATTTATGACACGTGAATTTGACGATTCTCGGCATTGCGCTATTGAGCAGCACCCAGGCTTAACTTGGGACCGAGTCAACTCCGAAGATCAGTATCAACGCACTAACTACAATTATGGAAATCGAGTTTCCGGTGGAATATCTTTTGATCTCGGCGGCGCTCAGATCAGCATCGGAACAGGCGTCCGCCAAGGTGGATACGGCGGCTACGGGGGTCAAGGCGACCTTTATAGAGACAGATATTATTCGAATAATTATGGCAATGATGGTTTCGGCGGCCAGGTTTTTTACGACAACAACACTTCCAGAGAAGCAACTCGCTACTATCATGAGCAACAGCGCTATAACCAACAGCGATACCAAAGTAATTATCAGCAAGACGATTATCGCTACCAACAGCCGCGATACAATGGCGAAGCCTGTCGAAATAGCGATGACCGCTACGTGATCAGAATAGGTGGACAAGACCGAGATCTTTATGCCGGTGACCAATATTTTGGACCCAGCAATAGCAACGGTTCCTACCAGAACGACTATCAGTCTGAGCGATACACCAACTATCCAAGCCAGAATGACCGATATTTAGTCGATCCTCGCTACTCTGATCGCTATTCTTATCAAGTTGATTACTACTACGGACCACAACAAGCCGTTGATAGTCGTTCTCGCGATTACGATGACTACAGCGGCTATCAGCTAGATCGGTATCAAACCAACCGATACAGTCAGGAGCAATACGGTCAAGATCAATATCAGCAATACCGCTACCCAAATAAGCAGTACGACCAAAACGATCAGTATGGATGGCAAGATCGATACAGCCAAGATCGCTACCAGCAGTACCGTTATCCGAATGAACAGTACAGTCAGAGTAACAGGTACGGGCAGCAAGATCGGTATGGTCGAAACGGCTATCAAAACGATTATTCTGAAGATTGGTTGCGTATGCGTATAACTTTGCAGGCAATGCTGGGTCACTCAGCGCAAGAGTTTAATCGCAACGTGCCTAATGATTTAGGCTGCGCAACGATTGTCAGCGCAGCCTTAAGACATGCGCACGGAGTGCGTATTAACGATACAAATGTAAATGGGCTTGAGAATTCACTGCGCTGCAACGGCTACCGGGCGCTGCCAGTTCAATATGCTCAACCAGGAGATTGCATCATCGCCCATCGGGCAGGCGGTCGTCCTGGCCATGCGGCCATTTATGTAGGCGATGGAAAAGTAGTCAACAACAGTAGTCAACAAGGGAGGGTAGTGGTTGCCTCCCTCAATAACTTCGCATCCAGAGATTATCAAAGCGTCGTAGCTTACCGCCGGGCCTAAACCCGACCTGTCTCATTTGAAAAATCAACCGTCAGCGGTTTATTTCTTTTTGCCTGCGGACTTTGCTCCAGAGTCAGGACCTTCATCTTCATCCCCAATTCGCCTGAAGATTGGACCCTCGTTCTTGACAATCTGCCCTGGTTCAATGGTGTCAAAGAAACCATCGAGTTTTCTAGAGTCACCTATAGTGCCGACGTGATCTTCGTAGCCGAGTTGATGCCATATCGCTTGAGCCAGTTTCGGTGTGAATGGATAGATTTCCATCGCCACCCTACGAATCACTTCTAGTGCCGTATATAAGATGTCTCTTCCCTGAAGGTCCTTACCTTCTTTGAAAAGCGTCCAAGGCTTTTCGTCAGCAAGATACTTGTTGGTTTGATCGACCAGCGCAAGAATGGCGTCTATTGTTTTTGCAAATTCAAGGCGCTCCATATGCTGAGCGATAATTACGTGAATAGTGTTGGATTGCTCGCGTAATGTATGTTCGGGATCGGATATGGGTACTCGTCCGTCGCAATATTTATCAACCAAAGTCAAAGTACGGTTCAATAAGTTGCCCAGGTTGTTAGCCAAATTGGCATTAACACTGCTGATCAAGCGGTCCCGTGAATAATCACCATCTTGATCGAATGGCGTGGCTGCCAATAAATAGAATCTCAAAGCATCAGATCCATACTCGCCAAACTGCTCGACAAGGGCATTCGGGTCGATCACATTGCCAATTGACTTACTTAATTTTTGCCCCTCGACCGTGATGAAACCGTGCGCATAGACTTGCTTAGGTACTGGAAGATCAGCACCCATCAGCATTGCTGGCCAATAGATGGCGTGGAATTTCGTAATATCCTTGCCAATAAGGTGCAAATTAGCAGGCCAATATTGAATAAATTGAGATTGCTCTGTCTGAAAACCAACACCTGTAATATAGTTCGACAACGCATCAATCCAGACGTAGATAACCTGATCTGGATCATCGGGCACCGGAATACCCCATCCTAACGATGCTCTGGAGCGTGAAACGCTGAAATCGCCGAGTTCTGGGTCATCGAGTTGATTGAGTACTTCTTTTCGTCGGCTTTCAGGCTGGACGGACTCAGGGGTTGTTTCTATCCACTGCTTGATCATGGGCTTGTATTTTGTCAGTTTGAAAAAATAATTTTCTTCTTGCACAATTTTTGGCGGCACTTTGTGAAAAACGCAATTGCCGTTCTCCAAGTCTCGTTCCCGAACGAAATCCTCACAGCCATCGCAATAGAGCCCAGAGTAACTTGATTTATAGATATCACCCTTGTCACGCAAACGTCTGAAAACCTCTTGAACCACAAGAGCGTGGCGGGGCTCGGTTGTTCGAATAAACGAATCGTAAGAAATATCGAGATTTTTCCAAGCGGCAATGAACCTGGCCGACATATCGTCGCAAAATTCCTTGGGCGATTTACCGGCTTGCTGAGCCGACTTCTCCACTTTTGAGCCATGTTCATCGACACCAGTCAAGAAGAAAACATCTTCACCTTGCATTCGGTGATATCGAGCCAGGACGTCGGCTGCGATCTTTTCGTAAGCATGTCCAATGTGCGGAGATGCATTGACGTAATCGATTGCAGTTGTGATGTAGTATTTTCCACCGAGCGGCTTTTTTTCTGTACTGGGCATTTTGGCCTCTTCTGAAGTTTTGTTATCCATGTCCGTTTTTGATTACAGTGCAGGAGCGTGGTAATT
Source organism: Candidatus Melainabacteria bacterium (assembly GCA_003153555.1). Classification (GTDB taxonomy): domain Bacteria; phylum Cyanobacteriota; class Vampirovibrionia; order Obscuribacterales; family Obscuribacteraceae; genus PALSA-1081. Next base: position 50,111 of record PLZS01000071.1, on the reverse strand, counting down.
GGTCGATTATGGCAGGCGTATATACAAACGCCGCTCAAAAAAAGTATTCATGAGAATTCAAGCGGCTAGCGAAGAAGCCCCGATTCGACACATAATATAAGTCGAGCAGCTTGCTGCATAGACTATCCTAGGATAACTAACTCGAAGCAGGGGAGAGCAAGATCGATGAAAAGGGCGAGGAAGCGGGAAGAAACCTTTGAAAAATTCAATCCCCTGGAGAATAAAACCATTCTTTTGGGCATCAGTGGCGGCATAGCTGCGTACAAAGCTTGTGACCTTGCCTCTATGTTGAGGCGTTCAGGCGCCGATGTACACGCAGTGCTCACCAAGAACGCAAAAGAATTCATCACGCCGCTTAGTTTACAAACCATTACCCGCAACCCGTCTCATTGTGAACAATATGGGGCGAACGGTGAGTGGCGTCCAGAACACATAGATCTCGCCAAACGTGCCGATTTGATTATCATCGCGCCGGCAACAGCCGACATGCTTGCAAAGCTAGCAACCGGAATCTGTGATGAGCTGCTCACAACCATGGTATTGGCGTCAAAAGCCAAAGTAATGATTGCCCCGGCAATGAATCCGACGATGATGGAGCATCCTTCTGTTGTCCACAATCTCGAAATTCTGCAAAATCGATACAGGTATGAAGTTATCCCGCCTGAGTTTGGCGAAGTTGCATGCGGCGACTGGGGCTCTGGCAAGATGGCTTCAGTCGAGACCATCGTTGCGGCGATAGCTTCGCGGCTAGTTTCACATGGAGCGATGTCTGGAAAGCACATTATGGTCACCGCCGGTGGCACCAGAGAACCTATTGATCCCGTCCGCTTCATCGGTAACAGATCTTCTGGAAAAATGGGCATAGCCATGGCGGACGCTGCTTTCGCCCGAGGCGCTGATGTAACGCTGGTATCAACAGTCGAAGTTGACCGAGCATATCCGGTTATTCTTGTGGAAACAGCATTTGAAATGCAAGAAGCCGTCGAGGGTGAATTTGATTCGTGCGATGCATTAGTTATGACTGCAGCCGTTGCTGACTTCCGCCCTCTGTCAGTATCAACAAATAAAATCAAAAAAACAGAATCTGAGGACATCAATCTTGAACTGACTAAGAATCCAGATATTTTGGATCTGCTTGGTCGCGTCAAGAAAAAACATCAAGTGATTATCGGATTTGCCGCTGAATCAGAAGAATTGCTGAGCAATGCTTCGCAAAAACTAAAACGCAAAAATTTGGATGTAATCGTTGGCAATGACATAACCGTTCCAGATATCGGTTTTGGCAGCGACGATAATGCAGTCGTGATTTTGAGCGAAGACGGAACACGTGAGAATCTGACCCGCATGCCCAAAAGAGCGATAGCTGAGCATCTGTGCGATTTACTCGCCAGTAAATTCGCCGCCATGGAGAAAACTCCAGCTCGGTAGTTGGGTAATCAATAATCTAATTGCTCGATAAGAGCTGGCGGCGTTAAAATTCTGCTGAATTGCTCTGTCCTGTTTCAGAATGTAGAGTTAACGAGCACCGACAGGACTCACTTAGAACAGAAATGCACCATTAGCGGTGATACAAAAGACAATAAATCAGTATTCGTAATGCGCGGAGCTTTCAGGCAAGCTCTGAATAAGGCTCCGACAGTCCAACGTTTTCGGTCTATGAAGCACCAGAAAGCCCCAAGGTAAGGTTGTAGATATTTCCTGCTGATTCCATGGTACGTGTTACGAATGAAATCAAAAAAAGGAACTAAATCAACTTGGGCATTTGCCTGATCACTTCTTGCAATTGTCGGCGATAGTATGAATCGTCGCCGAACAAATCTATTGCCTGCTACCGGCTCTATAAGCCCAGCCAGTTCAAGCGTCGTCAGAGTTGCAGATAGCTCAGCGGCATTAAAATTTAAACTGTGCGACAAGCTGTCGAAGCCAACAGGGTCACCGGACAAAAACAGAAAAACTTTCTTTTCGTTTGCCCATAGATCCGGAGCATTGTCGCCAACGGTAGTGCCTTGAGGAATTGTAGCGCTTTCATTGGTCGTCACGTTTTGAAAAATCCCGGCAATTGCTTTCTCAACTATGCCTTCAATCGACTCTCCCGGCTCTCCACAAGCAAGCTCATCAAAGACTATTTGCTCTGCCCGAGGATGTTTTTTAGCCGGTGTTTCAAGGCTTCGTTTACATACGACTGGCAGAAATTCGGCTGAATTTGTGACTACACTTTTTTCGCCCATGTGAGTCGATACAATCAGAAAAAGCTTCTTCATCATTGCCGATACAGATGAACGCGCCATACCAATGACTTCAGCTAACATACTTTCGCTGAAAGAGCTTCCATCCTCCAGTAAACAGATTGTGATCACCCATTCTCGAACCATTCGCACACCATGGAAAACAGTCGAAGCAGTAAGATGCGTGATTTTCCCGCACGGCAAACACAATGCAGTTCTGTCTCCGTATTCCTTACTCAAATTAGTACTTTCGCAAAATTTGCATTTAAGACCTCCGGGAACGAACCCGTAGAGATATTCCAAATAGTCAGCATCGTGAGTAAATAGAAAATCAATTTTTTCCACTCTCTCGCGTAGTTCTTCTTTATTTAGACTATGTTTGGCTGCGCTATTCAAACTCCTTCCTCCTCCTTTACCTAACAACTAGATAAACGGTGGAGTTGGCTAAAAAGTTCAATTCTCGATTTGAAAAAATCAACCGTCAGCGGTTCATTCTATTAAGATGCGTAAGGAGGAGTTCGAAAAGCACGAGACGCCGGTCAGCAGGCTGTCACGTTGCAAAATGACAGCTGCCAAGCTCTCGAGCAGTGTCAGCAACTGTCTATTTCAGCCGACCAACTTTTAACGCAAAGACAGACTGTTCTGCCAAAAACCGTCTCGGGCAACACTCCGATTGGACAAAAGCTGAGCCACTGCGAAGACTAGGTCATCCAATAAATAAATGTGCAAATGCTGCTTGCGCCCCAACTGTACAGTTATTGTGGGTGATATACTCCACTATTGTACTGGACACCAAGATCCTCAAGGAAGCTGATAAACCTCAGTGCATCGGCATCGCACTCAATGAATCGTACAAATTGAATCAGTAAGATCGGAGACTATCGAATGGGTAAGCATAATGATGATGAAGCGACGGGCTCCGGAACCGGCTCTTGGTTCGTGGGTCTTGTCATAGGCGCCCTCGGTGGAGCGGCTCTTGCTCTGCTCACCGCCCCAAAACCAGGTAGTGAAGTCAGAGGCGTTATCAAGCAGACGGCGACTGACATGCCTGAACGTGTTAGCGAACTTGTGGATGACTCGCTTGATCTCTACGCCTCAGCATTGAATTACTGTCAGCTTCTTATTGAAGAGCAGACGATGAGGCTAAAACGCGCAGTGGCTGCGGGCAAATTGGCTGCGGCAAAAAAACGCGAAGAGTTAGAGCTGGGTAGTTCTTCAGTTTTGCCATTCCAACACCGTTAATAAGAAGCCGACCGCCTGATTAAGGGGAATGATTTTGGATCCGCTCAGTTCGATAAATGGTTTGGTTTTCGGAGCGCTGCTTTTCCTAGGCTTTTCTGTCTGTGCCCTTGTCTGGGCAGGCATGACTCTGATACCACAAATCAATCGCACACTTTCAGCATATGAAAAACTGGCAGTGACGCTGGAAGAAGAGCTTGGACCCACACTACAAGAAGTTCAAAAAGTCGTAGTCGGTGTTGGCGAGCTCAAACAAATCGCCGGGCAAACTATGGGTACAGTCACTCACAAGGTGGAAGACGTAAGTGGAACTCTGACTAAGGTAGCCGGATCAGCAACGAAACAGTCGTCCGTATGGGCACATGGTCTCTTGGCTGGTGTCAAATCTTATTTAGAGGGCAAACAAGAATCTAGAGAACATAGCGAGAAGGGAAGGACTCCGTCTGATAGCAGACATATAGTAATGGACCGAGGTGAAGATAATGTCGGACTCAAGCGGTAGATTTTTTGAAGGACTTTTAGTTGGAGGAATCATGGGATTCCTGTTTGGCATGCTGTCTGCGCCTAAGTCGGGTGCAGACCTTCGCCGACAGCTAGCAGACGGCTCAGAAGACTTGTATAAGACAGCCAGCGATTCAATTGGCGACATCAAAAAGAAAGGTGGAGCAGCCATCAATGATGTTCAGCAGCGCAGCGGTGATGTGATCAAAAAAGCATCCGAAGGACTGGCCGGTACAAAGGAAACTATCTCAAACAAGATTCAGGAACTGGCAGGGCAAAGCACCCAAGTGCTGGTCGACGACGTCGAGTCAATGACCTCCGGCTGATTCCGGCACCAGATATGGTGCAAAGCAAAGAGCGCCAATGAATTTCAGGCTCAACAGAGCTATTGCTGCGACGGGCTTCTGCTCGCGGAGGCGTGCTGACGAGCTGATTGCTGCTGGCAAAGTCCAGGTAAACGGCAACATCGTCACAGACTTCAACTTGGCTATCGATCCGGCAAAGGATCATCTAGTCGTAGATGGAGAAAAACTAACAGCCAAGAAGCTGGATTATATTGCGCTCAACAAGCCGCGCGGCATTGTCACGACCTGCAATGACGATATGGGTCGGCAATCCATTCTAGAACTGCTGCCTCGCAAATTAACCCACTTAAAACCAGTGGGACGACTGGATATGGACTCGGAAGGACTAATTGTTCTGACCAACGATGGCGAACTTGCGCAGGCTCTCGCGCACCCATCTCAACACGTGTTTAAGCGATATGAAGCATTGGTTCAAGGGAAAATCACCGACACGGCTCTCCGTTATCTGGCCCAGGGAATGAGGTTAGATGATGGTTTTACCCTGCCTGCCGAGACAAGCTTAATAAACCGAACCGAAGATGAATCAATTTTCGAGATTGCTATCCGAGAAGGGCGCAACAGGCAAATAAGGCGCATGTGCGCCAAGCTTGGCTACCCGATCATCCGTTTGGTCAGAGTTGCCATAGGTGAGTTACAATTGGGGGAAATGGAGCCAGGAGAATGGCGTCATTTGACCGTTCGTGAAGTTAACGCACTCAAATCAGGTTTGTTACGTGGCACTTGAGCAGATTGGCCAAAAGTTGAAAGTCGCTCGTGAGAGTCAGGGGTTAACCCTTACTCAAATATACGAGCGTACGAAAATTCCAATTAATCATCTTCAGGCAATCGATATCGGCGTCACCGACGATTTACCAGAACCAGTTTATGTGGCGGGTTTCATAAAACGCTACGCTGAATGTGTCGGCCTAAACGGCCAAATTCTTTCGGACGAATACCGCAAGCAAGCGACTCCTGAACGAGTTGGCAACGGCGATTCGAGCTGGGGAAGCCGTTCCAATGTTGCTCAACCAGTTCTGGTAAGCGCACCATATGTGCAGCGATCACGTATCGAAGATCGCCCGCCAAACATTCTCAAGAGTGTTTTCTTCCCGGTTTGCTGGATTGTCTTGATTTTCGGATTGATTACTTTCTTATACAACATGCAGCGGAATGACAAAGGTCCAGACACAGAGCTTGTTCGTTCCATGCCGCAATCGAAGTTTGACAAAATACCACCGACCACAGCACCTGATACGGCCACCCAAACAGGTCCAACCACAGCCGCCACGACGACTCCTATCACCACACCGGCGACAGCAGACGCCCATCTCTCGTTGACTGCCAGCCAGCACGTTTGGGTCGATATCAAAGCAGTGAGCACCGGCGAAACTTTATACATAGGGAACCTTGAAGCCGGTGACCGCCGCGACTATAAAGATCCTCAAGGCATACGTATCGTCGCCGGCAATGGTGCTAGTGTCACCGTTGATGTGGATGGTAAAACATCAACACTTGGACCGGCTGGAAAGCGAGCCGAAAAAGCATTCTTGGCTAAAAATCCCGCGCCGGCAGGCACCACCATAGCTGCTGATGGGACGATAAAGCCGGCTGGCTCGGCAGGGACACTTCCTGTTAAGCCTGTAAAGCGCGTTAAGAAAGCGTCTACCGAGCCGCCATTTGCACCAAAACGCCGATTCCGTCCCATTGAAGAAGCTCCGGCAAGATCGATTCCTGGCGAATCCGTTGGTGGCTCAAGATCTATTGACGTCCCCTACCGTTATACTGAGGGGCGAGATAGCGGCGAATAAGCCAGCCATTCCCCTCGGCTGGTCAGAATCTAAGTCTGACCAATAATGGAGTTCTGTCCAATGCGAAATCCTAAGATTGGCGTCGTCTCACTTGGATGCCCCAAGAACCAAACTGACACAGAGGTCATGCTTGGTCTGCTCAATCAAGCCGGATTCGAAGTCACTTTTGATAATGACGAAGCTGACATGTGCCTTGTCAATACCTGTTCTTTCATCGGTGATGCCAGACAAGAGTCGGTACGCACCCTAGTTGAGCTTGCGGATCAAGGCAAAGAGCTAATCATCGCTGGTTGTCTCGCTCAGCATTTCAAAGAAGAATTGATGGAAGAGATTCCAGAGGCGAGAGCGCTAGTAGGAACGGGCGATATTGCCAGTATCGTGGATGTTATAACAGCAATCGCCAATGACTCCTCACTACGGGTGGTGCAGGTGAGTGATATTCCGAATGATTATCATGAAGACGTGCTACCGCGAATGCAGACAGGCATTGGCGCTTCTGCATATTTGAAGATCGCTGAAGGTTGCGACCACCGCTGCACTTTTTGCATCATTCCTCAGTTGAGAGGGGATTTCAGATCTCGATCTATCGAATCGCTCGTGAAAGAAGCGCGCATGTTGATTGCCTCCGGCGTCAAAGAGATCATTTTGGTTTCGCAGGATTCTACCTATTACGGCTTGGATATCTACAAGCGCATGGCGCTTTCAGATTTGCTTCGTGCCTTACATGACATTGAAGATCTTGAATGGCTGAGGATTATGTATGCCTACCCAACCGAAACACCAGATGAATTACTGAAGACAATCGCAGAACTTCCGAAGGTTGTGAAATACGTTGATATACCGCTTCAACACTCACATCCGCAAGTTTTAAAAGCAATGGCGCGCCCCTTGAATCCGGAAAGGACTGTAGAAAAAATCCGCCAACTGATTCCAGGAGTGTGTATTCGCTCGACTTTCATTGTCGGTTTTCCTGGTGAAACGGAAGAACAATTTGAACATCTCGCCAAATTTATCGAAAAACAAAAATTCGATCGTCTAGGAGTATTTGCCTACTCGCGCCAGATGGAAGTGCCAAGTGGGCACATGGAAGATCAGATCACAGAGAAGACGAAAAAAAGTCGTCGTAAACGGATCATGCAAATACAACATGCAATTTCCCTAGAGCATAATGAAAAGCTAGTCGGCCAGAATATTGATGTGCTAATTGAAAGTTTCGATGACCGAAAAAAACTCTATTGCGGGCGTTCGCAGTGGGATGCACCGTCAATCGACAATCAGGTTTATGTAACCGATCAAGATGGTGATGTGATCACCATGGGGGAAATTGCCCGGGTCACGATAGACAGATGCGGACCTTATGACCTTTATGGCACGGCCGTGGAAGTCGCCACTCCTGCACCACAAATGGTATTAAGCGGAAAGCGGTAGGGTTTGAAAAAACTCTCGACTAAAAAGATCTATTGGACTGATCATGCTTTCCAATAAACGAAGTACGTTACCGTCCAATCGGAGCTGGGCATACTCACTCAGTTGGCACGGGATAAAAATGGAACGACCAGAATATACAACCTCGGCGGAGTACCAGGCTGTTAACCGCAAACTGGATTATCGCACCCTAATGAATTTTTTGACGGCGGGCGATCTCCAATCGGCAAAAATTCTCTGCCAACTGTACTGCTGTCGACCGCCGTTGGCGCAGTTGCTTCTTGGTTGTGGGCGTCTGACAGTCGAAGATCTAGATGATTTAATCCTCGTGCACGAGACTAACGGACTCGACAATCTACCGTTAGGAAAATTTTTCGTTTATTCAGGATGCCTTACAACAGAGGAGCTGCGCAACTACGTGCTGCTACAAAAATACCTGCGTTTGTCACCTCAGCACACGGAACGCTGGGGGCAAAAACTTATTTTGTCAGGACTGCTCTCCTCCGAACAGCTGCAGCAAGCCTTGAACGACCGCATCGTATGCGATATCACATTGCGCCAGGCAATATTGGATCGCGGTTGGCTCTCTGAGGCTCAATTGGACAAGATTTTCTAATGTCTCAGCGTTTACTCAGTTGCAGTCCTTGTTTTGATAGGTCTGATGACTCTCGAAATAAATTACCGGCCATGTGCAAATGGTCATAATCATAGTTCTGACAAAATCTACGCATTTCGTCTAAACCGTCTACGGCCTGGGCGATCGAGTAGCGCATCATTGTTACAGCCCCATCAAGAGAACTTGGCACTATTCGATCGGACAAAGACTGAGACGCTTTCCTGAGAGTATCTTCGACCTCGTCCACATATTTCTCAAACGTTGCTACGAGCTCGTCGTCATAAATATCAAGAGACAAGTCACTCAGTTGCTGCTTGTATTTCTTGAGAACACGAAGCATCGACTGCCTGGCTGGATGAAAATTCATGCGCAAATAAACGTCCCGATTTTCGGACTCATCTAGGTCTGTGAATCTAGCCGTTCGGCGACCCTTGCCCTCAGCCGAAATCAACGAGTCATAAGCTGCACGCTTCGACTTGTCGATCAATGTTTCGTAGGCTTGATTGAGCCTCATCATGAACTCAGTGGCTCGGTCCCTCTCGCTGACGTTTTGCTCATGATATTCGACATCTGGATGATGACTTTTAACCAATGCCCGATACGCCCGTTTGATTTCAAGCGCGCTTACCTCGGGTTGGAGCCCCAGCATTTGATAATAATTTGTCTGCCTCTTTTGCATTTAATGAATTGGAAAAGTTGCCACTGATAACCATTATTACATCAATAGAACGCGTATTTAAGCGCCCGCTAGCAATTCATTGATAGAGTATGCAATGCAGGGACGATGCCTGTTCTATAATTGGACTGAGATGTTTTGCCCATTTTGCAATCACAGAGATAGCCGCGTTCTCGAGTCTCGTTTGACGGGAGAAAAATCCGTTCGCAGACGCCGTCAATGCGAACAGTGCGACAAACGATTCACGACTTACGAACGCGTCGAAGTTGTCCAGTTTCTCGTAGTAAAGCGCTCAGGCAGCCGCGAGCCTTACATGAGAGAAAAACTCAGAGCTGGATTGACCAGGGCCGTATCCAAAACAACAATTACAGCCGAACAAATAGATGACCTCGTGGATGCATTAGAAAATGAATTAGCTTCGCTTGGCAAGCGCGAGGTTCCATCCACGCTACTGGGCGAATTTGCCCTAGCTCGATTACGAAATCTGGACGAAGTTGCTTATGTTCGCTTTGCCTCCGTCTATCGACAATTTCGCTCGATAGAAGACTTCATTGTTGAACTCAATACTTTAAAAGACACTAAAACTCTTCTTTCATCGACCGAACAGGAAGAAGCCACCGTATCTAGTGCCTAAATTTACAGCCAGTAGAAATAACCGTATAAGCGAGAAATCTGGACGCGCGAATAGAACGTCATCTTAAGCAAATTTGTTCACAGCAAAACTGAAACCAGCATGCATAGTTTTCGAATCTCCAGCCGCGGCGGTCCAGTTCATTTTTTAAATCTCCAAAATCAACCGCTGTCGGTTCATTTTTTAAATCTAGATGGCGTTGGCATTCAATATGCCAAAACTCATCTCGTCTAGGCTTCAACAAAAAGGGGGCTGTCACAGAATTCTAAAGGAGTGATATTGTCAAGCGGCAACCCGCTCCAGCTACGTCCAATCTTTATAAAAACTGAAATCCACAATAAATCTAAAGTCAAATTCATTAAGGTACGTGAATCGCTTACCAGTATTGGATCTACGAAACGACCAATCCATAAAAGCTCATGATAGAATGATGAGCCCATATTATTACAGTCAAAAAGCAGCGCAGTAGCCATGAATCAGATTATCCAGGAAATTGAAGCACCCCTATTAAAGACGTCTCTACCGGTTCTCAATATCGGAGACACTGTAAAAGTCTTCGTAAAAATCAAAGAAGGCGGCAAAGAACGTACGCAAGGTTACGAAGGCGTAATCATCAAACGCAATGGTAATGGCGTGGGCGCCACGATCACTGTACGGCGCGTCTTTCAGGGAATCGGCATTGAGCGAGTATTCCTCCTGCACTCACCTCGCGTTGAGAAGATCACAGTCCAACGTCGCGGGCACGTCCGACGCGCTAAGTTGTACTACTTGCGTGAGCGTACAGGTAAGGCAACTCGGATCAAGGAAAAGATCGGAGCAAGAAAAGAACTCGTCGCCGCTTCAGCTCCTCAAGCGAAAGCAGCACCTGCACCAACGGCACCTGCTGTCGAGCCTGCTGCGCCAAATCAATAGGTTCATAAGCCAAGCAAAATTTCGGAGTCCAGCAGCTTGCTGCATCGGCCCAAAGTGCGTCGGCTGTCCTCGGATAAATCATGCCACCAAAATCCGGCAGGTCTTCAGGCCATCCATCGGCTTACAAGTCTCTGCAGGAAACAATCAAGTGGGTTGATCTCGTAATTGAGGTTCTGGATGCGCGCGCGCCATTGTCAAGCCGCCACCCGAATGCCCATGAAATCTTTGGTCACAAGCCACGCTTAGTAGTCTTGAGTAAAGAAGATTTAGCTGACATGGCGAAATTGAATGAATGGATTCCGATCATGACAGTTCAGGATGCCGCCGCAGAAATGCCAGCCGCCAGTCTTTCTTTATCCTTGAAAACCCAGAAAAACAGAGACAAAATTCTGCATGTCGCACTAAAGCTTACTGAAGCAAAGAGATCTGCCCTGGCCAAAAAAGGGTTGTTGCCACGACCGATGCGAGCTGTCGTTGTGGGCATGCCGAACGTGGGCAAATCCAGTTTGATCAATTGGCTAATCGGAAAAAGCAAAGCCAAGGTTGCTAACAAACCCGGTGTCACTCGTGGTCCTCAGTGGGTGCGAGTTCATCCCCAAATCGAATTACTAGATACACCAGGATTTCTGCCACCAGCTTCGTTCAGTGAAGATGTGAGGCTCAAACTTTCCCTACTCAATTTGATACCAGAAACCACATATGATGCGGAAGAAGTAGCCAGACATGGCTTGAATCTCCTGAAAAAGGTATATCCATCAATGGTCGAACAGTACATGCCAGGTTGCGAGCTCGAGTTAGCAAGCTTAGAAGACATTGCCACGATCCGACATTTTTTAACTCATGGCGGAAAGTTAGACACGGCAAGGGCTGCAAGTACTTTTCTGACAGATCTACGCAATGGCAGATTAGGCAAAATCACTTTAGATCGAGCTCCTCAAGTTTTATAATCTGGAAGAGCAATCTCCTTCTCCGGGTTCCAATGCCAAAAGTTAGTCAACGAAAAAAAGACACCGAAGGAAAACTGGAATCGCTCAGAAAGCTGCTTTCGTTCGATCGGAAGCACCGCTTCAAAGGCAGATCGACAAGACCGCAGTGTTACTTGATTGGCACAGATGAAGTTGGTCGAGGTTGCCTTGCGGGACCGGTAGTAGCAGCAGCAGTGATGCTCCCGGACATCGACGACAGCTCAGAATTGGCCGAGTCCCTTTGCGAACTCAATGATTCAAAGAAGCTGACAGCCAGTCAACGTGAACGATTAGCTTCGATAATCCATGAAATTGCAATCTGTGCAATCGAACAAGCCTCTGTAGGTGAGATTGACGAAATAAACATTTTGCAAGCAAGCCTGCTGGCGATGCGGCGAGCGATGCATAAAGTGAAGGCATTGATTCCAGATATGTTGCCGACTTTGATTTTAATAGATGGAAACAAGGCGATGAAGGATGTTGAACATTTGCAAACACCTGTGATTCAAGGCGATTCTTCATCTGCATCGATTGCCGCAGCTTCGATAATAGCCAAAGTCTATCGTGACAAACTAATGGCAGATCTCGGTAGCCAGCACCCTGAGTACAACTGGCAGCAAAATAAAGGCTACGGATCGAAAACACATCGAGACGCATTGAAGCTGCTAGGAATGACCTGCCACCATCGCCGCCTGTTCAGCGAAAAGTTCATCAATGGCGCCTGGAACATTGACACAGAAGAAAACAAGATCGACGATCAGATCGCCGACCTCGAATTGGTATGAGACGACGCCACCAGATATGGTGCGCAGCTATTTCAGGATTGCTGGCAGGTTGGCAACCACGTCAGCAACCTTCTTCTCAGTTGCTCCAGGTCCTTCCAGAATTTGTGTCTTGGACAGTTGATCAGTGAGATAGTCCAGTCCCACACCTGTGATCATGAAAACGCGTTCGCCGGTTTCGATGTATTTTTTCTCGCGAAGATACCACAGAGCAAATTCGATTTCGACGATGGCGTCTAGTTGCAAGCAGTCCATCAACATTTTTCCCGATGCACCACCTGTTGCCGGTTTCTTTTTGCGAGCGGCTAAGAGAACTTGCAGAATGGCAATCCGCAACTCGATTTCGTTCCACGAGATACCGGCCTTAACCATGGTCGGCAAAGTGTCACGTCCGAATTCATTAACTTTAGGCTGGGCCTTATGTTGCGCACCGCCACGGTTTTGCTCTTGCGCACCTAAAGACATGTCGTATGCGGCCCGTTTGCCTTCGTCCGAAAGAGTCTTCCAAGCTTCCGTAATAATTCTGAATTTCTCGGCGTCGCCAGTTTCACCATTATCAGGGTGATACTGCGCCGCTAAGAATCGATATGCGTAACGAATGATCGTTACGTGCGCATCACGATCCACATGCAGCAGTTGGTAGAGACTCAACTCTTCTGGTGCTGTTGGTCCGCCATTGCCCGGCTGCTGCGGTGGGGAACCCTGAGGTTTTGGCTGAGGAGGTGGATTCCACGACATAATTTCACATTCCCTTTAATACATGATTGGCGATTACTATTCTTTGTACCTCGGAGGTACCCTCATATATCTCGGTGATTTTTGCATCTCGCATGTAGCGTTCAACAGGATAATCTGTGACAAAGCCGTACCCGCCAAAAATCTGCACGCATTTGACAGTATTGCGCATCGCCACTTCAGACGCGTACAACTTCGCGTGTGCTGCTTCTTTGCTGAATTTGACGCCACGATCTTGAGCAAGACTAGCATGATACGTCAAGAGCCTGGCTGCGTCGATTTCGGTCTGCATATCAGCTAGCATAAATTGTATGGCTTGAAATTGATTGATCGTTTTACCAAAAGCCGACCGCTCTTTTGAATACTTAAAGGCGTGATCCCAAGCGCCTTGTGCAATTCCCACCGCCTGAGAGGCAATGCCGATTCTGCCACCATCCAAAGTGAGCATGGCTACTTTGAAGCCTTCTCCGATCGAGCCGAGCATGTTTTCAATCGGTACAGGAGTATCCTCAAACAGGATTTGGCACGTCGATGAACCTCTGATCCCAAGCTTGTCTTCTAATTTTCCAAAGGAAAAACCTGGCGATCCTTTTTCGACGACCAGAGCGACGAGCCCTCTGTGTTTTAGAGTGGCGTCGGTTTGAGCAAGAACTAGATAATAGTCAGCTTCTATGCCATTGGTGATCCAGTTTTTGGACCCATTTAGAATGAAATGGTCCCCCTTCAAAACCGCTGTGCATCGAGCCGCCGCGGCATCTGAACCCGACCCGGGCTCAGACAAAGCGAAAGCGCCGAGTTTCTTGCCCTGGCACATAGGCACGAGGAAGCGTTGCCGTTGCTCTTCGGTTCCAAAGATATATATTGGTTTGGCGGTCAAAGAAACATGAGCTGAGTACATCACGGATGTTGTGGCACAAGCCTTTGCCAATTCTTCGACAACGATGCTGTAGCAGAGGCTGTCAAGCCCCGCTCCGCCATATTGCTCTGGAAAGGGCAAACCGCACACATCAGAAGCGGCTAACAAATCCCAATTTTCTCGCGGGAAGCGATGATTCTTGTCTACTTCAGCGGCTCTGGGGGCGAATTCCTTTTGAGCGATTTCGTTAATCGTCTCGCGAATAAGCATTTGCTCTTCGGAATATTCGAACGTCAGCGGCTGGTCTTTAAGCGATGTCGCAATTGCCATAATCAGTCAGGTATCCTCGTTAACGCGGCGCCATTACGATCCAATCGCCCCGGCACAGAGCATTTCTCAAAGCAAGATCATAACACTCACGAATGGCTTATCAGATTGATGTCCAGATTGATGGATACTTGCCTTGAACACTGTAAAATTGACTGGCAGCGCATAAGTCGGGCGGCTTGCGGAGTCGGGCAGCTTGCTGCATAGGCCCTCCTCGGACAGGCGCTCTTAGGATCGACCCCACTAGTGCGCATAGACTATCCTCAGATAAAGTAGTCAGGGACCGGAGAACATGGCAGAATTCAAAATCGTATTTGTGGATGAAGATCCAAGTGCACATGGCGACCTTAAGGCTGAGCTAAAGTCTGCAGGACACGAAATTAGCGCATGTCGAGGCGGCTTTGATGCTCTTGACGAGCTGGGATCGCAAGGTGCTGATATCGTTGTCGCATCAACCTCGTTGCAAGACTTAAGCGGCTATCAACTATCGTGTTTGATTAAATCCAACGACCGCACCAGCAGACTTCCAATTGTCTTAATAAAAGGACAGCCGGCTGATCAAGATGAATTTTGGAGAGTTGCCGCATTACCTGATGCCCTTCTAGAACCAGAAGAGTTAAAGGACGTAAAAGCGGTTGTTGAAATGATTACAGACTTGATCAAAGCCGCTAAAGATCAAGGCTGGAAAACCAGCATGGTCAAAAATTTACTCGTGCCATCGCGAACATTTTCAAGCAACAACCTAATCAACAGTTATGCCGGCTTGTTGGACGATCTCCTCATTGAACGACTGGTGACGCGACTAACGCGCAACATGACCGGACTTGTCGAACCACGCAAACGCTTTGTTGACGCTTATTTCTCATCGATCAATCAACTATTCAGCCCCGATGTTCTTGGGATAGTGATTGCCAATCCGGAAAATCCCTGGGCCGCTTTTCAGCTCGCGCCTGGATTAAGCAAAGAAGCATTTGATCAACTCCTGGCAAAAATTACCAAACAATTGTCAGTTCCTCGGGACCTCGCCTTGGACGTGCGCGGAGAATTTGACGAGAAAGGCAAAGGTTTGGGCGAGTTTGAATTACTGCCGGTAGCCGGTGAAAAGGCTGGAACTGGGGCGTTGGTCTTTGCTTCGTACCAGAAGAAAACTTTCAATGCCACTTCTAAGGCATTTATGAGCCAGCTTCAATTGCAGATGCAACCTGTAATTCAGTTGCTTTTAGCAAAGCAGGAAATAGAAGTCTTGCATTCTCGTGAGGCATATCGAGCATCTATCGATCCACTCACCGGTTTATACAACTTGGAGTTTCTGGTTGGATTTCTGCAGCAACAGCTTCTTTTCTCCTTTCGACAGAGACTGGCTGTGGGCATGGCAATTATCGATATAGATAATTTTGCAGAACTGAACGATGAATTTGGATATGAGGTTGGTGATCTAGTTATTTCAACAATCGCCAACCGTTTGCTGAACATCACACGCTCAAGCGATTTGATTGCCAGATATGGTGGCGATGAATTTGCAGTTGTTCTGCCAAACACGGAGATTGCCGGCGTCAAGGTTCTGGCGGAAAAAGTAAGAGTTGAAGTCGAGCAATTAGGCTTCGCTAAAGGACCCGGACGAAAAAGTCCTCACGTGACCGTTAGCGTCGGCTGTGCGCATTTCAATATGGAAGACTTGAATCCGGAAACGATTCTGCGTGACGCTAAACTTGCTCTTCAGAAAGCGAAAGAGGCTGGGCGCAATTGTGTTTCGGTCTACGCCTGATTTACGCCCTGATTTAATCCTGAACCAATTCAGCTCATGCTTCCTGGTGCGTAGGGCAAAGCGTGCCAACCATAGAATCGTATGATTGATCTATTTTGCTAATCAGGAGGCTGCTATTTTTACCAAAAGCGAGATAGGCGAGCGCCATGGCTGCACCTGCTCCAATACCCTCTTTGACATGGCCCTGTTCATAAGCTTGCAAACCGACGTGTCTGGATAACCAAAAATTTGGACATGATGCCGCAAATGGTGCACCAATCTGAGCACTCAGTGCCACCAAGCCTGCATTTTGATCGAATGCCACCCATTTCGTAGTCACGACACCGATGCGAGCTTTGCTAATTTCGATTGCATAGTCGGGAGAGAGAGCTTTGCACAATGCATAGACAGCAAGCATCTGAGACCCTCCAGCGAGGATTACCGAGACAGTTTGACAGGCCGCTAGCGCCATTCCGAGCACAAATGGTTGCATCGGATCGCCAACTGCAGCAAGGATTTCGAATGGCTTTGAGTGCCCTGATTCAATTCGGGCTATTTTTAGCCCTTGCTCCACTAAATTCCAACGTGCATCATGATTGCAGTTAGGCACGCTACTGGACATAGAGTTGTTGGCCTCATACCCTAAGCCAACAAGCACCGCTAGAGCAGTTGTAGTGCCGCCTGGAACACACTCGGCAATGGCAATTGTTTTCTTGCGAGCCGCCTCCTTAATGCCGAAATCAAAGCCGCGATTAAATAATTCAATCACCATATTTAGTGTCATCGCATGCCCAGATACCACGCACTCTGCAGGCGTCAAGCCGGCCTCGAATAGAGGAATTTGAGGCGCCGTGAAGACACCACAATTGATCACCTGGGGCGAGATGCCGGCAAGTTGCAAACAAGCTCTGGTGATTACGACAGGCGATACTATTCCGCTCGGTGATACAGGTAACTTCTCGACCGTTTTCGTATAACCCAAGAGAAGCGCCTCCGCATCGGCAGCCGGAGTCAATCTGCGCAGCTCTGGTGTGGCACCAGCAGCTGAAATTCCGGCTACATCACT
Organism: Candidatus Melainabacteria bacterium; assembly: GCA_003153555.1. Lineage (GTDB taxonomy): Bacteria > Cyanobacteriota > Vampirovibrionia > Obscuribacterales > Obscuribacteraceae > PALSA-1081. The sequence goes on along the minus strand of PLZS01000071.1, from coordinate 33,259 downwards.
GGTCTTAGTGCCGCCAAGACATAGGTAAAAGCCGCATGAATTGCTCATGTCAGTAAGTAAATTATCGATTTGCTGGCGCTCACTAACGACCTGCACGAAGCCGTTATCAAACATGACTCAGTTTGCCTCGCAGATACTCACACATAGGCGCCAGTGTCAGCGTCCATAGTACTGTGCTAGTCGCTCCCCGCCACAACTCTTCTAGCGCTGGCCACAAAGACCCCGTCAGAGCCATTAAACCCAGTGGTTGTGCACCTTGAATAAGCTCCCGAGGAGAGGAAATAAGCATGTTAAAGAGGATCGACAGGGCAGAAATTAGCATTAGGGGGAAAAAGAATCTAAACGAGAGTGCCATCGCTTGCTTTGCACGATCAACAGGATGGCTGCTGGCATTCGAAGAAACACAAATTCCGGCGAAACTTACAGCAGTAGAATACAATCCGGACACAGAGCAGCATACGTTTGTAGTCAGAAGCGCCCAGGTGGGCAGCTTTAAAGCGGATGCACCTAAAATCGCTGGATAAGTGCATGTGAGCACCAACATAGATATAAAAAAAATGGAAAATGGCAGCAACAAAAATACGGTCAACGCCGACCAAAACTTTGTCAAAAAGGCTTTGTTCAATCTCGTTTTATCAAGTGCATCGAGCTGAGCTTTGACGATCCGAGTCTTGTCTAAAGGCGAAGTCACCATCTCCACTGATGAAAACGTGCTGAAGGCTGATGAATAGGCAGTTAATCGCACAAGCCATGCCGCGAAACACCAACCCATTAATGGTATGGACAGAACGAGAGCCAGAAAATAGGCAATCAAACCTTGAAGAATTTGCATCATTCCTTGTGAAAGACCCGCAGTGCTTATCATAAACACTCCGGGAAAAACGACAACGCATACGGCGGCAATCCAAAGACAAGCCGGGACAACACATTGGCGCGCATATAGAACGGACATGAGTGTCGCATTCTTCCACCACTGCAAGCTTTTAAAGCATCTGGACGGTGACAATTCGGGTTGCAAAGGCAGCGAAATCGCAGACAGCGTCTCAGCTAAGGGCGGATCCGATTCACTTTTTCCATGCTCCACAGCCTGCCTCTCCTAAGACAGGAACTATCTTCTCAAAGTCTTGGCATACTCCGCAAGCAATTGACTAGTTCAGCGGTCGAACCTTCAGCCAAATTGATCAAGTGTGATCGGTAAAACAAGTAGCTAAAAGAAACAGGAGAAGCGAGCTTCTCCTAGTCTCAGAATTTACCCAGCTCCGCCTCGACATCTATTATTTTAGATCCGCCAAGTCTTGTCTGGGCTGTATCGGGTCCGGTACATGCTTGCGCGATCCTTTCAAATCGTGCACATAGCGGATGCCTATTTATTTTGTTCCGTTGCTTCGGTCGCTTTTTTACCGTACTCCATGTTCCCGAAGCGCTTCGCTAGCTCTTTGAAGGCCATCCCAGTTGATACATCTGCAGGCAGATCACCAATCAGACCAACGACTTCCTTCTCAACAAAGACACGCTTGTTTGCTTGAATTGGCTTGGCGCCTTCTTTCGGACGAACTATGGCCGCTCCGGCAATATCATCTCCAGCGAAGCGATCGATTCCTGCACCATTGGGGCCGTTTCCAGAGTTCTTCCAGCGAGGCACGTCAATTGCTTTGTAGGTCATTTCTACTTTCACAGCTTCACCGGCTCGATTCAAGAAAGTGCCATCTGTACGCAATTTGCTCTTTGGATATTCAAGGCGGTCAACACCAACCAAAATATTGCCCGGTTTGCTCATCGGAGTTTTGATGATCTGCCCATCTTTGTTGAAGAAAAAGATGACGCCATCATTTGGCAGTTCTCCCAGTCTGCTCTGCAAAGTTGCGAGCACGGTGTTTTGCTCAACTAACCGATCCAATCGCTTATCTTGATTAGAGTTAATTCGTGAAATTTTATCCTCAAGATGATCCTTGACTTTTGCCAAGCGAGAGTGTGGATCGAAATCACTTTGCAGATTGACCTGAGGCAAATCGCCGTTCACGCCCTTCTCCAAATTCTTCACCGAGCGCACCATCAGCTCTAGATCGATTACTGATTGCTTGGCGAAAACATCACGCCGATGGGCATCGTCTTCATGAACAACTTGTCTTTGAATTGAAACTGCATAATCTCTCAACGAACGTACAGTCTGCGCATACTTAGTCGGTCCGGCAGAATCGCTTACCGATTGGGCCTTTGACAAACGGACATCAGCATTTTCAAGAGAGCGTGTGCGGCTTTCATCGCTCAAATAGCGAGCACTTTCAGCAGCACGTTTACCATTCTGGGCTGACTTAAGTTCAGCTTCAGCGCGCCACGGTTCGACATTTCTAAGTGCCATATTGCGAGCAACTTCGACTTCGCGACAGAGAATAACTTCAATTTTGTCTGCTTTGTGTTGCTCTGCATCAGGCAGATTTACATCTACAATAATTTTCTTTTGGGCAATTGATCTGGTATCGGCTATGGTGTCTCGAGAGTGCCGCTGTCCAGCTCCGACAGAAGGTGGTTCAAAATTTGTTTCGCCAGGAGCGACATGACCGGATTTGAGGCGGCGAACAATGGGCGTCGCTGTCTCTTTGATCGATTTGGCCCTGGTTGGGTCGAATTCAATTTCTCGTCGCCTAGCGTCGATTCGATCCAGAAAGTCTACGGTTTGATTAGCCAACGAGAGGCTCTGGCTTTGATAGTCAGTTAATTGAGCTTGTTTTATTTGCATTTTCTTTTCCAATTCTAGAATACGTGCTGGAGCTTGTTCTTAGACTTTTAAGGTGCTTGTTGTGCATCAGCAACTCGAACTCGGGCGCGATCAAGTGCAACAGGCTAGTGCCCGTATGCAGTTGAACTATCTGTTCATTCAATACCGATTTCTGGCCTTGCGGCTCAGAAAGCGAACCGAGGGTGCCGCCTTTGGCAGTACCGACTGGTTCCGTGTTTCAATTTTCGGTGGTTCGACGCGTAATTGATCGTCGATCAATTTCAGCTCTCGTGCTTTCAGGCGTATGCCATCCAGGCTCCCTGCAAATAAATTGCGTTGTGCTCGAATCATAGATATCTAAACGCAACTAGTCGATTGGTGGAAATCCCTATCGATTAGTAAGACTCCCATGGTTAGTACCCCATAAATGTCCAAAATTTGAAAAGCTTATTTTGCCTGGTGGTCGGCTTGCCAAAAATCAAGCGTCATCGGTTTATTTTTCAAGAAAAACTCTGTAAGTTTTACCCGGATCATATTGATCGGCTCAATTTTATCCGGGTAAAATAAAATCAACCGTCATCGGTTCATTTTTAAATGGCTCAAATCGGAAGTACCCTTGATGCCTGACGACATTAAACAAGTGGAGTCAACAGAATGCATCGCCTTTGCGGGTTCGCGCTGCATAGCAAGCGGAGACTTATTGCACGTTGCTTTGAAAACAAAGGAGATTATTGATTCAGAAGAGAACGAAGCCATTCTAATATTCAAGACCAGCAACAGCTTGCCTATCGAACTTGATTTCCGCGGTTCGCTCGATCAATTCAAACAACGACTGCACGAACTATCTATCAACCAACATATAAATGGAAAGGACCCTTCACTTGGAGAAGTTGCTCAACAGGAAATTTCGCGCAGACCAGGTCGTCCCAAGTTAGGAGTAATTCCGCGCGAGGTAACTCTGCTCCCACGGCATTGGGAATGGTTAGCCAACCAACCAGGAGGTGCTTCTGGCACGCTCAGGAAGTTAGTTGAAGCAGCGAAGCGAACCAACATAAATAAAGATGAGAAGCGACAATCCCAAGAGTGCACCTATCGCTTCATATCAGCGATGGCAGGTAATTTTCCCGGATTCGAAGAAGCAACACGGGCCCTATTCGCAGCAGACGCAACTCGATTCAATGTAATGATTGATGCGTGGCCAGTAGATATAAAAAATCACGCAAAAAAAATGGCGGCATTGGCATTTGTAAAATAGACGAGCCGGAAGATTTATTGCTGCAGTCAGGGCTCAGAAAATGCAGAGCAGACATCGTTCGTAAATTTCCCATGGACAATTGCACCACTCAAGAATAGAGTGCAATGAACTCGACTTCATCGCCCTTGAAGTCCTTTTACGGAAGCCGTAACCGCTGCCCAGAGTAAGTCTGACAGCAAGGAATAACGTGCCCTTACTTCCTCAGAGGAGAACTATATGTTCCTTCCGCTGTTTATCTTCGTTGCGATTTTGGTTGTGCCAATCATAATTTCGCTAATTCTCATCCGCATCGTTCATATTGACGAAACAATACCTCAAAGCCAGGTCTCTGCCTCATATTGGGGGAAATATGCAGGCGTTGGTGACGCACCATATACGGGGACAATTGCCCTACATGATCCAACAATCAACTTAGATGCTCCTACCAAACTGACTCCACATGCAGTGGCGTGGCATCCATAAAAATACAGCGAGAGGATTTTCATTGCAATGGTAGTATTGATTTGCTTTATTCTCGGAATCGGCATGATAGGCGCCACAATTACACTATTTTGTGTCTTGCATAATCTTGATGTTAGCGAAATGATGCCCGTTTATCGACAAAAAAAAACAGAAAGTCGGACCTGCCTTCTGGGGCAACTACGAAGGCCATGATCGTGAAGTTCAAACGATGCAAACAATTAAATTGCCTAAAATCACATTCAATCCTCAAGCAGTTGTGGGCAGTGAACTTTACGCCAAAGGCATGGCAGTAAAAAGCGCTAAACGTTGAAGCAGCAGCGACAAATTGAAAGACAAAGAGCGCCTTGAGGAGGCGCTCTTATTTCTTAAATTGGCGTTGAGATAAACTATGCAGGAGTGATAGTTGCTTTTCTCAATCCAGCGATTTCAGCGAGTAAAACTCGCTCATGACCTTCCGGTGTAACTTTATTGTAGATCTTGCGGATAATGCCTTTGTCATCTATGACAAAAGTGGTGCGCTCCCAGTATTTAGTATCTTTGTACTCGGTTTGCGGTATGCCAGTTTCGGTAAGCAACTTAGCTTCCGGATCAGCAAGCAAATCGATTGAGAAAGCATGCTTCGTGCAGAAACTCTTATGTGAATCTACATCATCAGCGCTCAGACCTACAACCACGATACCGTTGTCATCAAATTCTTCTTGACGAATTGTGAACGACTTGCCTTGAATTGTACAGCCCGGAGTGTCATCCTTCGGATAGACATACAAGACCAACCATTGTCCGGCGTAATCCTTAAGGCTCTTGTTGACTCCGTCCTGGTTCGGTAAATTGAATTCAGGAAATTTCGCACCGACTTGCAACATAATGCCTCCATTTAGCAAAGCTGTGGGCTCTTTATTCTAATCCCTTTCTAGAGATCTTCGAGTGCAAGTAACGAAATAATGTGACTGGCTCAAATTCCGCGTGCTAATTAATGCAAGAAATTTGTCGCCTATAAGCTGAAAAAACGAATCTAAAGTGGTGCTGTCCTATTCCTCTGATCCTTCATTCTCAGACTCCTCAGGTCAACTCGATTGAAACTAAAGCACCAGAAGCCAATGCTCCAGGGTCCAAATAAGCTCTCCTGGAAATCACTTGCGAGGTTCGCGGTTGCAACCGGCAGACTGATTTTGTCAGAAAGTCAGAGGTTCGGTGGCGAGCTGCCTGCAACCAAGAATCCTGTTCTCTTCAACAATACTTAAGAAGTACTCGTGCACACGCAGGTCATCAGTTATCTCCGGATGAAAAGCCGTCACGAGAAGGTTTTTCTGCCGAGCCATGACGATTCCCTCTTCGACCCTGGCTAGAACCTGCACATCTTCACCTGCCGACACTACAATTGGTGCACGGATGAATATTGCAGGAAACGGCTCCGGACCCAGCACTGCAATCGCCAATGAAGTCTCAAAACTGTTTCGCTGAGGGCCAAAGGCATTGCGCCGCACTTTAATGTCCATTGCGGCCAAACGGCCTTGCGCTGATCCCTCAATTTCCTTGGCCAGAAAAATTGAGCCCATACAAGTTCCGTACACAGGCATGCCACTATTTATTCGCTTTTTGATAGTATCGAATATAGGGTCAGGATTGTCGATAGTCAACTTGGCGATAGCGGTGGACTCACCACCTGGAATGATGAGTCCATCCACATCTTCCAACTGCCAGGAATGTCGTATGTCTACAGCTTGGGCGCCGCACTTTTCTATCGCCGCAATATGTTCGGCGAAAGATCCTTGCAATCCCAACACACCAATCTTATTCATAGACCTCCTGGCCGCAGCTGTGCAAAGCCACCCAACGCTCAACTGTGGTGCGGGTCCGGAAACCCGCGCTCCATTTCTACCAGCCGCGAACAGCGAGCTGCTCGCTCTCACTCAAGGTTCGCGCTGTACGACCGACCATCGGTTCGCCCAAATTGCGACTTACTTCCGCGAGAATAGCGGGATCTTGATAGAACGTCGTTGCTTTTACGATTGCTCTGGCTCGCTTTCCTGGATCTCCTGATTTGAAGATACCAGAACCAACGAATACTCCATCTACACCAATCTGCATCATCAAGGCAGCGTCGGCCGGAGTGGCAATTCCGCCTGCCGCGAAATTAACAACAGGTAGCTTTCCCTCTTGAGCAATTTTGAGGACTAGTTCGTAAGGCGCGCCGATTTTTTTGGCGTATGCCATCAGCTCTTCGCGAGGCATATTAGAGAGCAAGCGGATTTCGCCAAGTATTGCTCGCGCATGCCGAACCGCTTCGACAACGTCACCTGTGCCAGCTTCACCTTTGGTGCGGATCATTGCAGCACCTTCGCCGATGCGTCGGAGCGCCTCTCCAAGGTTTCGGGCACCGCAGACAAACGGAATCGTGAATGCGTTTTTGTCAATGTGATATTCCTCATCGGCAGGAGTGAGCACTTCGCTCTCGTCCACGCAGTCAACTCCAAGCGCTTGCAGAATCTGGGCTTCCACAAAATGTCCAATTCTCGCTTTCGCCATAACAGGAATGCTTACTGCTTCGATTATTTTGCTCACCAATTCTGGATCGCTCATTCGAGCAACGCCACCATCAGCGCGAATGTCGGCAGGCACACGCTCGAGTGCCATAACGGCGACAGCTCCTGCATCTTCCGCGATCTTCGCTTGTTCGGCGTTAACCACATCCATGATCACACCGCCCTTCAACATTTGCGGCAGCGCTTTCTTGACCAACTCAGTGCCGGTGGCGATTTTGTTTGCGCTTGCGGCGTCTTTCGTTTCGATGACCATAAATTCTCCTTCAGTCAAAGACCTAAATTAATACGTTGTTGCGCACACGCGCCCTGCCGGAAATTTCCGACAGGCTCGAACGCGCAACTGTTGCAAAATAGCTGCGCATGGCTCTTGCGAGCCTTTCTATACCTTCTTCAATAACTGATTCTTCAGTTTGGATAAAACACAAGCGAAAATATTCCGAATGATCTCCATTCAAAAAGAACATATCACCAGGCGAAAATGAGACGCCCTGCATCTCTGCAAAAGTAAGAAGCTCTCTGGCAGACAATCCGTCCGGAAGCTTTGCCCAGATAAACAATCCACCTTGGGGCGTTGACCAGCTCAATTTCAGAGACTGATCGCTTGAGACACTCGCCATGTGACGTGAAAGCGCGTTCAACATCGCGTCTCTTCTATTGCGATAACACTGACGGACATGCTCCAAATGAGTGCTGTAAAGCCCCTCTTCCAAATACTTGGCGAGAATTATTTGAGCGATAGAATTGGTCGACAAGTCAGAAGTTCGCTTCGCTAAAAGCAAGCGTGAAGTCACCTCTGGCGGTGCCACCAGCCAACCAAGTCGCAAACCTGGACACAAAGCCTTTGAGAATGTGCCTTGATGAATAACGACTTCTTTGCCACCCGGCAAAGAGCGTAGAGGTGGCAACGCACTATTGTCGTAATTCAGATCACCAACAAAGTTATCCTCGAGAATCGGAACTTGATATTCATTGGCAAGTTCGATCAGTTTGATCCGACGAGGCAAGGACATTGTCGCGCCAGTTGGATTCTGAAAACTGGGCATCACATACAACAATTTTGCCTTTTGTCTGGACAAATGAGATTCCAAAATGTCCAACCGAACCCCTTCGTCATCCAAACCGACGGGCAGGCAACGAGCTTGACGAGCTCTGAAATTGCATATCGCCCAGAAGTAACTTGGATCTTCCAAGAGCACAACATCACCTGGGTCGACCAAAACGTTGGTCACAAGATCGATGCCCTGTTGCGAACCGCTCACAATTAATAACTCATCATCACCACAGGCAATACCATGCTTCTTCAAATGTCGCTTCACCTGTGTGCGCAGGTAAGGACTGCCTTCGGCGGCACTGTATCCAAACATCTCTTTGGAATGCTCTGATTTCAAGATCTGACTGACAATGCGTTGAAATTGATCGTGTGGATAAAACTCTTCAGTCGGTATGCCACCGGCGAATGTAATCGCGTCACTTTGCTGAGTGCCAGCCGGTTGCCTGCTGATCAAGTCAAGACAGGTACGACTCGATTGCGAAAATTTTTCAAGCCAATCTATTGATGACGCGAAGTTAGACGCCGAGCCCACAGACGAACTAGCCGACGCCTGACGTTGGACGAGCGGACGAACGTAAGTGCCGCGTCCGACATGACTGTCGATAAATCCTGACTGACTTAACTCCAAATAGGCTCTCGATACAGTTGACCGATCTATTTTGAGAAGTGTGGCTAGCTCACGATTAGTAGGCAAACGAGTATTGTCCGACAATTGGCCGGATTGAATTGCTTTCCTGATCCCAGCAGTGATTCTGGCGTACATTGGTTCAGTTCTGTCCAATCCCGGCTCAGGTTCCGACAATAAATCCAGCCAATTCATAAATTTCGCCTAAACAAATGAGCATCAGTCCAGCCAATTCGGACTAGCTTGGCACTCGGACTTGCAAGAATCAGCGAGTCAAACCCGTGAGACACACAAGGAACATCGACGGCAAAGCCTATATCAGCATATCCCGGATTGGCTGGAAAGACAATCCAGCCAATAGCTAATGTACAGGTTCCGCAACTTTATCAAAAGGGCGCAAGACGGTGACCCCACTAAGGTATGGAACAAGAACCTCAGGAACACGCACGCTTCCATCTGGTTGTTGATTATTTTCCAAAATGGCCGCCAATGTCCGCCCGATCGCCAGTCCCGAACCGTTGAGGGTATGCAAGTATCGCGCTTTGCTGTCATCGGCTGGCTTATAGCGAATGTTAGCGCGTCGGGCCTGAAAGTCCCCAAAGTTACTGCAGGAGCTGATTTCTCGGTACTTGTTCTGCCCTGGAAACCAGACTTCCAAATCAAAACACTTCTTAGCGCAAAAGCCCAAGTCACCGGCGCAAAGGATTATCCGACGGTACGGCAATTTGAGCGCCTCCAAAACAGCTTCGGCGTCACGAGTTAGCTTCTCATGCTCTTCTTCGGAATTCTCAGGCAAACAGAATTTGACCAATTCAACTTTATTGAATTGATGTTGGCGAATATAGCCGCGCGTGTCTTTGCCGGCGCTGCCTGCTTCACGACGAAAATTCGGCGTATAAGCGCAATGAAGAATCGGCAAATTGGCAGCTTCTATTACCTCATCTCTGTAGAGGTTAGTGACTGGAACTTCGGCAGTTGGCACCAAATAGAGCTCATCATCCACACATTTGTAAAAGTCGCCTTCGAATTTAGGCAGCTGACCAGTGCCAAACATACAATCTTTGTTGACCAGAATCGGAGGAAAAACCTCTCTGTAGCCACGACTTGAATGGAAATCGAGCATGAAGTTCATCAAGGCGCGTTCCATCTTCGCGCCCATTTCCATGAGCACGGTAAAACGGGATTCGGCAATTTTCACACCACGTTCGAAATCAAACACTCGCAGCGGCGGTCCCAACTCCCAGTGTTCCTTGGGACTATCAATCTTTGGGATCTCGCCCCATGTTGAAATCTCAACGTTGTGAGTCTCGTCTGGACCGTCTGGCACTGATGGATCCGGCATGTTAGGCAAAGCAAAATGCAACTCTTTGAGACGCGCATCCAACTCATTCTTCAGCTGATCGGCTTCTTTTGTTCGAGTGCTTACTTCTTTTGCCTCAGCTTTTAGCGCCGCCTGTTCATCCTTAGAGGCAGTTTTGAAAAGCTCACTGATTTGATTGGTTCGTTGACGATAGCCTTCCCACTCAGCTTGCACCTTACGTTGCGCAACATCGACCTCGACTAACTCTTTGGTCGAAAAACCACCGTTGCGACGCACCAGAGCTTTTTCAACTTCTTCAGTTTTTTCTCGAATTATTCGTAGGTCAATCATGGTTTCACTTTGAACTTTTTGCGGGGATTAGTCGTATTTATAAATAGAACGCAGGATCTGAACTCTGGCCAAGATGACAATTATATAGAAAACCGCACAAGGACGCGCCAAAATGAGCCAATTCAGCCACACATTGTTGCATTCGACTTCGTCTTCATGACGCAAACTGAACAAGTTGTAGACCAAATAGCGGATAAACGCACAATCCTTTGGCGAATCGGCGAAAATTTCGCTGCCAATATGTTGCAAGAACAAGGCTGGCATATCCTTGAAAGAAATTGGAAGGCGGCCCGTTACGAAGTTGACATCATCGCTTTGGATCCAGAAGACGTTCTTGTCTTCATTGAAATCAAAACAAGAATCACATCGCTGGAACCAGGTGTATCAATGTATGGATTGGAATCCATCACTCACACAAAGAAACAAAAAATAGTGGCGTCAGCAAATATTTATTTGCATCACAACAGCCTTGTAGAAAAAGGGGCTCGAATCGATGTGATAGTGGTTAATTTCCCGCGCAAAAACAGTACACACTATTTCGACATAGATTACCTCGATGAGCAGTCACTGCTGGAGCATGTCCAAAGCCCACAGGCAACTCATATCAAACAGGCGTTCTACTAAGCCAACAAAATTTGAGCCGTTCGTAATTTTCCCAGTGACAGGGCAAGGTCAGTTTGATAACTTTAGTGTCGAGCAGCCTTCGCCTTCATCACTTGTACCCAAACCGCCTGATCCGTGAAAAACGCCGGATCCACACGACCCCAGGAGGGTCCACATGTTTGCGTGGAAAGACCGAAAAGGATTTCAGGAAACCATTGCTAAACTTGTCTCTGCCGAAAACAACGGACAAGGAGCAAATCGCCGCGCCATCAACTTAGTACCACTACCCACGGTGCGCGAAACACACGAAATCGCGCAATCGCACCGCATTCGTTACCATCAATTACTAGTTTCAATCGAAGCCAAACAAAGCACATGCTGCATCCGCGTCATTTCGGAGACTAGCAAATCACGTTCGGCAATTTTAGTATTTAGAGGTCGAGTTCTTGGTTGCCTGTACGGAAGTAAGTCAACGGATCAACAGCTGTTTGGACAAGAAGCGCATCAACGAGCCATGTCCGAGCTTGCCAAACCAGATAACATCGTTGACACCTACTTGCTTAGTGAAGAATTAGTTTTGGCAGGTGGTGCTCTGTTTCACGGACATCAAGTCGACCACCTCGGTGGTTCGCCTGAAGAAGCCTTTGAGTCAGCCGCGACACATCTGATGCACAGCAATTCTCCAGGTTGCATCGTGATTAATTCAGCCAACAATGAAGCGCTCTGTATGGTCTACATCTTCGGTGGACATATCATCGGTGTTTATTCATTCAGCGAAGGTTGGGTTAAGTCTACTTACGAGAGAGCGCTTGAATATGTTGTCAGCACGCCTAATACACAGGTAATGGCGAGCGCCTTAGCGGCAAGCAGCATCAAGGAAGTTGAAGAAATGACTTTCAGCTTAACGGGACTTGGCGATCGAGCCTGCCAAACCCCAGGCTACGGCATGCCGTTACTTACTTCATATGATGAACTAGCTGAATTACAAAGCGATTCTGGGCGCCACATGCCAATCCGCAACAACTCGGGATTGATTCGCAGCAAGACCACTTCGCTTCGCAGCCCAAATCAATATTGAGTTAACGCTTCTTCTGCGGCATAATAGTTTTCTGCGCCGCCATAAATGCGCAGCTTGGAACGTCGAAGGAGGCACGTGCTCTCATGAGCCAATCAACGCGCGTTATTTCACCTAACGTCGAAATCATGCCGGTCAGCGCAAAAACCAATGCGCAAGGTCATTTGATCATCGGCGGTTGCGATACAGTCGAACTGGCAAAACAATTCGGCACTCCGTTATATGTTGTCGATGAAGAAACCGTGCGCGCCTCGGCAAATGCCTTTCAAGCTGGATTGTCACTGTACAAAAAATCGCGTCCTCTTTATGCAGGTAAAGCATTTCTATGCACGGCGATGTGCCACCTGATTCGCAAACTTGGCTTTGGACTAGACGTCGTCTCGGAAGGTGAGCTATACACTGCCGTGAAAGCTGGATTTCCAGCGGATTTGACTTATCTGCATGGGAACAACAAAAGTGAAAAGGAGTTGGAAGCAGCGCTTGCCTATAAAGGCGTCAAGATCGTCATCGATAGCGACGGTGAAGTCGAGTTGCTCGCTTCGATCGCACGCAGGATGAAAGCGCGGGCATCAATTCTGATCAGAGTGACACCAGGGGTGGAGCCAGACACTCACGAGCATATCAAGACAGGTCAACACAACAGTAAATTTGGTATTCCTCTGGACCACTTGGAAGAAACAGTCGCAGTAATTCTTAAATATCCTGACGTGCTTGAATTAATTGGCTTGCACGCCCATATCGGCAGTCAATCACATGATTTAGGTCCATTTCTTGAGCTAATCGACATTATGGCGGACCGATTTGCTTTTCTGAAAGAGAAATATGGCATCGAATTGACTCAACTTGATGTCGGTGGTGGACTGGGCATCGCCTATACGGAGGCCGACCGTCCTACCCCCATATACGATTGGGCTGCCTCCGTTGCCGCCAAAGTTGCAGAGGCGTTTAGCCAACGAAATATGGAGTTGCCAGAGTTGTTTGTTGAGCCTGGGCGTTCAATGATTGGCACGGCCGGTGTCACTCTTTATCGAGCCGGGCATACAAAAGATATAGATGGCGAAGCCTCTTGCCTTTCCGTAGACGGTGGCATGGCTGATAATCCTCGTCCTATAACGTATCAAGCAAAATATACAACGTGCGTGGCAAACCGCATGAATGAGCCTCCTGCGACAAAACCTGTCAGCTTAGTCGGCAGGTATTGCGAGTCGGGGGATATAATCGTAAAGGAAGCTTATTTGTCTGCCCAACGCGGCGATCTTATTGCCGTGTTTGGCACCGGTGCCTACAACTACAGCATGGCATCGAATTACAATCGGACAACACGTCCGGCGTGCGTTCTTGTCTATGACAGTAAAGCGGAGGTAATCATCGCCAGAGAAACCAACGATGACCTGGTGCGCCAGGATCGGACACCGGAAAGATTACTTTAAGTGTATGAAGCGCACACAGACTAAGCGGAAAAGTAGCGAAGGGAGCGCGGCATGTACGCGCGAAAAGAGCGGCTCTGAGTGCGACGGAGCGAAAGACGTAGCGAAAGGAGCGCGGCATGCACGCGCGCATTGAGCGGCTTTGCGCGGAGGAGCCGAAGGTACTGAAGGCGACGGAGCGCTTATAAAAGAATTCCGAAGGCACTGAAGGCGCCGCAGCGCTTATTTAAGGAATGACTTCATGCGTAATTTGAGCGAAGTCCTCAGTCAGATCGATTGGCTGATTGCCCTTAAGACGTTTTTTCAAATCGTCATTATCTGTTATTGCGCCATCTGGATATGGCGGCGCATTGTCGGCACTCAAGCGGAGCGCCTGGTCAAGGGCGTGATGGTCCTAATCGGCGTTTGCGTCATCTCATACTTCGCCGGATTTAGTCTTGTTACTTCAATCCTACAACACCTGATCCCAGTGGCCGTTATGGCACTGGTGATAATTTTCCAGCCCGAAATTCGCAGAGGACTGGGCTACCTGGGAAGAATGAATAATTTCCGGGTGGACTTCTCGCTCCCAAATCGCGAATTTGATAACACCAGAAGAGACGTTTCCCAAATTATTGGCGCCGTTCGAGAATTGTCCCGAACTAAAGTCGGAGCGTTGATCGTCGTTGAACCTCCCGAAGGAGAACGCGACTACCTGAGCCCAGGAACCCCAGTCAACGCTGATATCTCGACCAATCTTCTGCTTTCAATATTTTTTCCAAAATCACCATTGCACGATGGCGCCGTCGTTATCCGCCAAAACAAAATCGTCGCTGCCGGTGTGATTCTGCCAATGACCGACGATCCGAAATTGAGTTCTCGCTATGGCACTCGACACCGTGCCGCGATCGGACTTTCAGAGATATACGACGGTCTGTGTATCGTCGTCTCCGAAGAAACAGGATCAATTTCAGCAGCTAATCGCGGCATCCTAGTGCGTTATAGCAGCGCTGACGAACTAATGGACGCCCTGTCATATATGTACTTGCAAGGTGCCGACAGAAAGACACCGACTCCTCTCGATTCATTCTTGAGCATGCTTGGTCGTAATAAGCCAAATACTGCTGATACCGCATCTAGTGGCGAAGAAAAAAGTAAACCGACTTTGGAAGTTGCACCAAATCAAGAGAGCAACATCTCAACGATTGGTTCTATAGAATCCGAGCAAGCGGTCTAGAAATTTGCTCACGCTGTCAATTGCTTAACTCAGCCATTCAGGCTACACTTGCCTCTCTCGTTCAAAAGAGTCAAGGAGGTTTCATGAGAACATTCGGACGATTTGCCGCGTTGGCAACCGCCGCACTGACACTGCTCTCGTTGGCATATCCAGCAAGTGGAATAGCCAGAGAAATGAGGTCGCCAGGCACTACAGGTGATCGCACCACGGTCCTTCACGTTTACAGTCCCAATCAAACCGTTAAAGTAGTCGTTAAGCTACCAGGAGTTTCTTCATTTAACTGTGGACCAACCCAGGTCTCTCAGTTAAGAGTGGAGGACATCCACAACAAAAACATCATTCCGATAACTCCACTAGCCTCTAATTTACAAGATATTGGCTACTTCACCCTCCTATCAGGGCGTACAGTCTCCATCACCCCGGCACCTCAGTTTAGCTGCTTGCAAGGGGCGATCATTACCTTCGTCACTCTCGCTCAATGCCCCTGTAACATCGGCCCACCTTTCAACTCTGTTTGCACCGATCCCACTCATCCCTTTGGCGGCGATCCTAGCTTGATTTTTCCAAATGGAGTCAATCTCGCTGAGGCCACTCTGAACGTTCCATCCCCGCAACAGGAAACTGTGGACATTAGTTGTAACCAAGGTGCGAATGCGACCATAAGCATCCAATTCACTCCAGGCAGCGGTCCGAACTGGAACAACGGCTCAGGCATTAACAATGTCACAAACATTCAGAACTCTTGGGTTGACATCAAAAACAAAAGGGACAACAACTGCAATTTGACTGGCGTATTTGCCTACAACCTGACAAACTGCACTGCCGGTCCAGGCGCCTGTCCAGATCAAGGAGCATTCTGCTCGACCGCTTCATCCCTTTGCAATATCCAACGATTAGGGTCCGGCGGCACCGTTCAGGTTACCTACATGGGTCCCCTGGCTCCTCCTAACTGACGTTTTGAGGTATAGGCATCAACACTCATCTTGGCTATGATCCTTCTATAGACAACGAATCACAAGCCACCATGAACGTTCCGAACAAAAACTGGAGAGGCAAGACGGCACTACTGATGGTGGCGATTTGCCTCTCCTTTTTCTGTCCAATGGTCTCCAAAGCCGAGCTCAATGCGGATCTCCGCGATCCATATTTGGAGCGGGAATATGATTGGGCGATGTACCTAGACACGCATGATCTGAAACAGTACTTGACCTACCCTGGCAGCCAACTTCATCCAATCACGATTGTGCGAATCAACTTCAGAGCACTAAACCGAGGAGCAAGCACTCGACCCAAATCTGCCGCTATTTTTGAGGACTTGTGGTATCACAACGGCACGCCTGTTGGATTGCGCCGTTACAATCAGCTGAACATCGCGCCGGACCTGTTTGGAGTTATTGTTATCGGTGCCGACGACGATCAACCAGAACACGGCACTGCAGTGGCCAACGCTCTGGTGAGATTATTGCTGGATCTTCAACTGAAGCAGATAATCACAAGTGTAGTGATGGTACCTAGTCGTAAATATGACCAGCTGGCAGGCGAACTGGGGCGTTACGGTTTCTTTCCTTACATGAGAGTCATGGCTGGACAACAAATGAGCATTCATCTGCGCACATATCCTCGCGGTAAAGATCAATACTACTTCTTTCAGAAAGGTTATTGAAACTGTCCCTGACAAAAGGCTACTAACCGCACCTGACTTAATTGGCGTGATCAAGAAAAACTTTCAAATGTACCTGCTCTTGCGCAGTTCGGCATCGTGGGCGGTGGCAGCCTCTACCGTGGCGAAATTCGGTTCTTGCCCCAAAACGATCTGACAATACGCCTCGTACATTTGGAAAGCTGCCACAGCCGGTGCGGTTTTCCCGCTCCCTGTACCCATGCCTACAAAAGCAACTGATTCTATTTTAGATTCTCCACCATGGTCTTCCCGGTCCTGTCTTATAAAAGAAGCAAGCGCTCGAAACGCTGCCCTTGTCGCCATGTAGCTATTCACATTGGCATTGGTCATACGAATGGGAACTCGCATTGTAGGAGCGATAATCGCCAGTTTTGGCTTATCCAAATTGGTGACGATGATTTCTGCACAGCCTACAGGCAACTCGCCAGCGTGCTTGTCCTGAATTAATTTGCGTACGCGTGACTCCAACTTACCATCCGTAAGTTTGTTCAATTGAGAGCCCAGTCCGTCATCCATAATGCCGAAACTGTTGGCTGGAGTGACCAAAACAGAAACATCAAGGTCAAATACGCTTCCCTCACTGATATCCACTTTGGCATTTCGTCCAAAGAATGCCTGCCAGGCTTTGATCAACTCAGGATTTGTATCTCTCAGATGCACCAAAAGTGGCATGAACGTCTCCTATCAACGCGTCTTAAAACTCGCGCATGTGTCTGATCCAGATTTAGATTTTACAGGATGCAACCTGATCCAAAGTTGTCAGGCCATTGGAGCCTGAGCAGCAACGGGTTCGGCTGGCTCTACTGCCTTTACATGCTTCTCGGGGCACTCAGTGCCTTTCGGAATCATTCGTTTTTCCTTGCCTTCTTTGCGGCAAACCTCGCACTCGACAAGGTCTTTAAAACATCGAGGGCATTTAGTGGTGTCTGGAGTGACGGGACAACTGCAAGATGTGCAGAGCACTATCGGTGGTCCTTCAAAAATGCACCGGTCACTACCTTTGGTGCAAACAGTTGGCTTTTCCAACGGAGCGCTGCAATACGGACACAGATTTGCCCACGCCGAACCACAGCTCGGGCAGTAGCTCTTGGCACCACCAGCTTCGGCTCCGGTCTTCAAAATCATCGTCTCTGGATTCTCTCGTTCAAGGGTGATACATCCAGGACACAATTCCTTCTTAGACTCGCCACGAGGCAAT
The DNA here is from genome assembly GCA_003153555.1 of Candidatus Melainabacteria bacterium. Taxonomy (GTDB): domain Bacteria; phylum Cyanobacteriota; class Vampirovibrionia; order Obscuribacterales; family Obscuribacteraceae; genus PALSA-1081. The sequence goes on along the minus strand of PLZS01000071.1, from coordinate 15,756 downwards.
GGCCAAGTCTTTTCTTGAGCCTTCTTATCCTCAGAGATGATCGTCGAGCACTCTGGACATTTGCGACTGCCTTTATCGATTATGTGTTGACACTTTGGACAAAGCATCTTGTTCGGAACAATCAGAGTCTTCATGCCAGACTTGGAACAGGAGGGGCAGAACTGAGCATCATCCGCTAAGGCAGCAGTAATGTCATGACCAACAGGACAAGTCTTCACGGTGTCATCCTGAGGTATGACATAAGACAACCATTGCAGATATGGATTCGGCTCAGAGACGAACTTCACATCCGTGTGCATCGGATTCATCTTGCGATCCGTATTCTTATAATAGTTCTCGTAATCCGCAATCCCATTCATCGACGCGAGAGCGTAGAGTGGGTCATACTGCTTCACTACAACACGTGGCTCGACATCTGACAAGACGATATCAGTCGTTCTAAAGTTTGGTATTTGTTCTTGCAAATCTTCAACAACTTTTTCCGGAATCTTTATCCCGTTCAAACCAACGAACGTGACAGGCGAGCTTGCTGAGCCAATTTGGTGGGTTTGAACAGACCACAATGGGCTGCTGTGCGCGATCATCAAAGACAGTAAATTATCATGCGAAAAATCAAGCAGCATGCTGCGTCCTTCAGAATTCGTATACGAAGGCTCCTTCATCAATCCCGTTTGAGAATCAGTCGGGAACAGCTTGTTGAAAAGCTTTTCTTTGACAAACGTATGAATAGTTTCTTCAAGTTTCTGCTTTCTTGAATCCGGATCAACGGCATTATCCATTTGCGTAGCAAACAATTTGTTTGCCAGTTCGGCTGTTATCAGCGCTTTCGTATCGACTGAAAGGGTTGGTACGACTGCCTTCCAATCCCCCTTCTCCCAAAGTGGTCCAAGCAAACTGTCTAAGAACCGTTCGACTTCTTTCCTTCCAATCAACGATTTGTCGATCAACACACGCTCTTGGGATGTGTCTCCCATGGAGGCTATGCGTGCGGATAGTTTCTGCTCGCCATCCTTATCAACAATAGCGATTGTGTCAGTCAGCGCTTTGATCTTGGCGTGGACACTCTCAAACAATTTAGTCAGATCACTATAGAAGTTGATCAGCATGCTATGGCTGCGACCGTCACGACCGAAGTTGTCGTAGTAGTTCGCCAAGCGCTCGAGCAGAACTTCAACTGTGTCCCTGAGCACGGGCAGCTGGACGTCGTTAGCAACGCGCTGCAACGAGTCCATAGCTTCCTTAACTGGTCGCTTAGAATCACCTTCAACAATGGTATTTGGTGGAACCTGAGCAAGTTTCTGTTGAGTGAGCGAAAGCAGTTCTTCAAGCCATTCTCGAAGAAACGCATAACCACGCTCGGGATCCTTCACATAGGATTTCAGGTTGTTATCTAACGCTGTCGAGATTGTAGCGATTGCTTGCTTACTTGCAGCAGCAGCTTGCTTCTCTATCTCCAGCGGGCTGTCAGGATCGACGGTGTCACTGATTATGGTGTCAGACCATTGCTTTAACTTATTGATGCAAGCAGGCCGATTTTGACGGAACTCATCGAAGAATGGGCGCGACAGATATCGGCCGTATGACGCATCAGTACTGAGGCTTGCCTTCAATGTGAGGGTGTCTTCTATTTTGGCCAGATTCTCTGCGAAGAATTGCTTCGCCAGCGCTTTTTCCGTAATATCCGGATCTGGTCTGAGCAGAAAGTCTATTACCGCATTAGTCAATTTGAATTCCAACATGTCTTGGAAATAGGCTAATGGTGGCACTTTTACGGATGACACACCCACGCCTGAGTAGGCTTTGTAGAATGTGCGATCGCCCATCGTTTCAGGTTCCGTGATGGAAGTGAAAATGTTGCTTAGGATGGACTCGCTGCGTTCAGTCAGAGGTGAAAGAACATCCGTCATGATCGTCTCTGACATGTACTGCGCCACACGGTCGTCAGCGGCGACCGGCTTATCTCCCGAGACCTGGCGTTGCGAGATAACAGCCCCGCGCTTATTTTTGTTGCTGAACAAGAATGTGAAATCGAATGGTGGCACATCCTTCGGAAAATCAACGAATGTATGATCTTTGCCTTTGATTATGTACGAACGCTTAGGGCTGTTCAGCAAATAATCCAACTCGCGCAAAGCAGCATAGCCGTTTGAATAGATGCGTTTGATGTGTTGGTTTTCAACAACTGGCTCATAGACTTCAGGCATGACCAACATGCCAATGAAACGTCTAGTCGATGGGTCAACGCCAACAATTTTTCTCAGCATGTAGGCGACGTCTAGGAACATGCCACTGCCTGTGCCACCACATATTGAGCAAATAATATAGACAAATTGCAAGCCAGGGTCTACCTCGAAGCCAGAGAAATCCTCCCAGGCAGCAGGATCTGAGACTTCGTGAGCAGCTTGCTGCAACCAACGATAGGTGGTGTGCAAATTCTCGCCCTTGTACAAACCAATTTTGCCGAACATGCGCACCTGCCCGGATCCCCGAGCGGCCTTCGGAAAATCGACTCGCATATCAGGGTCTGGATACCACTCTTTGATATGTCTGTTTTCTGGGGCGTCCAGGTTGCTGATGATCTGAGGTGTGTCACTTTGATCGATCACACGCAGTTCATTAGTGCCAAGCGTGATGAATTCACCGGTGCGTTGACTAATCACCGGGGGATTATTGACCCCTGCACTATCTGTGTCAATCGACAACAGTCGGATCCAGGGCAAATCGGCGCGACCGTATGTGTCAAAGATTCGTCGTTTTAAATGCGTCAGTGCTCTCTTTCCCGTACCACCAAGACCGATGACTAACGAAGGAATTGTCCTGATTGCCATTTCTGCAAACTCCGATGTGTTTCAACCTGCTTTCAATAGATAAAATGCCTAGTATCAAAGCACGACAACTAAGCGCAATTGAATAACTTCCTAGTGCGTCAATAATGCTTTGCCGACGATGGCTGCAATAGCCAGCCCGACTGCTATCCCGCTGGTCATATTCGCTACTTTGGTGGCTCTCTCAGGCAACCACCTACTGTTCTTAACGAGCATGGTGTATACAACGAAACGCAAAGCAATAGCAATTGCAATCGCGGCAACAGCCAAAATTACATACCATCCAACCATTTCCATTGACTTCGCCGTCCTCTCGTTTATGACTTACAGGTGAGTACTATCACGCTTAGCCCAATCATAGGCTAAATTAAACGGGTGCCCGAAGACGCGCTAGTGCTTGAAAAGCTCATCCTAGTGGGAACCAAAGAGCAAAGTATACCAATCTTAGTCTAAGCAAACCTTCAGCATTGTCAGTCAATCTCGTTTCATATTTGTTAGCCACAAAAACAGACCAAAAACAATGACGATGACTAGCACAAACAAAATCGGAATGGCAATTGGTGCAATCTCTTCCCATGCGCTTGGCTCAACAGTTATTTCGAAGGGGATTTCGGAAGGTCCCACTGTCTCTGCCGATCCTGAAATATGAACGCCCAAAGTACCGCGGTATTTACCCGGCGCCTGTTTTCCTTTGATGCCGACATTCAACTTGAAGTCATGACTATCCGTTTTCGAGGTATCTAAAGCAAACGACAGTGGCTTGCCTTCATTAATATCGTCCTGCGGGATGTTTGCAGCGTTTGGCTCTTGCTCTTTCTTGCCGCTGACAAGCTGCGCAGCATGCGGCGAGATCTCGACCGCATAGTTGGCCTGCGCATGTGCTCCAGGTAGTTCTTTGAGCTTGCCAAGCAAGTCAACATCCGAATCCTCAGACCACAAGAAGCCTGGCTTTCGCATCTTTACCTTTATTGTCTCTGGATCGGCGACAACTCGGCCAGGCACTTGCAAACTCCAGCCGATGTAATCTGGAACTTTTGCCGAGGACTCAAGTTTGAAACAGCCAGCAAAATGACCCGCTGGACAGTTGCTGTGAGCCTGCGCTTGCACCGAAATCTCTTGAGCGGTGGCGGTTCGATTGCCCTGCTCGCCTCTTGCCGGTGCGATTTGAGTAGGCGCAACATGCAAAGTAATGGCATCGGGCGGCAATGTGGCGATTGATTGGCAGCCGCCACCAGTAATTTTAGCGGCGGTGGCCAGTATTGCCATCACTTTGGCAGGTGGCACCGATTCAGTCACATCTTTTAAACCACTGATTTCTTCTGCATAACAAGATTTCAGTTCAAGCGGGAAAGACGCTTTTGCCGAACCGTTGCCAATGACAGTGCCGAAATCGACTAATCCATTTTTCAGACTCTGACCAGAACCCAGGGTCAGTTGCCCTTTTAATTGTTCTACTTGAGATTTCAGAGCCAGAAAAATCCTTTGGGAAACAGTGCCACCAGTTTGCTTGGTCACATCTATGAAGCCACCGCCAAGCATGTCCGCGAGCTCTTTTGCGGTCGTTGTGCCGGCCTTTTTATCTGGCAGTCGCTGCAATCCAATTACTAAGACCTTCCAGGTTTTGATACCGACTTTTTTGAAAATCTCTAATTGCTTGTTCGTCAGTTCGTTGGCCACGGTGCGCACCTTAATGGTGGCACCAGCTGGCGGCTCGTCCCAGCCATCCGTTAACATGACGATGAATGTTGTCGTGCAGGGATCTGCCGCTGAATACATTTGATTTGCTTTTTGCAGAGCCAATGCCAGAGCACCGCCCATATATGTATCGCCATGCTTATCCGCGCTTAACGCCTCAGGCGACTGGATTACCTTCAGCAAAGCCCGGCGATCATCAGCTGTTTCAAGCTTGGATGGCCAATCCGTTTTCTCAGTAATTTTCGTACCGAAGGTTATGAATGAAATACGACTCTTCGGATTGATCAGGCGAGGGTCCTCGGCCACTTGTTTTAAGGCCTGCCTAAGAGCTTCGAACAATGTCACTTGTGTGCCATCAGCGGCGGTGACCATAGTCGATTTCAATACCATGCTGCCTGAAACATCGATCAGGAAAATGAAGTTGACCGGTCGTTCTTCAGCTGCCAGCACAGGGCATATGAGCGTGCTCAGAAGGACGACCAATAGCGCGATTATTTTCTTCAAGTTGTTGATTCCATTTCTTCGACGATTCGTCGGGCGGCATCACGACGACTTGAAGCCTGTGTGATAGGACGTCCAATGACAAGATAATCCGCACCATCCTTTATAGCTTGAGCAGGAGTGACTATTCGTTTTTGATCATCATTTGATGACCATGACGGTCTGATCCCCGGCGTAACGATGAAGAAGTCAGGACCACAAGCCTTTCTTATCGCATTCACCTCTTTTGCGGAGGCAACCACTCCATCTAATCCAGCCTTTTTTGAAAGCAATGCTAGTTTGGGAACCAGCTCAGAGACCGTAGCGGAAAAGCCAATCTCCTCTGCTTCTTTGTCGCTAATACTGGTCAACATAGTCACAGCGATTATCTTAGGCACCTGCACATTAGCATCCTGAGCCGCTCTTTGAGCAGCGGCAACGGTGGCATGCATCATCTCAAAACCGCCGGCGGCGTGCACATTGAACATCGCGATACCCTGTCCAACTAGCGCCTCACTTGCTCTTGCCACTGTATTCGGTATATCGTGAAATTTGCAATCAAAGAAAAAGAGAACGCCTTCCGCTCTCATCGCTTCAAACAAACGAGTTCCGCCATGGGCGTAAAGCTCCAAGCCAACCTTGAAAAGACCTACCTCATCTTTCAATTCCTTGACCAAATCCACGGCTTCGTCCAAAGACGGCACGTCCAGTGCAAGAATCAGTTTTTCGCGGGCAGTTCGAGCTTTTGTAGGATTGGTCATTTTTCACTCAATGAGATACTAAGCAATTCAAACAGGAAACTGGACCAAACAAAAAGCTTGGCAATTAAATATTGCCAAGCTTTTCCAAATTCAATGCTGAGATTAGGTTGTTGGAACCTTGTCTTTATCAAGCTTGTAACGCTTGACAAAGCGGTCTACGCGACCCTCAGTGTCAACAATTTTTTGTTGCCCGGTGTAAAACGGGTGACAGTTACTACAGATTTCAACTCTAATCTGAGGCTTGGTTGAACCTAATTCAACCGAATTACCGCACACGCAAGTGGCGATGACTTCTTGATACTTGGGGTGAATTCCTTCCTTCATGACAGACCTTGCTTGATATAGATGGTGTGAGGCGAAAGGATATCATAACAAACATCTGACGCTCCGCGCCAATCTAAACAGAATGATTAAGTTCCTGCCGTTACTGGCCAGGCTTCAATAATGCCAAAAGGCATCTTTGGAGCCTTCAAAAAGCTGGGGTTGGCAGCGACTATTAGCAATTCTCATTCTAAAAACTAACCGCTGACGGTTGATTTCTAAAGCCAACCGCTGACGGTTGATTTTTCAATAGACTATTTGGTGATGTAATTCCTGTGTAACCAAGCGTTGTCCTTGGTTTGCGTCTCGAAGTAGACGGCATTGGCAGAATCCCGAGTAACCTGGTTAGTGCCGTCAGAGACTTTCTTGAGTGTCGACTTTCCTTTGTCGCCTGAAGTTAGGAGATTTCTGACGTCTTCCTTTTGTGCTGGCTTGGGGCTCGCAGCGTTTGCACGTCCCGCGCTCGGTTTTTGAGCGACAGCTTCCACAGCTGTAGATTCAAGCAACTTAGGCCAGAGCTTTACAAACAGGCCATGAGACGCATATACGTCGGCGCTGTTCAACTTGCCGTCAATTGAAAAGGCATATCCAATCGCGTCTTTATCTCTTCCCGCCAATGCTTGCAGATCTTTTGCATAGTCACCAGTGCTCTTCTCGAGCTCCTTGTTCTCCACGGTCAACTGCAAACTGGTTGGCGATGCATCACCCCCACCGTATCCCCCACTAGCAACCAATGCGGGTGGGGCAGGCGGAACAGCCATAGCTAATCTGCTCTGATGGACCGAAACGCTATCCCAAACTGCACCTTGATCGGCTTTGTATTTGGCAGCGAGTTTCAATTCCTTTCCAGAAATAGATTTTGCGGATGAACTAAATGTGGCTGCGGATTCAGCGCCGCGCTGCTGCCAGCGTCCATGTTCTACACAAAACGAAGACAATGGCATCCGTTTTGAATTTGGTGGCACGATCAAGTCGTATTGCATAGTTCGATCCTGACGTCCACCTTTGACGATGTCACCGGATTGAATGAAGACTGGCCGACTTGAAAAGTTTTGACAGGCAAGTTCATTGACCTCACCTGTCTCAAAAACTTTAAGTGCCTTTTGCTGCATCGCTTCCGCAAGAGTAATGAATTGCTCTCCCTTCATCGAGTCCGCACCGTGAATGATAAAGACTTCGAGATTATGACTTTTAAACGGACCGGCAATCTTGTAATCAGGCATTGAACCTGCCGCCCAGCAAATCCAGGGGAAAACTAACGCGGACAGTAATGACAGTGCTAGTAAGACACTAAGACGTATTCTCATATTCGTCACCTGCGCAAGGGATGCTTGGGCGCCAAACAGGCAGTCAAGCCTATGTACAAACTAGTCCATGGACTGCGCGCCAGAACTATCCAATCGACTACAAAGGTTTCAGTAATAACCCTAGTTAGACGCAATCATGCAACCGTTGATACAGTACGACTCAACTGTTCAATACGGGTTTCCAAAGATGTGCCACTACCACTGGTGGCGAAGCGCTTGGACAAATTGAACTCGACGTCTTGACCTGTACGCTTGAGAATAGCCTACTTAGAAGCGTCAGTCGACTGCGCAACAGCTACATCGGAGCGAGGCGCAATCAGTAGTTGACCTCCTCCTTGAACGACATCCTTTTTTATCGCCAACTCCTTGAGCCTGAATGCATGATCTTTTCTATCCATACGACTGAAGTCCACAATTGGATTTAGCAATTCTTCAGCGAAGGCTGCAAACTTTTCAGGCTCGGCAATATCTGGAGAATTGACTTTCATCTTCCGCAAAAATATTTTGTCGCCTTCGAGTACAGGTCTGCCTGAAATCACTATCGGCACACCAGTGTTCTCAGCTGCGCCTTGCGTAACAAGGAGTGCGTCAATCTTAAGAGTGTTATCACCGATCTCAACTTTTGGGCGCACCACCTGTAGTTGCTGCTCTCCAAGTCCAGGAAGATCCAACTTTAAGCCCCGCATAGACTTTGCGATTCTTTCTGACCCTAAGGCAGTGATGATATCGTTGGTACTTAGATCACCTTTGACGTTCAAAAGAATTGCCGTCTTCAGACCCGGCTTCTGTCCATCTTTACGCTTGTACTGGTACCAAATAGGAGTGGCACTGTCCATTTTAACTTCGCCAAGGGGCACGTTCTTATAAGCACCACCATCCGATGACACAGACACCGATTTGATCTTCCCCGCCACCAAATCAGTCAGCCCGAATGTTTTCACTTTCACTTTGACTTTGCCACCTAGTTTTTTGCGCAGCACTTTTTTAGCAGCCTGGCCAGCGATAACATCGCTCAAAAAGGTAATGCCAGTGACCTTCTGAACTGTACGGCTAAATTTACTGCCGATCGGAAATGGTGGCGGCGCAGCTTCAGGCTCAGCTGGCGTAGCGAAAGCGGGTGTTGCATATGCTAAAAGCACGAGCACATGTAATTTTGTAACCAGTTTAGGCACTTCCATCAAACTCAGATCCATTGCAAGACTGCGGGCGGACAACAGGCTGCAAAGGATATCAAATTGACTGACCTTCTGGAAGATGCTTCTCTTAACATCTTCATGTGATAATTTGTATAGGGCTCAGTGCCTACATTGCCTTTGGCTCGCACAGTCGTTCTTGCGCGTGATCACTTACTTATCCTAAAGTCCCTTACTAAAGGCTCCATGACTGAGATTCTGCTGCAAACCACCCTGGAAGAGCATCTTTCACAACTGAAAAATTGTACTGCCTGCCCCAGCATGATTGGTCCAGTGATCACGCCCACACCTGTCTTGAGCAAGGTCTACTTGTGCGGTCAAGCGCCAGGGCCACGTGAAGGCTCATTCGGTCGACCATTTGCCTGGACAGCTGGCAAGACCATGTTCAAATGGTTCGAGACGATCGGCATTAATGAAGAGCAATTTCGCTCCCTCGCTTTTATCGGTGCCGTCTGCCGCTGCTTTCCGGGCAAGACAAAGCAAGGCGGCGACCGAGTGCCGTCTCCGCTCGAAATAAATACCTGTTCAAGTTGGATGAACAGAGAATTTCGACTGATGCAACCAGAGCTCCTTATTCCTGTTGGTCGACTGGCCATAGAGCAGTTCCTCCCCGCCAGCCCACTAACTGAACTAATCGGTAAAAAATTTGAAGTGTTAGCGTTCGGGCAAAATTGCGAAGTGATACCACTGCCTCATCCTTCAGGTGCGTCAACATGGTTCAAGCGCGAACCAGGAATTACTTTGCTGGCTGAGGCATTAATACTTTTGGGAAGCCATCCTGCCTGGAAGCAAATGGTGGAATCAACTCGTACCTGATGCACAAGCGATACATTATGTTCCAAACACTTATAAATCGAATACGATCAATGATGTTGGATTGGGAGTAATTGGATGGAGCCTTGGGAAAAGCTGGCCTCACGTTTCTTCGACCTTTGGAAAAACAAAGGTGACGACTGGCTAGAGAAATACCACAAAGAAATGATGCGAACAGTGAAAGGGTTTACCGCTAAGCAAGGCGGCACACTTTCCGAAGGGCGTATGTACAAGGATGAGGCTGACATTCCGAAACTCAACTCGGGCAATGCCTTGCTCGATCACGAACTGCGCCGGCGATTGATCGATAAGCTCAAGTTTCCGGTCATCAATGTGCGATACAAGCACTGGAAGCTGGTTTCTCGAGTCTTGGGACCGGCTGAATTTCCCCTAATTTTTCCTGGCAAAGTGATGTTGATTTCTCAAGGAACGCGATTTGTTCCTAAACAAGAGTTTCAACTGAGCATCATGACTAGAGGCACATCGGTAGAGTTTCTCTCGAAGCCACTCGAAAACGTAATCAGACTTTGGCCTGAACTAAAAGAAGTAGCTGACAGGAAACCCAAAACTGACTCTGGAGTGGAAACCAAATGCGGTCACTACGACGTAGATAGCCGATTCGTGATCAAGACGACACACCCGCAAATTGTCGAGAAATTGTTTGCCAGTTACCGCGTCAGGGAAAAGATACTGGCTTCAAGAATGACCGGCTTTGCTGTTTCAAGCAATCTGAAAAATCCTGATCAGAGTTGGGGAAACGTAATCAGTTTCTTCGACATTGTTAGGATTAACAGTTCCGAAGAGATGACAACCTCGAACGCGTTTTTTCGAGACGTGCTCGACGCCTTGTTTGAACTCGATTTGATTACAAGCGAAGTGCCGCCAGCTACCACGCAAGCATCGCGAGTTTTCGACTTTTGAACTCACTGCGAAAATGTTGGCGCTCGGAAATACTGTTGCGCTGTAATCCTAGTTCTGCTGCGAGGTCTTGAGAGATTGTTCGGCAGTTGCCAACAATTTCGAGGCTCGGTCTGCTCCCCGCGTGATCTGCGAAGAATAACCATATTGCGGCTTGACGACAACTTTTTCGTTACCGACTCGGGCACCGCTTGCCAGGAAAGAACTCAAGCGTGTGGTCGCTTGTCGTGCACCAATTTCATTGCACTCGTGCAAAATCATAGCCAGCGTTTTGTTTCTAAAACGAACAATGATGTCGGTTGGACGTAAATTCAAATTGAACTGTTGTGCCACCGCATAGAGTACTGCTTCAGATTCTTGCGACGAATTTTCCTCAGTCTGAAACTCGGCCAATACCAGGCTTAACGGATAGCCGTTCTCAATTGCTAGTTCAACCTGGCCTTCCAATAGTTGGGCTAGATATTCACGAGTACACGTCTGTTTCAGCGGATCGCCTTGTTTTCCAGTAGTTGGCGGCGGCGACGTTGCTGCCGGAATGCTGTTCAGTGTGGCATTTGTAGTGCGATAGGCACGACGCTCAATGCCATTAGGCGCACCGTATGTGTTGGACATTCACTTCACCTCTAGAAACACGGTCTTATGGATTCCAACGGATACCTAGAAATAGCTCGACGTTGATTGTATGGCCTTTTTTCTTGCACTGATCGGGACCGTCGCTTATTTGTTAAACATGTTTCGTAAATGCGCTTCACTAATACGTTTCGAAGCTTCATGCTACTTAAATCAGTTGGCTAGTGTCGACATCGGTTGTAATGCGGCCTTTGTATCTATCAAGATCTGGCCCACTCGACCACAAAAATGAACGATCCACAGCAAACGGTGGTCACGATTCACAACCCAGCAAGCGAACAAGCGGCTGCCGTCGCTATTTTAAAATCGAGTGGCACCGCATGTGGTGCGGAGCAAATAGTTGAGTTGCCGCTCTCTGAATGCCGTCTATACGTCTTAGGAACCCAAGCGCGCCAAATCAGCGGCGCCAACGCATGCAGTTTTCAAATGACGGGACCAAACGGATCAGGCGGAGGCAGCGAACGCGGTGGATTCGGTCTAGGAGGCGTCGCCACCTGATCTTCTTCTTCCTTCTCTGGCTGACGCGTCATCGTCTGTGGACGCTGTGGCGGAGGTGTGTGCGGCGCATTTGGGTTGGGCGTGCCGCCTGCCCCCCCAGATGGACGCATCTTTTCGTTTAGAGCTTCCTTAAGTAGCTCATTTTGTTTGAGCAAAGCCTTCAAGTGTTCGTTTGCAATGGCAAGCTCCGCTTGCAACTCGGCCACTGTTTGTTCGTGGGTCACCCCTGTAACAGGATCGCGTCCTGGCATCTTGGGTAGTAGAACATATCCTAGTTGCACAGCTTTCAAAGCAGCAGCAGTTCTAGTCGGTACTTTTAGCTTGGCAAGAATACATTCGATATGTTTCTCCACCGTGCGCAACTTCATATCCAATTCTTCGGAAATTTCTTTGTTGCGTAAGTCCAGACGAATCAAAACTTCAATTTCTCTGTCAGTCAAATTCGAGTTCGGCATTGAAGTCGCCGGACTTTGCTTGACTAGCTGTGTGATCTTCGGGTCACAAAACGGCAGTGCTCTCGTCACCTGCTCAATTGCTTCAAATAAAGTTCTTGGTCCAGAGCTCTTCAGGCAAAAGCCCCTGGCACCTGCCCGCATCAACTGGTTGTGATACTTGGTCGCGTGATATGAATCAGTGAGAATTAGCACATTTGCGTTCGGCATCTCGGTTGTAACACGACGGCAGACTTCCACACCGTTCAAAACATCCAAATCGACATCGGTAATTACAAAATCGGGTCGCAGGCGCCTAATCATCTCGATCGCAGCCATGCCATCTGCGGCTTCCCCGACTATCTCCACAACCTCTGAAACTACCCTTTTAAGTCCGAACCGGATCAGTTCATGACGCTCACATAACACAGTACGTGGTCGGAACACTGAGTGCCGGGGCGGTTGTGAATAAGAATCCAAGGAAATCTCCAGAACCTAGTTTTTAAAATCTTGTGGATGTGCCACGGGTTTAATTGTAACAACGCTTTGGGGAACCAGACACTTCCAAAAATCCCCCTTATATGGAAAGGTAAGGTATGTGGCAGCCTTCGTCAAGTCAATGCCTTTCCTGCTCCCTAGTTTCAGTCGCCGAGCGTATATCAATTGTGGGAAATATACGAAGCCTGTGGGATATCCCCCAATAGACTTGACAGCCCCGAAATCGTTAAGCTGTGCTCACATTCATAACCCATATTGTCTTGCACCCTACCCAGATTTTAAAAAACATGAGCAACCCGCACAAATTCATATATTCCCTGTCTCTGGCAATCAGTTTACATCTGAGCTTCGCCACCATTCAGGCCCCTGCCACTAAGCTGAACGCCGCGCCTCTGCCCCATGAGCGCGACTCGAAAGACTTCAACAATGGCGAAGAGGTCGTAATCCCGCCTAGCGCAACGCGTTTCAACCGCCGTCCGGATTACAGAGAAGTCGAAAAACAGAAGAAGGTTGACGAGCTCGAAGCTCAAAAACGAGCAGACGAAGCCAAGAAACAAGCTTATGACGCCTCTGCCAGAGCGCAGCAGCAACAAGTTGATGCCTATCACAAACAAGCGCAAGTGGCCGTCGACGCCAACAACAGCGCTGTCGCTCTGGGCAAGCAAGGGCGTTGGATGGAAGCGATTGCCGCTCACGAAAAAGCCGTGCAATATGATCCTCGTAACAAGCAATTTAGAGTCAACCTTTCTGCTGCCCGCACAGCATTTGGTCAGCAGCGAATGGCTGGTAAGGACTATTCGGGTGCTGCCAGTCTCTTTCGTAAAGCATTGAGTGCTGCACCGGATAATGGTCTAGCCGGCAAAATGTTAGTTGAATGTATGAAGAAAAGCGGTCTTGACGCCAGCAATGCGGAAGTCAGACTGTCAGTAGGCGATCAACTGGCTGGAGCAAACGATTTCGAAGGAGCTGCAATTGAATATCAAGCAGCGATGCAACTAGAGCCTTCGGCCCGCACCTACGTCAAGATGGGCGACATGGCTTATCGTTATGGTCAAATCACAACTGCCACCAACTGGTACCGGCAGGCGATCGTTAAAGATCCACAATGTGGAGCCGCTCACCGTCAACTCGGATTTCTGGCTTTGGCTCAAAGTGACAACACATCGGCTGCCGCATCTTTGCGTAAAGCAGTAATTCTGGATCCAAAGGACGTCGCAGCTGGACAACAGCTTGTTGAGATCTGGCGCAAACAAGTAGCCGCCAATCCACTGCTCGCGGAAAACCACTTGGGATTGGCCGGTGCGCTTCAACTTACACAAGATTTTGTCGGCGCAGAAAGTTCGTACAGGAAGCTAGAAGCTCTTGATCCAAAGAATCTTGGCTTGGAAGCAGGACGCGCCAGCCTCGGTCGAGCCTACCAGCACGCAAAAGCTGATAAGCACAAATTGGCTTCCACGACTCTGTACAACCAGGGTCTGCGCAGAGAAGCTTTAGCTGAAATCAATCAAGCTGTGATGCTCGAGCCAAGAAATGCCGAGTATCAATTTCTGCTAGGAGAGTGCCTAGAAGCCAATGGTGACTATCAAAATGCGCATCAGGCTTACCTAACTTGCATTTTGATCGACCCTGAAAATAACAAAGAAGCGGCGGCCCGAATGAAAGCAATGCAATCGCAAAGCGGCATGACTGCACAACAATCCGGATCAATGGCCAAACAGATCGCCAACACAATCACAAGCGGTGGTTTTGGTCAACCAATTGCAGCCGCCCCAGCTGCAGCGGTTCAACAACAAGCTCAACCTAGCGCTCCTGCTCAACAAGCGGCACCAACTGACATGGGAGCACCTAGAAAGAATATGTTTGAAGGTGGAAGTGGCTCACCATCGCTTCCTTCAACGATGAATTTTAGAACCCACGATGAAATGGATGCCGCCCAGCAAGCTGCGCCGACTGTAGCCGCAGCCCCAGGTATCGTTCAAGCTCAGCCTGCACCGTCGGCACCAACCGATAATCTCTCAAAAGTTACAGCCTGCGAAGCGCAAAAAGACTACAATGGTGCCGTAACAATCCTTCGACAATTACTGTCCGATAATTTGCAGAATCCCGATATTCACCACAGACTGGCTGTCAACCTGATGTCTTCTGGAGAAATTAGTGAAGCAATTTCGGAATTTAGGATCGCCAGTGCCCTAAATCCGAAGCAGAAAGCTTATGCTGAAGATCTAGCTAGAGCTATGTCGATTCACAAACGATCCTTATCGAGCGACGGTGCCGGAGTGCCTCAATGAGTTTTTACTTTCAGGCTCCAGATTTAGCCGAGTTTCCGAGGCGGTCATACCGAAAGTTCCTCGAAGAAACCCTGGGTAATCTGTTCGCTGAAATTTCTCCCATGGCCAGCGAGTTTAGTCATCGTTTCGAAGTCTCCTTCGTTGGACAAGATGGCAAGGTACATTGGCGCTTTGAAGACTACGCTCAAGATTCCGGCTATCCAACATCATCGGAGGCTGCTCGCAAAACAAACATGACTCATGCCCGCCGCATGATGATGGAAGTTTGGTTACGCGATACGCAAACACACGAGCTCCGCAAATCAACGGCATACGTCGCGGATGTTCCGGTGATTACAGACCGCGGTACTTTTGTAATTAACGGATCTGAGCGGGTGGTACTGGGACAATTGGTGCGTGCACCAGGCATTTATTTTTCGCAAGGCGGTCCAAGCAGCTATAAGGCATTGTGGTTGGCCGAGCAAGGCGCACCAGTTAGCATCGAATTAGAACTTGATCCCGGCTCTGGAAAAACGAGCCGCGCTAAGTGCAGAATCAAATTACCAAAGCGCAGCTGGATTGCTGCCACAACAGTCTTGGCGGCAATGGGTATCGACGATGCAACATTGCAAAAGCGAATCGGACCACTGCTTGAAAAAAATCGCATTGAATGGAAAAAAGTTACTCCGACTGAAGCCCTGGCAGTAGTGGGAAGAGGTTGGAAGCCGGATGGTGGTGGTGGCACCAGTGGTGGTGTTACTGCTCTAAAAGAGTTAACCGACAAACGCCGTTATTCGATGGGTAACCTCGGCAGGCGACGAGTGAATAAGAAACTAGGGATTGATAGCGACTCTCTGCAAATGAGCGCAGATGATCTCATGGCTGCGGTTGAATACATTCTCAACCTGCCACTGAGCAATGGCACTACCGACAACATAGACAGTTTAGAAAACCGGCACCTTCGTGGTGTGGGTGATCTCCTCATGCGCGCAGTTCGTCCAGCGCTGGCCCAAATGGTGCGCTCAGTTCGCACACGACTTGAATTAAACGAAGACGAAGAAATTGGTAGCCCCAACGATCTGGTTGATTGCCGTCCAGTGGCAAACGCGTTCAACAAAT
>PLZS01000183.1 GCA_003153555.1 Candidatus Melainabacteria bacterium | reverse complement strand
AAACGAGTGCGAATGGCACCTCGCAACACGTGAGGTGCCATTCTTTTCAAACTGTTAACGAGCACAGCCAAGAAGACAAGCGATTGAGTACAAGGATGAAATCATTGCTGAAATAAAGGCTGACAGTGCCGACGAAACGTCGAACAGCCACAAGAAAAAGAAAGAAAAAGCGGCAACTCATCACGCCGAATAGCAAAAAGTTATGGGCAAATACGCAATAGTGAGGAATAACGATGAATTGGGATGAAGTTAAAGGTGACTGGAAAACATTCACAGGCAAAGCTAAAACACAATGGGGAAAGCTTACAGATGACGACTGGAAGCAAATCGACGGCAAGAGAGAAGAACTATCAGGTAGGTTGCAAAAGCATTACGGACACACGAAGGAAGTAGCTGAAAAGCATATTGACGATTTCATGAAGTCGTTAAACAGCAAGACATAAGCGCCAGCGTTCTCCAGCCACTCTAAGGGCGACAGATGCGTCAAACGGCAGCTTTTCGTCCTGCCGATAATCAATAATTGGCGCGCATGGGCACAAATCCTTTAGGTACAAAAATCATTCATAAATTCGATACTACTGAGGTATCGAATTTATGATTTTCACATCGGCTGCCTGTTCAATCAAAACTTTCAAAATACGATCCCTGAGAACAGGCACAGCCATAGTCTCGACTGTATTAGTGACCATCACTTGGCCTCGTAATCGGTTCCCCCTTCTCCACTCGATAAATTTCTCGAAAATTGCACAATGTCTACTTTGATCCCGCAATCATCCTAAAGAGCAAAGAAGATCATGCTTTAGAGGCAGAATTGCTGCTTGCTTCCAAGTCAAAATGGAGTCAACACAAAGAAGCGGGAGTACAACTGATGANNCTCTACGCACACGGTGTGCTACGGAAATTGGCGCCTGATTTAAAACAAAATCACGAAGACATTGTCCAAGACGTGTTTATCAGAGTTTGGAAATCCATCGGAACCCTCAGAAACGCATCCGCATTTAAATCGTGGCTTAGACGATTGATTACAAACATCTTTTACGATGAACTGCGAAGCAAGCCAAAGGAGTTTGTATTATCGCTGGATGAACCAGCGAAAGACAGTGAAGATACAGTCGGCGTCTGGTACAACATAGCCGATGATAAGGCTCAACCGGATGAAAATTTTGAACGCAAAGAGATCGTCAGCCAAGTGAAAGCTGCAATTGATTTGCTGCCAGAGCAATTTAAAACGGTGATTATTTTGAGAGAGTTTTGTGGATTCACCTACGAAGAGATAGCCAACGAGACCCATACAGAAATTGGCACAGTTAAATCAAGAGTGGCAAGGGCGAGAACAAAAATGCAATTTCATCTCGAAAAAGTATGGGCTGCATGAGTCTCTCACGCTGACATCAGATCTTAGATAGCCAGCACCATATCTGGTGCGATTTAGGACTGGTGCCTTGAGTTCATCGAAGGAGCGAAAACTGTCTGGACAGCTTGATCGAGTGGAGTCCGAGATGAACAGTGATGTCGCACTGATCAATCACAAACGATCAAAGATTGGCATCCGCGCCGACTAGCCTTGTGAAAACTTCCACTGCTGCGAATTGGTGTGGTAACTGCCGTACCGCAGCCCTCATCATCGCTGATGCAGAGAGCCGAGATCAGTTTGCTAATGCGGCGATGGATTACAACTGTCGGTTACGGATGGCGAAGCTAAAGGCCGTTATGGTCCGACAACTACTCCTGGGAGAATGATCAGGGCTCGCTTGGCGAAAGTGGCTTGCACAATGGGCTTACAGCCGCTCTTCAATTCGCCGTAGGTTTCGTCGCTCCACTCCGTAGCATCAGGGTCCATCCTGGGCTGGTCCTGGACCGACGAAACTCCAATGATGCAAGTCATTTTTGAGTGGACCCCAGGTGTCACCTTGCCGCCAGCCATGAGCGTGCAGCGTCTCGTTAACAAATGGATCGTCCCAGAGCTGTTGCTTCGCATCAGGGTCTGGATCTAATTTGAAGTCTACAGCATTGCCAAATCCGTGATTCGATTTTCCGACTTTGGCGTGCACTCCAGAATTGCGCCAGACAATTGCCTCTTCCTGAGCAAGAGTTCTGCCGGCTCCGTTCAGTGGATCCGCCTCCAACCTTTTGCCTTTCTTAGCCAGTTCTAAGTTCACGTCGACGAGTGATTGTGCGGCTGGCCCAGACTCCCAATAAGGAACGTTCTGTATGAACACGCATCCGTTTATGCGGCCTTTTTTGTCGTGAGTGGAAACAGTTGTGTTGCCCAGCTCACCTGTATAGCGCGGATCTGTTACTTTCGCTTCTATCTGCTTGATGAGTTCGGGATCGCGGTCTTTTACGGAATCCAAAGCCTTCGGTCTATCTGCCGGTGGAGGTATAGTATCGACGACCAGCTTCGTGCAAGGATCAACTGTTGTGGTCTGATTCTCCATTTGCTCGGGCGTTGCAGTTGGCTCGGGCGCTGCAGTTGGCGCTGCCGATACAGCTGGCTTGTCTGCACCATTTGGCTTGTCACTATTCGCCATCGATGGTGAACCTATTGCCTGTGCACCGATAACAAGGATGATGGCGACATCATGTGCAAGAAAACCAAATTTGTTGATCGGGAAAACCGTCATTCTTAATTCCATAGCTGTTGCTTGTCTGTGTTATCGTCGATGCTCATGCGACAGTCGTTGATAGTATCAACGAAGCAGGGCGCAAGATTATAATTTAGGCATGCACTAAGTCGTATTAAGAGGAATTCCACGAAGAAGTCAATGGTAGCGGTTTTGGTAGCGTCCATATTGTTCGCCGCTCAACCAGCTAGTAGCGAAAAGAGAAAATCGCATGCCCAAAACCCCTACATCGACAAAGCCTGATCACTCCAATAGCGTTGCCAATCGCCCCGCTGAAGACTCGAGAATAAATCCACAACTGTCGCCATTGTTTAAATTCAATCGAATCAGGTGACGCCGAAGACGTCGCCCAAGTAAAAACGTGACTTTTATCGAGAAAATTCACAAGCCAGCCAAAGAAAAGTGGAAAGCAAAGAAGAACCGCTTGTACTGAGGTGGCGCAGAGCCAGTACAATCAACAAAAGCGCATTAGCCAAGCTAAAACTTCGAGTTATTATCAGTGTCCCCAATTACGAAGAAATTCGGCAAATTCAGGAATTCGGCTTTTTGCGAGTTTTTCCGACGATTCAGAAAAGAATTTTCGCATCCCTTTAGCAAACTCAGTTTCACCAGACAGCAAGTCATCCAATTGACCATACCACTGGATTTGCTCGACTCCCGAATTTATTTTATTTAGTTCGTCTACTGCTTTTTGATCGAAATTGTCTGACCTAACAGACGATAGAAAATTCTTTGCTTTTACAAATCGTTCGGAATCTAAGGTGTCAGCGCTATGCGCAAGCAATGGAAACTTCGCTAGAAAGCTTACAAGCTCTTGCTTCGAGTCAAACCAACTAAAATTTCCTGAGCCTCCGCCTACACCACCAGGAGCGTCGTCATAAGCGAAGAACCCCCAAGAATAAGAAGTCGGGTCTTTTTCAAAAGACTTCTCAAAAGCTTGTTCAAGCTCGGCATGATTGGGAACAGCGTGCATTTTATGTCCTCTCGAAAGCATTGTACTAAGTAAAAATGACGGTTCGTTCCAACTATTCGTCACCTGACTGTAGCCAAATCGCGAGTTGCCTGGCGAGCTCGTCGACACCGTCGCGATTTAGCGAAGAAAAAACTTGTCCAGTGACAAAATTATCAAAACCAGTGTCTTTAAGCTCTTTTCGAAATTCCAGTAAAGTATTTTGGGCTGCGCCGCGCGATAGCTTGTCGCTCTTGGTTAGCAGCGTATGCAGAGGCAGTTCAGATTCCACTGCCAAGTTAATCATCATGATGTCGAACTCCTGCATCGGATGACGAATATCCATAACAAGAATAAGCCCTTTCAGGCACTGTCTGTCGCGGAGGTATTGGGATAAATGCTCCTGCCATTTATTTTTCATCGCCCGCGGAACTTTGGCATAGCCATAACCAGGTAAATCCACAAGCCGTAAGTCGGGCGAGTTATGCAGCTGGAAGAAGTTGATCAGCTGCGTGCATCCAGGGGTTTTACTGGTGCGCGCAAGTTTCTTGTTGTTGGTAAGTGTATTGAGTGCACTGGATTTTCCCGCATTAGA
>PLZS01000166.1 GCA_003153555.1 Candidatus Melainabacteria bacterium | reverse complement strand
ATTTTGCCGCGCTGCGTCGGTGTTGTCACAAGTACTGCTGGGGCTGCCTTGCGAGATATTCTAAGTGCGCTTGCGCGTCGCAATAAATTAGTGAATGTCGTTATTGCACCAGCTAAGGTGCAGGGCGAAGGTAGTGCAGAAGACATAGCCCACGCCATTCGCGAATTGCAACGCATTCCCGATGTCGACGTTATTCTCGTCGCCAGAGGCGGCGGCTCAATTGAAGACTTATGGTCGTTCAACACTGAGTTGGTGGCACGTGCTGTTAGCACTTGCTCTGTTCCGGTAATATCAGGCGTTGGTCACGAAACCGATATCACAATCTGCGACTTGGTAGCAGATCTGCGCGCACCGACTCCTACTGCCGCTGCAGAAATGGTTGCCCGCGGCAGTGCTGAACTTTTAGATCGTTGGCAAGGGCTAGAGAAAAGACTTCTATATAGAATGGAAGATCGAATTGCCCGGGCGCGCCATACGCTCCACAGAGTCGATCCAATAAACGGACTGCTTCGCTATCACGAAAGACTGAAGCGAAATCACTTAAAAGTATTGAGCTATCGAGATCGAATGACGCACAGAATGGCGCACGCACTCAACTCTGCGGAGCATAAGTGGCGCCAAAATCATGAAAAGCTGAGCGTTCTTGGCCCGAAAAATGTACTGTCCAGAGGATTTTCAATTCTGCGAAAACTGGATGGACAAATTGTGCGAAGGTATGAAGACGTTAAACCAGGCGACATCTTGGAAGGAATTTTGTTGCAAGGAAGGCTCAAGCTGCGGGTTGAAGCAGTCGAACCAGAACCTTAAGGATGGTCCCAGAGTTTACTGATTCACAAGGTTTATCGATCCACAAAGTGTACTGGCTAGAATGCCAATCGATGGAGGAAAAATGTCACAGTCTCTCTCTCTAGATTTTGAAGCCACGCTCTCAGAGCTTGAAAAAGTCGTCTCTGAGTTGGATGGCGAAGTAAAGCTTGAACGCGCACTTGAACTCTTTGATCGAGGCATGAAGCTTAGTTTCGACTGCGAGACCTTCCTTAAAGGAGCCGAGCAAAAAATCGAAATTTTGAAGCGCACTGCCAGCGGTCTCACGACAGAGCCATTCGAAGCCCGCTTGCTCGAATCTACTGATAAAAGCCAATAACAGTAATCTGATCTGACAACCGACCCTAATTTCCGGCACGTGGACCTTGGAACAATGGTAAGCGTTAAGGGAGCTTGGCACAGAATCGAAGTCTGCCGTGTTTCGACTAAAAAGAAACGCAGTCCTTGCGAACTGCGTCACCAGATGTGGTATCAGGTCAATTAAACAGCAGAGGGTTCTTCAACCGCTGCTTCTTCTGAGTCCTGATCTTGCTCAGCTTCTGCAGCGACTGGCTCTTCTTCTTTCTTGACCTTAAGAGGAGCGCCTTCTTTGAGCACTTCGACACTAATTTCGGCTTGCACTTCTGGTGCTAATTTGACGATGACGCGATAGATTCCCAGGGCGCTGATTTCATCAACCGGTCTGACGATTCGCTTGTCGATTTCAACTCCGACCAATTTTTCCAAAGCTTGAGCAATTTCTTTGTTCGTGATTTTGCCATAAAGCTTTCCGCCTTCACCGGCTTTAACAGTCAAAACGATAGTCTCTAGACCATTGATTTTTTCAGCCAAGTCAATAGAAACTTGATGAGAAGCGGCTGCTTTCTTCTTCAAAGTCTCCAGGTCTTCTTCTCTCTTCTTCAGAGTTCCGGTCGTTGCCACAACAGCAAGCTTTCGCGGCTGAAGGAAGTTGCGGAAGAATCCATCGGACGATTCAACTATATCTCCGGCTTTACCGAGCTTTTGAACATTCTGTTGCAAAATAATCTTCATGACATCCCCTAAGCCAGCAGCTTACGAATCGATCTATAAATGAGATAACGTCGGGCAGCTTGCGGAGTCGGGCAGCTTGACTGCTTGACCCTGCGGTGCACAGACTATCCACGGATAGGCCAAGGCTATATCTGTGGATTCAAACTTTAGCATGACTGGCGCTCTCTGCAGAACGCCTCAACCGGGAACTGTTACCCTTTTAACCAAAAATTCCGGTTCGAGGACTAGAGCTTTTCGCGAAACATGCCCCGAACCCCTGACGGATCAGCCATGAAACCGAAGCGGCGATAGAACCCGTCCGTTCCAGGATCCGCATAGAGCGTAACCAGGGGAATTTCGTAAGTGTCCAACTCTTTGAGAAGTTCATGCATTACAAGCATTCCAATGCCCCGTCGCTGGTGGCTAGGTCGGACAACAACGTCCCAAATCGTGGCGTTGAAGACCTTGTCGCCGGTCGCTCTGGCAAAGCCGATCATGATCTTATCATCCCAGGCTGAAACAACCGCCACGCTGTTTTGGAGAGCTCTTGTGATCAGGGCTGGCTCGCGCCGACTCCAGCCGACCGATGCGCAAATTTCCTGAACATCTTCAGGTGGGACTTCTTTATTGTGGCTGAAGAACAAATTTGGCGGTAGGGGTTCTTTAGAGTTCTCATACCTCTTCCAAATACCCGACAGGACCATCTATCAACGAAGCCTCTCTAGTACCGATACTGATTCCACATGGAACGTTTGGGGAAACAAATCAACAGGCTGAACCTGCTTAGTTTTATACCCGACAAACTCCTCTTTATCCCCATCTTGTGCCGATTTCATCAGTCCCTGTTCCAGCGCTTTCAGATCTCTTGCCAATGTCGCAGGGTTGCAACTGACGTAGACGATCCGTTCAGGCTCAGCCCAGAGCAATGCCTCTATCGCTTCGGCGCTCATGCCTTTGCGCGGCGGATCGACGACTACAACATCGACAGTGACGCCATCATTACGCATCTCCAGCAACACATCTTCCACGCGCCCCTCGTTGAATTCCACGTTGTGGATGCCGTTCAGCTGAGCGTTGTGCCGACCATCAAGAACTGCTGCGGGGTGGTCCTCTATTGCGATTACGTTGTTTGCAGCTGAAGCGAGCCAAAGCGAGATTGCGCCCACGCCCGCGTATGCATCGACGATTGTCAAATTGTCCTTATGCATATCAGCCACTGCCAGATACACTTCTTCCAACAACTTAACAGCCTGCTGCGTGTTCACTTGAAAGAAACTGCTCGATGACAAATCGAACCTCAACCCAGTTCTCAACGCTTCAGGAAAGTCCTCTCGACTTGTGCGAAGAACCTCTTGAATCCTGTCAGCACCGGCGATCGGGAAGGTCAAATCGCCGAGAATCTTATTGCCTCGCTCGTTGTTCAAGTTGATGGCGACCCCGACTACATCCGGAATGGCGTCCGTCAGCGCTTCAGCGGCACCGCGAACGGAGTCATAGCATTTGAGGTTTGTAAAGTCGTCGGCTGATGTCGCAGAAGCGTTAAGAACGAGCGTGATCAAGGATTTGCGATTTTCGAAGCTGAAGCGGATGTTGATATGGCGAAGTAGTCCTTTGTGCGATTTTTCATCGTACGCAGTGATACCGTGTTCCTCGCAAATCTCTTTGATCAACTCGAGCACATGATCCATCGATTCGGGTTGCACTGGGCAGTGTTTGATGTTGACGAGTTCGTGCGAATCTTGTCTGTAGTAGCCGGCAAGAATGCGGTCGCTGCCGTGTGGATGTTTGACTGGAAATTGAGCCTTGTTGCGATAGTGCAAGCTTTCGTCAGCGCCGATAATCGGTTTGACGATGGTCGGATCTAACTTGCCAATGTGCTTAAGCGCCTGCTTAACTATGTCTTCCTTGGCGATCAATTGATACTCATAAGTCATGTGTTGCCACTGGCAGCCACCGCAAACTTTGAAAAGTGGGCACGGGGGCTCAGCTCTATGTTGTGAAGGTGAAATGATGCTGGTCACTTTTGCCTTTGCGAAGTCTTTGCGCACATCGAAAAGCTCGATTTCAACAACGTCTCCTGGCACTACCCGATTTATAAAAACGGGTGGACCCAGGCTCTTTGCAACACCTTCTCCTCCAGGAGCGAGCGATTCAATGGTGACCTTGTGTCGCTGTCCTTTAGACAGTGTGTGACTCTTGATTGCTTTAGACATTAATAGGTAACCCGTTTCGTTAGTAGCAAGCGCCGACTCATCTTTCCTGCTGGCAGTGTGGCGGCTAGTGGGTGGCACTGCTCAGACCTTTCCGGCACGATGGCAAGCGCCGCGAAGATGCGCCGCCAAGCAAGTGTATATCAATTAGGAGCATGAAATAATTTTAGCGCCCATTAGCGCGCACTATTCATACACACGAAACAGTCCACGCCCATCCTGCGCTCCTCATATCACGACATTCGCATCAGGAATAACTAATTGGCTAGCTTGGGTCCTATAGCCTAATATGTAGAGACTATGCCAATTCAGCTAATTCACGTATCTGATATCCATTTCGGTTCGGGTGAATCACACGGACGCGTTAATCCGCTCACAGGATTAAATGTGCGCTTCGAAGACTTTGTCAAAGCGCTGGCTAAAACCGTTGATTTTGCCATCGAAAAAAATGTCGACGTCTTTTTGTTTTCCGGCGACGCCTATAGGAATGCTTCGCCAGAGCCTGTTTATCAGAAAATGTTTGCTTCCGAGCTGAAACGGTTATCCAACGCCGGCATCCAAACTATCCTGGTTGTCGGTAATCACGATCAAATTCTGCGTTCTACATCCAGTCACTCAATGTCTGTGTTTCAGAGCCTTGAAGTACCAGGTGTGATTACGATTGATAAACCGACCAATCGTGTCATAGATACTGCCAATGGTGCCTTTCAATTGATCGGGTTGCCCCATATAACGCGGCACCAAATGATGACTTTGGAAAAGTACGCCAATCTTCCCGCCGCGACTTTGGATCGTCTGCTCGTAGAAAAAATCACGGATATGCTGCGCGGATATTATGAGAGTTTGGATCCGACCTTGCCCACTGTTGTCACGGCACACATGAGCTTGGACAGGGCATTAGCAGGGATTGAGCAGGAATTGCTCATTGGCTACACACTTACTTTTCCAGTTGAAATGTTTATCGATTCGCGAGTTGATTATGTTGCGCTTGGGCATATCCACCGCCACCAAGTCATTCGGGAACAGCATCCAACCATCACATACGCTGGCAGTCTAGAGCGTGTCGACTTCGGTGAAGAACGTGAAGACAAAGGTTTCATTCACGTGATCATGGAGCGCAAGAATGTCGAGTTTAAGTTCCATTCAATCGATCCCCGTCCATTTGTCACAGTAGAAGCCGATCTGACAAATTCGGAAGATCCAACAAGCCGACTGCGTGAGAAAATCGAGAAAGCAATCAAACCAGGTTGCGTTTTGCGCGTGCGCTACAAAATCAATCAAGAGCAGATCGAGCTGATCAACGAAGATGTTCTGCAGGCTTGCTCTCGCGAGGCTTTGACTTGCAAGATTTACCCTGAAATTGTTTCCAATCACAGTCGCGCCCGTCTGCCTCAATTGACTGAGACGTCTGTTAGTTCACCGATAAGTGCTCTCGAAACATACTTGGATGAGGTCGCACCAGACCGCAAAGACCAGCTCGTAGAGCGAGCTCGGGCCATGATGGAAGAGATTGATTGCGATCTGCATTGCGGTCAAAGTTAGACAATTTAGACGCTTCATTTCTCATCTTCGGTACTTCACCATAGTGCAGAAATCATGTCCTGCGATTGTGCGTGACGGACGTGTACTTATCGGTATCTGTCGATTAGTTGAGAAAATTGAGCAACTGTGTCTGGAGCGCCGGCGCGCTTGAACAAGACGGAGCCGTTATTAGAGAGAAAGACGATGGTTGGATAATTTTTGACGCTGTACTGCTCGACCAGAGCGGAGTTGCCGGCATCGGCTACATCCAGGGTTTGCATGTCTATCCCTGAATATTTCCCCTTGGTTTGCTCGAAGATCGGCGCAAAAGTTATGCATATTGGACAGGTTGCACTTGTGAATTGAAGGACTTTTCGCAATTTGTTCGCAGCGTTTGTCGAACTTGAAGGACTCGGGATGCCCGAAGAAGTTGAAGGGGTCGGGAGGCCTGATGCAGGTCTGGCCGCCATTTGCGTTGTTGGCGCACTGACAAATCCGGTCACTTGAGCGCGATACGAACCTAAATTCCGCAAGCCAATTGCGCCTAATTGTTTGACTTTCGCATCCGGGCAGTTTGCTGCGACCCACTCAAAGTCCTTCTTCGCTAACGTAATTTGATTGGTTCCTTGATAGCAAAGAGCTCGGTAATAGCGAACCATGGCGTTGGTCGGATATGCAGCCTCCAGTCGTTCGAGGTCAGCCAGGGCGGAAGAATAGTGATGGGCTTGATAATTTAGAACTGCACGTTTGTACAGATCTTCAGCGGCAGAGGTTGCGGTGATTGAAAGTCCGATCGAGCCAATCAAACCAATCGTGAGAAGAACAACGCTGATTTTCACTTCTTTTTGACTCCGATTTTTTCGAAGATCTTGTCGATGGCGGCATCATCTAGTTTAAACAGAGTGGCTGCTTCATCTAAGGTGAACAGCCTTTTGCGACTCGGCTGCGGCCACGCTGATTTGCCATTCAGTGTGCTTCTACAGTACCGACAAAAGACCGCGTCCGTCCAGATCATCTCGGCGCAAAATGGACAATTCTTATAATGCTCTTTGGAAATGCCGCGGTCGCAAAAGCGGCACAAAATAGCTTCATCAGCCACAATTTCGGCGCAATGAGGGCAGCTCTTCTGTGATTCACTCATCTGCTTCACCATATGCGATGGCATCCAATCGACGTTGACGCCATTGCTGAAACTCGTCTTCTGCCTGGCACTGCTCTGGCAATTTCTCGGGCGCAATCGGCGTGTAGACCGGAGTGTGAGCAGGTGCCTGGAATCCAAATGAAAGACTGGCTGGTACGATGCCTGTCACGGGTGGATGTAAGTCCGATGGAGACAATTGGTCGAGGTGGCAAAAACGGCATCGTGTCGCTGATGGGCGCAGGGACTCGCGACAGAAAGTGCAAGGCTTTTGTTCCCAGACAGCTCGATTACAGTATCGACATATTGAAGCCGCGCTTTTGATCAACTCGGCGCAATAGGGACATTTCTTATCGGTTTGAAGGGTCATTTGCCTCTCCATGAACCAGTACCTTTCTCCATTCTAGCCAATTTGGCAAATTGCGCTTGTTGACCTAAAATCTTTCTCCGGTTTGACAACAGGGGCGCGTGTTACCATACAGCCCACTTGGGCGCTCTCAACAACCGTTTGATGCAAGCCTGTCACCGGCGAACCTAAATGCTGTTTACTACACTCCAATATCTGATCTTTCTCCCCTGCGTAGTCGCGCTGTTTTGGGTTTTGCCCCATAAACTGCGCTTACCGATGCTGCTTATCGCCAGCTACGTCTTCTACATGAGCTGGATACCGCAATTCATTTTGCTGATCGTGCCGATGACCTTCTTCAACTGGGTCTGGGGCGCATTCATGCATCGTCATCTGGACAAACGAAAGTTGCTGCTCGGCATAGGCATTGGCATCAATCTCCTTATTCTGGGCGTTTTCAAATACGCGAACTTCGTTATCGGCACGGCCACAGCGACCATGCACCTTTTCACACACAAAGATCCTCAGTGGGTCTGCAATATCATCTTGCCGTTGGGTATCTCGTTCTTCACATTTGAGTTTATTCACTATTTGTTCGAAATTTATCGCGGCAACAAACCCGTAAATTCGTTCGTTTTGTTTGCCTTGTTTGCGGCATTTTTTCCGACACAGATCGCCGGGCCGGTAAAACGCTATCCCGATTTCGTTGCTCAAATGCTTGAAGAGAAAAAACCGTGCTTGTCAGACTTTGACGAGGGTGTGCCTTTGATCATCATGGGTATGGCAAAGAAACTCTTGCTCGCCAACAACCTTGCCACCTTCGTTCAGATGGGATTTGCAGAGCCGTCAGCGTATGGCGCCATAGAACTCTGGTTGTTTGCCTACGCCTTCGCTTTTCAGATCTATTTCGACTTTTCTGCTTACACTGATATTGGACGCGGCTCAGCAATGTTGTTTGGCTATCACATTCCGATCAATTTCAATTTGCCATTCATTGCGTCCAACATGGCTGACTTCTGGAGACGTTGGCATATCTCGCTTTCAACCTGGTTGCGTGATTACCTGTTTATCCCAATTGGTGGCTCTCGTGGTGCCAAATGGAACGTCAATTGGAATATATTTTTGACCATGGCGTTAGGCGGATTGTGGCACGGAGCCGCCTGGAACTTCGTAGTTTGGGGCATCTACCATGGTCTTTGTCTAATTGTTCACCGCGAATTTGTAGTAGTGAAAGCCAAGCTGCCACAGCTTGAGGCTTTTTGGCAGTCCAAAGTGTTTCATGGAATGTCTGTTCTCCTTACATTCAATGCGGTTGTTGTCGGCTGCGTTTTCTTCGGCATGAACAATATCCAAGCGGCGTTTAATTTCGTTAAGCGCATGGTGCTTCTGCGTCCTATTTTCACAAGCATTGAAGGACATCAGTTCTTGGTGCTTAAGCAAGAGATGCCTTTAGTGGTGCCAATCGTAATTGCCATGACATTGATTTTGTTATTGATCAACTATCCACTGAGCAAGTTGATCGAGAAAAAAGCCTTCTCAGTTGTTCCTGTACCTGTTAAAGCGGTTTACTGGAGTGCTTTGGTGGTACTGATGATTACGTTCTTGTCTAACGCAGCACAGCCCTTCATTTACTTCCAATTTTAGGCGGCAATGGAATTACAGCAGAAGACGACTGAGCAGAAAGGCTGGCGGCGATGGGCCAACAGTCCGATCGTGCTCATTGCAATTCTCTTGCTAGGTGTCGATGCTCTTGCTACAGGTCTGGTGCCCAACGTTTTACCGGAATGGTATCAATCGCACTTTCCGAATCCGGATAGACACTGCCGTAAAGCCATTAGTTACCTGTCGACTAAGACTGAGCCATCTGTAGTTGTTCTCGGCTCGTCCTTGATGCGCACCGCCGCCGAAGTAAGTGATATGTCCATTAACACGGGACTGCGAGAAGCGCGATTTGCCAACGATTATGATAAAGCAACTTTTTTCGAGAAAGAATTGAAAAAGGATCTGGGCACTGATGTTAGCGTTCTAAATCTAGCCTTAAGAGGCTGCATGGCCTCAGACTATGACTTGATCTTTAAGAGAGCCGTCGAACTTGGCAAACGACCAAAATTCGTTGTTTGCGCGACCGCTCCTGCTGAATTCATGTCTAATGATCAGCCGCTTGTCGACAACACTTACGTTCATCAATCTCTGCTGAAGTACCAGTTTCCTCAAGGCAAGCCGTTCTACCAGGTGGTTGCTCAAAATACCGAGCGCACTTTGGCACCGCACAATTTAGATGCTGTGGAACAATTCTTTGGCTATCTTAGACTGCACAGTGCAGCTTATTTGAGTGACGTAACGGGGCATCCAACAGATCTTTTTCGCGCCGCTGCTTACAAAGGATCTAAGGATAAAATGCTTCCCGCCGCGTACAAACCGGCACGTATCGATTTGGATGAAGCCAGCTCCAGCACAGCGCAACAAAAAAATCCCTTGGCTGATCTTGAGCATTACAAGATGCGATACCATCCACCGAATGTGAAATTGTATTTGCAACATGAACGCAACTTTAGAGAAATGATTCGCGTGGCCCACGAAAGTGGCATTCCGTTGGTCATCGTAAACATGCCGATTACCGGTCCCAATCGCGATTTGGTTGATCCAACTTTGCTGCATCGTTATTATGATTTCTTGAAAAGTACAACCGAGAAGTATCACGTCGCATACATGGACATGGACGATCACAACCTGTTCAGTCTTTCTGACTTCGAGGATTGCAGCCATTTGAACAGAAGAGGAGCAAAGAAATTTTTTGCCGCTCTTGCACAAAATTTAGTTAAGCAAACCAACCTTTCGTCGATCGCCGCGGCAAAGTCCAGCACTCAGCTTTAGCTTATTGATCGTATACAGCTCATATCGACCAAGTGAACAGCGTTATGACGTGGGCAGCGCGGACGAGCCGAAGGTTCTGAAGTGACAGAGTGCTCATAAAAGGAAATTCATAATGAGGGCGTTACGAGCGCCCAATTACGCCACTCAACCGGCTAAACTGAGCTATCTGTTCCCACGTCAATTAGGGCTATAGGGACGATATATCTTTCGGAGAAATAAGAATGTTCGAGCGGAACCTTTTCAAGAAAAATGCACTAGCTGCAAGCGTTGCCATTTTGTCCATAGTGAGCATGAGTTCGTGCTCAAAGTCCGGTAGCAACACTACAAATGTCACCCCTCAAGGCACAGTGCAGCTGGACAGCATCAAGGTCGGTATGCCTGAAGCGACTTTTAAAGATGCCAGTATCACATTCGTCGTCGACCCCAAATCTGCAGCATCAAGCGGCGGGAAGACACAATACCTCAGCCGCACCTACGATAAGAAGGGCGGTCAGTACATGGCCCAATGCAAAGATGGCAAGTGCTTCGTTCTGCAAACCTTATATTTGACCACACCGATCGCCAAAGAAGACGCCCTCGAGTCATTGAAAGGGCTTCTCCCTGCCGACGCTCCTGTGCAATCCAAAGTTGACGATTCGCAAATGAAATCCGGAAAAGTGACTGCGCCTGGTGAAATTTACGAATATGGTGATAAGTACACTGGCATTTTGCAATACACAGATAAAACTGGGACCAAGGTCAACACAGTATCCGCCTTCGATGCAGGTGCAGACGCAGTGCGTACCGGACTGAATTGGACCGGAACAGCTCCGAAAGGTGAAGCTACAAAGGGTGGCAAGACTGCCAAATCAGCTAAGCCAGTGGTAGAAAAGAGTACATCCATTAAGAAGACTAAAACTGTCACCGAAACAACACCTGAGACGACCAGCCAAACAACGACAACAACTGCTCCAACTCCGTAACACGGTCGAACATTAGCAGGCTTGTAATGAGCGATGGCGTCTAAAGTGCTACCATCTTGAAATCCAAGCGGGCTCAGGATTATCTACAGCACCAAGGGTTTCAGGTTTCTCAAGTAGCATGACTGCGGCAGTATCAGAACGACCAAAGCAAGAAGACAAGCCGAGAATACCGGGTAGTCGAATTTCGACGGTAGCCGCAGGTAGCGAGGCTCCTACAAGTCTGTGGGGCAATCGCGCTTTAATTGGTTTGATGGTTCATCGCGATTTCATTGGGCGCTATAAAGGTTCACTCCTTGGCGCCTTTTGGCCGTTGATCAATCCAATCGGCCATCTGCTGCTTTACACCTTCCTGTTCTGCATCGTGCTCAAAGTGAAATTCGGCGGCGTAGATAGCACCAGTAATTTCGCCCTCTACCTCATGGCTGGCTTGCTCCCATGGGGCTGTTTGGCTGAAGCCCTGTCCCGATCGACAACAGTTATTCTCGAGTCACCAAATCTGGTCAAGCGAGTGGTTTTTCCACTACAGATACTACCTGTGGTGCTAGTGATTTCATCGCTACTCAGCGAGCTCGTCGCATTCGGCATCCTGCTTGCCGCAACCACTCTTGTTCTGCATAAAGTACACCCAACAATTCTATTCTTGCCTTTGATTGTTACTTCGCAAGTATTGTTCGCCGGTGGATTAAGCTGCTTGCTTGCCAGTCTCGGTGTTTTTATTCGCGACATCCGACATCTCATGGCATTGGCGCTCTCTGCCTGGATGTATGCAACTCCAATTGTTTATCCAGCTTCAGCATTACCTGAAAACCTCCGTTTCTTGATCTGGTTGAATCCAATGGCAGGAATAGTTACGGATTATCGAAGAGTATTGTTGGAAGGTAACCCGCCAGATTGGCCGGTTTTCTGCAGCTACACCGCGGTTGCTCTAATCGCTTGGTTCCTTGGCTACGGCTTTTTCCAGAAAACGAAGAAGTCATTCGCGGACATTATCTAAGATGACAGAGCAATTCAAAGTAGAACTGGAAAACGTATCGAAGCGGCATAACATTTATGACCGCCCAATCGATCGTTTGAAAGAAGTTATTCTGCGCAATCGCAAGTGCTACCACCGGGAATACTGGGCACTTCGAGATATGACTGTCAAGTTCCAAAATTGCACCACTGCTGTTTTGGGACCAAATGGTGCCGGCAAATCGACACTGCTCCAACTTGTAGCCGGCGTTGTTCGTCCAACCTTCGGTCAAGTGACAGTGCGTGGACGTGTTACCGCAATTCTCGAGCTGGGAGCTGGGTTTCAACCTGATTACAGTGGACGCGAAAATGTTTTGATGAACGGTATGATGCTCGGGATTTCAAAAGCAGAGATGCTCGAAAGAATGGATAGCATTGCTGAATTCGCTGAAATTGGCGAGTTTTTCGATCAACCATTGAAGACCTATTCAAGTGGCATGGGAGTTCGATTGGCGTTCGCAACAGCGATTAGCGTCGATCCCGAAGTTCTTCTTGTTGATGAAGCATTGGCAGTAGGCGACGAGCGATTCATCAATAAGTGCAATCAGAAAGTGCGTGAACTGCAAGAGCAAGGAACAACGATCATTGTTGTCACTCACAACATGCGTATCGTCGATCGATTCTGTCAGCGAGCCGTTCTAGTGAATGAAGGCAAGTTGATCGCAGAAGGCACAGTCGACGAAGTTCGACCGATCTACGAATCGATCATGGCTCAAACTAACTACAGCCAGAAGACTTTTACCGCACCTGTTGCAGCAATCACGTAGCGTTGCGGCGAAGTTCTCTCCAGCAATAGAACTGCTGGCAGTGCACTCTTGAGGGTGGCAAACTGAGGCTCGAGTTTTACGTTAGCAAGTTAGCCAGCTCGCCAAGAATTTTTTCGTCCGATGGTGTTGTAATGCTACTTTTGCGATTTTTGATAAAGTAATCGACATGGCTTAAATCGTCATCCCAGTAAGCTTTGGCAATTTCCTTTTCGGTTGGTGCCTTACCATCTGGAAAGTTTGCAGTAGCCAGCAATAGATCCAAGTCCAGATCTTTGCCCTTGACCTGCTTGGGCCAGTCGATTAGAAGTCGTCCAGAGCTATCCACACTAGTGCGATTCTCGTAATTAGCTTGCTCTTTGGCTGCCCGACTTGCCCAACCTTTGAGCAAATCTGACGGAATTTGGCCTGTGAGTTCACGCTCAGGGTGAGGGAGCAGCGCTACGCAACCCCACTTCGCCGATATCTCGCTAAATTCATTGTCTCCGTTCTTTTCGGCCGTCCACATATCCGTTGCCTCTCCGACAAGATCGGCAAGAGTTTTGACGTTACTTTGGCAAGGAACAACTCTGGCCTGTCCCAGCCTGTCAGTTGTATCGAAAACTATTGAAGAATATGTATTCCCACGCGTTTTCGAGCGCCTTCCGTAATGAATAGGGACTTCGACTGTGACAGCGTCCTTTATGCGCAGCCGATGCTGTCGCCAATACTGCCCAATAGCTATGCTATTCACGAATGGGAAATCATGCGTAGATTTTGTCTATCAGTTGATGATGCCAATGCATCAGAAGATCTTGAACATGCAATCCACGGGTCCGGCGCCTTTCGTCATTTCAAGCATTGTTTGCACCGCCATAAAACAGGAGAAGAATGTTCTCTGGTTTTCCCATATGGTTTCGGCGCTGCGTAGCTATGCTAGAGGGCATCCCGACTTATGGTTCGGTTTGTAACATTAGCAATTACGAACTGGGCCTTTCTTTCGAACGAACCATTCGACTAAATGCGCCACCCCAATATCTAGAGATCGCTGTGGTTTCAAGCCGATTAAACTTGCGATTTTGGCGCAATCAGTGTGGCAATGCCTTACGTCGCCTGGCGTAAATTTGCCATCAATCGTCGGAAAGGAAGGCTCGGTATGCAGTGCTTGAGCCATTTCGGTTGCAATGCATGTGGCGAAATCCACAAGCGGTGTTGATACACCTGAACACACATTGAACGTGTTTACACCCTGCAATTGCTTGTCCATGACGGCAAGATTCGCGGCAACGACATCTTCTACGAACGTAAAATCCCGGCTCTGCCTGCCGTCTTCGTGCAGCACTGGAGCTTCGCCAGCAAGAGCAAGTTCAAGAAATCGCGTGAATGGATTGTGCCATGATTGTCCTGCACCAAGAACGGTGCTATATCTAAAAACGGAAAGGTTTATGCCCAAAAGCCGGCATGTGCCGATCATCAGCTCTTCTTGAGCCTTCTTGGTGACAGCGTAGGTGGATTCTCCCAAGGGCGCCGCTTCTTCAGTGGTATCAGTTGGGATGATGTGTCCTTGGCATTGAGGGCACGGAGGATTCCAATCCAACTCAGGCACGGACGTATCCAACTGGTAACGCAGAGGCGGCCGAACCGGTCCGCACTTGGGGCAGCTATACATGCCTTCGCCGTAAACGCTGATCGAAGAACCAAGGATGATGTCCTTAACATGATGCTTCGATGAACGAAGCACGTCTACTAAGTTGGCAGTTGCACCAAGGTTGCTCTGTACGAATTCTTTTGCGTTTTCAACTGCTCCTGCCGCTCCTACACTGGCAGCTTTGTAGAAAATGATGTCTGCCTGATTGACCAGTTCTTCCAGAACTTCGTGGTCGATGATGTCTCCAGCAATGATTTCGATGCGCGATTCCACGTTCTTATCGATCGCTTCCGGCACTGAAAAGCGGGAACTGCGAGAGAGCACTTTTACATCATGCCCCCGCAGTCCCAGCGCGCCACTCAGATGCGAGCCTATAAGACCCGTACCACCGGTTATTAGAACGGTTTTGGACGACACAGCGCACCTTATGTTAGCGATTATGCAGTTAGGCAACCCGCGGATTTACCGTCCTACTTTTATGGAGCGGATTGAAAATCCGCGCTCCATTTCGGCGATTTGTGTCGAGAAATGGAAGCGCGGCTATTTTAGCCGCCTGTATCAACACGGCGGATCATTGGACTTTTGGGGCTTAGCGTGCGGAAAGAACCTTTTGATTCAAGAAATTCTTGTAGTCAAAGTTATCCAAATACTGCCAGGTGTACTGACGAATTTGGTCTTTCTCGTCTTGCGACAGTTCGTTAGCTGTTGCGAGGTTGGCTTCCGGATTGGCTTTGCGGATTGTGCCCCAAGGATATACTTCCGTCAGTTCCTTACCATTCCAACTTGGTGTCTTGAGTGATTCTGCTCTTTCCAAGCCTAGCTTTTCGCAAAGATCACCAAGGGTCTTGAATGAATCAGCCATTACATCTTCAGCGCGCACGATGTGCATGCGATCTGGGAATTGCTCTTTGAAGAGCAGAGCATGATATTGATTCATCGTCCAACCAAGCATGTAATTCTTCAATGACAGTGGCACTGGACGCTTTTTGGTGTCAGCGTAGGCTGACCATGGATTTCGTACAACGTGGAGAACGTGAGAGTCAGGAAGGTCTGTGAGGATCTTGTCTGCATCAACACCGATGATCGGGCTGTAGCCGACATGGAATAGCTCTCTGCCTGTGCGGTTGTAGTCTTTCCAGGCATCAAATGTGGCTTGGAAGAAGGCAGCCATATTGTTGGCGCGTGATCTGCCGGTTTTGGCAACATACTTTACGTAGAAATCACGACGCTCATCGTCATTGAATTCCATCGGCTCATGGCGGAACTTGCTCACGTTCGGAGTACGAGCGCGCACTTTGCCTTCTTCGTCGATGATCGCTTTGTAGTCTTGCTCTGGTGTCGCATCTAGTGTGAATTCAGGCCAGCGATACTTGACTGGGAACATTGATGAAAGATTGTCATTAATCAGTCTGGTGCCTGGTTGTGACTCGAAAGGATACACAAACATCTGAGGATGACCATCGAGAAAACGATGGGTTGTGTTGCCGCCATTCTCATACATGGCGCCAATCATCAGTAACTTAAACTTACCACTCATGAACTATCTCCTTATCTCAATCCCTTTGAACATTAGTTGAAAACGTATAGAAAAGCGTCTTGCAGTCTCGACTCTGCTCAGCTACCTCAAACGGAAAACCGCCGGTCTGCATTCGTGGAAGCCAATCTATGGCGAAGATTTGATTGCCGTATGGCCAGACAATACTTCCCAAAACCTCACCAGATCTTATATCAACAGCGTGCACGGCACATATACTGGCATTAACATCCAGGCCCGGAGCGTATTGCGCGAATTTAGGAATAACTCTGGAAGTACCTACAAACGCCACTTCCCCGCAAAAAGCCAGTCCTCTCGTCCATCCTGGCAATCGCGTAACAGTCTGAAACTTTCCGCCATCTATGAATCCGAATTCACCATAACCGCTGTTGTCAACCCAGAGTCTTGGAGTGCCGGTCGTTGTCTCGATTCTGGCTGAATGGGGTCTAGTCAGACCGCGTGCGATCGGTTCTCTTGTGGCGCCTGAAAAAATAACTCCTCGTTTATCGACGGGGTAATCTTTGTCACCTGGCCTGAGATTAGACATCTCTTCAGAGGATGCGGAAAAGTATGATGTTTCCAGATTTTCGCCGGCGGCAATTGAGTTTAATTGAATGTGGTTCTGTCCGAACGTGGGACCATCAGGGTTTTCAATGCACTTTGGCCACCACACACGCGTGTACGAAGAGTCGTCATTCAAACGCACTACGGCATTGTGACCAACAGCGTTTGCGTGAAGATGCCCATCAATAAAGGCTAAATCATGCATATACAAGCAACCGGGCATAAATCTTGAACGCACCGGCACAAGTGGTTTGTCAGCTGGAAGGTCCGATTCAACATCCAAACGCTCAGTGCAACCGGACATTGGCATCAAGTCATAAATTTGATTGGGGTTCCGTGTGCTCGCAACATGCACGATCCCTTTTTCACGATCCACTGCAATCCCTGATGGATGGGGCAGCGGCATGTACGATAGATGTGGCTTGTCGTAATGGCTCATTCCGAGCAGCAAATGCTCGTATTCCCGACCGACCAAGAGCGTGATTTCCAGAGAGTCCAGAACTTTCCAGAAATCTCCTGTGACCTGGTGCTTGAGTAAAATAGGATCGATGTTAGTCGCGTCTTGCCATTGGCTAGTGATCTGAGCGCTATCGCGCCAAGCCGCGCTGTGGCGAGACCAGAGGTCTTCCATGTCGTCTGCTGACGGACATTCTATAGGCTCGCTTGTTGTCGCATGCTTCGCCAAAGCTCGTACGCTCCCCAGTACATTTTGAATGCTGAATTGTAGTTGGTAGTGGATTTGCCGCTATGCCGTTTCGTTGATAGAACCGGCACTTCAAGCATTGGATAATTCTCGCGACGACAGATGGCATTGAATTCAGCATCGATCAAATCGTCATCACGAGTCAGTTGGAGAAGCTTGCTGAATTTACGCGGGAATATCTTTGGCGTGCCATTGATGTCCCATGTTGCTAAATCAAAAAACGCTCTGCACTCTAAGTTGTAGAGGAGAGAACCAAGTCTGCGTCTCAAGCTCTCGCGAATTTTTCTATTTGCTTTGATCACAACTTCCGGATAAGCGACAGCGTAAAGCAACGACAAGGTAAGAATTTCAGCGCTGGTTCTGGCTGAATTGGTATAGCAAAGAACGTCTCCAGTTGCCTCTTTTAGACCAAGCTTGACCGAGAGTCCCCAACCACCATTTTTGATGTCCAGAGTTTTGACGTTTGGATGCTGCTCAGATAATGTCTGGCAGATTTCAGGAGACTTGTCTCGGCAAGCGTTTGTGACGAGGATAAGCTCGTGCTCGCCTGGAATTTTAGAGAGAACTTCTAAATATGATGAGACGATTTCGTGGATGTGGTCTTCCTGATTGTGAACTGGAAGCACTACGGAAATAGACTTCTCCGTCACACTCCCACCCCGCAAAGCAGACTCTTTGCTTTGGCCGCAACCGATTCTGCTGACAGTCCAAATTTGTTGTACAGGTAACTCTGGCTGCCTGTTTCTCCATCTGGAGATTCTTCAATTGCACATCGTGAGATGCGGCAGTTGATACCAGATTGAGCGACCACTTCGGATACGAGGGATGCCAATCCACCCGAGGCATAATGAGCTTCGACGGTGATTGCTTGTCTGAATTGTCCCAGCTCGTGCTGTAAATCCTCGACAGGAGCCGGGTTGATACTGGCGACGACAAGAACTCTGGCCTCAATACCTTGCTTGCTCAAAATTTCGGCAGCCTTAGCTACTTCAAAACCAATACCACCCATGGAGATGAGCAGCAGGTCTTTGCCTTCGCGAATAACTTGAACTTTGCCTAAATCGAATCGTCCGTCCAAGCCAGGCACTATGATCCGATCGTCCTTACCAAGTCGGTAGTAGACGGGACCTGGCAGATCGTAGGTTTTTTCGAGAGCTGTCTTGGTTTGTTGTGCATCCGCAGGCGCTACTACTGTGATGCCTGGCTGAACTCGCATTACGCCAATATCTTCCAACCCGTAGTGTGTTGCCCCATTGTGCCCGTACTCCACACCACCGCCAACTC
>PLZS01000076.1 GCA_003153555.1 Candidatus Melainabacteria bacterium | reverse complement strand
CCACTCAAGTCAATCAAACGCGCGCCGCAACCTCGAACAGTAGTAGTAGTAGTAGTAGTAGTAGTAGTAGTAGCGGACAGAATACTGCTGGCGCAGGCATATTCGGTGGTACATTCAAGACTCAGCAGAATGCGTTTGGGCTCGGTTATTCGTTGCCAAATTTGGGGATGAATTCGGTGGCTAATATAGTTGGAGCGCGGGCTCTTTCCAGACAAGCATTGCTCCAAGCCAACCAAGAGCTGATGCTAGTTGCGCAGCAAGTTCGCTCGGCCTACATTGTTGCCCTCGCCGCCAGAGAGCAAATTGACAATGCTGCCTACGGGGTAGAGTCAGGTGCAGAAGCGCTACGCCTGGCCAAACTGCGTTTAGAAACAGGTTACGGCACCAATTTGGAGCTGTTGCAAGCACAAAGAGACTATATCAACGCGCTTTTCAATCAGGCTCAAGCCATAGTCGCTTCGAATCTAGCTCAAGCTCAGTTGTTGCACGACACCGGCGAAATCAATGTCCCATCGCTGCTGAATTGAATAAGGTAATGAGAAAAACAGACTTAATCAAAAGCCAGTTCGCTTTCATTGTTTGCACTCAGATAGTCAGCTGCCCGTCCGCGCAAGCTGCACAAAATCTTTTTCAACCGATGCAAAATCCTGCCGGTCCAACCCAACTGCCCTCTATCTCTCCGGTGCAGCCTGGACCGACTCAGGCGCCAGCTAACAGTCCGGCACCAGCAGGAGTCGGACCCAATCCTCCAGGCGTCTCGCCGCTGCAAATCAATCCGGAAGAGATTCCTTCAATTTCTCCTGGGCAAACGTTGACACCACTTTCGATACCATCGGGATTCCGTTTGCGCGACCTCCCCACGGAAAGCCCGGCGGCGAGCGCTAGCGCGGAAGTGTTAAAAAGCAGCCCGATCAAGTTGGGCGCCTTGATTCAGATAGCCGCGTTGCCGCCGATCAGTCTAGATGGACGTTTCAATCAGCCAATCACTCTCGAAGAAGCGCTTAAGTACACGCTGCAAAGGAGTTTGCCAATTCGCATCTCGCGCGAAAGCACGTTCTATCAAACGACGCAACTAGCTTATTACATGTCATTCTTCATGCCTGCTCTCTCTGTCAACTATGCTCTCGCTCAGTCAAACGTGAACTCGGATACTCATACAAATGCAGAGATTTTTCAGACCAAAGTGTCCTTCCCACTCTTCGCCGGCGGCAGTTATGTATACAATGCTATGGCGCAATTTTATCGCGTCCTCGGTTGGCGTGAAGCCTATCAGGCAAACGTAAACGATGCGCTGCTGGACATTTTCAACAAGTACACAAACCTTGTTCTCAATCACCATCTTCTGCGTATTCGCATCAAAGCGCTCGAAGTGTCGGAAGCGCAGTTGAAGCTAAATACTGCGCAATTTCAAGCCGGAACAGGCACCAAATTCGCGATCATGCAGGCAAGAACACAGCTAGCCGTTGACAGACAAGCTTTGCTGAGCCAACAAGTAGCTACGCGTCAGTCGGCTCTGCTAGTGGCTTACGCGATGGACATGCCCCTCTCGGTCAATCTGGTGCCAATGGATTTAGACGTTTGTCAGCATAGACTTATAGTCGGAAAGACTTCGATCGAGAAGCTGTTGAATACAGCTATTCGCCAGAGACCAGAACTGAGAGAGTACGAACACTTCCGCCTCGCGGCTGCCAGAGATGTGCAAATCGGCACGGCCCCTCTTTACCCAACAGCGTCTGCCTTTGTCGCATACAGCCACTCTAATTTGACATTCACCGGCAATCCCAACGACGTTACGGGTGTTGCCGTCACCCAAATATCGCTTGGCGGAATAAACGCCGGCTCCGCATCAAACACGGCGCTTGGTCAAAACGCTAGTCTCAGCCCAGGCAACAATTTGACCGCCACAACAGGTGCAAATACTGGTGCCGCGTCGGTCGTTGCTTCTAGCGGCGGTACTCCCCTAAACAACACGCAATCAGGAAGCCTCGTTACATCTGGTGCTGTAGCACCGTCGATCATTGGACCCGTCTCGGTCTCAGGCACAAGCGGTAGCTCCAATATAAATGGCAGCAGCACTTCCAGCGCCGGATCTGCTCCCGGCACATTCAATTCAGTCCAAGGTGGTTTTAACCTGACATGGTCTTTACCGAACATGGGTTTGAACTCCGCAGCGAACATTGTCTCGCTGCGCGCTCTTTCAAGACAGGCACTGCTGCAGGCAAATCAGCAAATGATGATTGTAACGGAACAGGTGCGCTCATCTTACTTGAATGTCCTACCGGCTATCAATCAGGTCGAATCGATCGGCTCACAACTTGATTCTTCAAAGGAAGCGCTTCGTTTGGCGGAATTGCGCCAAATAGCTGGTCAAGGAACTAACCTCGAAGTTATTAGAGCACAATCAGACTATATAAATAGTCTGGTTAATGAGGCCCAGTCTTTGGTTGCCTTGCAACAGGCTCAAGCACAACTTATCCACGACCTTGGTGCTATAAATGTAGTTACTTTGACGCAAGGCTATACGATTCCCGACGCCCCACTGAGAAGGTAACCAATTGACAAAGCCAGTCGCATCTCAGGAAGCCATCATCGAACTCCGGGTTCTCTTTTTCTTGCTACTTTCCCTGAGCGTCGCGTCTTCCTTTTTGCGCGTAGATGCTCAAAGCGATGTTAAACCTCAAGTAAGCGGCACAGCCAACAAAGCCGACTTCAGCCAACTGCCAATTTCAATCATCGTCTCTAAACAAGTCGATTTAGATATTTATCCTTCCGGTGCGCCATCAAAGAAAATGAAAGCATTGCGTGTTAAAGTCCACAACCGATCGGATCTGCCGCTTATATTCGACGGCGATCGCAGTTCTGTTACCGCTCAAAATGGCGGACGAGTCCTGGCAAAATGCATAGCCCAGCGCGAGCTCGATGCAGTGGACCGCCCACCTACAACTTTTACAGAAAAATTGTCATCAGATCTTAAAGCGACAGTGACAGCAGCTGCGTCAGTCGGAATTGTGCAAACCGCGGAAACAATGAAACGTGAGTCCGGTCCGATCGAGAAACGATACGAATACGATCACGAGCGACAAGTCAACGAAGAGTCGCGCTTCGGGCGTCGTCTTGTTTATCCCGGCGACAGCACCGATGGGAATATATATTTCAGCGCCAACACATCATTCGAAGGTCAACTTCTCAGCATGCCTATTAAATCGTTTTATGACACGGCCAACGAAGCCACACTCTCTAAGCCGATTCGAGCAACCAATTGAGGACAATAAGCAATAATCGTGTTCAAAAACAAATCACCAAATGCAAACGTTAGTCAGTCAGATCTACATCCGACGAACTCTGCCACCTCCGCCGGAGGCAAGAAGTTGAAAAAGCAATTGCTGATCGTGATCGCTTTTTGCATGCTCGTCGCAATCGCCGTGGCAGCGTTTTTCTACTTCCAGCAAAACCAGGGCGGTGACTGGAAAAAGAATGCAGTTGAAGTGAAGCGGGGAACCGTCGACATGCAAATTATCGCCACAGGCACGATTCGACCAATCAGCGAAATTAAAGTCAGCCCTAAGTCGACGGGGCAAATCCAACGCTTGCTAGTGCAGC
Source organism: Candidatus Melainabacteria bacterium (assembly GCA_003153555.1). Lineage (GTDB taxonomy): Bacteria > Cyanobacteriota > Vampirovibrionia > Obscuribacterales > Obscuribacteraceae > PALSA-1081. Next base: position 12,369 of record PLZS01000076.1, on the reverse strand, counting down.
AGGGCGATGTCGTCAAGGAGAACCAGATTCTCGCTCAAATGGATGACAGCAACCTGCTCGGCAGTATCACTGCAGCAAAAGGCACTCTCCTCATGGCTCAAGACAACTACGCCAAAATTTCTCACGGCAATCGACCGCAAGAAGTTTCGATTGCTCGCTTGTCTGTGGCCCGCGCTAAAAACATAGTCAAACAAGCTGAGCATAACGTCATACGTATGCGGGCCAATCTTGAATCTCTAAAGCAGCAGGCAGTTCGCGATGATACCAATGCTTCGCGAGTGAATTATCTGGAAACCCAAGGAGCAATCTCCGATCAAGATCGATTGAACGCAGACACCACTGCCAAGATGACGCACGCTCAGATGGATGCAGCAAAGCGAGAATTGGCGCAGGCTGAGGAAAGTCTGGAGCAAAGCAAAGTCGAATGGGAGTCCGCTGGTAAGCAACATGAGTTGAGTCGCATCGGCAATCGAGAAGAAGATGTCCGCTCTGCCAGAGATGCTGTTATGCAAGCGAAAGGAAATCTGGAAACGCTGGAAGCTCAGCGCCGTGACACCACGATTAGAGCTCCGTTTGCCGGCATCATCACACAGAAATACGCTGACACTGGTGCCATTGTCACACCAACAACGTCTGCCGCTACTACCTCCGCGACTTCAAGTTCCATCGTTGCACTGGCAGGAGAGCTTGAACTCGTTGCGCAAGTGGCTGAAACTGATATCTCCAAAATAAAGATCGGTCAGCCAGTGGAGATAATTTCAAATGCATATCCAGAGAAAAAGTTTCATGGCCGGGTCACACAGATAGCGCCTGAGGCAGTGGTGACACAGAATGTCACTACATTTGAAGTGCACACGACAATCAAGGACGATCCCAATCACGTGCTACTGTCCGGAATGAATGTCAGCGCTCGTTTTGTTGCTGGCAAGATGGAAGATGTGATATTAGTACCGACAGTTTGTGTGGTATCACGGCATGGCAAAACCGGAGTCTTGCTGGCTTCAAAAGACGGATCGCCGCTGTTCAAGCCGGTAAAAATCGGTCCAACAGTCGGCACGGAAACAGCTATTTTGCGAGGGTTGCACGATGGAGATCTCGTATTTCGTGGTCTTAACAAAGAGCAGCTCGATCAACAAGGTTATGGTAGTGACCGTCCGCCAGGCGCACCGGGAAGTTCGGACGGTGGGCGACGCGGTCATGGTGGCGCAGGTGGTGGTGCGCCGGTGCCGCGGGGACTAGGTAGGTAAATAACAATAAGACGATGGATTTCCGTGAGCTGATATTAATAGCATGGGAAGGCATTCGCGATAACCGAATGCGCAGCCTGCTGACCGTAACTGGTATCGTTATTGGTATCGCCGCGGTAATCATTTTGCTCGCGATCGGTAAGGGAGCTGAGCTGGAAACGCAAAAGCAAATACAGAGTTTGGGCTCCAACTTAGTTTATATTTCGCCAGGGTCGGCAAGCAGCTCCAGCATATCAGCAGGTCAAGGTAGCGCCCCCACCTTAACCTACGCAGATGCCGAAGCGATGCGTGATGTTTGCCCCGCGATTCAAGACGCGGTTGCCGTTTACAATCAAAACTTTCAAGTGCAATACGCCGGACAGAACACATCCACCCGAATAACAGCATCCGATCCAAGCTTCGCCGACGTGCGCAACATCAAGCCCGTTAAGGGTAGATTCTTCAACCAAGCGGACTTCGACTCTTACTCCCGAGTTTGTGTTCTTGGCGATACTGTAGTGGAAAATCTTTTTGGCGAGGATGAAAATCCGGTCGGCAAATCAGTCCTGATCAGAGGCGAGTTATTTGAAGTAATCGGTGTCATGGAACACAAAGGATTCAGCGGCTTCCAGGACACTGACGATGCGGTTTATGTACCTCTGAGCACTGGTTATAACAGCTTATTTGGTACCAACGCCTCCACCGGCAGAATCGTCAAGAACATACTGGTATCGCTCAACACTGCCGATGACGTCACGCCTGCAGAATTCCAAATAACCAATGTTTTGAGATTGCGCCACAAAATAATTGCTCCGATGCCAGACGATTTTCTGATCCGTACACAGTCAGATTTGTTGGATACGGCTCAGTCAGTCAATCGCGTCTTCACAATGCTCCTTGGTGCCACTGCCGGCATATCGTTACTCGTTGGCGGGATCGGTATCATGAATATCATGCTCGTCTCGGTCACAGAGCGCACTCGCGAAATCGGCATTCGCAAAGCAATCGGAGCGCGCTATGTGGACATAATGATGCAGTTCATCATTGAAGCGATCGTTCTCTCGCTAACAGGTGGTCTGCTCGGAATTTTACTTGGCTTACTCGGCGCGAACTTGACTGCTAGTCTGGCGAAATGGACAACCGTAGTAACACCGGATTCAGTCGTGGTGTCGTTTTTCGTTTCGATCATCATCGGTCTCTTCTTTGGCATTTATCCTGCCCGCAGAGCGGCCAAACTCGATCCAATTACAGCATTGAGGGCAGACTGACCAGTGCCATCGCCACTTTTTGAGTTGCGGAATGTGGTGAAGACCTACGTGTTAGGCGGTGAGCCGGTACACGCGTTAGATGGAATAAGCATGTCTGTGGAACAGGGCGAATACCTGGCCATAATGGGAGCATCAGGCTCCGGGAAATCGACACTGATGAACATCATCGGTTGTTTGGATTTGCCGACCGTTGGTGAATACATTCTCGACGGCAAAGCCGTGCATGAATATGATCAAGACGAATTGGCCGGAATTCGCAACCGCACTATCGGGTTTATTTTTCAGCAATTCAACTTGTTGCCCCAGCGTACAGCCCTGGGCAATGTGATGCTGCCGTTGATTTACGCGGGAATGCCACCGGACCAACGTCGCCACAGAGCGGAGGAGGTGCTGAACATGGTCGGACTGAGCTCGCGCCTACATCATCGCCCTAGTGAATTATCCGGTGGACAACAACAGCGTGTTTCGATCGCACGAGCCCTGGCCAACCATCCGAAATTACTTTTGGCGGACGAACCGACAGGCGCGCTAGATAGCCACACGTCCATGGATCTTATGAACTTGATCGACGAATTTGTGCGCAACGGCATGACAGTAGTTCTGGTTACGCACGACGCAGAAACGGCTAAACGGGCAAGAAGAATCATCAATGTCAAAGACGGGAAGATTGTTGGAGAAGCTATGAACCCACCTGCCAGTTAACACCAGACCAGACGAGAGGTCAGCCGAAAGTCTTGTTACATATACTAAGTCCGCTATCTACACTAAGTCACTAAGGAAGTGCCGTCATGACGCGAAAGTTTTGGGGAGCAGCCCTTTTATGCTTGATGCTTGCATCAATCAAAGCCACCAGTGCCGAAAATACAGTGGTGGGGCTTAGCGATGCAACAGTACTGGTGATTAGACATGCCGAAAAACCCGCCTCCGGCAATGGCTTATCTCCTCAGGGTCAGGCTCGCGCCAACGCATATGTCAAATATTTTGAGCCCTTCACAGAAAATAACGAGTCATTCAACGTTGATGCCCTCTATGCTACGTCCGACACCACAAAGAGTGCGCGTCCTGGCTTGACTCTAGAACCACTGCACAAAGCGACCGGACTCAATATCGACACAAGATTTGGAAATTATGATGTAGAATTTCTGGCCCAAGCACTGCGCACCGAGCCGCACGGAAAACATGTGCTTGTCGCGTGGCACCATGGACATATTCAACAATTGATCAATGCCTTAGGTGGAAATGGAAAGATGCTACTGCCCGATGGAAAGTGGCCAGACAATGTTTACGACTGGGTGATCGAATTAAAATACGACAAAAATGGCAAGTTAATCAAAGCAGATCGCATCCAAGAGAATATTCATTAGCCGCAGGATTAAGGATTGGATCATGTCAAATGCTGTCAAATATACGCTTGAAATTGCTAATCTAGTCTTTTCACCAGGAGTCACGCGTGACCACTGAGTCAACGGCATATCATCCTCATTATTTGCACAATGAACATGCGCTCGCCGCCATGTTAGAACTAGGGCAAGTGGAACTAACTAAATTAGCCCAGGAAGGCGAACCCTATGCGGCCATAGCCCTTGGCTCAAAATACTTAAGGGGCGCTGAAGGTCTAGAGCGTGATCTCGCGAAAGGTTTCCAGTGCTACCTCAAAGCGGCGGAACAGGGACTTGCCTTCGCTCAGATTTTGGTTGGTCAGCACTACCGTGATGGCGAAGGCGTAACTGCAAACCAGAATGAGGCCAAGAAGTGGTTTCAAAAAGCGGCTCTGCAGCATGCACCGCCTGCGATGCATGAACTTGCCCTATTCCACATCGAAGAAGGCAGACTAAATGACGCGCTGGAACTTTTGCACGAAGCTTCTGAACTGGGATTCAGTGCATCACAATTCCAGCTAGCAAACTTGTACGAATACGACAAGACAATTGGTCAGAACTATCCAGAAGCGTTTAAGTGGATTAGTCTGGCGGCTGCAGAAAACGACGATGCCAAGTTCCATCTCGCACAAATGCTGAGAAATGGACTCGGGTGCGACGATGATCCGGTGGCTGCGTTGATAATTTGTGAGGAACTTGCAAAGCAAGGACACGTGGAAGGAGCTTTCGCATGCGGCACCATGCATTGGACTGGAGACGGAACTGTTCAAGACGTCGAGAGAGGCGCTCGCTACATAGAGTGGGCTGCAGAGCAAAATCTACCGGAAGCGCACAAGTGGTTGGCGGAACTGAAAGATGAACGTAAGTCAGCGTTCATCTTTCGAAAAGAGCATGATATTGATGATTGGCTAAATATAGAGGCGCCATCTGAGACTGCGCTACAAGCCATTTTGCCTTTTGCGTCCTATGTTGATGAATCACTACTCAAAGGGCGCACAAAGTTGACGTCGGACTTCGGCGTTATGTCCATGGACTCACGACTGCCACATTACCAATGTGATCATTGCAAAAGACACTTCTCGGCAACGGTGCTAAAACATTTGCCTAAGGTTACATACAACAACTGGGCTGAGCTAATAAATTGGCTGCACATTATTTTGCACGTTGACTTCGATGATTCAATTGCCACATGTCCTCAATGCGGCGAACCAGCAGAAATATCCGCCGTTGATTTGCATGTATTTAACAGCGATTTGCAAAAGGATTTGGTCTTGCGCACAATTTATTCCGACATGGATGATGTGCCTCATGCCTACAAAGCATTTTCCTGGGATGAAGATAATGGCTATCAGGTAGACATCACCGAACATATCGATGAAGAAAGTTTCGCTGTCGACGCTTTGGTGCGACGGCTTGCCTTGCTGCTCGAGTCTGGGGACGAGCAGTCCGTTAAAAACGAGGTGATCAGCGTCTCTGAAGCACCAGATCGAATTTCAACCTTGCTTGATACTGCAGTTTTATTCGGAGGCGAAGAACCATTCCCATGGCTGGGCATGTTCATCTGCCAACTCTGCATCGATCGCTATCCAACCTGTAGCGAAGCATATACTGCGATGGCGGCGTGCCATCTGAATGCGGCAAGAGGACATGTTGATGACGCAGGTTTAGCGGATGTGATCGAAAAGCTGCTGCTCACCGCAATCTCGCTTGATCCAGATAATGAAATTGCCAGAAATTTTTTGAATGAATTGCGCGACAGCACTTAGCTTGTCTCGATGAAAAAACGCAGTTCCAGTCATTGTCCAACGGCCGTTGCTATTGTCACCGCCCACAATGGCACTCAGAACAAAGAAGGGGGTTCTACCGCAAGCTATGCTTTAACCGGACTCAATATTCCAGCCAGATCCTTTGTTGGCGTGGTTACTGGGGCAATGGCATAGGCCTGCACCAGTTTATCAAGCACCTCTGGCGATATGAAAGCCGGCAAAGCAGGGCCCAGGCGAATGTTCTTTACGCCCAGATACAAGAGACTGAGCAATACAGCCACCGCCTTCTGCTCAAACCAGGATATAAACAAAGATAAAGGCAGGTCGTTTATTCCGCAACCAAATGCTTCAGCAAGAGCTTTGGCAATCTCAACGGCCGAATAAGCGTCATTGCACTGGCCAAGATCGAGCAACCTCGGTATACCATCGATGTCACCAAAATCTTCCATATTGAAACGATACTTGCCGCAGCCGAGCGTGAGAATTACGCAGTCATTTGGAATCTTCTCAGCCAGTTCCGTAAAATAATTCCTGGTGAACTCAGCACCATCACAACCACCAACCAGAAAGAAGTGACGTATTTTGCCTGCTTTGACGGCGTCAATAACCTTATCGGCTACAGACAACACGGAATTTCTGCCAAAGCCTATTGTAATCGCCTTGAGTTCCTCAGACTCAGCAAAGCCAGTTGACTTTAATGCTGCATCGATAACCTTTGTGTAGTCGTAATTGAAGATCTTAGTAATCCCTTCAAATCCGACCGTATCCATGGTGAAGAGCCGCTCTTCGTATTCCGGCGTCGGGGGCTTAAGACAATTAGTGGTGACCAGGATCGCCCCAGGAAATTGAGCAAACTCCTGATTCTGTTTTTGCCAGGCGCCACCATAATTACCGATCAGATGGGAGAACTTTTTCATCTCTGGATAGGCCAGTGCAGGCAACAGTTCACCATGAGTGTATACATTCACTCCTCGCCCTTCCGTTTGCTTGAGCAGCTCATACAAAGACTTGAGATCGTGTCCTGATACCAGAATACATTTTCCTGCAACTGGAGTGGTGCGGACCAGAGTCGGCTCCGGATGCCCAAATGTCTCGGTGTGAGCCTTGTCTAAAAGCTCCATGACACGCAAATTGACGGCCCCGGCCTGCAAGGCATAGCTAAGCAGATCCTGCTCGCTTTGCAAGGCGGTCGGTTGAGACAAATAATCCAAAACTTCATGGACAAAAGCGAATACGGCATCATCGCTATAACCGAGAAGCTGCGCATGGTGAGCATAAGCTGCTAGCCCTTTGACGCCATAGGTAACGAGCTCCTGTAGTCCAACTAGAGTAGTTCCATCACGCTTCATGCGCTCGTTTATGGAAAGCGAGTGCGCATAGGCCATGGTTGCTAACCTGTTGTAATTTGGCATCCACTCGGCCGGTCCTTTGAGTATTTGCACAGCAGTACCTTGTTTGATACATTCGTCTTCGTATAGCTTGCGCGCTTGAGCGAGAGTATCGCCCAGCGCAATTATGTATTCAATGTGCTCCTCAACGTCGAAATTGACGTTCGTCAGAGTCATGAACAATGCCTCAAGCGATTTGTAATCAACATTGGCATTTCGAACACCCAACAATCGTGCCCTGTGTGCATACTGACTAATTGCTTTGACCACATGGACAATTAAGTCTTGTAACGCGGCTGTGTCAGGACTCTTGCCGCAAATACCCATGGTTGTGCACCCGGTACCTTGTGAGGTTTGCTCGCACTGATAACAAAACATGGACATATGGGTTGCCTCCAATTACGACTAGTGATCAGTCCAATTGTTTCTCATCCAAGTCATAGAGTGCTCCTCCAAGAGAATGATTCCTCCAATTCAGTCTGCTCGCCTGCATTGACCTTAGGGTGCGGCTTCGTCTCATGACCGTCTTAACAGGCTACCCGAAGGATTAATCCGAACGACTGACTCACAAAGATGAATGCGCTCTAGCCTTGTCCATTCGGACCATCGTCAGCTTGAGCGTTTGGTCCTTTCTCGCCCTCAGCTGCTTCGTTAGAACCAGACACAGACGAAACCTTCGCTGGTGCAAATCCCTGCGCGAAGGACGGCACAGCTGATTGTGATGCCTGAGGTTGCAAGTCAGTTTGAATAACTGAAGACAGCGCAGATAGGTCGTTAGCTTGCATGCCTACTTGCTGTTCGCGGCTGAGAACTTGACTTAGCAGAATATCGTCGCCCATGTTTGGGTTAGCATTCATTACTTGTTGCAACAGACCTTGAAACGATGAGAAGCCTTGCTGCGACAGGGCACCAGTTTGCACTTGGCTCTGGGCATCGGTCATAACTTGCCCCAGCACTGGATCGAAACCTTGCGCCCCAATCGCTGCGCCTGAGCCATTAAGCGCAAAATAATTTGCTGGAGGATTACTTGACTGAAGGCTATTCCAATTCTGATATGTTGACTGACTACCGTACTGGTTGTTCTGCGTTTGGTCGAGAGGTGAGCTACCTAGGGATGCACCAGAAGCATACACACCATAGTGCCTAGGCGCGTAATTGGTGTTTCCATGCCAATTCCCTTGTTGATCCCCGCGACCTTCTTCACCACGGACTCCCTGTCCTTGCCGATCCCCGCGACCTTCTTCGCCACGGACTCCCTGTCCTTGCCGATCCCCCCGACCTTCTTCGCCACGACCACTTCCTTGTTGATCACCGCGACCTTCTTCGCCACGACCACTTCCTTGTTGATCCCCCCGACCTTCTTCACCACGGACTCCATGTCCTTGCCGATCCCCGGGACCTTCTTCGCCACGGACTCCCTGTCCTTGCCGATCCCCGCGACCTTCTTCGCCACGACCATTCCCTTGTTGATCACCGCGACCTTCTTCACCACGACCATTCCCTTGTTGATCACCGCGACCTTCTTCGCCAGGCCTGCCCGGAAGTCTCTGCAAACCAGCACCAGATACAGTACCAGGAGCTCCGGGATACGCCGATGAGTATAAGGATCGACTCGTTTCAGTGTATTCACCAGTGGATGATTCACCTCTGTCTTGTCGTGACTTCTCTTCAGGATTGAAAGCATAGTTAAAAGGACTCGTCATAAGAATCTCTCCTCGCGAAGTACTGTCAATGACAGGGGCAAAAAATATAAGGGCGAACCGATGCTATATTCTCGCAACTTCATAAGCAATACGTGAGATACGAATCCGAAGGTTCGAATTATGAGAATTGCCGCCAAATGTACTTCTAAAATTGTTTGCTCAGCGCAGTTGTCTGCTAGTTACTCCGATTGTTTCGATCTGCTGAATTTCGTCGGGAGAAAGATGGATATTTTCTGCGGCGAGATCCTCTTTCATATGTTTCTCTTTCGTGGTTCCAGTCAGCGGCAACATCCCGACTTGTATGGCAAAGCGAAAAACAATTTGTGCGGCACCAGTTCCTAACTTTTTAGCCATTGCACGAACGGCAGGATCAGCCATCACTTGTGGATTAGCAGTGAGCAGAGAAAATCCCTGATAAATGATGCCTTGCGCTCGGCAAATTTCCCGCACCTCCTGATCCCATCCCATCGTCGCATAACACCTGTTTTGCACCATCATCGGCTTTGTCTTCGCCTTTGCGCAAAGCTCCACAAGTTGATACGCTGAAACATTGCTGATGCCGATCATCTTGGCTTTACCTGAAGTATAGTGCGCCTCGATCGCTGTCCAGACTTCCCAATCTTCCGCTCCTAACCCACTCCTCGAATAAGGTCCATGCAGAACGTAGCTATCCAAATAGTCGGTGTGGAGGTGCTTTAACGAGCTATCAAAAGACTGGTTAACTTGAGTCGTGAGATTGGCCGAGGCATCGTATGGAGTTCGATGATCTTGTCCATTCACTGATGTGAATTTAGTTTGCAAAAACAGAGACTCTCGCTGCACGCCTTTTTTAGACAGCTCCTGAAGAGCGTGTCCAACGCCTTCCTCGCTATAGTGGATTAATTGATTGGCCGTATCAATCGCCTTGAATCCCGATTCAACCGCCTGTTGCACAAGTCTCGCGGTGGCATCTTTCTTCCAAGCTGTGCCGTACATAAAACTTGGGACGCTGACCTGGTTGTAAGCAGTAATCGTCATGTTATTCTCCTGAAAATCCTCAAAGCGCGGCATACATAAGCTGATGCCTCGGCGGGAAGTCATTCTGGCACATTTTTTATTACAGAGATCAACAGCGCGCTGTAAAATTCCAACCGAGTGTAGGTAGCAGTGGCGAATTGGCACTAATCTCAACAGAGCTGTTTCACGAGCAACAATGGAAGAAAAACAATTGATTGTTGTAAAAATCCGTCCGATCGTAAGATCCGATTTCCAGCAACTCGTTGAATGGATCAACGCACCTCATGTTGCACGATTTTGGGACGGTCTCGTTGATATCAATTCCGTCGAAGAGAAATATGGATCGAGACTCGATGACAATGCTACGACCCGCAATTTGCGCTCCTTGGTTTCCTTGCAAAGGATGCGGTGGTATTGTATTGCTCTGGATTAGTTAAGGCTGCACAACGGCGGCTAAACCCAGAGTAACATTGGCTACTCCGCCTAGTCATTGCACTCATTTCCTGACAGGATCCTTGCATTGAGAACTAGAATCAAGATTCTATTTACATTAGCTATTATTGCGGCTCTCGCTGTACCCACATTAGCAAGTCCTCGCGACCTTGAACAGGCGATGGCACTCTATCGAAGTAAGCAATTTTTGCCCGCCGCTGAAAAGTTTGTAGACATCCTGCGGACAGAACCACAGAATTCGACAGCCGGATTCTATGCCGCATATTCTTACTACGGAGCAGGAAAACTTGACGAAGCTAAGAACATGTTTTGGTATTTATCAAAACACTGTTCCACTTCTCGTGAAGCGTACAGCTCAAGAGCCTTTTTGAAAAACATCGACAAAGCCTATCTCATGGATTCAACGGATCCAGCCGTTGGTGTACTTCCTCCGCCCTCACAACAGGAGCCTGCACATGCCACCCACGTGGACACACCAACACGAAAGGAACAGATAATCGCGACGATGATTGTGCTAACGCCCAGACGCAGCTTGCTTGATGTCACTCCGGCATTCGTTGAACATATGCGCGACGCGCTAAGGGAGTATCCGCTGAATGTTTTGGAGTTTCTAAACCAGCACAATTGCAAAATGGTGATCAGTCCCAACGTTATTGAAACTGATTTCAGGATGCAAAATAGCCACCCAGGAGGCTATTCAGAGGGTTCAAAAATGGACAATGTACCGGCTTTGTTCAATGGGAAGGATATAGTAATCGGACAGTTTGCTAAGGATTATAAAGGTGACATGGTTGAGAACGAGGGTGTTATAGGCACCGTTCGACATGAGACTGGTCATGCGATTGATCGCTACATGGGCTGGATATCCCATCAAGAGGAATTCAAACACGAGTTTATGCTCGACGGAGACGCACGCAACAACCAAAAACTTTCCTACTTTGTGCGCTCGCCAACAGAAACATTTGCGGAACTAGCGTGTCAAAGACTTGGTGGTCGCACCGATGCATACCGCGCTGAGCAATGCGAGTTACTCAACAAAACATATCCAAGATGTGGGAAACTTGTCGACAAAGCGATCGCAAATGTGCGTTAGCAGAACTTGATTACCAACTATCATTCAGAAGAAATCATCAGTTATTTTGCTTAGAACGAATGAAGCTTAAGTCAGAAGAATTGAGTTAGTCTGAAGAACGGAAACATGATGCATATACAGAAATCAGCATTGATAATCCATGGCGCGCCAAACGCAGACGAATGTTTCGATCCTGGTGTGCCTTCTCCTAGCAACCATCACTGGCTGCCTTGGCTGCAGAAACAATTGATTGTGCGCGGTTACGAAGCACACACACCGGAGATACCATATCCCTATGAACCGCATTACCCCACATGGAAAAGGGAATTTGAAAGATACTCTCTCAACCACGAGACTATCTTAGTTGGTCACAGTTGCGGCGGCGGATTCTTGGTGCGTTGGCTGAGTGAAAATCCAAGTGTCGTGGTGGGAAAAGTGTTGCTTGTAGCTCCATGGATCGACATAGAGCGCAGTCGGACCACAGACTTCTTTGACTTCCACATCGATCCCGCGATAGCGACGCGTACCAAGGGGCTAATGCTATTCAATTCAAGCAACGACGGGCCTAATATTCATACAAGTGTCGAACGCATACTAGCGATTGTGCACCATATACAATACCGCGAGTTTCAGAACTACGGACACTTTTGTGTCGAAGACATGAAAAGAATTGAGTTTCCTGAACTGCTGGAATTCATCATTTCATAGTCCATTTTATGAAAGCTAAAGCAACATCATTACAACTACAAACACATACGGTTTTTTTGCGAGCAGACAGGTGTCATGGACCACCGGCGCTTTATTAATTATAAATCAGCTAGAACCAAGTCGGGATTTCACAAAATCCCCACGGCCCTCATCCCTTCTTTGTCCGCTTCAGTAGCATGAGCATTAGTGCTAAGGGCGTAATCAGCGATCGGCAATACGACATTGAAGTTCCTATCTGGATACCTATGATGCAGATAGTGGTGGCGGGCAAGAAACTTATAAATTCGCCATTTGGAAAAGTAGCGCCCTTCAGGCTTATGCATCTCTAAGTGGATTTGGTTCCAGATGTAGTGATGCCCGCAAACGACAAAGGGGAAAAGAATTGCCCCCATATATGAGAATGTTGCAAT
>PLZS01000074.1 GCA_003153555.1 Candidatus Melainabacteria bacterium | reverse complement strand
GGTCGACAACCCACACCCCACGCGCGAAATCCAGCGCGCTTGGACCAGTCTCTTCACCGAAGAATGCATCGTCTGGAAAATGTTTGGCAAAACTATCGCGGATGAGAATTTCAGTATTTAAATCCGCCTCGCTAACAAGGTCGTGCGGTCCTTTGTGCTTAACACTCAACGAACTGAGTTTCTTGAAATATCCATTTGCAAGCGCACCAGCTTCTTTGATGACGGTCTGAGCGACGTCAAAGCGAGCTTGAAGTGAATGTATTTGAGTCTTGTCGGAATGGACCGGTGCTGAAGTCAAAATCGAGATCTCCAATGCTGGGTACTATGGCAGAATATCATCATCTGCATGTTTAGACGATAAGGGCATCGTGTAAGCAAGTAAGTGAGTTGAGATTTTCGGGGTGGCGGTGAGCGTTAGCTGTGTCATGATTCTAGGCACTGTATGCGGTGTCAGTCAGACAAGGCGCCAGCAATATGAAACCTAATTTTTCGAGAGAGAAACAGCAATCCTACGACGATGGCGTTCTTCATCTCTATTTCCCCTACCTTCTAATGTAAACGTCTGAAGGACAACGGGCTGGCGGGCTAACCCCCAGAATTCATAAAACTCTTATTGACATCAGATGAGACCGCTGTTATATTCCTTGTTGCCCACATATATAAGTTTTTACCAAGCTCAGGTCGCACCCTAGTTCTCGGACACTTCATGCGATCAGTTTAAGAAGGTAGAGGATGTCTCGACAGCCCGCTGCTGCAATGGAAAATTTTAACGCGCCCCCCATGGATCTTCCTGCGTTGGCGCTATCAAGTCATGTATATAACGATCTGATTCCCAGGAATTTTGCTCCCGCCGGAGCCAAGGGCGAATTGCCCTCTGCGCTTGACTTTAGCCCCAATATTTATCCCTCTGGCGCGATAGACAAGTTACCGGCCTCAACACCAGATCAACTAAAGCCAGTTTTCGATAAGGCTAGCGGAGTCTCTTTTACTACCCCAGCTGAAAACCAAAAAAGTGGACAACAACCAGATTATTTCCTAGGCGAAGACGGCAAGCTCAGAGCCAATCCTGATAAGAAGACGCCCAACAAGGACGGTTCCGTAAATGTTGAAGTGCAATCCAAAAATAAGTCTGAAGTAGATTCCAAAAAGGTTGCTGACCAACTTCAGAAAGCCACCATCAAAGATTTGATCAGCTATTTTGCTAAAAATAATCCTGGTGCGAAAATTCCGCAAGACTGGCTAGACCAGCTGCAGAAACAACCAGACTTACCAGCTGCTCCTGTGCCTTTATTAGATCAACCGACTGCTCCAACTACTCCAGACGTACCACCGGCTCAGCCACAACAACCTCAAGATAATCCTCAACCACAACAACCGCAGCAACAGCAACCTTCCGATAGCAGCGGCGGCTCTTCGAGCGGCGGTGGCGGCGGTGGCGGCGGAAGCAGTGGTGGTGGAGATGGTGGTGGTGGCGGTGGCGGTGGCGGCGGCGGCGGTGGCGGCGGCGGTGGCAGCAGCAGTGGCGGCAGCGGCGACTCCGGCATTTCGTCAGGCGCCGGCAGCGGTAATACCGGTCCAGACGTAAATCTAAATTCCTCTTCGCCTGCAGCCATGCAAGTCATGGGCTACTTTGTCGATAAAGGCTTAACTCCAGCAGAAGCGGCTGGTATCGCTGGCAATCTACAACAGGAATCGGGGATTGATCCTGCGAAACCTCAGGAAGGCGGTGGACCCGGCTATGGTCTCGCTCAATGGGGCGATGGCAGACTGACTGCATTGCAGGATTTTGCTGCTTCAGAAGGTAAGCCAGTTTCCGACATGAAAACTCAGCTGGACTTCATGTGGAAAGAGATGAACACCAGCGAGTCCGGTACGTTGGCTGCGTTCAAAGCTGACCCCAATATGAGTGTCGACCAAGCCGCTCAATCGTTTGAACAAAATTATGAACGAGCCGGTACAGTGGATATGGGTAATCGCACAAGTGCTGCTGAACAATTCCTTGCGCAATACCAAAATGGTGGCGATAAGGGTGCGGTTTCTGTTGCATCTAACGACACTTCAGCGACTGGTAAAAGCATCGTTCAAAATGCAGCAGCCGACGTCAATCAACAGCTTTGGAACGACAAGCCAGGTATGGTCGCAACGACCCAAGACGGTAATTTAGGTTGCGCAGAATCAGTCTGCCACGTTCTGAAACAATCCGGCGTCACGGGTGTTGATTCACCTTCTGTGCAAACTATGGGGCAACAACTGCTCGCCAACGGTGGTCACGAAGTAGCTCTGAACGCCGCTAAACCGGGAGACGTTGTGATCTTCGGAAACAACGATCACACAGGTATCGTGGGCGAGAACGGTCAATTCTATGCCAACAGTTCAGGGTCCAAGCAGTGGACCCATTACAACAGTGTCGCAGACGTCGGACAAACGGTGACTCACGTAATTAGGCCGGGCGAGACGCAAGTGGCAAGCAGCCAAACAAAAACACCGAAAACAAACGCCTAACTTACTAAACTTACTAACTTACAAGACCTCCTAAACTGCAATAGCTTTGACATCGCGGTCAAGAATTGAGTAGACGTTGTCCTCATTATTTCTGGAGTCTTTGATTGCTTCGGCAATTTCGCGTTCTTCTCTAGTCATATTTTTCGGATTGGATTTCGATGATTGTTCTAAGTTCTTTATCAATTTATTGATTTGCTTCTCGAATTCTTTGGAGTCAGTAATTGGCTTCAAGTTTTTGCCAAATAGGCGGTCGATTTCCTGGAAATCAGAGTTGAGGGGCTCTGTGATGATTTCCAGATTGGGGAGCGTTGAGTCCAGTGAAGGATCCGCTGCCACTGCTTTAGCACTTGCTTCACCAATTTGCTTGGCAGCAGAATTGGCATTGCTGGCTTGATTGCCTACTTCTGCGGCTTTTTTCACCGTTTCGTGGCCATTATCAAACGCTTCCTTGATTTTTTTCGCAGCACCTCTTACGCCTTGCTCACCTTCTTTGACGGCGTGATCTACAGTCCTTAATACCGATTTTCCGATTTGCATGAGACCAGACTCTGCGGCACCACCAACGAAATTGACTGCCACTTCTGTCGCTCCACTCAAAGCGATTCCTGCTTCACTCACGCCGGTCACGCCGATTCCCATTTCCACACCGCCGGTGAGAGCAATTCCCGCCTCTGACACTCCAGTCACGGCGATTCCCGCTCCGAGCGCCGCTTCGCCGACGCCCATCGCGCCCATTGCCGCACCCATTGCTGCAGTGCCAACTCCTTCTGTGACCACACCGATAGCGACACCGGGCAAAACATAGTGTCCGAGGAATTTGCCTTGATCTTCCGGTGTTGCTGAAATTAAGTAGTCAGCGCCTTTAACCGCAGCGTCCACTCCACTTTCAATGGACTTACCTAATTGCTGGGCATCCTCAGTCAAACCTTTGATGTCGCCGTTGCCAATCTGCTCTCCAACGTGTTCGGCAGTTGCCAGAGTGCCAGCAACTTTTTCGCCGATCTTTTCAGCTATTTGTCCGGCTTTAGCGACCGTTTCTCCAGGGTGCGTAACGCCATAGCCAATCGCAGCCCCAGCTTCATTCGCTAGATCACCGAGTCCTTTCACAAGCCCGATCCCGAATTGCATACCGTGAGCGAGCTGCTCAGCTGGATTCAAAGCTTCTGCAACATGCTGTCCGATAGAGTCGGCGATGGAATTGCCCAGGTGTCCCAATCTTTCTTGACTTGAACTGCCTGATTCAGATGGAGCTGGTTGCGCAGGTTGTTGTTCAGCGGGTTGAGTTGATGACTGCGGTGCCACTACATGTTGAACTTCGTTAGCAACGGTTTTAACACCATCCTCGATACCGTGAACAAAACCACCAAAGAGATTGCCGACTGTCGCGAAACCCTGATCGAGTGCATTTTGCATGTCGGAAAGCTTTTGCACTGGGGATGCGGTGTGCTCGTGACTTGAGCGCGGAGCCCAGGCTTCTTGAGCAATGGAGGCAGCGCTATGATGCGTCGGGCTGGTGGAGATTCTTTCAACTTGGTTCTGTTGTTCGAATGTCATTTTAGTAAATGCTCCCCGTCGGTTATGCACTTACAATAGATTCCAGTTTTGGCAAAACTTTGGCTGAGACAGAAATTTCTCGCTAAGAAGATGAAATCCAACCCAGTGGGCGCTTCAGGTTATTGGGCTATCCTAAAACGCTGGGACGCGGAGCTCCTCTGCAAGCTCGAT
Organism: Candidatus Melainabacteria bacterium; assembly: GCA_003153555.1. Classification (GTDB taxonomy): domain Bacteria; phylum Cyanobacteriota; class Vampirovibrionia; order Obscuribacterales; family Obscuribacteraceae; genus PALSA-1081. Next base: position 36,307 of record PLZS01000074.1, on the reverse strand, counting down.
GGTCAACTCGTCACCAACTTGCAGATCAATGTGCTGATTTCGCTTAGCAGACAGATTGGTGACGTTAAAGTCTTGCAAACGCAAGTTTTCAGGAACAGCACCAATGAAGCATCCTGGGTATGGGCGGCTGGCCTGAAAGGCTATTTCCATGTGTCCGCGCCGCAGTCGAGCCATTCCGCCATGATTGACGATGTTCGCAACGAGAGGAATCGAGAGACCTTCGGGGACTGTTACGGAGTTAATCTTCAGTTGCGTTGGCGTTGATACATAGCGATTACGTTTCACATTGGAAATCACGCCTTCAACCAAACAGTTAGCTGGTAGTGCGACTACCCCATCGACGCTTAAATCTTCCGAAGTTTTGGCAAGAAATTTGTCCCCTTCTTGGACCGTGTCGGTGTTTAATGGTGCGCTCATCAGCACTCGAAATTTGGTTTGGGCGGGGATTGAGATCACGCTGGCGTGTGGATTTAATTGCTCGGCTGCGCAGCTCTGGCTTCGAACGAGCCACAAGCCAAGTACGAGAATCACCGTTTTAAAATTTGGTATCCAATTTTTATCCACTCTTCCTTGCCTTCCCCGCACTTTCTCGTTCGACAGAAGCAAACCCCTAAACTCATAGCTTCAACTCTTACTCTCCAACAGAGCATTGAATTCCTTCAGTGTGCATTCACCGCTGGTAGTACCAGGCAAAGTGATCGGTTTTCCATTCAAGTTGATTTTGACTTTGTATTCTGAGCCTTCCTTGAACAAAGCGAAGTTCAAATCAGAGGAATACGGTGGACGACCCGTGCCCGGCGCACGCAGAGCACTCAGAAGTCCGGCGATTGTTGTATCGTGTCCCGAGAACAAAACGAATTTCAACTTACTCTTCTCTTGGCTGGCTTCCTCAAAATAGTCCACGATAGCTTTGAGAAGCTCATGGCTTGTCACATCGCCGACTTGATGTGGTTTAAAAGATTCGGCGAATGCCCATTCTCCTTCCTTCATGATTTCAGTAGCATCAGCATTCGACAATCCCTTCGGCAACGGCACGTGGTGCTGTTGATAGATGAATAACGTATCTCCCAATCCACCGACATCACGAAGCCCAGAAAGATTAATGCCCGTGAGCTCGTGCCAGCGCTTTAGTTGTGGTTGCAGATTTGTTGTTTTCTCTTTCCAGCTAGGCGTGTCATGCACAAACTCGTTTACAGTGGGAGCGAGTTTTGGATTGAAATCGATAACCAACAAATTATCTTCGTTTCTGGGTATCGTGTGGATTGGAATAGGTTGGTAGGCGGCAGGAAGTGCAGCTTTCGCTTCGAGTGATGGACCTGTGCCCGGAGGATACAACCCCAAAAGAACACACTCAGCGCTCATCAGCGTGCGATCGATGTCGCTTGATCGCACATACATAGTTTCCGGAGAGTAATGGTCTGGCAACAATCCATGGCGGTCCACGTATTGCTCGCGAAGCTTAGTGCCCAATTCGAATTCTTGGTGCATCCCGAGCGGAGTCAGCTGTCCCAGTGCGGTATGTCCAGTGTAAGGAGCCGTGGGAATGGCGCCGATCGGTGCTCGATCACCATGGCGAATCACGTCTACAGCGAAAACCATTTTCTCGTTCTCAGCGAGTGCACCATTGCAAATAAATGTGCAGAGGCTCGCACACAGCAAGGACGTGATGTTGAAACGCATTTTTGCTTCCTTTCGAGAGAGATGGGCAGAACAAAATACCATTTAAAGACTCATGGCTTCCCTGCTTGACGTCCTCTTTTTAGCGGTCAGGTTCAGTTTTTAATGCCAGCAAGTAGATTTAGCAAAGTTCAAAACTGCGGTTAATCGTCTCACCGTTGGTCTTGAATATTAGAATGGATTCGTTCTCTCCGAACCACCTCGACTGTGAGAACAGGCGTAGGCAGACCGATCCAGCGATTCACAAAACTGCCACGAATTGCTAACACAGGCTTAACAGAAAACATTGAACCTTTTGGCTGTTAAAGCCGTTACTTGAATATGACCCCTGAGATCACTATGTATTTTTCAAGCGATTTTGAGAATCGCATTCTAGAGGTAAATGTTATGGATAACCTATTTCAGTCGCAACGACGACTCGCATTAACGACACTGCTCCTGACTGTCATGACGGTGTCTAGCACAACAGCATCATTCGCAGGCGGCTGGGGACAGCAGCACCCACGTCGCTCGGAAGTGCTGGGAAGAGACAATCACATCAATAATCGACTGAACAATGATCGAGGGCAGTTGGGTGGCAACTATGGTCGACTGAAAGGCGAAGATCGAGCAATCAAACAACAAGAGCAAGCTGACGCTCGCTTCAACGGTGGCTACATCACCAGTGGTCAGCAACGTCAATTGAATCACGAAGAAAATCATTTAAATAACCAAATTCGCCGAGACTACACTGGTGGGGGCGGAATGCCTGGTGGCGGCGGGAACCCTGGTGGGATTGGGTATGGCGGCAATGGTAACGGAAATTTCGCAAACAACCATCCCCGCCGCTATGAAGTATTGAATCGAGATGGCAATCTCAACAGTCAAGTCCAGGCCGACAAAGGAAATTTGGATGGACATTATGCTCAGTTGAACCGTGAGGATCAATCAATTCGGCGGCAAGAGCAAGCGGATGCTCGTGCCAACGGAGGTTACATTACCTCTGCTCAACAACAGCAATTGAATCAAGAAGAGAATCGAGTCCAAAGACAGATTAACCGCGATGGTCAATAATTCTATGATCGATCGTGAATCTTCAATTCGATTCTAGAAAGCACGTTAATTAGGCTAGTTCAATCAAAGCGCAGTCGAAAGGCTGCGCTTTTGTTGAGCTAATAGGAACAATCAACTTTCCTAATAATGCGGAATGCAATACTGAGCCAGATTTTCTCCAGCAGCAATCTTCCTTGAACACAAAGCTACAGACTTTGATTGTTCAGCATTTCGATAAAGACGTCGTGCTTCGGTCATATCCTTGTCCGCTACTGGCACCGCATATGATGCGTGAATGCAGCAAAACCATAGGATTGTCACCAAAAAAACTTTTGAGCTGAATGTATTTAGGTTGACTGCCAAAGCATTTCCAAGCCATCGACTATCTTTGGTCCCAACAAATCAGATAATGCACGCTATGTTTTGAAACGAATGAATATTGTCAACAAACAGTAGTTGATACTTTTAGCACTTGCACTGAAGCTACCGCGCAATGCAGTATCTGACTGTGGAAATGCGAACGAGAATCCACAAATCTGTGGAATGGCGGAGTAGCAGCGCTATTCCTGTTCCAGAATTTGAACTTTCATCCTTTCAGCGATCTGAAGCAAGTCGGCGGTTTCAATGCCTAACGCTGTGGCGATCTTTTGCACATTTTGAAGATTGAATGCAGCTTGCCCTTGCTCGATAGCAACCAGTTTAGGCGTTGACAGTTTAACCTTCAGCGCCAGGAGCGACTGGCTCACTTTTCGCGATTTCCTGACAGTCGCTATCGCTTGCCCCACTGCAATTTGATAGCTGACGTCTGTTTGTTCCATCGCTTAACCAATCCTTTAAACACCGAGATAAGTGTCCTGATAATGGCAGTGTAGTCAGTCGACCACAAGTTGATATTGACTACTTTCCCATGAGTCCATTACCAGTTTACGCCACTTAGGATGCTTACAGCTCATTTGCGATCCATTTGCAGTCTCATGCCCCCCAATGTTGCGGGCTAAACCTGCACTGGCACTGTTAAGCTGGCTGGCAAATGTTTGTTCTTTATCCTGAAAAGCTTTAGCTTGACTGTGCATGTTCGTTTGTTGAAATAAGGTGACGTAAGCCTGAACGAGCGGGGGGGTGCTGTTGGGATGGCACCAGACTTGCCAAGTTCTTGTTGGGCACTGCCTGCGATGGCGCAGTTTTCTTAGACTGAGAATCGAGTATCGAATTTATCAAACCAGGCTCTCCGTTACCACACCGTGACAAAGTCACTGGAGACAATCACGTCCTTCCGGTCGAGCCATAGATTGGATCACCACTTCAGATCCTAAAACTCATCCACAGTGCTTAGTCGCTTGGCTTCAGCAGCATCAATTTTTGCTCTTTGGGTTTTTCCTAGCGCTTCGTAAGCTTTGGATCGGCTGGTATAAAAATAGGCGTTTTTAGAATCGTATTTAATTGCTTGATCAAAATCGGAAATCGCCTTTTGATATTGGTGCATGCGCATGTAGGTGAGTCCGCGGCTTCGATAGTCGCCTTTGCTCTTATCTGGGCAGGTATCAATTGCCGTCGTAAAGTCTTTAATGGACAGATCGAAATTATTCATTTCTGCATGCATACGAGCCCGAACGTCATAGATAAAATGTTTACCACTGGCGTGAATGAGACCTTTGTCGAGCACTTCAAACGCTTGTTTCTCCTGGTGTACTTCAAAGAGGGCTTGAGCTAGGGCACACCAGGCCCAATGTTCAGGAAAATTTGGGCATAGCTTAAAACCAGAACGCAAGAAATTAATCGCCTCCTCTGGCTTGTCTAAGTTAGCCAAGATAAAGCCTTTCCGCATATATGCTTTAGCGCAATTTTTATCTTGCTGAATAGCCTGCCCAGCCAGTACCAAAGCTTGCTGATCCTGATGATGAAAGAGCAGGTCTTCTATCTTTACGCTATAGCGGCGACAAACGTCTGTTTCTTTGCTCGGGAAAGTCTCTTCATTGTGCGCCTCAATGTTTTGCAAATTACTCAAAGCTAAAGCAGTCAGAAATGCGCTTAGAAAGAGCGATGGTGATTTTTTAAAGTGACGTTTCATTGAATCTTCGTCGCAGACGAAACTGCAAGCTTAGGATCGTCTTCTACGAGCAGAATTTTTGCCACTTTTTACCCTCTAATCCAGGTTGTTTTTAGCATTTAGCCTATTTTGACGACTTTGGCTGGCCGAAGCGTCTACCCACATCCATGTCCGCTCCCAGGCTGTCAAATTCTTTTCGTTCATCGGGACTGACAATCAAAAGACGTGGATCTACCTGACGATAGTCTTTGGGAACGGCAAAAGCATCACCCGGCGCCCGCACCATGGTGCAAGCAAGGGTGGTGAGGCTCACGTTCTTCTGGCCATCCACCATTGTATTTTCAAAAATGGCAGGAACACCGGGGGCACCAGGAGTGCCGTACAATTTTTGCAAAATCCTTTGCGCGGGATCCGGCACGTGCAGCTCCAGGACTGTGAGAATCGTTTTCTTCTTGTAGCGCTGGGCTTTCACCAGATTTTCATCGACTAGTAAGTCTTTAGGACTTCTCATGGGCTGGGCATATGAACACAGGTAGCGGCGCCCGGGCATGGCACATACGCTGCAAGCGGTGGCGGGCATATGGCTGAAGTCACCGTCCCACCCGCCGGCAGTAAGCATCACAAGCAAGGTCGACGGTTGGCACCACTTTTCTAACGACATCGAGGACACCAGTTTGTCCTTCGGTCTTACGATGATCACATCCCATTTTGGTGGACGGCTTACCACTGTGTAGCCCCGGCCCTCATTAGTGGCCCTCAAACCTCCCGAGCCAACCAGCACCGTCACCAATCCCAACTGGGTGGAGCGCTGCTTTAGCTGATAAGCTGATGCTTGTCCGGTTTTCTCCGGAGCCGCAGTCGCTCTGTCAGAGCTGCTGAGAAGCAGCCCGAGAAGGGCGCTGGCGAGGTGAATCCAAACTGTTTGCCGCACAGCCGTACCATTTTTTGCCGATCGTTCACTGCCCCATTCTATCGCTACATCTGGCTCCTGAAGCAAAGCTCAAATTCGACAAATTTCAGATCATTAAATGGCTCAACCTAGCCATTTCTGAATCACCAACTTTGTGTCCAATTCGATTTTTGCAATTGAGTCCATGCTCCAGGAGCAAATTGAGGACATCCCGCATGAGCCCAGGAAACAATCTGTCGAACGAGCGGACGAAAAATCATCCACTGCTTACAGCGTCTACGTGCCCGGCTTTGCCGTATTCAAGAATTCGAGCATCTTTTGTCAAAAGGATCGCGTTAAAAATTCTGGCGCTAGCTACAATCATACAGTCTGCAGGATCTTGATGAAATGTGCCAGGCAACTGAGTCGATTCAACTGCCACATCGGAATCGAGCTTGAGGAGCAAGAATCCAGGTTTTTCCAACGCAGTTCTAATCCATTCGTGGACTGGTTGAGTTAGCTGAAGCTGCTGCTTTCGGCAAAGTAACGCCACTTCCCAGACACAGATCGCTGGTACCAATACAGTACTTGCCTTCAACGCATCAGTAATTAATTGACGAGCCGGAAGCTTGAGCGCAGAATCACCAGTCACAGCCCAGATCCATACATGGGTATCTAAAACTACGGGCCTTTCAGGCATTTGATTCCCAGTCAGTGCCAATAGGCGATATTATGTCGCCGACGACTTTGGCTGAACCCTTCATGCAACCAAAAAACTCGCGTTCTTCAGCAGCCATCGAAGATAGCTTTGCAATTGGTTTCCCTCGTTTGGTGATCACAATCTGACTGTTCGTTCTTTGCACATGGTCCATTAGTTCAAGGCATTTGGCCTTAAATTCACCTGCTGCAATGATACGCTGAAACTTGGTCATGAATTCTGCCTATGGTCATATGATATGGTCATATCGTACCATAGGCTATAAAAAAATGGCTCCGACAGGGTTCGAACCTGTAGCCTGGCGATTATGAGTCGCTTGCTCCACCATTGAGCTACGGAGCCACAAAATTGGGCGAGAAGTCTATTCTATAACAAGTCTGGGAAAAAACTTTTGTGCGTTGCTCAACGTGACGTTGTCATATTAAACCCAGTAAAAAAAACGCTTAAAAAAGGAATATTGGCGGGTTAGGACAGTTTTGCGAGAAACCTTTGTGGAAGAGGACACCTCTAGTCCGACCTGGAAGGGAAGCTGTCAAAACAATATGGTTCTTTGGCTGAGATCGGGTCGGCTGGAATGGGAGTGATTTACAAGGCACGCCATTTAGCACTGAACCAGACTGTTTGTCTACAAACTCATAGCTTCAGCCCTTACGCTCCAACGGAGCATTGAATTCCTTAAGTGTGCATGCACCACTGGTAGTACCGGGCAAGGTGACCGGTTTTCCCAAAAGTGAAGACCAGACGATTAGACAATAGGCACAAGCTGACGCTCGTTTCAACGGCGGCTATCTATAGAAGGCTTTCTTATTCTTGGCTTGTTTTGGTTCAAGACGCAAAATTGACAGAATTAGACCGTACAATCGAAGAGTTACTAGGCAGCAAATATATGGAATTCAAAGACTCCATTCAAAAAGTACGTCTGAACACTGATCGGGATCAGTTGGTGGACACTGGCGTGGACGACTCAAGCAGCGCGTCAACGGAGTCATCTGCCAGAGATCCAGGCGGCGAATCAAGCGATCCGAATCACACTGCAGTTGGTTCCAGCGCCACATCAGGCGATTCTGCTTCGCAATCGACTTCTCCCCAATCCCCGCAGGATAGTCTGCCAACGAACGACGAGCCCAAACGATCGGCAAGTAGCGAAACAAAATCTGCGGCGCTTGAATCGCTCACTCGCATTTGCAGCAGCCCCAGAGGTAGATTAGCATTGGTGGCAATTGGAATTATAGTCGCGGCAAACTTAATATCCACGACACTAAGCAAAAGGTCAGCAGAAGAAACACAATTTCGTAAATATGTGGAAGAAGCTCAATTGTATGAGATCAACCATCAATATCGCAAAGCAAGCCAATCCTGGATTTCAGCAATCGCAGTAGCAACCAAGCTTGGTGATGGAAATAAGGCGATTGCGGATCTATACGTCAAAGCGGCAACGCGCATGCCGGAAGACTCTGGGCTAAAACTTTTGTGCGTTGGTCAACGTGACGTTGTCATCCTAAACTAAGTAAAAAACCGCTTAGCCGGGAATATTGCTCAGGTTAGAACAATTTTGCGAGATACCTCTGTGGAACAGGGCACCCCTAATCAGAAGCCGTTTCAATCATCCCCAGAAGCTGAGCCGGTGCAGCTGACCAACCGGCGTATTTGTCCAACTTGCGGTTTGAAATTGTCGACCGAAATAGCCGTCTGCCCCAACGACGGCACGGTTTTGATCAACAATGCCGATCTGGAAGGGAAGCTGTCAAACCAATACGAGTTTTTGGCTGAGATCGGGTCGGGTGGAATGGGAGTGATATACAAGGCCCGCCATTTAGCGCTGAACCAGACTGTTGCGATCAAAATGCTTCACACCAATCGACTAGACGAAGTTAGTGTGCGCCGTTTCCAGCAGGAAGCAAAAGCGGTTACCGCGCTTGATCATCCATCAATCGTTCGGGTTCGGGATTTCGGTGTGACAGAATCAGGGCAACCGCATATGGTGCTCGATTACATTGAAGGCAATACACTGTCAAACGAAATTGAAAAGAGCGCTGGGCTGCCGGTCGCAGACGGTTTGGAAATCTTCATTCAGGCTTGTGATGCACTTGAACATGCCCACATTCGAGGCGTGCTGCACAGAGATCTTAAACCCAGCAACATTATGCTGGTGCACAGACCGTCTGGACCGCCGCTCGTCAAGATCGTCGATTTCGGCATTGCCAAAATAGCTGATCCAGGCTACGACACCGCAGGAATAAATTTGACGCAAACGGGCGAAGTGTTCGGTAGTCCTCTCTACATGAGTCCGGAACAAGCATCAGGAACGAAACTCGACAGACGATCAGACATTTATTCGTTTGGCTGCGTTATGTATGAAACGTTGACCGGTGCCCCACCTTTTGTAGGTGGCAGTTCCATTGAGACCATATTTAGACAGCTACATGACCAAGCACCAAGCTTGAGAGAAGGTTCTTTAGGCAAAGATTTTCCAAACGATATTGAAGAGATCGTGGCAAAAGCGCTTGAAAAAGACCCTGAAAAAAGATTCCAATCGATGGGAGACCTTAAGCAAGTCTTGATCAATTCCAAATTAGGAAAGAAACAGACAAGCAATCCACTTCAAGAAGATTTTGCGGTCGTAAACAAAAAGAGATATGAATTTAAAGCGTTGATGTTTGCGCTGATCACGCTGCTAATTCTGGCATCCACGTCTGGATATTTTGTTTACTCATCGATCAAGAAACCGCCACCGCCGCCTGTCCCCGAGATAGTCGACGAAGCCGTTACCGCGCAGAGGGCGATCATGAGCAGCGCAAACTCCGACGAAGTGAACTTGCGCAACGTTAAAATGACGGACAAAATGTTGGAATACTTTGGTGAACCAACAAAACCGAGTTCAGTGATTCTAGATGAGGCAGCCGTGCAAGGTCCAGGTCTGGCAAACCTGATTCACCTGCCTCTCAAACGCCTGTCGATGCGGGGTTCAGCTATGACAGATCGTGGACTTGAGGAAATCAAGCACATGGAGAATCTGGAGTATCTTAACTTAGCCAATACACCAATAACGGACAATGGACTTGTTCAAATAATTGGATTGAACAAGCTCAAGGAGCTTGATTTAAGTGGCGACCAAGTGGGTTCGACTGCTGCCTATATCATTGCCAAATGGCCGAATCTTCAAGTTTTATCTTTGAATAAAACGCTAGTGACTGATTCCATCGTTATTTTTCTGGGGCAGAACAAAGCGCTAAAATCGCTCAGCGTGGTCGACTGCAAGATTGGAGACGCTGCAATCAAGGGTCTTTCAAAAAGTACACTTAAGGAATTACACTTGGATGGCACGTTAGTTACCGACAAAGCCTTGTCGACGATTGCTCTGATGCCGGGTCTAAAAAGCGTTAGTTTGGATCGCTGCGTTCTTACAGCCAAAGCGATCAACGATCTCAAATTGGCACGACCAGATCTAGAAGTGAAAGTTGATCTAGCGAAAAAGGGATCAACATCGACCAATGAACCCACTAAATAAACTGGTGAAGTACGCCTGACATGGAAGCGGACGCACGACCTAAGACAAGCCAAAGTTCGAGTCTCAGCGAGGGCAGAGTCTGCCCATTGTGTAACTTGTCTGTGTCATCGAATGTCACTATCTGTCCCAACGACGGCACATCGTTTCTAGGGGCAGGAGAGATTGGTAGGAAATTAGCAGACCAGTATGAATTTACCTCAGTCATTGCCACAGGCGGCATGGGCGTCATTTATGAAGCAAAACATCTTGCTTTGAATCAGAAAGTGGCCATAAAAATGATCCAAACCGGTCGTCTTGATGATGCGCACGTAAAGAGGTTCAGAAGAGAAGCCGAGTCGCTTACAGCACTAGACCATGTCAATATAATTCATGTGCGTGACTATGGTCTCAGCGAAAACGGGCAACCATATATGGTGCTCGATTTTATCGACGGACTTTCGCTCTCAGAAATGATTTACCAACTGGGACCGATTCCGCTGGGAACCGCCCTGAGTATATTCGTCCAAGCCGCTGACGCACTTGCTCATGCACATGAACGGGGTGTTCTTCATCGTGACTTAAAACCGGGCAACATAATGGTGGCAGAATCAGCAAATCAGCAACCATCTGTAAAACTGATTGACTTCGGTATCGCGAAAGTACTGACCGATGAGTCGGAGAAAGGTCTCACGCAAACAGGCGAAGTCTTGGGAAGCCCCGCCTATATGAGTCCGGAACAAACTACTGGCATGAAACTTGATCAACGAACCGATGTGTATTCGTTGGGATGCGTTATGTTCGAGGCCTTAACCGGTACACCTCCCTTTCGAGGAGCCACTGCCCTTGATGTCATCTTTCAACAGATAAATTCCAAGGCACCTTCACTAACGGACAGATCAACAGATGAGTTTCCAACCAGCCTTAGACAGATAGTGTCTCAAGCCCTGCAGAAAGACCCTGATAAGCGCTTTCAATCGATGGCAGAAATGCGAGACCAGCTGGCTGGAGTAGAAATTTCTAAGCCAAGCACAAAACCGTCTCAAGGAGGAAAAGATCAAACTCCTAAGTTGACCACTCGTCAAATGAGCCGGGCTGTCCTATGGTGCTGTGTCATCTTGTTGGTTTTTACAATACTCACGGGCGGCTTCTTAATGTGGCAACAAGAACAAGCGAGACTTGCACTTGAACAAGCAAAAATTCTAGAAGAAAAAGCAGTGCAAGAAGACAATGACCAAAAATTGCAAGCTGACAGCAACTTGAAAGCCAACAATTCTGCACGCGTGTTGATTCGACGTCACCGCACCCATCCCGATCCTGACGCGCCAAGGCATGTCAGGCTAAGGGGGGAACCTTGTACAGATAAAGCTCTGGACGAATTTGGTACCGGCAGAGCTGCTAGCGACTGGATCGATATTGAAGAGTCCTTTGTGAAAGGACCAGGATTGGCGTATTTGATCAGATATCCAGTTAATAACCTGAGTCTAAATGGATCAAGCGTTTCTGACCGCGTATTTCTTGAACTAATTCACATGCCTTATCTGGCACAATTGCAGATCGATAGTTCTGAAATTACAAATGCCGGGTTGAAGCAATTGGTTGGCACAAAGCTAAGAAGAATTTCCGTTAGGTCTGACAGAATTACCGACGAGGGCATGGCCAACATAGCTGATATACGCACACTAGATACGGTGGAGTGCGGACGAAATTTGCGGATCACCTACTTGGGTTACGCTCATTTGAAAAAAATGCCCTTGCTAAAGTCTCTGAACGTTCAAGAAAATAGAGTTACTGATAAATCTGCCTCTGCGATTGCGCAACTCAAAGGTCTCGACAACATAGACCTGCAAAATACGACCATAACCGATGCTGGTCTAAAGGAACTCAGCACTCTGCCAAAACTAACCACGATCGGACTAATGGAATGCAATAACATTAGCCCGGCGGGTTTGAAATATCTCTGCAAAATACCGAAACTGAGTAAAGTGAACCTAGAGAACAATTCATTTTTGAAGGATGGAGATTTAGATTTTGTCCGTCGGTGCCCTGCTCTAACCGAACTGAATCTCAGTGGAACGGGAGTCTCAGACGCGGGCATGGAGTTAATTGCCAAAAGCGGCATATCAGATTTACTCATTGAGCACACGAAAGTAACCGATCGTGGATTGATGATTTTGGCGAAAGACAAAAACTTGAGGACGTTGAAAGTGACTGAAGGTCCAATAACCGAGGCTGGTATCAAGGAATTTGGCAAACTTAGACCGCATGTGCTGTCAGTAAAAAAGAAGCGCCCAAAATTCCAGATCTAGACTTATTTCCGTAGTCCTTTCTGAAAGCGCGGACAAGGAAAACAGGCAACATCGCGGAAAACCGACCGACTTAGCAGTCGTGATAAATGAGGGAAGATTTGACTACGTTTGATGACCCAAATCCTCCACTTAAACAACCTTCCTCTCCACCTGAGTTGGAAAGTAGTTTTCACATCTGTTCGACGTGCGGTCTGAAGCTGCCGATCAGTATTACAAGCTGTCCAAATGACGGAACGTTTTTAGCAAATTTGGTGGTCGACAAACTTGCGGAGCAATATGAATTTCTCGAAGAAATAGGCTCCGGCGGTATTGGGATAGTATACAAAGCACGGCATCGCTTGTTGAATCAAATCGTTGCCATCAAAACTCTGCGCGCCAACAGTATGAATCAAGCGAGTCAAAAACGTTTCGAACAAGAGGCGAAACTAATAAGCTCACTGGATCATCGAGGCATTGTGCGCCTGCGAGATTTTGGCACAACAGAATCTGGGCAACTACATATGGTGCTAGATTACGTGGCTGGTCAAAGCCTGGCGGAAGCAGTTAATTGGCACGGAACCTTTTCAATTGCCGACAGCTTGGAGATTATCATCCAAATTTGCGATGCGATGCAGTACGCTCACAAAAACTCCATTCTCCACAGAGACATCAAGCCGAGCAATATCATGTTCGAACGAACTGAGAGCGGTTTAGAAATTAAGGTCTTAGATTTTGGCATTGCTAAAGTTCTCGATCTCACCGCCTCTGAGTCTGCATCCCTGACAAAAACCGGAGAGATCTTCGGCAGTCCACTCTACATGAGCCCGGAACAAGCATTAGGTAAAAAACTAGACGAGCGTTCAGATATTTATTCCTTGGGCATTGTCATGTACGAAATACTCAGTGGCAGTCCTCCTTTCGCCGGTCTCAATGTTATCGACACGATCAGCAACCAAATCAGTCGACAAGTTCCTGCTCTGAGCACGGTCGACAAATCCATTCCTCCTGAAATTGATGCTGTCGTGTCCAAGGCGCTTGCCAAAAGTCCGGAAGATCGGTTCCAGTCTATGAGCGACTTTAAGCGAGCTCTTCTTGATGTTAAAAGCGGCAAGAAAAACTTGATACTGAATACAACAGATGAAAAACAAAATCAGAAGCTAAATACTAAAAAGTTTGAACTGAAGATTATCATCGTTTCGACCTGCATAATTCTGCTATCAATTGGCTTCCTGATCATGCTTGTGACAAGGAAAGAAGAGATATCAGCCACAGATAAAGCACTGTCAAACATTTCCGCAGTCTACGATACTGACACAATAATCGGGACAGTAAGTGCAAAGAAAACTGCCACGGCAGACGCTACTGCAAAGGAGCTCATCCAAAGACACATAGGTGACAAGTTCGTCGATCTGAGCAACTTGCTGTTAAGCGACTCTGGTTTGAGCCCTTTCAAGGAATGCAAGGTCACCGAACAGATTAGATTTCGTGGGGACACGCTGACCGGTCCGGGTCTTGCTTACTTGATTCATCTACCGCTGCGTCAGCTTGACCTATACGGAACCTCCATTACAGATCGAAGCTTGTCTGAAATCAAGAATATGAAACACCTGCAAGAACTAAATTTGAGCCATACAGACATCACTGACGCTGGACTTGATCAGCTGGTTGGTTTACCGCAGTTAAAGCGACTGTCACTGAAGTCGGTGCCGGTGTCAGATAGGGGCATAGATGCCCTTGCGAAAATCAAAAAGCTCGAATGTCTGAATCTCAAATACAATGCTTCAATAACAGCTAAGGGCATGGAGAAACTAGCGAACATGCCCGTTTTGCGAGAGCTGAGAATTCGAAAAAGTCATATAATCGGTGATCTTCAATTGATCGGTTTAAAGTCGTCAAAGAACATAAAGATTTTGGATCTTAAAGAAGATCCGAACGTGACCGACAAAACCATTTCAAATTTATTGAAGACAAACATCGAACAGCTCAACATTTCAGAAACGCAGGTAACCGGAAAGGGGTTGCTAGTCCTGAAAAATATGCCCAGCCTGAAATTTCTTGTAGCAGGCAATAATATTGGCCTATCAGACCGAGAAAAGCTCCACAAAGAGCGACCAGATATCACATTTATAGACAGAATGAGCGAAGATCTTGACCAATTCTGATGAACCACATCACAGCATCGAACAAGATTCCTCTTCTCCCGATCAGGAAAATCTATTTCACGTTTGTCCGAAGTGTGGTCTTAAATTACCGATCAGTATTTCAAACTGTCCAGACGATGGCATGTATCTAACAAGCGCGCTAGGAGAGCGTCTTTCAGAACACTATGAATTCTTGGAGGAGATTGGTTCTGGCGGCAATGGCATAGTATATAAAGCGCGCCACCGACTGCTCAACGACATAGTGGCGATCAAAATGCTCCGTGCCAACAAAGTCGAGCAGAACATCCTGCGCCGCTTTAATCAGGAAGCCAAAGTGATCAGCGCACTCGACCATCCGGCCATTGTCAAATTGAGAGATTACGGCGTGACAGAATCAGGGCAACCGTATATGGTGCTTAAGTATCTTCACGGACAAACACTGGCCCACTTAATCAAAACGCAAGGACCACTGCCAGTAAGAGAGTTTTTGAGCATATTCTTACAGTGTTGTGATGGGCTGGAACATGCGCACGAGAAGAATATTTTGCATCGTGATGTGAAACCGACCAACATAATGCTTAGTGACAACACCAACCAAGTAAGGATATTAGATTTTGGCATCGCCAAGATCGTTGATCTGGCCGACCAATCGGCGGGTTTGACAAAAACCGGTGAGGTCTTCGGCAGTCCAAGGTACATGAGCCCCGAGCAAGCAACAGGAAAACGGGTCGACAACAGATCTGATATTTACTCCTTAGGCATCGTTATGTTTGAGGCGTTGACTGGTTCTACGCCGTTTGCTGGAAATACAACATATGAACTTTTGTCTAGCCAAATTAGCACAATAGCTCCATCGGTTCGCTCTATAGAAAGAAGCTTGCCAGTAGAAATCGAGGCGATTGTGAGTAAGTGTCTCGAAAAAGAACCATACGAAAGATTCCAATCGATGGGCGAAGTAAAAAAGGCGTTGATGACCGCAAAATCAGGAAAGAGAATTGGAAAGTCCTCTACAAAGTCACATCGATGGAAACAGCCTGAAACATGGCTCTTACTCTCAGGGGTTGTACTGCTCGTTGCTGTCAGCGCGTTGATTATTACATTTGTCATGCATGTCATAGAACCGCCAGAAGCACCGCAACCGGTGCACGAGCTTGAGGGAATGGAGACACTTTCCGCTAACGGAGAAACAGCTAGAGCATTTATTCTGAAGAATATTCACAACAAGGTCATAAATTTCGACAAAAATATCTACGCCAGTGCTGACGTAACCGATGCCGTGCTGCAGGAATTTGACAACACCAAAGTCACTGAAGAACTTACTATGCGCGGCTCCAAAATACAGGGACCAGGGCTTGCTCACTTAATCCATCTGCCTCTTCGGAAATTGGCTCTCAGCGCGGGCATTTTTACAAACCGGGCCATGAAAGAAATCAGCCACATGGAAAATTTAGAGACACTAGATTTGTCCGGCACTAACGTCAATGATGAGGGTCTCACCGAGCTTGCGAAATTGAAAAATTTGAAAACCCTTTATCTAAAAGACGAGGAGAAAATTACCAATAAGGGATTAGCCAATCTAGCACCAATGTCTAAGCTCGAAACACTCAATCTCTCAAAAAGTACTTGGCTCACAGGAGTGGGACTGAGCGCAGTTTCGAAGTTACCATCACTGACAATTTTGCGCTTGGATAAAAGCGATATCAAAGATCATGATCTTGCCCAAATCAATGAGTTGAAAAATCTGAAATTATTAGCATTGCGACAAACTCAGGTCGGAGATAAAGGTGTAGAGCATCTAGTCAATACCGGGATCACACAACTTGATCTGGAGAATACTAAAATCTCTGACCGAGGTTTGGACAGTCTAGCCAAAATGTTTCGTCTCAAAGAACTCGGTTTGCGTGGTTGTAGCTTAACGGAATCAGCCGTGAATCAGCTTAGAGCGGGACGTCCGGACTTGAAAATATATCTCAAGGCATCTGTTCCGTTCAATTCCAATCACGATAATCGATGACTAATCCAGATTAAAACTCCACATTCCATTGGGTCGAACTCGCCCGGATAAGTGATCATGGGCGACTGTGGACAGTCGCCATTTCTCGAATAAAAATCAGTCCGAGTTGGTAACCTCTTCGTACCAACGCTGATTACTGTCTCGCCAACGCGCATAAACATCTGCTCTTCGATTTTGCAAAGTCGGCGAATACTCACGCACTTCTTCAACACGCTGTTGGCGCAACTCGCTAACCAGAATGCATTCGTTGTTAGCAACGCTCGCCTGGATCACACCCATCGGATCAACAACCATACTATTGCCGCAGCAGTTCACACCGACTTGCGCTGCCACAACCATATACAAATTATTTTCTATAGCGCGTGCTCGCGTGAGAATTTCGAGATGCGATTCTTTCATCGGTCCTGTTTGCCAGGCGACCGGCAGAAGGATCGCTTGGGCTCCCTGGAATGCAAGATAACGAGCCAATTCTGGAAATCGCAAGTCATAACATGTCATCACACCGAATGTTAAACTTCCAACTTGGAACACGAGCGTTGCACCATCTCCGGCCATGACGCGATCCGACTCTTTCATGCCGAATGCATCGTACAAATGAATTTTGCGATAGGAATCTTTCAACACACCGTCTTCATCAATGACAACGACTGTGTTGTAAACCCGACTTGCATCTACACTGCTTTCAAAAATTCCGGCGACGATGCAGATACTGTAAAGGTTAGCGAACCTCTTCAAAGCACTAACGAAAGGTCCATCAATTGCTTCAGCCACTCCGTTCAAGGGTCCAGGTGGTTCAGCAGAAGCATACATGCAAGATTCTGGAAGAAGAATTAGTTTGGCACCAGCTTCAAAAGCTTGTGACACCAACTCCTCGATCGTCGTCAGATTTATCTCTTTCTCGGGAGAGACTGACATCTGTCCCACAGCAATTTTCATGTCAGTGGTGCTCCGCAATCATATTTAAGGCTCTATTTGCGGCCGTTTGGCGAACTGCTCTCAGCAGCCGGCAACATATACTTTTCAACGAAGTCGGTATGCACTTCTCCACGCTGAAAGGCTTCGTGCAAAAGGACTTTTTGATGGAACGGAATTGTGGTCTTAATTCCGGTTATTGCATATTCATCAAGAGCGCGAAGCATTCTTTGTATAGCTTCCGGTCTATCTCTTCCCCAAACAATGAGTTTGCTCACCAGTGAATCGTAGAACGGCGGTATCGAATAGCCTGGATAGCAGTGGCTGTCTACCCGCACTCCAGGACCACCTGGTGCTATATAGGCATCAATTTTTCCTGGAGACGGCAAAAAGTTCTTGTCTGGATCCTCAGCATTAATGCGGCATTCAATAGAATGGCCGCGGAACTCGACGTCCTCTTGCTTTAGGCTCAGAGGCAGGCCGGAAGCAACGCGAATTTGTTCTTTGACCAGATCCACTCCAGTAATAAATTCAGTTACTGGATGTTCAACTTGAATGCGCGTATTCATTTCCATGAAGTAGAAATCGTCACCGGTAAAAATGAATTCGAATGTGCCTGCGCCTTCGTAGTTAATCGAGCGGGCTGCCTGAACAGCTGCATCACCCATTCTCTTTCGCATCGCCGGTGAGATCGCTGGACTCGGAGATTCTTCAATCAATTTTTGATGCCGACGTTGCACAGAACAGTCACGTTCACCAAGGTGTATTACATTCCCGTGTTGGTCAGCCATGATTTGAATTTCGATGTGCCGAATCGGTTTCAAATATTTCTCTATGTAGACGCCACCATCACCGAAAGATGCCGTCGCTTCACTGCGGGCAGAAGCGATTGCAGTGCCTAATTGCGCTGAATCCGCAGCCACGCGCATCCCGCGTCCGCCACCACCAGCAGTAGCCTTGACGATGACTGGGAAGCCGATTTCCTCGGCAATTTTAAACGCCTCCGCTTCATTAGTGACCAAACCATGAGTACCCGGGACCACCGGTACTTTGGCTTTGCGCATCGTTTCGCGAGCAGACGCTTTATCACCCATCATATTGATCGCTTCGACGCTTGGTCCGATAAATTTAATTCTGTGATCGGCGCATATTTGAGCAAAGTTAGCGTTCTCGGACAGAAAACCGTATCCAGGATGAATAGCATCTGCCCCTGTGACGACCGCCGTGCTGATTAGAGCCGGTATGTGCAAATAGCTTCTTTGCGAAGAAGGAGGTCCAATACAAAAGGCCTCATCCGCCATCTCAACGTGCAAAGACTCAGCATCAGCTTGCGAATACACTGCCACCGTTCTAACACCAAGCTCGTGACAAGCTCGAATTACTCTCAGGGCTATTTCGCCGCGATTAGCAATCAGGACTTTTTGAATCATCAAAACTACCGTGGGTGCGTGTTTCTAATTAGCCTTTAGGATCAACTAAAAAGAGCTGTTGACCGTATTCAACGGTGGTGCCGTTGTCGACGCATACCTTAACTATTTTGCCGCTGACTTCTGAAGGCATGTCATTCATTAACTTCATTGCTTCAATAATGCAGACGGTCTGTCCGACAGCGATGTGGTCACCTACATTTACAAAGGGAGTGGCGGTTGGCGACCCAGCTCTGTAAAACGTACCAACCATCGGAGAAGTGACAGGCACTAAACCATTGATACTTGACGCAACTTCTTGCACTACTTCTTTGGCAGGCTGCACATCTTGTTTTGGCTCAAAAGACAACGGTTGAACCGTTTTCAAAGCCGCCGCTTGAGTTGCCACTGCCGGCACTTCGGCGTTGATGCTTTGAACAAAAGCGCCCTTTTTAATTGTGATGCGATGCTCGCCAAATTCGATAGTCAGTTCGGTTATATCTGTGCTGCTAACAACCGCAAGTAAACTGCGAATTTGTTCTAGATCTATGTTCACCCGCGCTGCCCCTACTGTTGATACGACTTACACTCTGGTCAGATACTTACGATTTCTGGTGTCGACTTTGATCTTGTCGCCACGTTTGATGTGAAAAGGAACAGTGATGGTGGCACCTGTTTCCAATGTAGCTGGTTTGCCGCCACCAGAGCTGGTGTCGCCGCGCTCATCGGGAGCGCATTCCGAAACTTCCAATTCAACTGTATTTGGCAGTTCAACACCGATGATTCGGTCCTGAAACTTGAGAATTGTGATCCCTTCCAAGCTCTCCTTCAAAAACTCAGCACCTGAACCAATAGTTTTTTCTGCCACTTCAATTTGTTCAAAGTTGGTGACATCCATCATGACGAAGTTGTCGCCTTCCTTGTACAAGAACTGCATATCTGACTTCTCAACTACAGCGCTCGGCACCTTTTCACCAGCCCGGAACGTATTTTCAAGAACGGCGCCCGTCTCCACGTTTTTCATTTTTGTGCGGACAAAAGCTGAGCCCTTACCCGGTTTGACGTGCATGGCTTCTACGATCTGCCAAACGCCGTGGTTGTATTCAATTGTCACACCTGGTCGAAAATCATTGCTGGAGATCATGACAGTTCCGTAAAACGCCTGAGGCACAGCGAGTAGTCAAGGTTAACGTGTGGCCGCCTCCAGCCAAGGCTGATTCTAACATCCCTGGGGATGCAGACAGCACCTTCGAATTGTGTCAATAATTGACCCTTTCGCCTCGCCTTCGGGTTGCCGAGAGACCCGTAACCCGGCTATAATCGCGAATTCCTACCTCAGCCCATGACGACAGAGAGCCGCCAGAACTTAATCATGTCTACACCATCCGCTACAAAATCAACTGAGACTTCAAAAATGGCTTATAACCCCGCAGAAGTCGAATCAAAGTGGACGCAACACTGGTTCGATAACGGCGTGTTTGACCTTGACATCAACCCTGATAAGCCAAAGTTCTCGATTGCGCTGCCGCCGCCCAACATTACGGGCAATTTACACATGGGGCACGCCCTTAACGGCACTCTTCAAGATGTCTTGATTCGGCTGAAGAGAATGCAGGGCTATAACGTCCTCTGGCAGCCTGGAACGGACCATGCCGGCATTTCGACGCAGATTGTGGTCGAGAGACAGCTGAAGAAAGAGGGCAAGAATCGGCGCGATCTTGGTCGCGAAAAGTTCGTTGAGAAGGTTTGGGAGTGGCGTAATGAGTATGGCAATAACATTCTCAATCAATACAAACGCCTTGGCGTCAGCTTCAATTGGGACCGTTTGGCGTTCACCATGGATGCCAACTATGTAAAGGCGATTTATCGGGCCTTCGTCACTCTCTACAAAGAGGGCATGATTTATCGCGGCAATCGCATCACCAACTGGTGTCCGCGCTGCTTGACCAGCTTGTCTGACCTGGAAGTTGAACATGAAGACAGTGCCGGTCATCTCTATTTGATTAAGTATCCTCTAGTAGATGGATCCGGCAGTCTCACTGTGGCAACCACTCGGCCGGAAACAATGTTTGGCGACGTTGCCGTTGCCGTTCATCCTGAAGACGATAGGTATAAGAGCTTTGTTGGCAAGAACGTTCGCTTGCCTCTAACAGATAGAGAGATCCCAGTAATTGCCGATTCCTATGTCGAGAGGGATTTCGGCACAGGCGCTTTGAAGATAACTCCTGCCCACGATGCAAACGACTGGGAAGTTGGTCAACGCCACAAACTAGCCCAGCCCGCAGTTATCGATGCGGAAGGTAAGCTGTGCGCCAACGAGTTCGTGCCTGCTGATTTGCAAGGTAAGGATCGCTTCAAAGTTCGTGAAATGGCCATAGAACAGCTAGGTGCGCAAGAATTGCTTGCCGAAGTGCAAGACTACACTCATGGCGTTGGGCACTGCGAACGGTGTCACACAGTGATCGAACCGTATCTGTCGGATCAATGGTTCGTTTCCATGAAGGAACTTGTTGAACCGGCTATCAAGGCGGTTGAAGACGATCGTATTGTATTTATTCCGGAAAGATACGCGACCACTTATCTTGATTGGATGCGAAACATTCGCGATTGGAATATTAGCCGTCAGTTGTGGTGGGGACATCGTATTCCAATTTGGACTTGTGAAAACGGTCATGTGGATGCCTTTGAAGAGGCGCCGACTGAATGCACCAAATGCGGTTCAAAGAATTTGGAGCAAGATCCAGACGTTCTTGACACCTGGTTTAGCTCTGGTCTCTGGCCTTTCGCCACACTAGGCTGGCCTGATGAGACACCAATCCTGAAAGAGTTCTATCCGACAACTGTTCTTTCCACGGCGAGAGAAATTATCAATCTCTGGGTTTCACGGATGATTTTCCTGAGCTTTAAGTTCATGAAAACAATTCCGTTCAAGCATGTTCTCATCCATCCGGTTATCCAAACGCCCGATGGAAAGCGCATGTCCAAATCCAAGCAAAACACAATCGATCCTCTCGACATGATCGATAAATATGGCGCGGATGCAAACAGATTCCTGTTCACTTCAATTGGTGTAAAAGGTGATCAAGATGTTCGCTTCCGTGAAGATCGTTTAGACGAATACAAAAAATTCAGTAACAAGCTGTGGAATACAGGAAGATTCGTACTGGCGCAACTTGAGGGCTACAAGCCATCCGGCATCGACATTCCAAAATTGACATTGGCCGATAGTTGGATTCTTCATCGCTACAACACGATGTTAACTACGGTCAATGAAGCTCACAACAACTACGATTTCCATATCGTGGCCAGTGAACTGTACACGTTCATTTGGGATTACTTCTGCGATTGGTATCTTGAAATTGCAAAAATCCAATTAGGCCAAGAAGCTGAGGGCAAAGCACCGGATGGTCAGACGAAGAAAGTGCTGCACACGATTTTCGAAGGCTTGATGCGCGCTCTTCACCCGATCATGCCTTTCATAACAGAAGAATTGTGGAGCTTGATTCCCAAGAACGTAATGTTCGATCAACTGATATCGGTCATGTTTGCGCCATATCCACGAGAAGACGATCGCTATCTCAATCCAGCTTCGGAAGAGAAGATGAGTTTCCTGATTCGCGTCATCCGCTCAATCAGAAATATGCGCCAGACTTATAACGTGCCTGCATCCGCGGAAGCCGAAGTAATTATTTCGGTCAGCGATCCAAAGGAACTAGAGTGGCTTGAAACCGGACGTAACTATATTCAACGTCTAGGCACCAAGGTCAATCCGCTTAAGATGGGAGCATCGGAAAAGGCGCCCTCAAAAGCTGCTCATGAAAAAGTCTCGTCAGCGACGATCTATATTCCCTTGGCTAATCTCATTGATGTTGACAAATCAAGAGAGAAGTTGAACCAGCGCAAACAATCCGTGCAAAAGGAAATTGCAAAAGTGCAAGAGACTCTAGATCGCCCTGGATTTAAGGACCGAGCACCGAAGGATAAAGTCGAGGGCATGGAGCAACAACTCCGTGATCTACAAGCTCAGCTTGAGAGCATCGACGCTCAGCTGGCTATTCTCGACGAGTCTTAAGGTCTGTTGCGGCGATTTTTCGTTGGCGTATCCAATCCCAGGAATGTTGCAGGGCACATCAGAAATCGCACGGGCATATGACGCCCTTGCTGAGTTGTTCATTAAAGTAGGGCGCATTCAAGATGCAGAAAGATTGTATGAACGGATTGTGGAAATTTATGGATTACAGCAGCCGACAGCGATATTGATCGCAAACAGTCCAATGTACGAGCAACCAAATATCTTGAAACATACCTTGCTCAAACTTGCTGAAGTCTATGAGCTGGAAGGTAAGCAACAAAAAGCGGCCGAAAGGAAGCCGCAAGCAGAACAATTCTAGTGCTGGTGGGCTTAGAACGTTTTATTAATCAGCAAGGAACATTCACTCGGAGCCGACTGTCTAGTTTTTCAGCAGAGGAGATCGCCGCAGAGTACTCCGGCTCGATCCACTTCTGCGCCAAATTAACGAAGGGACCTCCAGGGCTTCTATAAATTGAGGATCCAAGATGGACAGGAAGAACGTCAATAAAAAACGCAATGAGCGTCCAAACGATGTAGAAGAAGAGCGGGCAGACAAAGGCGGCTTGAAAAGCGATACAAAAGCGCAAGGTCTCAAGCCGGACACATCGACACTTCCAGAAACGGAACCTGAGGAAGAGGACGATGCATCCGATCAAGACGCGGATGAAGGTTGATTTGTGCTCCTTAAATCTACAACGTACAAAGTTCGAGAGCTACAGTGCCTCAATTTGCCCTGACTCTATGAGGAGTTAGCCACCGCTAGGGTGCACTCAATACTATTGTTTTTTACAGAATTGACGATCGGCGAAACCGCAAAAGTTTCGATTTCACCTTTATACGGCTCGAGGTATTGAGCCAGAATTTTCGTATCCTTTTGTTCAGGATCAAGCCATATACTTTCGCCTTCAGGTGTCAAAATGGCCGGCATACGTCCATGAATTTCTGACATCGCCTCATTGGCGGGAACAGTTATGATGGCGCATGTACGCATGTTTACCGAGCCGTCAGCTGATTTCCAATCATCATAAAGTCCGGCAAATCCGAACAACTGATCGCCAGGCAATCGAATCCGGATCGGTTGTTTCTTGCCATCAACAGTCTTCCATTCGTAAAACCCATCAGCGGGAATAATGCATCGCTTTTTTGCCAGGGAACTTTTGAAGGAAGGTTTTTCAACTACTGTTTCAACA
Organism: Candidatus Melainabacteria bacterium; assembly: GCA_003153555.1. Classification (GTDB taxonomy): domain Bacteria; phylum Cyanobacteriota; class Vampirovibrionia; order Obscuribacterales; family Obscuribacteraceae; genus PALSA-1081. The sequence goes on along the minus strand of PLZS01000074.1, from coordinate 12,437 downwards.
CGAGCATTGATGAATGGCTTATGACTGCGAGTATCCCTGACCCAGAAAGGCACGAGTCCCCATTTTACGATTTGCAGGACACGAACAGTATCATCTGATTCATTTGTCTGACTGAGAACTACAGGCACCATATGCGATGGCGCAACGTTATAATTCGGCGTCAGCTCAAATATTTCCTTGAGCACATTGAACCGTTCAAGAATCTCTTCTGTTGTTTTAGAAATCGTATATCGTCCACACATACCTTAATCCTACCGAAGATTAGGACTGGCAGGGCTAAAACAAGCTAATCCTGCAAAATGTTCAACAAAAATTGATGCTTCACAAAATGCACACAAGCGAGGCGTAAATTGTCCACACAGCAAGAAAGCAGCTTGTTTAACGCTGCATTATGGGGGGTAACAATGAAGTCGAATCGATCATATATCTGGGCCGTGAGCGCCCTATTACTTGCAACGTCGACGTTTGCCGCATCGCCATCACGCGCTGACTCTCAAAATGAGTTCAAGCCAATTGCAGAACCGTACGAGCCTGGTAGCTCAACCGTTCTTAATGATTGGCGCTTCAGCCCCGGTGAGCCTACAACTGTAGCTGCAAACTTTCGTTCTCACCGCCATAACACCGGAAATTGCCGGAACAGCCATCACCATCATTCCCCGACGTAACTCCTCCTCCTATGCAAGTTAATAAACAGGGCTGTTTCCCCGGCCCTGTTTATTGATTGGAAGACCGAGGAAGGCATCCACAATGGTGGACCCGCGTCAAGAAAATGCAATTCATTGATCTAACTAATATTTCCAAAAACTACCGTCCTCGTCGGGATCAGCGGTGCGTGTAGTCGTAGCCGTAGGAGCAGGTAAAGCGAAAGTCTGAAGACCTTGACCAGCCTCAAAGTGTGAGGAGCCGTTCTGACGATTCACAGAAGCTTGAGAAGTTGGAGATCGGCGCACCACATTCGGTGCGCTAGTAGACGCAGTGGGCGCGGGCAAAGGTGCAGGTGGCATTAAGGTCATGATCGTGATTGCGGCCACAACCAGCACTATTGCCCCGATCGCAAGCATGATCAGATCATTCTTTCTCTTCACCTGAACTGGGCAATCGGTGGTCATGAATTTGCCATCAGCTCTACTGTAAAGAGTAAATTTTTTGCGATTCTCTCGATTGAAGATTAGCGCCTCGGCTTCAGGGCGCTCCATTCCGGCAAGGTTGTATACAGGCGTCTGACAAGTCGCACAATAGCGATACTTATCTTTCGAATCGGTTTCTGCCCATGTCCAAGCGCACGGCGTCGCCGGCCTATCTGCCTTGATCGGCACCACCGGTGGTTTAGGTGGCTCGTTCGATTTTTCCTTTAGACGCTGTGCAACTTCCAGTTCCTTTTTGGCAGTTGACCTGGAAACCGCTTCTAACAGCAGACTATGATCCAACATGGTCTTTGCGACAAACTGCTGACGTACCTGAGGTCTGACAGCCGCAGTCCCTGTGTTTTCAAAACCAGCCACTGACCCTGGTGAGGCAGCCGCCGGTCCTGTGTTCTCTGATCGAGCCTCTGTGCCTGGCAAAGCGTCATCGCCTGACTCAACCGGCATGAGACTTTCGAGATTTTCCAGCGAAATCTCAAGCATGGTCTTAGAAATTTTCTTTTTCGGTATCTTTAATTTTTGCACAGACTTCGGTGGAGACGTTTCAGGGGTACCGAATTTGGACAGGCCGATTCCATCAAGCATTTCCATATCCAGCATCGTTTTAGCAACAGGATTGCTTGGTTTTTGACCAGAAGTCTGCTCTGATGATCCAGTTTTAGCAGCGGCCTCAGCCAGGTCTTTAATTGCATCAAGGCTCGTTATGGAATCCTCAAGCAAAGTCTTGGAGACTTTTCTTGGCTGTGGTGGCTTTTTTTCTTGTTTGGGAGCAGGTGGTTTTTCCGCTGCGTCTACCGACAGTCCCTCAGTAAGTGGGTTGATCAAGTCTTCAAGATTAATGTCCATCATTGTTTTCGCCACTCTCTGTTTCACTGGAGTAGCGTTATCAGCCGATTTTTCAAGATCTTTGCTGGGTAGCGGTGCTTCCCCGCTTGATTCTTCTGTCATGAAAGTCCCCACTGCCGACAGTTCGTTTAAAAGCACATCATATATGAGTAACAGCTTAGTGGCAAAACTCCAGGGTGCATAGGGTCATGTACTATAGGGAGCGAACGGCTTTTGGACTAAAGAAAAATCCCCCTAAAAAATTACCGCCAGCCGTTGATCAGACATAGAACAGACCAAGAGAACACCAGCAATGAACAGAAAACGACGCACATTACTACGAGACACCTGCGGTGCTTCGGGTATGGCTGAGTTCGGACCAGCTCTGGGAGTGCTTTTGATTGCCATCTTCTTTCCCCTAGTCGATTTACTGAGCGTCTGCATTTCTTACGGACTCTGCATGGTTTTAAATACCAATCAGGTGAACGAAGCAGCTTTGCTACCTTACCTTGATGCAAGAAATAGCTCCGGCTCAGTTCTGAAGGGAATACCTGATACCTGGGCTAACGGCATGGGGCACTTTGTGAAGATGCAAGGACCACCAACAACTGTAGTTACGTATCGCTCTGGACAAAATAGCACCGATTCTCTTAATAACGCGGTTGTAGACAAAGTGGTGAGAGTAACAACGACTGTTATCTGCACTCCGTTTCTACCGATTCCCTTACCTGTAGTCAGTGTGCCTGGGCTTAACGGTCCAATGACTTTCACAATTTCGGCCGAGCGCGCCATGGAAAACCCTGATTATGCTGACCCCACACCTTAACGTGCGCTATAGCAAGGAAAGACATGCGAAGGCAACATCTATGAAAAAGCGTTCCAGAACTCGCAAAGGGTCAAGCCTTGCTGAATCCGCAGTAGCAGCCATTGTACTTATTCCTATTGCACTTGCGATTCTTGATTTGATCGTGCTTGTATCCGCAAACACAATGAATGATACCACCGCCAAGAATGCAGCCCGGGCTGCGGCGAATCAAGCAAATGAAACCCAAGCGGAGCTTGCTGTGCAAAATTCGCTTAGCACGTTTCACAAATCCTCGATAATTACAGGCATTGACGTCGCTCTACAATACACCCTCGAGCAAGTCACTTGCACCAGTACGATGAACGTACATTTGCCTGTGCCTTTCCCAGGTTTTAGCGATTTTGTTTTCAAAGCAAAAGATGTAGAGCCAGTGATTGCCCAGAAGTGATAGAGAATCCCGCTTTATTAGTTAGTTCATCTTATCCACGTTATTCAGAGGTAAAAAAGAATGACCAGATTACGTCGCAAAAGAGCGTCTGCAATCGCCTTCAGTGCTGTGCTTGCCCTCGTTCTTGTAGTATTAGGCGTGGGATTTTTCTTTTTCTCGATGTACATGGGCGCTCAGAACGAAACGAAAAACGCCACTGACGCCGGAGCGCTCAACGTCGGTAAGCAGGCTTTAAGTGCAGATGGGGTGACTTACACTATTGCTGGCGATGATAAAGAAGAGTTTTTCAGAGATGTAACTGGCGGTCCAACAGCCGGAGTAGGCATCGGCGACGGCAAAGTAAACCTGACGAATATCGATAGAGTGTGGGGCAAGGCCTTATTCGTTGCGATCAATTCAGATGCTGCTGGTTCGGCGGCCGGAGATACGACTCAAAATGTGCAGTCAGCGCAGGAAGGAGCACAATCAATCAGCGACCAGCTCTCCGCCAAACTGACTGATGAAGCTAATTTACACGGTTATTTTGAAGAATATTCCAAACAGAATTCAACACGCATGATCGGAACTAACACAAGCGTAAGCTATCTAGGTGGTCCACAAAATTGGCAAACGTCTCTTATGGATCGCAACAAGGAAAGTAACATCGAGGTTACGGACAATCTGCCCGTAGGCTACAATCTGCCTACTTCTGACACCACGGCAACAACCAGAAATCCAGTGCCTTCAGGAGCAAATGGAAAGACATATTTAAAAGGCTATACGCCTCTAACAGTAGCTAACCAAACTTTCTGGCAAGTGCCGTATCAATTCGATCAAAAGCCGCATCTTGTTTCGAAGACACTCTTCGATGCCGATAAACAACCACCAAACATGCTTGCTTCAACTTGGGATAAGGCTGTTCCGAACGCATTCTCAGTAGGGGGCCAAGTTGACACCAAACCTGGTGTCGCCGGTGAAAAAGCGATGGCTTGGGTGCAAACAAACCCGCGCAAAGTGTTTCCACTACAATTTCCAAACGGCTTTGTCAGAGTTGTTGTAAAGAAAAACGATCTACAATGGCGCCTTGACTTTATCCCGATGGATTCGACCACTTATGAATCATCCCCTGGCACAACGAAGGAGAGTGGAGATGGAGTTCCATATCCCATTCCTTTCATTTGCGCAACTGTCAGTGGCACAGCCTATGTAGGCAATGAGTACCTTCCGCCAACTCTCTACTTCGCTGTTGTCGGAAATGCACCACCTGACACGTCAAGTAAATCTATGGAGTATATTTTGCAACGTTGCAAAGAAATGGTGCCGGGTTACACCATGGGAAATTTAATTACCGCCATGTCCATTTGCCCCGTTTCTATGACTGACGAGGAGCAGACGTTTTACATCTATCCTAATCTTGTCGCTAATCCAATCGTGCCTATCATCGCCACCCCCGATAGTCTTACGGTCCTTCCTCTAGGATGTGACAAGACCGCTTCCCCAGAAGGTTCAGAAGAGTGGAGCGATTCGATTGGTCCAATGCCAACGCCAAATTTCGCCCTTGAAACCTTTACTTGCAATGGCGTTCCCGCACCTGATATTCCAATGGACGTAACGCTCACCATCGAACATTCATGGAAACCTGGTACAGGCTATGCTAAAGGATGTTTGGGTGAACTGACAGTACACCATCAATCTGATGCATTACTCTTCGTGTTGCCTTGTACCTGCCCCGTCTAGCGCGACTATTTGTGCTTCATCCAAGTAATACTGATCACTGTATTCGGATGTTTAGCTGTTGTAGTGCACATCACCGTGCTTTGCTGCTCACCCTTGAGCGCATTCATAATGAACAACTGTCCAGATTTTTCCTTTGCACTCATAGCCGACTGTTTGGGCGTCCTGACTTGCCAACCGGATGAAGCGCATTGAGTTTTATACCAATCAAAAACGGTTTTAGCTGGATCCTTAGTCATTATGATTGCCTGCGCCACAGGTGTGCCTTTTATTGAATTCGAAAAATTAGTATCGAAAACATTGCTCGAATAAACAGGCAGCGGAAAATTGCTGGGAAGTTTTACCGTGTGGTGAACGCCCGCTATTTTGAAACTGTCCCGTTTTGCAGTTCTGGCATCATCGATTTTCTGTTTTTCTGCTGGAGTCGGCTCTGTATGCCCTTGTGCGAGTCCCCGATGCGAGGCAACGGCTATGGCAAAAAAAGGAACAAAGATCAAGACTTTCAACTTGATCGACAAGTCCAACTTGGTAATCGTCTGCAATGGTTCACTCCAATAGGTAGTGCGGAAATTATATCAACGATGAGATCCCAGTATTGCCATCCGATTTTGAGTGGATGGAACCGGACGCGGAGTTCGGTATGATTAGGGACGGGTCATTGACGGGTGCCTTAGGAAAGTTAGGAGTTTGAGGACATGACAGTAGAATCGGGCGCAGGCGCCGATGATGACCCAAACAGCAAGCAAAACCAGCCGGCCGATAGTGCCGGTTCCAAGGCTGAAAGTGAAAACCCGCCTCGGAAGGTTGCGAAAACAATAATTGAAGGAGCTGCACAGCAGCTTCCAAGTGAACCAGAAGGCAAAAAGGTAGCCAAGACGTTCTTGGAAATCGCTCGCCCAGAGGCTTCTAGCGAAATTTTGGAAAGCGGATCAGCAAGTCAAAATGATGATTCCAAACAGGCAATCGACCAACCAAGAAAAGTTGCTAAGACAATGATGGAAATGCCGTGCCCAGATGTCGATAACATTGAGCCGGCGTCAGGAGATCCTGAATTACCAGGGTCCTTTGAGCCTCCCAGGTCAGTGGCTAAAACCAAACTGGAAATGTCGCGCCCTGACGTAACAAAACTGGCCTCGATGATCGAAGGATCGCATCCGCAAACGTCTAACCTAGAATCGGCTCAACCAATCCCAGAAGAGGAATCATCCGCACCTGGAAGAACAGTAGCCAAAACAATGCTTGAGGTCAGTCGACCCGATCTAGCCAATGTTGATTCCAGCAATATTTCTACCGAAGCCGAATCCACCAATGCACCTGCTCAGGGGCCGCCAAGAAAAGTGGCGCGGACAATGTTGGAGCTCTCACTGCCAGCTGAATCAGCCACAGCGAAACAAGTCAGAAAAATTGCTAAAACCATGATGGATGTGGACAGCTTGGATGCAATTGGTATGGCCAAGGCGCTAAACCTACCCCTGAAAATAGCCAAATCATTGTCACAGCCTATTATTCGAAGGGCAGCAGCAGTCTCGAATATTTCGGATCTAGACAAAACAGTGAAGACCGAAGACTATTCTGGGCTAGATAGAACGGTGAAGGTTGAAGACTCTTCTGAGCTAGACAGAACTGTGAAAGTTGATATCGATCCTTATCGAAGCGAGCGTTTTGTAGCAAGAACAATGCTTGATCACACTGTGCTTTCAGAGGCACTGGTGAGATCCGCTGAAAAAGAAAAAATTAGAGCTGGCGAATTAGCCAAAGAAAGGGCTAACGAACCGGTCAAAGAGTTTCATCAAGTCGACAGCAAGAAGATGGCTACACCATGCGCTTGGACATGGTCAGAAAGTGGTGGCAAGGACAGAGTTCGCTCATGTGCGAAATGTCAAACTCAAGTCTACGACTTTACTGGAATGGAGCGTCCTGAAGCGGAAGCCTTAATTTTCAAACAAGAGAGTCGCAAGAAAGCTTCGCTATTCAAGAGAGCAGACGGCAAATTCATGACGAAGGATTGCCCTGTACAAGTGCAGCGCAAACGAAATCTCTTCCTGCTGTGCTTCTTCGGTGTCGTGATCGTGATCAGCGCGATCGCGTCCATGCTGCTTGTGCCACCACAGCCGAAGCCACCCGCGTCAACTGCTGCGAAAACTTCTGACTCAGTAGATGCCAAAAAGCATGAAACTAGCAAGGCTCCAACTAGAGATGCTAACGGTGCTATTCACTTCGAAGCTGGTCAACCAGTTAGGCAATTTTCTCCGACATCCGATTCAGTGCTTCCTCAGGTGGATGGAAAGGCTGGCACCACTGCGACGACAACGACCACCACCACGAACACTTCGAGTGAGGATGAGAAATACTGGGATAGCCCAGCGAAGTAACGAAGTAACGGTTGTTACTCAATCCTAAATGTCGTGCGTCCAACTTTGATTACATTTCCCGGAGCTAGTTGCCAGGGACCAGTGATTAGCTGATCATTAACTGTCGTGCCATTGCTACTCATCAAGTCTTCGAGCCACCACCGACCCTGGTCCCAAAAGATTCGAGCATGGTTGGCTGAGGCGTAACCATCTTCTGGCAGAATCACCTCATTCTCTGGAGCACGACCCATATTCACGGACGGCCCACTCAGTGTGTACCGCTCGTTGGTCGTCAAGTTGACAAGAACTGGAAGAGTACCGCGAGTAGGAGGATTACCGGTCATATATAAGCCCTTATAGGTGCAAGCCCATGTATTGTAGACCTAAGGCCAAAAAATCACCATGCACAAACGCAATGGTTTTAAAGGTGATTGAGATCACCAAGTTACTGAACAACGATTCTTTAAGGCGGCGGTCCGTTTTTGAAAAGAAAGTCTAGACCATCGAGAGTTGCACTGGCTTTTCGCATGCTTTCTGGAGTTCGATCAGCCAATAGCATTCGTGTTACGGCAATTGAGGCAATCAATTGAGCAACATCTCGACCCTCTTTGCGCCATTGATCAAGTTTGAAGTTCCACTCCTGGCAACGCAGTTCAAGCCGAGCAGAGTCAGAGCTATATTTGGGATCACTTGCACCCGCACCGCCGCCACCGCTTCGCACTGGACGGCTTGCAGCTTGCTTAACAAGATTTTCCTGGTCTGACAATTTTTCGCCCAAGTAAGCGACATCTTTGGATAACTGTTCTGAACTTGCAGATGTCACTTCGCCTTCGATTCGATCAAAGATATCTTTAAAGGGTTTCACAGACGTGCCCTTGCTACGCAACCCTTCAATTCGACTAAGCAACATCAATCTTTTGTCGGCCAATGCTCCGGGAACAATAGTCAGAGATGCCTGACTGGTCGCGGCGCCGGAACCAGAATCGACGTTTGTCAACTCAAGCGACGATAAAAGAGCATTTACATCCATGGCTCCAACGGCAAAGGCTTTGACATCACCCGCGGTGACCTCAATTTGACTGGCAAGATTCGTTCCCGGTATTGAGAAAAGAATCTTGATCCTCCTGATCTGTTCAGGAAAAGCCGCGAACAATTCCTTCGAGATCAGAACAGCATCGATTTTGCAGTCTTTATCCGTTGCCTTGGCGGTTCTAGCTGTCAACACAATTGCCTCTTTTTGGACAACAGTGGCATTTAGCGGCATGTCTGGCTTGATCGCTTTAGTATTGCGCAGAACGTATACTATTTTCGCCGAATCGACGTTATCAGCCGCTGCTCCAGCACTGCTGAAGAGCACAAATACAACACCAATTAAGGCTATATTCACTTTCATTTTCGGATTGACCAGAGGGTTACGTGTGGAATTTACCACTATTAATCTGTCATTAATCTCTTGACGAAGTTTCGCAACCCCAAAATTACGGCATATTTAAAGGAGGCTATGGATTTCAGAAATGGTCGAAAGTCAATCCTCAGATACGTTGCATGAAATAGACTTACCGGTCGCCGATCCCCTCATTGGAGTTCGGCTAGACGGTCGCTTCTTAATCGAATCCGCCCTTGGGTCGGGCGGTATGAGCGTTGTCTATAAAGGTAAACACGAGTCTGTCGATCGAACAGTAGCAATAAAAACTCTCAAACTGGACCTGTGCTCACAGCCAGTAATAGTTAGCCGTTTCGAACGCGAAATCAAAAGTCTAAGTCGTCTCAACCACCCTAATATTGTTACGGTATTCGACTGCGTAATTAGTCCTCAAGGGCAACCGTACATCATTATGGACTACGTAAACGGGGAGAGCCTTGAAGCTTCTTTGGCTCGCAGTCCCATGAGCGCTGGAAGAGCAGTTAAGTTAGTTATTCAAGTTTGTAATGCTCTTGAACATGCGCACCGTCATGGCGTTATCCATCGAGATCTGAAGCCTGCCAACATCATGTTGCAGAGCGGTGAGCCAGTTAACGAAGTAAAGGTAGTGGATTTTGGACTGGCCAAACTGGCAGAAGATACTCAGAAACTAACTAAATCGGACGAGCTGTGGGGCAGCCTTCCGTACATGAGTCCAGAGCAATGCAGCTCGAACGCGAACATTGAAATTGACCCTCGTTCGGATATTTATTCGCTAGGCGCCGTCCTGTTTCAGATGCTCACCGGCAAAGATCCATTCTACGGTTTGGATCTAATGGAAACGATTCGTCATCACATAAGCGAAGATCCGCCCTTCTTTAAGGAAATTGCACCACAATTAAAAATTCCTCCTGCTTTGGAGGGAGTCGTACGCAAGGCATTGAATAAGAACAAAGAAGATAGATTTCAATCGATGCGTGAGTTCAAAGAAGCAATCGAGTTTGCAGCAGCACCACTACTGAAAGAAGAAGAGCTAAATCGTCCAGTTGCCAGCACCTCTTCCAGACCACCGCTTAGTTCTAAACCAAGAAGCACACGAGACTTTGCCTCGCCGAGTAAAAACAAGAAGAAATCAAGCATTGTTAAGATCGTGGGCATCACATCCGGTATCTCTATCTTATGCACAATCGCTTTGAGCTATTGCATGATCGTCATATTTAAGGGCTCTTTCATCGGCATGGGAAACTCGTTAAAAACAACAGCAGCAAGCGCCGGAACTACTAAAACTTCTATCCCAGTAGCACCGCCTGTGGTTGCATCGCCGAAGGTTGCATCGCCAACGGCGGTCAAAATCCCCCTGTACCACGAACCCTTAGTAGTTCGACGTGTTGGACTCGGGGGAAGCAAAGAAAGCGGAGCAACGAATTCAAGCTCAAAGGTCCGCACTTTCAGGATTCTAGAATCACGTAAAATCCCTAAGGTCGTTAAGCACGAATCTTCTGTCAAGATTCCCGCTCAAGTCAAGCCACACAACTCGGAATCCCGCTGGACGGCTCTGGAGTCACAGCGGTCCAAATAGCTCTGCCGCTTGGCAGTTGCGGCTTCTAAGGCGAATTAATATTGGTCCCGCCATTGCCCCCGGTGAGGCAACCGGTATGATTGTATGGTGGCCCTGGGAGCCCTTGGCTGCATGAACAGCTGAGCAGTAAGTCAGCACGTGGGTTACGTGCGCGTACGGCGTGAGGCGGGATGCTCAAGTTCAATAAATCGGCGAGATTGGCAAACTTGACTGCTCTACCTGAGCAACCGATCCTTGTTCAATTAACAAAGGAAGCTGATAAGTCACCTAACCGGGCGGTAGATGTCTCGTGGCCGATTGAGGGCAGCACCACCGAAGTTTACACACTGTCGTGCGCAATCATAGTACCAAAGGGGCTAATTGGAAAACCACAGCAGACAACAGGACCGCGCACGCCAGAGTGGACGCTGAGCCGAGAATCTATCGTCGAACCCAAGCTAGGTGCCCTGCCCATACCGCCCGTGATCATTTGGAGCCACACAACAGGAGATTTGGAGCTGCTCGTTAACTTGATTGCCTCGGAAGCCCGAGGTAATACTGGTGCGATAAAACAATCTTTTACGGGTGAACGTGTATTTATAAACTCCACCAGCGAGCATGTCTTTCAGACGCCATCCGGAAGTATGCCCAGCGAACCGATTACCAGAGCATTGTCCACCGGCGATCACCAAATCTTTGGTCAAGTAACACTGGCTGGCGATTTGTCGAACGTCGATCTGCCGAGCATTTTCCAATCGATAAATCTATGCAAAATGACAGGCAAACTGAACCTGTATCACAAAACAGTGCAAGCTGAGGTCTATTTCACTGACGGTACCCTGGTTCATGCTACAGCCCAGCATGCTGTTTCTGGCAGCCCGCTAAGTCTAAAACCAGACCAAATCTTGCTTGAACTGCTGACTTGGGAAACAGGAACCTTCAGATTTCAACCAGGTTGGCCAGCGACGACCATAACCATAAAACGCCGATTGGAATCATTTCTGCTCGAAGGCGCTACCCTGACAGACTACATCAAGTCGCTCGAATCGCAGGGATTTACGGAACAAAGCGCATTAAGCAAAATAGGTGGCGCAGAAGCAACTCTGGATGAAGCGCTGAAAAAAGGACTTCCCGTTGAACTGGACTTGCAAAAAGAAATTTTTTCGAGAATTTCGACAAACACTCCAGTAGCGAATCTAATCGAGGATTTACCCAAGTCAGTGTGGGCACCAATTATTTTCAATCTACTAAATTCCAAGTTGATCACCATATCTGGTGCCCATGATCATGCGCAACATATCGAGCAGCTGGAATTAGATTTGAGTCTTGCTGAAACAGCATTTGGCGCATTGACCCGCCCTGAGACAGGCATCATCACTTTTCCGATGTTTATCTACTTTCTACAGCAAGAAGCTGCGCGATACAGAACAACAAAAATGCCTTATTCCCTAGCCGTGTTCGATGTTGTGAGCAGCGATCCGCGCGCAATCAGTGAACTTCTAAGCACTATTGCAGATGCATTCCAGGATCTCAAACAGCCATATGACATACTCACACATTTCGAGACACTGTCCAGTACTGAGTTTGCCCTTCTGTTGCCATATAAAACACCAGCCGCTAGTTACTTGTTTTTGGAAACATTGATTATGACTCTGCGATCGCAAGATTTCTTCACGCGCGCCGCTATCACTTTTGGAGCCGCCTCGTTTCCAGCTGATGCCAGAAATGTGCACCAATTAGTGGGGGCAGCATCCGAGGCTAAGAAACAGGCACACAGCAAGAATAAACCCCTGGCGACGTTTAGCGGCGTTGAAAACGAGGCGTGGGAAGAATTGCATCAGCGCGGCGATATGGCGATTGCGTCGGAGAATCTCGACGGAGCATCCGAAATCTGGTTGACTGCATTGACAGAGGCAGAAAATTTTGAACAGACAGATCCGCGGCTGATCATGACGTTGGACCGATTGAGCAGTATTTATCTAATTCAGCGGAAGTTTGACATGGCGGAGCCTTTGCAAAAATTGTCTCTTGACTTAAAAGAACTATCGGGGCTAGAGTGCGAGATGATCACCACCCTGGATCAAATCGGCCGCTGTTATTACGAACAGCAAAAGTATGCGGAATCAGAAGCCGCTATGCTTCGTTCTGCGGAGCTGTGCAAAGACTTATATGGTGCTGAACATGAATCGCTCG
>PLZS01000006.1 GCA_003153555.1 Candidatus Melainabacteria bacterium | reverse complement strand
AAACCACGACCTGGAGCGGCAAGAAAAACTCTGACATTCTTCGCAATGCTAAGATTGAGGGACTGGTAGGACATCCAGCTCTGTATCAGGCGACCGCTCAAAACGTGGGTCCCATCCCCTACGTTAGTGCCGCCGGATGGCGAGAATGGCATGCTGAAGCATTTGCAATTCGCGCGCAAACCGATACAGCAAGCACCCCATCGAATCCTATCTACAGTCAAATGGTGCAAAATGGCTATTTTGCCTGCACCGGAGGTCCATTGACCTCGTTTGAGCAGCTTGAATACAACACTGCGGCGCAACCAGCCTCGCCACCGTGCCAAACAGCGATGCAGGCAGGATGGGTCGTGGATCACCAATCCATCGCCTCACCATAAGCCAAGNNACTCGGGTCCTGTTTTTACCCATCTATCAGTACATTTGTTCAGCCACTAGAATGAGTTTAGAGCAGTGCCGAATTGAGAATAAAGACCTTCATAATTTTGAGCACGTAGACCCCTGAGTTTATCAAGCTGTCCACTGCTTTTGAGTGCCCAATAAATATCGTCTCGATAATTGTCATTTTTGGAATCGGCAGATCTCATGTAGCCGTACCGGCGCTCTTCTCGAAGCTTATACAAGTAAGCCAGTTCTTCAAGAGATTTTGCATATTCTCCGGTTTTTTTCTCAGCCCAAGCCATGAGAATAATCATGTCTGGAAGGTCATGCTCAAGGCTGAAAGCAAATACTAATTCTTTCTGGACTCCCTTCCAGTCGCTTACCTTGGCTTTGATAAGTGCTTGTTGGAAAGAGCCTGCATATGCTGGCGAATCCTCGACTACTTTCGGCTCCGCAACAGCTTTGACAAACTTCTCTGGATCGATATCAGCCTGCTCAAAACACCTAGCAACAGAGTTGTCTTTGTATCGAACATTCAGCTCTGCGCGATTTCGATTGTATGTATTCAAGTCCATGGCGGCAACTGGACGTACGCTAATCACAGCTCGCGTTTTATCTGGCGACTCATTTGTCTTGGCTTGCGTCTCTCCGCTCACTGGACTTAGAAAGTGTATAGAGAAACAGTAAGAAAGAGCGAAAGCCAGACCGATAGTGTTTTTCATAAAGAGCCTTTAATTGATGAAATCGCAACACAACAAACGTAACGTATTACTTTAGTCTACATTTTTCGTTTTTGCTGCTACTACACGACATCGTTATTTCGGTCAGGGTGCGGCAAGTTCCGATATAGAGAACCGACGGGAGGTCCCGTCGGCGCAGTCGGGCAAGCCGACTTGCGTGCGCTAGCGCGCATTCGGATTGTTCCGATAATGAATGATATGTTTCATTGCCTTTTCGCTATCGCTGCAAGGCTCTGTGAGCCGTTTTTAGAGCACGAGTTGATAGACCACAGCGGCCGGTTTTGCCATTGACTTCCAGGGCAACCGCTAGCAGTGACTAGGGGAAAACCTTAGCGGCCTGCCAAGTGTCGTTTTGACCGGCACGCTACCGGTGGTGTCTCGCCTTCATACCTGGCCGGCAACAAAAATTTGGCCAGTTGCCTTACAGCCCCCTTTGGCGAATGATCTGATCGTGCAGCAGTCGCTATCTGTTTGGCAAATCTGTTTGTTGTTTTCCAAACGTACAAGTCTGATCCCCGTTGCCGAGGCTGAAAACAATTACGGTGCTTCCAAATGCCCAATTTTTACGCGAATCATTGCCGCACCCCAAGGGCGGTTGAGACGACGTTACCAAGTTTGGCGCCGTCTGCGGCCCTAAACTTGGNNTACGTAAATCTGTCAGCCTGTTAAGAATGGCTTACAATCGCGGTTTCAGCTGCGAGCTATTCACTGTCGAAAGTAAATTTCAGCTTGCCAGTGCCTTAATAGAGCGAATCTAAATGGAAGGTGAAGACTGCGATTGCAACCGCGAAAAGCCTGGATTCAAGCACTTCCTCATTCGTAAGGTCAGTTATCTTCTTCAACCCAATTTCTCAACTACCATTGCACTAAAAAACATTCGCTTCCTATTTACGCAACTCCAAGCACCAACGCAACCGCGCTGGTGACTCAGTCTTGCGTTGGGTGAAAAGAAGATATTCAGCCAACAATCTCGTTGGAACCAAACAAGGAAATACAAATGAAGAATCTAAAGAAACTCTTCGCGGGAGCTATCGCCGTTCTCGGACTCGCATTCGTCGGCGCTGCTTTGCCCGTAACTTCGGCCCAGGCCGCTGTCACATGTATCAATTACAATCACACCAACGGTGGACCGGATCCTACGGATGCCTATCCATATGATGGACATGCACATGTTTGTTTTACCGGATTCTCTGTTGCAAAGGCGAACACAATGTTCCCTCAAGTGCAGAATCTCTCGGGCAATACGGGAACTTACAACATCGGAACATCGCTGAAGACGGCACAGACGAACTTCTTCTACTTTGCCACTCGCGACGACGCGAACTACTGGTTCGCGCATAACGCTACGTGGGTTTCACCAGCTTTTCAAACGACAACAGCGAGATGCGGCTTTACAAATGCAACCGTTCCGCTGACGGAATTGGCTGCCAGTTCAGTTTATGACACGTGTTCATTTAGCAACGGCACACTACCCGCCAATCCGGATGTGGCAAAAACCTTTTCGCATGAGCTAGGGCATGCGGCTGATTATGCCTTGGCCTATGCGCATGGAGTCAATGTGCTAGGACTTGTGTCAACAAGTTCTGGTTTCAAATCTCAGGTCAATGCTGATTTGAACAATATGAATAACGCAGGCATTGTTGCATGCGGAACAGGTAACGTTATTTTCAACACTGGTCTTCCAAGCCCGCTTGAGGTTGATTTAGGCACTCCGAATATCGCGGTTTGCAAAAGCAATGGCACCCTCAACAGCCCTTACACGGGCACAAACAAGCATGTCATGCACTAGGCTACGCCATACTTCTCGAACCCGGCCGCTGACCAACAGTGGAATGATATGTGGGCTGAAGAATTCTCAGACGTTACTGGTTTCAACAGCTCTGTATTGCTTCCCACTATCGATCACGTCATTCCCGAGAACCCGCAAGGAATGAAGTGCAGCACCTTTGTGCTGGATACGCTCTATATCTTCGGAAAGCTTCCTGTGGCGGCTGCTCAGCCATATCCGCTTGGTTGCCCAAGCGTGGCTGACTCCACTTACGGACTTAACCACTAGCTAAGAGGGAGGGGGACTTTGTGTCCCCCTCCTTTAATCCGCAATAGGACCAACGTGCAAGAAAAAGCCTCGCAAGACCCCACCAAACAGTAGCGTAACAGTAGGAAGACCAACAATCAAAAATATTGTGAGAACTGCATTTGACAAACGAAAGGGTTTGCCGAAATCGTATAGTGCACTAAGTGCCCGACCGCCTAGTATCAAAGCCACATAAGCTGCTGTTGTAATCATGATACTGTAGGCTTCACAAGACATGTCTAGTGCGGCAAGAAGGGCAAATAGGCAAGGCATGGAAAACAAGATTATAGACAATTGTTTCATGACCGTAGAGACTTTCATCGGCTCATACTCCTGCTCAAATATTCATAACTCTAGTACTAATCAGAGATTTGGCAATACGTAATTTTCCATTCACCCTATAGCGTTAAAAAAAATTTGATCGTTGTGGCACCATATACGGTGCTTTTGTTGATGCCGTGTAATATCTGTTTGTTATTTGTAAACCGCACAAGTCTGATCGCTGGTACCGGAGCTGAAAACCTTACTGTGCTTAGGTTATCGTGCTCCGGTGTTTCTGCTCTGTCCGCCGAACTTCCTCGGTATGGCTTCGCCTTCCTTCCCATGCACGCCAGAAAGCGTAGCTGCGACCTCCCTAAGTCAATGCCCAAGCCCTTCGGGTGACCTGCGGTCAGGCATGACTTTGGGGCCCGTGGTCGCTGCTATTACGCATGTCCTGCATGGGGTGGCGTCTACGCCCCTCTTTTATGAGGACAAAAAACAATGACAAATAATATCGCGGCAACCGAAACAGTTTTAGAACGGCTCAGAGAGCGAGCAGAAGAGGTATCCCATCCATTTTGCTACAACGATTACATAGCAGTAAAAGCAAATGCGGACGGTGAATATTTCTGTCCAAAGTGTGGCAGTGACGACCTCATGAGAGAAGTTGACGGCGTCGGCTGTGAGTACGGCACCGATTGGATCATGGAGCACCTGGTAAAGACCGAAGGCGAAGAACAAGACATGGAGGAGCTTTACCGCGAACAGCTTGACGAAATTTATGAACCTGTGAAGTTTGGCGAGCTGGAATACAGCCCCTCAACAGTGCTTGAAGCTGTCGATCCTGTCGCCTTCAATATGGGTTGCTACGAAAACGCAG
>PLZS01000042.1 GCA_003153555.1 Candidatus Melainabacteria bacterium | reverse complement strand
CTTCAGGCGCGGCTTCGGCAGCAACTTCAGGTGCGGCTTCGGCAGCAACTTCAGGCGCGGCTTCGGCAGCAGCTTCAGGTGCGGCTTCGGCAGCAGCTTCTGGTGCGGCTTCAGGCGCGGCTTCGGCAGCTGCTTCAGGTGTTTTGGCAGCTGCTTCAGGAGCAGCTTCAGGGGCGGCTTCTGCTGCTTCAGGAGCAGCTGGCGCTTCAGGGTTATTCTTCTTCGCAACTTCCTCAGCAAGGAGTGCGATGTCGCGAATGATTGATTCCAGTAATCCTGCGATTCCTCTAGCACCAGAATCCAATCCACCCATAATGCCGGATAGAAGGACTTCTTTGGACGGCAATTCAGCGAGACCTTTGACCTCTTCCGGGGTCATAGACTTGCCTTCAAGTACGCCGCCACGCACTTTACCCTTTTTCAGAGCTTTGAAGAAATCAACAATAGTTTTCGCGGGCTGGGCTGGGTCATCGTAACCAATGATTATGGCTGACGGTCCTTTGGCCAATGTTTTGATTGCTTCGAAATCTTTCGATGCCGTGGCAATCTTGACCAGAGTGTTCTTAGCAACCCGACATTTGGCATTGTTTTTATCCAATTTACGGCGAAGTTGTGTCAGTTCGGCGACCGTGAGACCACTCACGTCGGTAACAATGGCGACCTTGCCGTTATCAAAAAATTGATGCAATTCGGAAACGATTTCCTTCTTGCGTGCTTTGGTGGCCATCGAACGTCTCCTGTACTCGTGAGTACTCTCTGTTCCCCAAAGAAAAATCCCAGGGGAAACAAATTTCCGCCGGGATCACAAACGAGGGAGTATTCTCCCTTTCGACCATGTTGTCGGTTTTGTGACCTCGAGCCGGCGATCCTTGAGGATCCTTAGGTCTGATTTATTGCAAAATCAGGCACCAAGCTGTCTGCGGTCTACGCATAAGCGCAACTGGTCATTCTTCCAGTAATAGCAAAGTGCGTCAAGGGTTCATAGACGTTCAATAAGAAGCTGTAAGACTTTCTTAAGGCTTTGCGGAGTTGCGCGGGCACTTATCCATGGTGATTGCCCTAAACTTGAAGGCAGGTGTCGTGTGTTTCAGGGGCAAAATAGCCGCCCTCCATTTCCGCAATTGAAATTCGAAAAATGAAGTGTGAAGAACTCGAAGCCACTTAAGGCGACGGAGCGCGCTTACAAAAGGAAATTAAAATGGACGTTTTTCAGAAGCATGTATTTGTTTGCACAACCGGTAAAATTTGCCCGACCCAAGGTTCCGTCGAAGTTTGCGACGCCTTACGAAAAGAAATTTCAGAGCGCGGTTTAAAAAAACAGATCCGCATCAACAAATCCGGATGCTTTGATCAATGCGGAAACGGTCCTGTGATAGTTGTTTATCCTGAGTCGACCTGGTATGCCCACGTTGAGCCATCTGACTGTAAGGAGATAGTCGAATCGCATTTGATTGGTGGCAAACCCGTCGAAAAACTGCTCTACGATGGTAAGGGAAGAATCGTCTGACGATTTGCGTTTCGCACAACAATTTGCCCTCAACCTTTCCACCCAATATAGCTATAATCTGGGTATTGCAGTAGAGGTTAAAAACCATGGAAGGTTCAAGCAAGCTGCTTTATGTAACGGTTGAAGAATATCTCGGTAACGAAGAAATTAGCCGCATCAAGCATGAGTATGTTGACGGGCGTCTGTTCGCGAAGTCCGGAACTACACGAAGGCACAATACGATTGCCGGAAATGTGTTTTCTGCACTCCGCTCTCACGTGCTAAAAAGTGCGTGTCAGGCATATATCGCCGACATAAAAGTGCAGGTTGAATCGGCGAATTGTTTTTATTACCCAGACGTCATGGTTGCTTGCGATGGACTTGATTCAAGAAGCGTCTTCACGAAAGCTCCCGTGCTCATTGTCGAAGTGCTATCCAAGTCCACTGCATCTATTGATCGTCGCGAGAAGGTCTCAGCCTACCGACAAATTCCATGTTTGCAAGAGTACTTGATTGTTCACCAACTCAAGCGACGGATCGAACTGCATCAGAAGATTGCATCTGGGCAGTGGCAAGTCCTGGAGTTGATGGACGGCACCATCGAGCTTTTGGATTCAACACCGCCTGGTGCAATGAAACTTTCTTTGGTTGAGATCTACGAAGGCGTCGACTTTGCTCATCACAGCGTCAAGGAAGAAGCGGCAATCTATGCCAACGAAGTTGACCTCGAATTTAGCAGCTGTAACGACGAAGAAGCCCTCGATTGGTAAAGTAGAGATTCTAAACATCATCAGCCCAAGTTGAACTTGGGTTAGCACTAAATGCGGTATCATCGCCATACAGGTGATGATCAGGAGCTTAGGCGAACAATTAGAAGCCGAGCAAACCTTACCAAATAGTTTTTACGTGATTGTAGTCGCGAATGTTTTGATCGGCAGTGACAAGAGGAAGATTTAGTCCGCGCGCAGTCGAGACAATTATCCGATCGGCTGGATCTTGGTGGAAGGGCTGTGGCAGTTGCACCGACTGAACGCGGTGTGGCGAATCAACAGGTACGAAGCGCATACCAGGCATTGCAGAGACATGATCCAGCCAGTCTTCAACGTCCATCGCAAGATTCAGCTTGCCTTTGCTGACCAGTACTGCTATTGCCCACGCTGAGGTAGCAGAACAAGTATGCCATCATCGCACTCATGGGAAGACCTGTGGATGCCGGTGAGCACCTCTGGAAACTGGCCGAAGAACTGACGATTCAATCACACCAACTCAACAGCCAATAACCCGCTCGCAATCACGCCCACCACCGCCCCAATCGCTGCATCGATTGCCCTCTGTTCAGCCTTTTTGAACAAATCTGCATCCAGTTGCAGGTGGTGCGCACGATGATCACTCATGGTATTTGCTCTCCCGAGAGGTCGGTTAACCTTATCATCAGCGCTTCTGCGCAACAAGAGGAGTGCGTGGCAGTGATCAAAGATTCAACTTGGAGACTTTCTATATCCATCATAGGAAAGTGTAATTAAGAAGTCGTTATGGACTTAATGCACCACGGTGCCGAAAGAGCCCAAACTCGAATCCTTGGCTCAAGTAGAATATGGGTTTGATAGGGTAATCAAACATGCTGGATCAAGAAATAGAGATGCAAAAAAATATTGGTCAGTTAAATATTAGGGGCTTAAAGGGCCTCGAATGAAAATCTATTCTAAAGAAGCGCTGATTGAAGCAATTGATAAAGGGCAAGAGTTCGACTACCTCTTGTTCTATGGTCACAAGGCTAGCACCGATGGTAGTGTCACCGCTAGTTGCTGTAGTCAGTGGTTTCCTGCACCTTTTGCAATCGATGGCGTGAATTATCCCACAGCCGAGCACTACATGATGGCTGAAAAAGCCAGGCTGTTTGGTGATACGGATATGCTGGCAAATATTCTGGAATGCAAAACACCAAAGGAAGCCAAAGCATCTGGCCGCAAAGTGCAAAATTTTGACGGCGAAATCTGGCAAAGACATTGCTCGCAAATTGTGGTAAAAGCCAATCAAGCTAAGTTTCTCGCCAATCCAGGCTTTGCTGATTGGCTCGTTGCCACAGCACCAAAAATTATAGTCGAAGCTAGCATGTGGGATCGTATATGGGGCATCGGCATGGTCGCATCGGCGCCTGGCGCCCGCGACCCGAAATTATGGAAAGGGCAGAATCTACTAGGATTTGCCTTAATGGAAGTGCGAGACCTCCTGGCTACAAAAAAGTAGGTCTGCAGCAGCACATTTTTGGATTCGAGCTCAAAAAAATAAAAGGCGCCGGTGGATGGGGCGCCCTCATGACATGTGGTCTAATAAAGAGGCAGCAGCCACTCCCACCGGCTACATTGTTAATACCCGTGCGCTTGGCATCCTAACATTATTTATCAGACTTATTTTGATGTCCTTTGCCTAAAAGCTTTTCCGCGCAATTAACTCCGAAGTTCAGATACTTCACCCGGAGGCTTTGAATAAAATCTCTATGACCCAGCCTTGTTCTGGTCCTGAACCTCACTGAGCTTGATGCTCAGCTCCTCCTGGGTGAGCGGCACGATCCCCTTGCGATAGAACTGCAGAGTGCCGGCCACGACTGCTGCCTGTGCTGCTTCGAGCAAGTCCTCTCCGGCAAGCAAAGCGGCGCAAAGCGCCGCAGTCGCCTGATCGCCGCAGCCAGTTTCATCCTGAGTGCCACCATTATTCTGGGCGAACAGGGGGATTCGGATATGGATCTCTTGTCTTTCGGTCACCAATAAAGCGCCATTCGCTCCCAAAGTGACCAGCACATTCGGGATTCCTTTCTCTCGCAAAAGTCTGGCCGCACGCATCGCCGAACTTATGTCCTTTACTTCCAAGCCCGTCAAATGTTCAAGTTCGGCTTCATTCGGTTTGAGTAAAAATATGTCAGGACCGAGGATATCTTCATATGATTGTCGCGCCTGAAAACCACCAGGGTCGAGTATTACCGGCAAATAGTGCTGTTTGCCCAATGCAAGCAGGTGTCTGACGACAGGCAACGGCGCTTCAAGCGTCGTAAGAAGAATGCCATGATTTGCCACCAACGTCTCAAAAAGATTGCTGCTGCCCGCAAGCAGCCCGCTTTCCAGATCATCGGTCGAGAACTGCTCATTCGCACCCGGGATCGCGTAAATGTGGTGCCGACCTGTACAATCGACAGGGATGAGAGCAATTCCGGGCATGCCGTTTTCGATTATGCTCACGAAATCAACGTTGACGCCAGCCTTAGTCAGCGAATCAATGGCAACTCGCCAGAGCTGCATGGGGTCTTTCGCCGTTTTTCCGAGCATGGCAACACGATCGGGACCAAGGAAATTCGCCAACATCACAGCGATATTTCTGCTCTTGCCTCCGGCGGAAATTGTCACAGTCTTGCCGAATGAGACACCGCTTCTGTCTGCCAGTCGATCGAAACCGTGGGCGATGATATCGATGTTTATGTTGCCGGCGACAGCGATGCGGATTTTTTGATTAGACGTCATTTGACATTGTGGACAGCTCTCCCCATTTCACGATCCAGAATCATTGAACCGGTCCTTTATCCCATTCCGCGATGATTGCCAGTAACTGCTGAGCCGGCACCTTAACGGTCGGAAGAACGCTATCGCTCGCCAATTGTTTGAGACGCGCTTCGTTGTAGCCCTTGATGTCGCGAACGAACAAGACATTTTTCTTGGCCAGCCAGAGCAGCACATAAAGCGCCTTGGACCGATCCTGATGGGAAGGTCGATTCAACTCTCTTGAAGCAGCCTGAATCAGACGAATGTATGGATACTCGTCTGGCAACAAGTTCAGCCGAGGAAAAACATAGCGAATCGCAGCCACTCTCACTTTTGGGTCGCTGTCATCGAAAGCGTCGGTCAATCGATTGGTGGTGTAAGGGGTTTCGCCCGCCCAACCGAGCAGTTCAACCGCTTTCTTCCTGCGATTGGCATCGGGATCGCTTTCGACTACTGCCAGCAACTCTTCACGCATATCTGGAGCGAATCTTTCAATCTCGGCGACATACTGATTTGATGGCTCGTCAGAATAATATTTAGAACCATCGCGATATGATTCTGACCAGGAGCGCCCTTCCTCAGTGAGCTTTTCTAGCCTCTTGGTCAATTGATCCAGGACGAGGAAAGGTTTTTCACTCCGAACGAGGACATGCCGAGGATTCTTTAATTTACGTGTTGGCACTGTTTCGTTGGAGCTATCCAAAACATCGACGGCGATGTAAATGGTTCCAGGTTGGCCGGCAACCACCTCAACATTATTGGGAATATGGCGTGCCTCGAGAGTTTTCTCCAACCGATCCAGAGCCTTTTCAATTGCTGCCAAATTCGCGCCGGGCTTCAATGCGAGAATTTTTTCCAACTCCATTGTTGTTAGCTGAGACGAGCCGAAATATTCAACACCCTTGTAGGCATCACCTGTTTCAGCAGCCAAGGCGTTAAGAGCGGCAAAGAGTGCAACTCCCACTGCAACAAAAATTCGCTTGAAGTGAACTTGATTCAAACTACGCATAAACTCCATGTAGTATCTATTAGCATGCCGCGCTCAAAAAGTGAGCAGCCAACCTATCAATTTGTAGCATATGAAAGACACTCATCCGCCGTCCACAGCAGAAGACACAACTAGCTCTTCCTTGCGCGACCCAGTTTGTGGGATGAACGTAGTGCCTATCGAGAGTACACCGATGCTGGAGCTGGACGGCACCAAATATTACTTCTGTAATCCCGGCTGTCTCGAAAAGTTTTCCAGCAATCCGGCAAAGTATTTGACACCACAACCATCTGTGGTGCCAACAATAAAACCCGGTTCCGAATGGACATGCCCCATGCATCCCGAAGTTTCGTCAATGAAACCGGGAGCTTGTCCCAAGTGTGGAATGGCCCTAGAACCAAAAGACATCAGTTTGATTGATTCAGCAGCGCCAGACGAAGAACTGATTGACATGCAGCGTCGGTTTCGCGTTAGTGTTTTGTTCACGCTCCTGATCTTCTTGCTCAGTATGCCGGACATGATACCAATGGTGCGTTTGCCAATTAGCAATACAGCTATTGCCTGGATTGAGATGGCGCTGTCGACTCCAGTTCTTATATATGGTGGGTATCCATTCTTTCGCCGGGCTTGGGAATCTATTATCAATCGAAGTCCCAACATGTTTACTTTGATTGGCATGGGAATTGCTATCTCCTTCGCTTACAGCAGCGTAGTGACAATCTTCCCTAACCTGATTCAGGCAACATCGATGACTGAGCACTCGATGGTCTATTTTGAATCTGGAGCTACTATCACGACTTTAGTTTTGCTTGGTCAGGTTTTGGAACTGAAAGCTCGAACTCAGACAGGAAATGCGATCAAAAAACTGCTTTCATTAGCTCCAAAAAGCGCCCGTGTGCTACAACCAGATGGCACAGAAATTGACCTGCCCATCGATGCAATTGCGGTGGGCAATCTGATTCGCGTACGCCCTGGTGAAAAAATTCCAGTCGACGGCGTGGTCACGGAAGGATTCAGTTCGGTGGATGAATCTATGCTGACAGGAGAGCCACTGCCCCTGGACAAAGCAGTAGGTGACATCGTAACAGCAGGAACAATCAATCTTACCGGCAGCTTTGTTAGCTTGGCTAAAGAGGTGGGCGCGAACACGGTTTTAGCTCGACTAGTCCAGGCTGTAAACGATGGGCAAAGAAGTCGATTGCCAATGCAAAAAGACGTCGACAAGGTTGCTCAATACTTCGTACCTACTGTGATCGCGATTGCGATTCTAACCTTTGTCTACTGGTTTCTCTTCGCACATACTTTGACAAACGCTGTAATGAATTCAATTGCAGTTCTGATTGTTGCCTGTCCATGCGCACTAGGTCTAGCAGCACCGATGTCCGTAATAGCTGCGATCGGTCGTGGCGCGTCGGATGGATTATTGGTGCGCAACGCAGAAGTTTTGCAGAGATTGGCATCGGTGGATATCCTCGTCATCGACAAGACAGGAACGGTAACAGAAGGCAAACCGACATTACTTGAGACCATACCGATTAGCGGCACTGAACAAGAAATTTTGAGTATGGCCGCATCGCTGGAACAAGGCAGCGAACACCCTCTTGCCTTCGCGATTCTGAAAGCTTCTGCGAATAATAACCTGCCTCTATCCAAGCCGGAAAAGTTCCAGTCACACACCGGATTTGGTGTCACAGGTGAATTGAATGGGAAATTGGTGACTTTGAGCCGAGGAACATTGTCCGAGATTGAAGACGCAACAGCCGCTAAAAGAGCAACGATACTTTCATCCCAAGGCGCTACTTTGATGTATTTAAAGGCTGATGAAAAGCTGATTGGCGTCTTGGCGGCAGGCGATAAAATAAAGTCTTCCGCTAACAAAGCAGCACAATCTTTAAAGTCGCGCGGCATAAAAGTGATTATGCTCAGTGGGGATCAAAAGGAAGCAGTAGCTTTCATCGCCTCGCAAGCCGGTATTGACGAATTCAGATATGGTCTACAGCCGACAGAAAAAGCTGAATTTATAAAATCCTTACAGCTGCAGCACCACGTAGTCGCCATGGCCGGAGATGGCATAAATGATGCGCCGGCGATCAGTCAGGCAGATGTGGGAATAGCAATGGATACAGGTTCAGACATCGCTCTTGAGGCCGCCGGGATTGTTTTGGTACATGGTGATCTCAGAGGAGTGGAAAAGGCCATAACACTGAGCCATCAACTGTTCACCAACATCAAGCAAAACCTCTTTCTCGCCTTTATCTACAACAGCCTGGCTATACCACTTGCAGCCGGAGTTTTGTACCCATCGCTAGGCATACTTCTCAATCCCATGATTGCCAGCGCCGCCATGAGCCTAAGCTCAGTTTCAGTGATTGCAAACTCCCTGAGATTGCAATCTAGCAAACTCTAATTCACGAGCGGGAATGTCTTGATCGTGAGCACTTGGGGTGGTGTCGCATCAGGAGGGTAAAACAAATCAAGTTGCACGCGCCTGTGCTCACCAGCCTTGAGCAAAAACTGCATTAGTGGTCCGCTTTTCTCGCCGCGATTTTGGACAAGATGAATGTACTTGTCGCAATTTTGCCCGTTGTCATCCAAATAACGGACTCGCACGGTGCCTCGAAAGTACACCCGCGTTGGAGCGGAGTCATAAAATTTGAGTTCGTTCTTGCGTTCGTCGCTTTTCAAAGGAGTTTGCAAGTGAATAGTGACAACGGCTTCCATGTCGGCAGTGTTGTGCAGCGGAATCTGCAACGCATAGTGAACGCCATAGTTCCCGTGAGCCTGGTGCGCAGTATCCGCATAGCGCACCGCCATGTTCGCACTCTGTATCTGTCCGGTGCCAAAAGCACCCTGTTCAATTGAACTGATCGGATAAGAAATCTTTTGTCCAAGCTTCACGGAAAGATTCTTGGTGTGAGGTCCATCAGTGATCACGCCGTCCCAGATCGTGCCAGTCGAAACACCAGCGACACGTCCATAGATGACACCAGTCTTGGTGCCCGGCGCGGTTGGAGCCTTTTCAAGAGGGTGAACCAAATCATAATTATGTAATGCTGTGTCCCACTCACTTAGTTCAGGAACACTCTCGATGCCGTCGCCAGAAGGCTTTCCATACAAAGCCAGCGATGCCAAATAAACTGGGCGACTGGTATGCACGTCGATTAATCCTGACAATCCGTTAATCGGGGGTACCAATCCTTTGACCGGAATCGGCAGAGCAGCAATCACTCTTGTTTGGTGAGGCGGTATGACTATAGTGATCGGCCAAACGGGATCACTGGGCTTCGAGTGCAAGAAGTCAGACATCACCCGATCTCCGGGACCGGCATAAACATCGCCCTGAGTATTATCTGAACTTGACGGCAATACCTTGAATGGTGCATCAGGTTGACTCAAATATTTGGCCGCTCGATTTATTTTCAGCACCGCATTGCGCACGTTTGGGTTGTGCGCAATGATTCCAATAAAAACCGCCTTGTTGGATTTAGTTATCACTCCGTTTGAAATATGATGGAAAAATATACTGAAATCGCCATTAAGCGGGTGGTTCAAATGGGCCGCTGGAAACTTCATTCCTTTCGGCGGAAAAGTTGAAAGCAGTATTCCCTCGTTCTGAACGACCTCTGGACTGTTGCTATTAAAAACCGCAATAGAATTCAGTTTACCGGGCAGAGCACGAATTTCAGTAGTTTCATCAACGGTGTGAGGAGGCAAAGGTCTGATCCCATCTGCCATTCCAGGTAAAGATGCAGAAATAACAAAACCAAGAAGAGCGATCGCAAAATATTTGATGGTCTGCCACATGCAGCCGATCGTAGCAAAAAAACAACGAACGAGCGCTACATGAATGAGCTTGTGAGACGTTTCACGGAACGAGTCGAGGAAACTTGAGCACAGTTGCAGGAACTGGGAGCAGAGCCGGAAAAACTGAACATCGAAGGAACTGAGAGCACGGTGGCTCTCAGCTCCTCGAGTTTTCAGATCACAAAGAGAAGAGAGGACGCGGTTACCCGCGCCCCATCAGGCAATTAGCTTGCCATCTTTTTGCAAGACTCTTCGCACTTACGGCACTCTTTTGCGCAATCTTGGAGCGCTTTATCTTTGGATTTCTCACAAAGTTCGGCGCACTTTGAGCAAATGTCAGAACAAACTTTGCAAACTTTAGGATGGAATTCCGATCCGCGTTTCAGCATTCCCTCACTCGTTTTGCAAATCGCAGCACAATCCTCAAGAACTTTTGTAAGTTCCGCTGATGCCGATTTTCCCTTGTCCTGTTCGTGCTTGAGGGCCTTATCACAAGCTGTTGAACAAGTACCGCAGTTTTTTATACATGCCTCCATTCCAGCACCTGAATGTTGTGCTAGAGCGGGACTAACACTAGCGAACGAAAAGAAAGACAGCACCATAAAGGCAAACATCATAAAGAAAGCCGATGTAATTTTCATAAGAATACTCCTTGAATATTGCGAACAAAGTCAGTTCGCTTTTGGCAAACCAGTAGTTTTGATAGCGGAATTCAAGAACTCTTTAAATCAACAAGGCTCGATGAACAATATAGATCTTTGGTGGCGTAGCAATTGTGATGACGCTGCTGCGAGACAAAATCGAAGCGGCGTAATAGTTAGTAAGCAGCGCCGTCTTTGGTAGCACGGCTACTTGCACAAACTCATTGGGACTCGAAACTATTAGTCCAGGTGTTGCTGCCGTATTTACGGGCGCAGGTTTACAGCAGCAATCAACAGTCATGACCATTGTGTTGCAAGAACTTGCAGCCGGGGCACAACAGCTATGCATAGCGATGTTATCAGCGCCGGTGCGAGCCGCGCAGCTACCTGCGTTTGGAACCGCAGCTACAATCAACGCAATGATTGCAAACAATCTGAGTAGGTAATTAATGCTCTTCTTAATTTTCATAGTTGCGCGCTAATGTTCACACCTACAACTTATACCTCATTTTGATCGAAAATGAAGGATTTCTTGAAGACGCCATAAGAAGTTTTTGCAAAAATTTTCGATGCCGCCAAGGATGGCAGCGCTCCCAGGTTCGTAGCGCAACAAGATTCGCAAACGTGATTATTGGTACGCTTTGATTAGGTCGCGGGCGTTGGAATTAAGCAAAGTGCCTTCTAAATATTTCCCTTCGGATATCAATGAATTGGACAAACTGCGCATGGCCATCGCAGCTAATAATTGATGACCCTCGCCCAAAGTCTCATAAATTTCTAGTGCTCGCTTGAAGGCATCTGAGCTATCAACAAATCTCTCTTGATGGAAATAAAAGTCACCCAATTCGACTAAAGCGAGGGCGACATCAGTGTGTTCAAATCCATATTCACGAGACGCAATCTTCACGTTGCGGGACAACTGAGCCTCTTCTTTTAAAGTGCTATCTGGGGCGCCAATCTGAGAAGCGATCCTGTTCATGCCTGGAACTCCATTAACTCACTTCAATAGCATAGCCACAGGCTCATCCGTTCGCCATACCTCACCTGAGGGGTAACCCTACAGAGTTGCGAATATCAAAACGCCATTAGTGGCGTCAGGGAAAGGGAAAAGAGGATCTCCTTTAGGCAACCCTCTTTTCTTATTGACTGTTTTTTCAGCTGCTCAGCAATTAGTGGCAGCCACTATGCCGGACAGGGCGAGTCGGCGGTCAAAGCACAACGCTTAAACCGCTGCTTTGACTTCCAAACGCGCGTTCATTGTGATCTTTGCATTGAACAGACGGGAAATTGGGCAACCTGTCTTAGCATTTTCTGCTGCGGTCATGAATGCCTTTTCGTCAGCGCCTGGGATTCTGCAAACAACATCCAAGTGGATTTCTGTAACTGCGAAGCCTTTGTCATCCTTTTCCAAGGTAACAGTTGAGGTTGTGTTGATGCTTTCGGCAGTCAACTTGGCTTCTGCAAGCTGTCCGGAAAGTGCCATAGAGAAGCAACCAGCGTGAGCTGCTGCGATGAGTTCTTCTGGGTTGGTTCCTTTGCCATCTTCAAAACGGGTACCGAAAGAATATTGGGTGTTTGACAACACGCCACTGTCGGTAGAGATTGTGCCTTTACCGTCCTTCAATCCACCTTGCCATACTGCTGATGCTTTGCGTTTCATTCTTCTCTCCTTTAAAGAGTACAAAAGTCGTGCGGCTTGTGACCGCAATACTCGTCGTTTACGAACAGGTCGTTGCTGTTCCTTAAACGAGCCAACAGCTTAGCAGCCTATCGTGTACATTTGGAAAATGATCAGACTTTGCTAATGTCCCACGGCCGCCAGCTTTTTTGCTCGACTGTAATATTGCCACCATCAACAGTGGCACTCCATAAACTCTGATCTCCATCTCGCCAGAACTTTAGTTTGATGTTGGAATCAGCCACTTTCAAATCACTGAGCACAACATCAGGGAGCCAGTTCGGCAAAGTTGGATCAACATACAGTTTTCCGTTAGGCGCATCAGCCTGGAGTCCCAGCATTGCTTGCATCAAGTGAAAGACACTCCCGGCAGCCCAAGTCTGAGGCACATTTGCGCCGCTGTATTGTACGGGGAAAGAGGCGATTTGTCGCTGAATCCCGGCATAGAGCTCAGGCAAGCGATGGCTGACAAAATGACTGGCGGCCTCGGAGATGTCTCGCGCCAATTTGCCTGCTTCAACTCCGTAACCGTAGCGTTTAAATCCTAAAGCGATGATGCCGTTATCGTGGGGCCAAACAGAACCACGATGGTAGGAATGAGCGTTGTATGCCGGATGACGAGACGAAAGCGTTCGAATTCCCCAACCGCTCCAGAGATCTTGTTGCATGAATCTCTTCACCACTTTTTCTGCGTGCTGCGGCGAAGCCAGACCGCTCCACAGACAATGACCAGCGTTAGAGGCAATGGTGCGAACGGGCTTTTTGTCAGGATCTAACGAGAGCGCGAAGAAACCAATATCTTCACACCAAAACTTTTCATTGAAATTCTTGTAAAGAACAGCTGCTTTCTTGCGCAACTGAATGGCCCGATCACCATCCCCAAGCGCATCGAACACTTCGGACATTCGCATCCAGGCGTCGAAAACATATCCCTGCAATTCACACACCGCTTTAGGTTGTTTTACTTGAGTGCCATCTGCATAGACGATCGAATCACCAGAATCTTTCCAACACATGTTTTCATAACCCTGCGCGGATCGAGTTTGGTATTCCTGAAAGCCATCACCATCCAAATCGCCATAGTTGTCGATCCAATCTAAACATTTCAAAGCCGCATCTTTATGCATTTCTAATATTGATTTATCACCTAACCATTTCCATGTTTCATGCAAAGTCACCAAATACAGTGCGGTAGCATCGGCGGTGCCGTAGTATGGTGTGTGCGGAATTTTCTTAAATTGGGCTAATTCGCCAATCCTCAATTCATGCAAAATTTTGCCTGGCTGAGCATCACGATGATCATCGATTTCAGTTGCTTGATATTGAGATAGTTTCACCAACGCACCCAGAGCAAAACGAGGATTGACACTCATGTTTTGCAAACTGGCGATGAGAGAATCTCTGCCAAACAAGGCGACGTACCATGGCACACCAGCCGCTGGCATCCAGGTGTCTGGATCACACTCTTGCTCATACAAGCGCAGCGCGCCCATATCCTCGACTGACTGATTGAAGAGCCGATAGATTTCCTCGTTGGATGAAGTCAACTTGGTGGCACGTTCCTGCCAGGCACTCTGAAGCCGCATCAGCTCGTTCTCATCACCGATATGCACTTCTTCATGATCGGGAATTTGTTCCGTCAAAATCAATTCCAGTCGGCTTGCCACATACCAGCTGCCGCCGGCAGGGATATCCAACTCGAAGGCGATGCGACCGTTGGCAAAATGGGCAACTGAACCACAGCTGAGCAGTCGATAAATCATGTGACGATGGAAATCTTGATTTGAATAGGACGTGACCAACTCCGCGCGTTCATCGTTCCAAACTGTTTGAATACGACCTCTGCGCACAAAGCGGTGTGAACGCACTTCAAATATATCGGCGAAATCACAGCGAATTGCCAGTTCTAAATTGAAGCGCACGCGCTTCATGCTGTAGTTCGTTACTTCCAAATTTTCAGAGATGCCAGAGCCACTCACCTCTCTGGTAATCACTAGAGCTAAGGTGCTTGCCTCAACGGATCCATCTTCTGTCTCAAAGGTGGGATTTGTGAGATAGATTCGGGCAGCATAATATGAAACAGTGCTCGATGACAGACGCTGCCAAGAATAACCATTGGCGAATATCGAGTAGTAACTGACAAACCGAGTATCATTTGAAAATACACCCTGCTCGCTCTCTGCGGCAATTTCGCCATTCAATTCTGTAACCATAAATGTGTTGCCCTGGTTTATAGTCAACACAGGCGGGCCGACAGTTAGCTCAATTGGCATTGAATTCCTCTTTAATTAGCCTGCTCAATGTATAGGATTAGCATGGAAAAAAGGTCAATACTGAAAAAATTGCTTACCGCGCTGTGCAGTATTTGTTTTATGCTCGCGGGCAGTTTGCATTTCATCAATACAGGTGTGTATGAGAGCATCATGCCAGACTACCTGCCGTTTCCACTTTTCTTGGTCTATCTTAGCGGCGTGTGTGAAATTGCCGGCGGTGTAGGTTTGCTGATTCCCCGCTGTCGCCGCCTCGCTTCTTGGGGACTAATCGCTTTGCTTATTGCTGTGTTTCCAGCAAATTTAAACATGGCGATCAATAGCATCGACTTAGGACTGCCTCATTACTTCCTCTGGTGGCGTTTGCCATTCCAATTACTTTTTATTCTCTGGGTCTTTTGGTGCGGCCGAGAATAGTAAAATGATCTAGCTTTAGTGAGGGGACAAGCACGATGAGCGAGAAAGCGGAAGCGTTAGCAAGAATTGAACTAGAAGCGCAAGAAGGTGACGTAAATGCGCAGCTTGATGCGGCAATTGCTTACATGTCTGATGACAGCCCTGGCAGCGCAGCAAAAGCGATCCATTGGATCCGCAAAGTCTTTCTAACCAGCTCATCGAGAGTAACACCTGATCACATATTGCCCGCTAACAAGACAAGTATCGAAGTACGCGGCAAAACGCTGGCTCTGGCAAAGACAGGCGAACCACTTGTAGATATGATCATCAGAACTTCAGTCTGTAAAACTTGCCGAGACACTTCTACCGACAAAACTCTGATTGGATTGGAAGGCACAAAGTTTTACCGCACCGTTTGGGACTTCATTGCCTGGGCGTTGCTGTCCTCATCATCCGTACAAGCAAGCGATCAGGTTTGCGCGCTCTGTGCATCACCTATCGAGATGCTGTTCATCGACTATCACCATTTTGTCAAAGAAGCAGGTGAAGATCTTGTTGTGCGCAGTCTCACTTTTGGCTTCGATTTTAAAAAGCGGTACTCATTGCTGTGGTTCAACGGAGAAGGCTATCGTCTTGTCTCGCAAGAGGACATTCGCGACGAAGACAAAGTTGACGCCGATTATTTTGCCCGATCCATAAATCAATACACAGCACTAGGTAACTATGATGATGCCGCTGCTGCAGCGAAGCTTGCATTGCAACAATTCGGCGGTGACCCAAAGTTGTTGAGTGTAATTAGTGGTTTGCTAAGTGGGGACAAGGCGGGCATATGCGAGGCAATCATTGATGCACACCTAGAACAGCGTCCAGGTGACCCTGAAGGTATGCTGTGCAAAGCCGAGTTGCTTTTACACAAATATCGACTCGCCACGCCCTCCCAGGAGCAGCTGGTCAAGGAAGCGGATCAACTTGTTACCCGCGCCTTGTCGACGAGTGGCAGAAAGGATTGGCAGGAAGCTGAACTTTTGCACTGCGACATCGCTCGTCTTTCAAATGAGAACCCGGAAAGGGTCGAGACTCTGTACCAGAAAGTCGTCAGCAAGTATCCGAACTTTGCGGCGGCCAGGTTCGGAATGGCACTGCATTACCTGGAGACTGCACCCGAAAGTGCGTTACAACATTTTAGTGCCGGCGAAAGTTTGAGACCCACGGACCCTTCTTTCCCACTTGGTCAAGCCCAAGCCCTGATTCGGTGCCACCGCTTCGACGAGGCTTATGCCGCCATAGAACGTGCTAGGCGACTCAATCCATCGCACCCTATGCTGCACATTCTCGTGGACGAAATTGAAAAAGCACAGACAAACTCCATGGTTGATCAAGATCCTCAACGGTATCATTAGACTTATCCTGATGGTGGCATCAAAGCCCGCTCACAGATTTAAGATGGTGACCAAATCGCCTGAATCGCTTCGTGAGCGGGACATTCAGGAATCGCAAGCGTCGACCAATAAGGTTAAGTCGTAGCACCTCATTTAACTCCCTCTCCAAAACAATGTCTGATGAAACAAACATCCGACAAGTGACGTCATCTTGAGCACTGATGGAACCTAAGGCGACTATACGTCCATGAACGCATGCAGTTCAGCCTTTTCGAGGATACTCAGTATCGCATTGTTGTGATAATGTAGTTATTGAGGGGGCTTACTAATGTCCGTATTCACTAATACGCAACACCTATATGACGTCATGCAAGAGCTTTGGTCGCGAATCAAAGCTGACACCGACATGTCGAATCGATTGCTGCAATCGAGGCTGATAGTACGTTTCCATTATCGAGAACCTGATGGTTGGCTGACGGTAGATGGAAGTGACGGCGAAGAAATCAAAGTGCACATTGGGCACAACGATCTCAAGCCTGACGTTGAGATGTTTATGAAATCCGACGTTGCGCACCTTTTCTGGCTTGGCAAAGAGAATCCTGCGGTTGCGTTGCTGACTGGAAAAATCCAATCAAAAGGGCAAGTGAATAAGGCGCTCGCGCTTCTGCCGGTGCTCAAACCAGCCTTCCAGATCTATCCAACTGTGCTTGAAGATATAGAAAAATCCGCCTAACTCGCCTTGCTGATCTTTTTGGCGCGCTCTTTTAGCTTGTCGGCTTCGACTTTGCGTCTCATGCCGGTTAAAACACTCGCGTACTCATTGAGAATAGGCACTAGGTCTTTACTGGCATCTCCGCTTTCTGATTCGGCGATCTGCACAGCCTGTTTGCAATAACGTTCGGCATCCTCGAATCGGTTTGCTTTCTTGTAGAGACGAATCAAGCTCAGCATGTCTTCCAAAACAGCCGAACCACTGTTCAATTTTATGCGAACTTCCAACTCGCCTATGCTTTTTGCTGAGACCTTTCCGGGCTTTGCTCTGGGTCCATACAATAGTTGGGTTGATCTGGCCAAGATGATGATCATCACCGTGGAAAGAAAGAGTGTAATCCCGACCATAGGCTGATTGATGTCGATGATATTCTCCTGTGTCAAAACATTCGATTAATGCTAACGCTTCTATCGTAATACCACCGTCGCACCAATTTAAGAGTCAACCCCGCAATGAGTTTTCATGACCTCGAGAAAAGCCTTCCCTGCCGGCGTCATTTGCGCTCGTCTGTCCCACAGGGCGATCGCTTTAAGTTGAGCTGCAGCTGAGGCAAATGGAATTACTCTGAGTCCATTTGCCTCAGAGACCGCCATGCGAACTACAACGGTGGCAACTCCACCCATCTTAACCATGGTCAAAATAGCATGCAGGTCATCAATCTCGGCGACAATCTTCGGACGCACCTTATACTCGATAAACAGTTCATCCAGTATTCTGCGAGTATTCGTTTGCCGGCTGGACAACACTAGTGCAAGGCCCGCCAGATCCTTGATCGTTACCTTTTCGCGATTACTAAGTGGATGATCTTCCGAAACAACCACCACGACATCTTCGGCGAATAACTCTTCATGAACCATTTCATCAGACACTAGCGGCAAAAAGGAAAGTGCCAATTCGATATTGCCATCTAAAATGCTGCGCTCTAAATCTTGGTGCGTACCAGTGGTCACAATAACATGAACTTCGGGATAGGCCCGGGTAAAAACTCCCAGCCAGATCGGCACCAATTCCAGACTGAAAGATAGCAATGCGCCAATGCGCAATGTTCCGCGCATCAAGCCTTGTAGGCTGGTGATCTCTTGCTGTGCCAATTCCAATTCCTGAATAACGTTTCGAGAGCGATCCAACAACACTTGACCAGCTTCGGTTAGGCGCACGTTGCGCCCTATTCGAGCGAAGAGCGGCGAACCAAATTCCTCTTCGAGCTGCTGAATGTGAACAGACAGAGTTGGCTGTGAAATGTAGAGTGATTCAGCAGCGCGCGTAAAATGCAAGAGTTCTGCGGCGCGAACAAAATAGGCTAAATGACGAAGCTCCATGATCGACTCCTAAATCATCGCTGATTTGAGTTTCAACGAGTTGATGATCGAGTGGAATTCGTATTCCATCCTCGTTCGGGTGGACATTTCGGTCATTCCCTGCAGTACAAAATAGCTGCCTCGACCGTATGCAATCGTTTGAAGAAGAAACAGCGGCTGACCTGATTTAGCTGTTGCGCTTGCCAGTATTTCACGGGCGGGCATCCCGCCAACAGTGACGTCCCTTTCTTCAAGGATTTGAAGATCGCTTAGATTTTCAATTTTTTTCAGGCGTTGCCGGGCAAAGTCGGTCTTGTCACCAACATCCATGTCAGATAAAGCTTGCCCAATCACAAATGTCGAGACGTCCGACGAACCAGGCGGTGGCGGAAGATTGCCTGATGGATTTAAAAACAAGGTACTCTGAAGACGTCCAGCAATTTTCAACGATGTGGTACCGGATACGGTGTATGGTAAATCTTCCATTGGATCAAGAGCCTTGACTTGCGCGTCGAAGCGTGCCGATAGCACCGCGTCTTTCAACCGCTTAGACAAACTATCCGCTTCCGCGACAGGGAAAGTAGCGGTGACAAGCACCGTCGTATTTTTATCCCCAAAGATATTCATCCATTTGCCAAACTCGCTTCCGTAAGCAGTTTGCCTGGCTTCCATCAGCAAACCTGGATAAGCTCCAGTCTGGATAGTTTCTTTTGAGAGAAGCTTCATCCCCTTTGATAGCAATGCAGCCTCGTTAAATCTGTCTGTGGCGGCTTCAAATGGGATCGGAAACTCTGTCACCATCAACGATGCATGCTTAGGGTCATTGACGAATCCTGAAAAGTTGGCAGCGGGCTTGAAGTCGTCAGGGCTTTCCATGTTGACTCGGGTGCCACGCACCTTGGAAATCTCGGCGGCGGCTGGCGTAGTCGACAAAGCGAAGAGAAAGGTGATCAAGGACCAGATAGCTACTATATATCTCACGACTACTCCAAACAAGATCACTTGGGCAAACCCGAATTATGGCACTCTTGGGGCAAGGCGTGCTTATAAATAGTTCGACATCTACCATCAAAGTTTCAAACCCCAGAACACTATGCGGCGTGAGCGCGGCTTCTATCCTGTGGGCGGGCGTCCCCGCCAGCCTTTACCAAAAGATCGCCACTCATTGGCATTAGTAATGAATCTCATAAGAACCAAGTATTGGACGTTTCAGGGTTCGGGTTCTAGACTAAAACTATCGGAAGCAGAAGAGACGAGCAAGGGAACGGAAAAGAAAGCGAATTGACAAATCGCACAAGATTTTCCGAACAATCAATTTCACGATGCCCTTCGAATCTAGTTTCCACTTCATTACAACACGAACACCGCCCATGGTGCGCCTCGCAAGAGTCGAGCGATGCGATGCGAATGTCGAGGAACAAACGAAATGTTTAACATCGATTATGTGTATGCCGGAAACCCACAAGCAGAACCATTTCACTTAGAAATACTGGCCCGCAGTGTCTATCCATCAATTCGCAGTAAAGTTGCAGAAAATCCAACAGCCTTGCGAGATTTTTTGGGATTGAACGGCAGTACTCAATCCATCGGAAAGATGCCGGCGCTCCGGGTGTCGTAACAAAAGCTTGCTACCAAAAGAAAAGCACCGCCTGAACCTACTGGTGTCACTCACGGTGCAATCGAAAATTATACATAGGACGTGGACTTCTTTAATGAAGAAACCCGAACAACCAAAGCACGGCTATAACGCCTGCTGGCACGCCCATAAACCATAAAATAGCTGCTTTACCCATTGTCCGATTCTCCCTTTTAATAAAATGTTTGGAATTCAATCAACTCGACTGACTCGACGGAGAGCTCTTCCGGAAAGTTCCTGTTGTGACATAGCGGCGTCCGAAGCAGAGAAAGAGCGATGCAAGCTCATCGATTACGAAACCTAATGATTCCCATAACAAGCCTGTATTGGACGTTTCGGACACCTTTCCTAACAGTGTAGCGGGTTTGAACAAAGTTACTATTTGAAAAAGACGGACTCCAAAAGAGTAGTAAAACAAAACCCAGCCACCAACTACTGCAAAAGAAACGAATCGATCAGGGCCCTTCCATGGGGTAAGTGCCATCGCCGAATCCACTTTGACAGACTCAGTCATCTCACTTGATGGTACGAGTGTGGTTGGGAATATCTTGGGCAGACTGCCAGCTGAGCATGCAGCAATCGGGTCGACAGAAGTTTTTGAGACTTAGAGAGTAGTAGTAAAGATTAGTTATAGTTGTCATGCGTATACACTTCTGATACGCACCAGTCAACTTTAATCGAGGAAAGTTAATGAAATCTATTACCATGTCGGCGTTATTCGCGCTATCACTGCTTTTATCATTCCAACCCGTTAATGCATCACATAGCAATCCGGGGCCGGGTCCAGGAACTAACACTTCACGTGTGATCGGTGCCTATGGCGCCATCTGTAATTGCTGTGGAGACGCTGCTAGTTCCTCATATCAAAACATTCCTAACATTGGTTCTGCACTACAGTTGCAAGCAACCCAATATGGCGTTGCTTCAGCTACTGTAGAGGGTTTGAACACTCATAACACCATGATGTGGGGCGGAATTCAATTCTCCGTTACCGGCAACGTAAGCAATCTTGAAGTTGTAGTAACGTACACCGCGCCAGGAGCCTCGTCTAGCGTAACAAAAGTCATGAGCCTTGCTAATGGCGGTATTCAGAGTAAGGGTCAAGGGAACTATTTCGTCGGTACACAAAACCTTAATGGATCCACCCAAATTCCTCCTGGCTCTAGAATCGACGTAGTTGATTTTGAACTCGTAGGCACCGGCGGATCTCAGCTTACTTCCGACATATTTCATCTCTTCCTCGTAGGTTACGGCGGAGTCGGATACAACTTGACTGAACCAGCGGCACTTTGCGACAACACAAACTGCGCAGGTTGATTTTGCACCGTTTGGTGTAAAACAAACTGTCGCAAGCAGCAGGAGCTTATTGTTCCTGCTGCTTTTCTTTAAGCACATTACTTTTCACCTCCTTTGAGTGTTTTCACAATATGCAACTTCTAGCTGAGACAGTCAGTCCGCTGTTGTTGCACAATTGGAAATTGACAAATGAACACGCTTGTCGTAGCAATTGGTAATCTGACAAATTGACACGCTTTTATCTCGAGATCCAGGCGCAATCTCATCGATTACGAAACCTAATGATTCCGATAACAAGGCTGTATTGGACGTTTCGGGGCACGAGATCTAAACTAGAAGTATCGGAGGCAAGAGAGACATTGAACACGAGAGCTGAAACGAAAAACAAATCGTAAATCGCGACAAGCTCTCAAAGAAGATCAATGACCATACTCTTTCTCCAATTTAGTTAATAACCAGCTAGCTACAACACCACAGATGGTGCGCTTCGAAAGAGGCGCGCGAAGCCACGCAAAATGTCGGAGGACAAACGCAATGTTCAACACCAATCACCTAAAAGCAAGCAATCCCCAAACTGCAACTGTGCAATTGAAAGCCCTCGCGGAGCACGAACAACCCGAAGTTCGCAGCAGAGTTGCTGAAAATCCCAGAAGCCCTTTGACACTCTTGTCTTACCTTACCTGGGATAGCGCGCCGGAAGTGAGAGCGAGCGTGGCAAGCAATCCGAACGTTTCAATGGCCTTGCTCAAATGGCTTGTACACGACGAGTCTGGTGACGTTAGATATGCTCTTGCCGAAGACCCAACTCTACCGATGTCACTGCTTCAGGAACTTACCTGCGATGCAAATGTATTCGTCGCTGCACGCGCTATTCAAACAATCGATAACATCAAGCGCGAACGAACCCGCACACAACCGTGTCAAGTATGCACCGCCAAACATCAAGCGATTACAAATTAGGATAAGCCGGGCAGCTTAACTGCTCAAGTCATCTTCAATAGTAATCTTCATAAAATTCCGGCTCCGAATCACAGCCAAACTACTGCCCTAATGTGCGTGCAAACGCCTCGATCAGTGCAACGTAGATCAGCCTGTCACGCTTTGCCGAACAAGTTAGAGTCGTCCGGGTCCAGGAGCCCGGGCGGCTCTTTATTGTTACTATATCCCCGAATGAAGTTATCCTTTGAGAACTGAAATCGGCACTGACCATGCAGCGTGATTGTTTGGCTGCATTTGCACTATCGTTCCGAAAAGTCGTCCTTGAGCATCTACCATTGCACCACCCGAGGCGCCTGGTCCCGCTTCCATGAATGATCGAATTGCGTCGCCTGTCATGCTGGGAGTTGTTCCAAGTTGAATATTTTTCCAATTGGAAAAGTTACCTGGCATAGCAGTTAGAGTGTGCACACCATCAGGGTAGCCGAAGCCTACCACTTGCTCTGCGGGTTTCAGAAGATCGCTTGCAGGTCGATAAGAAAATGTCTTTATGTTTCGCAAAACATCAGCCGGTGGATCAACTAATTTCAGCACCGCTAGATCTTGATTGGGATCATCAAAATGCACCATGGCACGTAATGGTTTGCTAAACGCACTTCCAAATACGTGGATTTCGTCGCCACCACTGATGACATGATGAGCGGTGACGATATTTCCTTCCGGGTTAAAGTAGCCGGAACCGGTCTTAGCCATTCTGACGGCGCCATCGGCTTTCACAACTTGCAATCGCACCACGCTATTGGAAGCTGTTTCGTATAAAGCAGGTAAATTGCCATCGAAGTTGGTGACCAGTCCTCCTGCCCTAAAAAGCGGGTCAGAAACGACTAGCTTGGGAATCTGCGGAAAAGCATCGCCAATAATGCCACCAGCGCCGCTAAGGTCAGTGGTTATGAGATGAATGCCGGCAGGTGAAATCTTTTCGGAACCAGATATCCAGACTGGGTTGAGTCCACTGCTGATGTTTCGAGTCAGCGCAGACTCCGTCTGTGCTAGGGCTTTGGCGAACGATGTCTCCTTAGCAGCTAACCCGATTGCTGGTTCGGTGTCCATTGTCGCTGCCTCTAGGACAGATGCCGCTCTGCCCTTAAAAATTGCGACGGCTGCCACAGTTCCGGCAACGGCAGCGGCTGTGGTCAAATACGGGTGCTCGGAGACGACTTTACCAGGCATACTCCAGCAATACGAAGCAGTATCGCTTACCCACTGAAGCGGTTCAGGACCAGGCTTGCTAGACGACTCGTTTGACCGGTCGGGCACCATAAACTCCTTCCTCGTGTGCAGGGACCATCTTATGTAGAGACAAAGCTTTGATCATTGGGGAAAGTACGTAAAAACAATTCGCCGGCAAGAATTCATCGAAAACGAGGTTCTCGCACCCCATATTT
This sequence comes from Candidatus Melainabacteria bacterium, assembly GCA_003153555.1. Lineage (GTDB taxonomy): Bacteria > Cyanobacteriota > Vampirovibrionia > Obscuribacterales > Obscuribacteraceae > PALSA-1081. Next base: position 9,329 of record PLZS01000042.1, on the reverse strand, counting down.
CTCTATAGGTTTCACAATAGAGGCACCGCAATCTATGTGACGGCGGTGATTTAGAGCATCGACAGCTGTCGCCCAATAGTGTTACTCAGCCAAATTTCCTGGGCGTATAGTTCCTATAACTCCTGGAAAAGTTCTGTCTTTTGAATTGCTCGGACAATTCAAGCGACTTGTTGCGTGATGCAATCATCATTTGCACGCAACATACTCATTCAGGAGTAAATGCAATGCCAATTCGAAAATCATACTACTGCCCGCTCGCGATTCCTTCTTTTCGTCATCTACGGCGCTCGCTAATTTCAGCCAGCGCTGTTTTTATGTTGGCACTGTTCGCTATGGTGCAGCCTGCAGACGCGGCTCCGGGCGGTATGTCACTGCAAGGTGTCAACATCTCGGGCGGCGAATTCAATCTAACCACGGTACCTGGTGTCTACAATACAAATTACGTCTATCCATCTAACTCGGAAATAGACTATTTCTCGTCAAAAGGAATGACTGTAATTCGCGTGCCGTTCTCTTGGGAGCGGATGCAGCCAACGGTCAATGGTCCTTTAACGCCGGCAGAACTGGCAAGACTGGATTCGGTTGTGGCGTATGCGACCTCGAAAGGACTTTCGACGATTGTTGATCCGCACAATTACGGGGCGTATTTCGGTACTACCGTTGGTGTGCCTGGCGGACAGCCTAACTCAATGTTCGCTGATTTCTGGAAGAAGATAGCAGCGCACTATGCCAACAATCCGAAAGTAATTTTTGGGTTGATGAACGAGCCAGTCGGTAGCACGATGACTTCGACAACATGGCTGGCTTCTGCTCAAGCCGCCATCAATGCCATTCGCGCTACTGGTGCGACGAATTTGATATTGGTGCCTTCGACATATTGGATGCATCCTGTCAATTTCGTTGCCCTTAACGCGGCCGACATGATCAACATTACGGATCCAGGCAACAACTACTCTTACGACGTGCATCAATATTTAGATTTCGATGGGTCTGGTACTCACACTGATTTCTTAAGCCCAACCGATGCTGTTGCCACCCTCAGTGGTTTCACAGGTTGGCTGAAGACAAATAATAGAACCGCTTTTCTTAGCGAGATTGGCGTAACGACCGCTCCCGGTGCAAATGCTAGCTTAGCCGCAATGCTGCAGTACATGCATGCGAATCCCGCCCAATGGACTGGATACACTTACTGGACTGCTGGAGCATGGTATCCCGCAAACTACATATTCTTAATTGAACCGCTGCCCGGCGGTGGCGATACACCTCAAATGTCAACCTTGATCGCAAATCTTGGTAGTTCACCTCCTCCACCTCCACCTCCTCCTCCACCTCCACCGCCACCACCTCCTCCGCCACCACCACCTCCTCCTCCACCACCACCACCTCCTCCTCCTCCACCACCACCTCCTCCACCACCACCACCTCCTCCTCCACCACCACACGGAGGGAACCAACACAAACATGACCGCGGATCATCAAGAAGTGGTGATGAAAATCCACACAACGACAACGGAGGCAATCACCACGACAACCGCTAGGAGTAGGCACATACGGTGCTCAAATTAATTGCTCGGAGAAAAAATGCAAAATCACAAAACTAAAGTTAGGCAGTTTCATCGCTTGCGCAGCGAAACTGGAAGCGTGCTCGTCATCGTCGTGGTGACAATATGCTTGATCATTGTGCCGCTGTTGATTATGTCCAGCCAGTTTGGGCTGTATACAGTCGACAAAGTCCGGATTCAAAACATAGTCGAAGCTGCGGGGCTGGTTGCAGCCAACGACATGTCGCGAATCATCATCAATGATCCTAACTTTGGTTATGTGTCTCTGAGCAATTATCCACCGGTAGGTAAGGCGACCTGCGCCTCCGATGGTGAACCACTACCAGTCACAGGAATCAACACATTGGTCGGCACCATCCGCCAAAATTCCATAGTTGCGCATGAACTCGGAAATTCGACGATGACCTCACTCGCCGATACAGATCGAATCGATTTGCAAGAGACAATCTCCGCGCTTAACGAGACACTGAGCGCGTCGCTGACAGGCAACAGCAAACAGACTCACTTTGATATTCAAGGTGAAAAGGTAGATCCACTTAAAGACGTGACGAAATTTCTCAAAACAAATCTGCCTGCCAATGTTCAATTGGAATCAGTCACACTCACTAACGGCTGGCTCGGAGAAGGAGCCAGAACAATGATTCCAATTCCTCAACCAGAACGCTTAGCGGAAATAAAACCGGGAGATTCGCAAGTAGGTTTTCTAAAACCATTTGTAAATCTACCAGTAGCTGGGCAACCATTTAGTTTAGCCGGATTAGGTGCAACTTCCACAATCACGTCGCCATCACAATTTCACGATGCCGACAAAAAGCACATCAGCTCAATCGTCAAAGTCGAATGCACTCTGGTAGTTCGTAGACTACCCGGACCGTATGGTGGAAGCGCCATGTCAAAAATGCGAGCGGTGGCCTGCTGCCAACCCTATTCGCTGCCTGATGCCGGACCGGGAGGAGTAATGACGCTGCGATTCACCGGAGGACCTGTTCCAGGGCTTCAATCATGGAGTGATTTTCTAACTGACGGAAATTTCAAAGATCGTCAGATAAATTCCTACAATGTAATTGGCGGGGACTATCAAGTCGATAAAGATTCTCGAAAGAGAGAGGTTGGTTCAGAATTCGAAAACAGCACCGCCCACCAGTTCGCAGAACATTTGTATTATTGGCTAAGAAGCGGTCACCTGCGTCCCCGCATCGATGCGATCACCGAAATGGTAAACGAACAGTTCAAATCAGGTCCAAACGATCTTTACGCTTATGAATTCGCAAAAGAAGGAAAAATTTCTCGCCGCATTATCGATCGCGACCCATTTCCGATTGGTGTCACTTCCGATGCACAGTTTTCGGCAGTTGCCGATACCCGCATCCAAGGAGACAGGACTCCAGTTATCATTTTTAGAAACAACGTGAAAAGACTGGGCACCATGAACGGTGGCAAGCATGGAGGTCAACCATTAGCAGGAATTCCAGTAAATTGGTGCGAACTGCAAGAATATGGTGGCGGCGAACAATTAGCCGCCAAGCTGGACAAAGGTCGCCTTGGCACAGGGCTAATCATGGACGATCCCAACTACATAGCTTCCGCTGCAATCAGCGAACCTGGATTCGGCATCTTCAAAAGCTTGGCTGGAAAAGCGGTGCTGCAACCTAGAAAAAGCTTTTACAGCGGTGGACTTGCACTCGATATCGAAATTGGCGGAACCAAACCATCTACTGCATCTCTGGACGTAGCTCGCATGCGCAAAATGACACGCTGACTCCATCCAAGAGCGCAGTTGCTGCAACGCTTTCTTGACTGGTCTGGAGATGCTCCAGTCCACCAGATTGAGCGAGGTAGCCAGGTAAACCACCGGCTGAATTCTCGTTACTTCTGAGGTGCAAACTGTTCTTCAGCGAAGTGACGGTTCTGTAATGCAAAATATCATGGTTCACATACTTGTAATCAAAAGCATTGCTGTAGAATTTTGTCATTGACCTTTTGGCGTAGGGAGTCATCTAATTTTTGCATGTACCTACCCTGCAGCTTACTCCAGTATCTTATAGACAAATCGGAGAGTCCACTCCATGAATAGAAACGACATTGCAGCGCTTGCCCTAGCAATTTTGGCGCTTCCGATCTCGGCCAATGCGGCAATCGATGATATGGCGAAATATTGGCAAATACAGGGGTTGAGGGGAATCAAGTCTATAAATTACGGCATTGCCTACGATGCGGATAACAAACTGACAAAGACGGTTTCGGCAGAACTCAGTGGAGTTGGCGTGCCGTTAAAGTCCGTAAACTTTATGAAAAATGACGTGGCCACTTCTTTGTTACCAACAGAGGCGCAATTGAAGGTATTTGTCAATGATCGTGAACAAGATAAGTGTTGGGTTGGTTTGAACATCAAACAGAAATGCAGATTGGATCGCGATCCTTCAATCACATTTGATGCGCAGACATATTCCATCGGCACACTCTCTGCGAAATCAAACGTCGACGCCGCAGTCAAAGATGTATGTGCACAATTTGTCCGTGATTTCAAGCCGCCAGCAAACTAGCTGTAGCTTGTTCGAATGACCGTCGATCATCAAGCCAAAAAACGTTGTAGATATGGTGCCGTACGGCTCTCGGATGATCTCGATACTTCCGCAGGCGGTCCGGACGCCACAACAAATCCGCCCTCGTCGCCTGCGCCTGGTCCAACGTCGATCACCCAGTCACTTCCGCCGACAACGCGCATTTCATGCTCCACGACGATAACCGTGTTACCAGATTCAACCAAACCGTCGAGTTGAGTCATCAGTCGCTCAACATCTGCGGGATGCAATCCCGTTGTTGGTTCATCCAAAACGTATAAAGTGTCACCACGATGGACGCGTTGCAGTTCAGTTGCAAGTTTGATTCGCTGCGCTTCGCCACCAGAAAGTTCAGTGGCGGGTTGACCGAGTCGCAAATAACCCAACCCCACTTCCCTCAGAACATGAAAAGAACGTCGCAGCGCGGGTTCGTCAAAGAAAAATTCGTGCGCAGCGTCGACAGTCATTGCTAACACTTCTGCGATATTCTTGTCTCGATATTTGATGTCCAAGGTCTTTGAGTTATAACGCGCACCGTGACAGGTCGGACATGGAGCATAGACGCTAGGCAAAAAGAGCAGTTCTACCATGACAAAGCCTTCGCCTTCGCAGTGCTCACAGCGACCTTTCGCCACGTTAAATGAAAAACGCCCCGAGTCATATTTACGTGCCTGCGCGGCTTTGGTGGCAGCGAACAGTTTGCGAACGTGATCGAAGAGACCCGTGTAAGTAGCCAGATTGGATCGAGGAGTTCGACCGATCGATTTTTGGTCGACAACAATCAAACGCTTGACACCATCCATGCCACTAACAATTTTACCGCCTGTTGGCGCTACCGCGGTTCGCTCCAACTCTTCACCTTCGTCATCATCCACTTGTATTTGATGACCCAACTGCTTCGCGACTAGCTCGACTAGCGCCTGGCTAACAAGGCTGGACTTCCCCGATCCTGACACGCCAGTTACAGTGGTGAATGCACCAAGCGGAAAAGCAATATCAAGTTTATTCAAATTGTTTCGCGTCACACCAGCCAAGCGAAGCCATCCCTTTGGCGAACGCGGTTTCCTCGGTTTCAGACCCTGCTCAGCAAAAAGAAAACGACGCGTTTGCGATTCCTCTATCTCAGCCAGCCCACTACTCGGTCCGCTATAAAGTATGTGACCGCCCTGTTCACCAGCTGCCGGACCGACGTCGACAATCCAGTCAGCACGACGGATTACATCTAAATCATGCTCGACCACAAACAATGAGTTACCGGAGGCTTTCAATTGCTCAAGCGCCGACAACAGCGATTCGGTGTCCGCTGGATGGAGCCCCGCTGAAGGTTCATCAAGCACGTAAACCACACCGAACAAATTCGACCGCACCTGAGTGGCAAGTCGCAAACGTTGTAACTCGCCTGGAGACAAAGTCGGCGTGCTGCGATCCAGAGCTAAATATCCCAACCCCAACTCGATCAACACGCTAATTCGCGAAATCAGATCTTCTGCTATTCGTCGCGCCACCATCGCTTTTTCGGGGAACTCCTTGCCGAGCTTCGCCAAGGCGATCGAAGTTCCGTCGGCGTATGGTTTTAAAAGTTCAGTAAATTTCTTCAACGGCAGCTTCGAGATTTCGGCAATATCCAATCCAGCGAATTTTACGAACAACGACTCGCGTCGCAATCGCTTACCATCACATTCTGGACACTCGGCACTAATCATGTACTTCGCAACGCGCTTCTTCATTGCCGGACTTTGCGTATTAGCAAAGTTGTAAAACACATGTCTCTTCGCGCTAGAGAAATTACCGTGATAGCTTGGCTCCATTTTGCGCTTCAGGGCGCGCTTCACTTCATCAGCCTCAAACCCGGCATAGACCGGCACTACAGGCTGATCATCGGTAAACAAAATCCAGTCACGATCCTTCTTCGGAAGATCCCGCCAGGGAGTATCGACCTCATAACCAAGGGTGATCAGCATATCGCGCAAGTTTTGACCGTGCCACGCCGTTGGCCATGCCGCGACCGCACGCTCGCGGATGGTAAGACTATCGTCTGGCACCATTGATTTTTCCGTGACATCATAAATCCGACCCAAACCATGACACTTTAAACACGCACCTTGAGGCGTATTCGTCGAAAAAGATTCCGCATCCAAATGAGGTTGATTAGGCGGATAATTGCCTGCTCGCGAGTACAACATTCTCAACAAATTCGAAAGTGTTGTGACGCTCCCTACTGAAGATCGAGTGGTGGGGGATCCGCGTTGCTGCTGCAGAGCTACAGCTGGAGGCAACCCATCAATCGCGTCGACCTCGGGCACACTCATCTGGTGAAACAAGCGTCGAGCATATGGCGACACCGACTCAAGATATCGCCGTTGAGCTTCCGCATACAAAGTGCCAAACGCAAGCGAGGATTTCCCTGAACCTGATACGCCAGTGAAGACCACCAGCGCATCGCGTGGAATATCGAGGTCGATATTCTTTAGGTTGTTTTCGCGTGCTCCCCGCACATGAACGAACCCGGTGGAGCCGTTCAAAATAGAGGTGCGAAAATTCGGTTTATCGATTTGCTTCATAATCCCGATATACGACTATCTGTGGCGCCGAACGGTTCCCTCATTCTAAGGAGGCGAATCCAAGTAGAAGCTGTACAATTCCCCGAACAATTCACGCTGATTTTAGCAGTGTTAACGGAGACACGTTCTTCGCGTGATGACAACAATATGCCAATACTACGTTCATTACCTGATGATGGTCTATTCAGGAAGCGGGGTTTCCCATTTCGATCTACAGTAACGGCAGAGTTTCGCGCCTTTCCGAATCATCTCCCTGCAAAATGAACATTCTTCATAGTGCTCGACTGACAAACCACTATTGCAAAACCTACAAAGAAGGGCACCGGTTAAGATGACCTCCATACAATTGGGACATTGATTGCTTGTGTCGACATCGAGATCGGGAGGAGCGCCTGATGACTCGGGAGCGTAGTCACGCCCTACGCGCTCCGAGCCTGTATTGAAATCCTTATGATCGATAATTGCCTGTCGAAGTGCTGGCAAACTTACGCCGAAATTTTTCAAGACACGACATGCGACTCCGTCGCCTTCCTTAATCAAACCAAGAAGTAAATGCTCTGCGCCAATATAATTTTTTCCAAAACTCTTGGACTCTTTCCAGGACAGTTCGAGTGCTCTTTTGGAGCGTGGAGTAAAGGGAATCTCCACAGCAACAAATCCACTGCCGCGATGAATAATCTTTTCAACTTCAACCCTTGCATCTTTCAAATTCACGCCTTGGGCTTTGAGTACACTTCCGGCGATTGAATCTTTGTCGTCAAGCAAGCCGAGCAAAATCTGCTCGGTTCCAACAAAGTTGTGACCTAACCTGCGCGACTCCTCTTGAGCACGCATGATGACCTTAATCGCCTGTTTAGTAAATCGTTCGAACATGTTTCCGTCCCTTGGTGCGTTTGCGTTTGACTAGGAGTCCCAACCAAATCTATTCATCATCGAATTCCGAATCATCGACATCCGGATCATCATCACCGTACTCCTTGTACCCACCCAAGCCGACACCAGACAGCTTTGTCTCGCCCTCCACGTTTTTTAATTCGAGCGGTTCATAACCGCTGAACTCCAAAATAAAATCAGCCAGTTGAGTTGAATGAGTAGTCAGCCATATTTGAGACTGCTTCGATGCTAGCACTATTAGCCTCGCTAGAGGTTCAAACAGTCTGGGATGAAGGCTTCCTTCAGGTTCATTAAGGGCCAGCAGATTCGGTGCTCGAATGCTGAGCAGTGCTGCAACAAGACAAATGTACTGTAGCGTTCCATCTGAAAATTCTTGCGCGTTAAAAGCTCTACCAAATCCCTCGCTTTGCATGCAAAGTATTCTTCTTGAATTTGCATCGCTTTCTACAAAAATTTCAGAGTCGGGGAATGCATCTTTCAACGCCTCATCTAGCGCGACGGTGTCGCCAGCCTCCTGAATGGTCTGAATGGCTGCGGCGACATCGATACCATCATGGCTAAGGACCGGTGTTAGTACTCCGATGTGTCTCTTTCGCAACGGCGATTCAGAGTCCGTGCGAAAGTGATGATAGAAACGCCAATTAAGAAACTCTTCTCGCAGCGCGTACAATTCAGGAAACTTGTGTGCATCACGCAAAGCAGTAAGAACCGATTCGTTATGAAGAACACGAAACGTATAATCAATTCGTTTACCGTCAGCGCTTCGAGCCTCAATATGATCACGCCTTCTCTTCAGCAGCAAGTGACGATGCCCATCTTTCAATAAAAAAATATCTTCGCTCTTAATTTCCGGGTCGGATGCGAACGGACCTGGGCGTATATTTATTCCGGCACTTGCACAGACCAAATTGTATTCATACTTGTCAGAACGAACGGACAACTTAAGTGCCTGACGCTCTCCTTTACTGCGTTTACCAGCCCACGTCACGGATTCAATTCCACCTTCTTCAGCGAGCACTTGGGCCAGCTGTCCTTTAGCCGCACAATGAATTAAGTACATTGAACGATACAAATTACTTTTGCCGCATCCATTTGGACCAACAATTACGTTGATCGGCCTCAGCTTGAGCCACACATCTCGTATGGAACGATATCCTGAAACTCGAAAATCGATTAGAGCCAAAATTCGTCTCCGTGCGCTCTCAACCTTGTTTCAATCATCGTCGACATCATCTTCATCATTCTCAATCAACTTAGCGCCGACTACTCTCGTTTCTCCCTTTATCTTTTCCAATTCAATCGGTTCGTTGCCACCATGTTTGCGAATAAAATTGGACAACTCTCGCGAGTGCGTCGTAATCCAAATCTGCGATTTTTTTGACGCCTGCACAATCAACTTAGCAAGTGGTTCATATAGATCGGGATGAATGCTAGTCTCAGGTTCATTCAAAGCCATAAACGAGGGTGGGCGAGGTGTGAGTAAAGCTGCCAGTAAGCACAAATATTGCAGCGTTCCATCTGAAAGTTCCAAGGCGTTAAAAGGACGCTCGAAACCTGCCATATGCAGTCCCAAACTAAACTCGCCATTGTCGGAAAAGACTTCTAATGCAGAACCCGGAAATGCATTTTGTAGCGCTTCGTTAAAATGGTCGCCTTGGCCTATTCCTTTTACAGTGGCCAACGCTGCGGCAACATCGAGTCCATCATGCGCCATAACCGGCGTCATTACGCCTACAACAATGTTGCTAACT
>PLZS01000029.1 GCA_003153555.1 Candidatus Melainabacteria bacterium | reverse complement strand
GCATCCAGATCAGCCTTCTTGTACTTCGCTCGTCTGCCAATTTTATAAACTCGCACACTATACCTGCCAGTCGACTTCCATATGGCGAGCGTCATTTCAGAGACGCCTAGATAAACCGCAGCTTGTTTTCGGCTCAACAGGTCAGATTCAAACTTGGAAAATTCCTTAGCAGCGGCGCGGCTATTTTCTGCGGAGACTGGATTCATAAGATCTTCCTTTTACGATGCGCTTATGCGCGTATCGAACATTTGAAAAACTCGCTCAATCAGTTGAAATCACAACGTAAGATTTCTCGGAAAGCTTCCTAGCATTTAAGCAACAACCAGCAAAATGAGATTCCAGTACTATATTCAACCGAAGATTCAGAGATAGATTCAGATATATGCCCGCAAATAAGTCTGGTAGCAGAGTGTATGCAGAGCACACCCAGACCTTTTGTATGTAAAATGGGCACATAGCGCCGATACCGACTGAGGAGACATCGGAAGCAGTGTAATAGTGGTTGCCACTTTCACGCGTGGTGTCGTTTATGGTGCCTCCATCAATATAAGTAAGGATAAGCTGAATTGATTTCTGAAAGCCCAGTTGAAACTATGGCTGGAATCTCTTGTTTCAACTTGTTGGTTTAATGCTAAGAACCACCACATGAGAATCTCTCGTGTCTTGTTTCCAAGTTTGGACTTTGTTTCGGCTTCCTTATTAATAGTAATTGACACCTTATGCCAAGAACCACCGATGTTGCAGCACATATCTCTTCCTTAGAACCAGCATTGCGCCTGGTCGAAAAGATTCGCCGTGTCCTAGGTACTACGATTTGTAGGTGCTTAGAAGAACCTGGGGTTGTGGAAATAATGCTCAATGCAGATGGAACTTTGTGGATAGAGCGTCTTAGCGCCGGGATGGAATGCATTGGGACGATGCTACCGTCTCAAGCAGAATCTGTAATATGCAGTGTTGCTGCCTATCATAAGGAGATAGTAACTCGGGAGAATCCCATTTTTGAGGGTGAATTGCCGCTCAATGGCGAGCGCTTCGAAGCGCTCATTCCACCAGTTGTTTCTGCCCCAGTTTTTACTATCCGTTTGAAAGCATCGAAAATTTTTACTCTAGCTGAGTATGTCAGCGCCAGTATCATGACTGAGCACCAGAGGGAAATGATCGAGTCCGCTGTCTTAAACCGACGAAACATATTAGTGGTAGGCGGAACCGGAACCGGAAAGACCACTCTTACGAATGCCATCATTGAGGCCATTGAGCGGCTCGCTCCTGACCATAGGCTTATTATTATTGAGGACACCGCCGAGATTCAGTGTTCAGCAAAAAATGTAAATCTGCTTCATGCCACCGATACAGTAGACATGCTGCGCCTGCTCAAGGCAACCATGCGACTGAGGCCCGATCGCATTCTGGTGGGCGAAGTGCGTGGACCAGAAGCACTGGCACTACTGAAAGCCTGGAACACCGGACATCCTGGTGGTGCTGCAACCGTACATGCCAACGGTGCTAGAGCCGGCTTAATTCGCCTTGAGCAATTAATCGCTGAGTCTTCTGCGAATCCCATGCAAAGACTCATCGCAGAAGCAGTTAACGTGATTGTTTCGATTATAAAAACACCTGAAGGAAGAAAGATCGATGAAATACTCACGGTTAGAGGGTTTCAGGACGGGGATTACGTACTTATTTGATAAGGAAAGAAATAATGAGAGACAGATATCAATATTATCAATATGCGATGGCCGCTCGATCGGTCTTGAGTGCTCTGGCAATCTGCCTGATTTTGGCTGAACAAGTGCAAGCTGCAAATGCTGGTGCGGGACTTCCGTGGGAAGCGCCATTACAAACAATAACCCGCAGCATTCAAGGTCCAGTGGCCTATGCGATTTCGCTACTGGCCTTAATAGGCTGTGGAGGTACCTTGGTGTGGGGCGGTGAGATCAACGAGTTTTTGCGGAAGGGAATTCTCTTAGTCCTTGTAATCTCATTAATCATCTTCGCAACGAACTTGATGACTACATTGTTTAATGCAAATGGAGCGGTAATTTAGGACATGAGCGATCTGCGATATACACCTTTCTATAGAGCCTTGCACCGTCCGAATCTTTTTCTTGGCGGAGAGCGTGAACTAGTCATGTCCACTGGCATTCTTTGTGCAGGATTGGTTATCAGTTCGCAAAACTGGCCTGCCACCATTATTGGATTATCGATTTGGTGCCTAGGCATAGGCATTTTTCGCATGCTGGCAAAGATTGACCCGTATTTAGTAAGTGTCTATCTACGCCATCTGAAGTATGAAAGCTACTATACACCGCGGTCCACACCTTGGCGCGATTAACGGGACAAAACACTATGCACGCTTTGAAAGTTTATCGAAATAAATCCAAAGGAGTTGCAGACCTATTGAACTGGGCTGCGCTGATCAGTGACGGCAGAATTCTTTGCAAAGATGGCCAGATCATTGGAGGCTTTTTCTATAGCTGCAAAGATACAGCCAGTTCAACAGAGTCAGAGCGAAACTACAATACCGCACGTGTGAACACCGCGCTTGCCCGGCTGGATAATCATTGGACAATCACACACGATGCCGTTCGGGTGCCTTCGTCTGAATATCCCGCCGAGCACTTATCTCACTTTCCTGATCCCATTACGCGACTGATTGAAACTGAAAATCGAAAAAAGTTTCTTGCAGAAGGGAATCATTTTGAGACTTACTATGTCCTGACATTGGCTTACAGACCGCCCCTAAGCCGTCACTCTAAAATGGCTAATCTTATGTATGACGTCAATGCTACCAACGTTGAATCGCTGGCAAATCAACATCTGGCCTACTTTGATAAGACATTAGAAGAGTTAGCAGACTCACTAAACGGGATTNNCCTCCCATTGCGATGTATGCAGATGAATATATTTGCGGGCAAGAACTCTGGGTGGGTGACATGCCAAAGATTGGTGAAAACTTCATTTGCTGCGTGTCTTTGGAAGGATTTCCTTCTCAGTCATATCCCAATATTTTAGAAATATTGGAGCATCTGCCTATTGCTTATCGCTGGTCGAATCGCATGATTATGCTTGATCAACGTGTCCGTCCGGTGCTTCCTGTGGTAGCGGTGGATGATATCAAGATGTTTTTCTTT
>PLZS01000118.1 GCA_003153555.1 Candidatus Melainabacteria bacterium | reverse complement strand
TTACACCGATGCCGAGCGTCAGTAGCGCTTGAAATTCAGGTTCTACATGAGAAGTGCCACCGGAGCAAGCAATGACAAACGATTTCCGAGCATTTTGTATTTTCGGCTTGTACAACCAGGCGCTGATTTCCTTTCCATCGGTACCTTTGTAGTTAACGATTTCAGCCTTGACCAAACTTTGAAGATTGATTCCCGGATGCTCGCTATGTGTCAGTTTTTGATACATGCGTTCTTTTATGTGATAGAGCCAAATATCTTGGGGCACGTTGCTGTCTATCAACGACAGGGCCAAAGTATTGCCATCTGGAGAAAACTCGAGTTCTGCGCACGAGGCAGCAGGAAGTGGTGCCAGATCGTTAGTCTTGCCAGATCGCAGATCAATCAGGGATATTGAGTCGCCTGAGTCTGCTCTCCAGACCGTTGCTGCAACTGAATGCTGTCGATTGAGACAAAACCCGACGCAATTTCCCGGTTGAGCCGCCATGAATTCTACTTTCGGTTTCTCTGAATCAAGCGGCTTTGTGCTGATCTTCGCGAATGCATAATTGGTTCTTAGATAATTCGTCACGCAGTAAACTTCGGTAGCATCGCTAGAAAACGCTGGAACAGAGCGATTTATACCTCCGCCGGAGTACAACGCTTTTTGAGTATCGTCCGTCAACAATGTTTTGTTTCGTGTTGCGAGATCAATCAAATACATCTGGCAATCGTTATTTCCATTCCAAAGTGTTGCCAGCGCCGTCTTGCCGTCTGCAGTTACATCGTTGACAAAATATAAGTCCTCATCTGCCAGTAGTGGCTTGGATAAGCCTGTTTCGATGTCTGCGACGCATGGCGCCAAACGTTTTCCGCCAGGGTTTGAAGAGTAGAAAAGTTTCTTGCCGTCGCTCGACCAATTAGAAATCTGATTGTCACCAGCCGCAATTTGTTTAAGCCCGGTGCCGTCTGCATTTACTGTGTACAGCTGTCTGCTGCCTGTGCCTGCCATAAACGCAATCTTGTCGCTAGTTGGACACCAGACGGCTCCAACGAGTGCTTCAGCGGCAGTTACTTGGTTTGGCCAACCGCCGGTAACGGGCACCGTCCATATTTGTTCCGTGCCGCTCAGATTGGACACGAACGCTAGCTGGCTTCCATCAGGAGAAAACGTCGGAAAACTGCACTGACCCATGCTTGAAAGCTGGGAAATTTTTTCCGACAGCGCATCGAATTTGGCTCCAGGGACTTCCGCTGCGAGCACTCTAGAACCCAACGTGAGCGCCGCGAAAAACGCTATAGCCTGAATTTTTGATGGCACGCCAATACCTCAAGGGCTAGGACAATTATATGACGGACTTTCGCAAACAGCGCTAACCCGCCAGAGCTGCAAAGTGCAGAATCATGGCAGGTTTTTGGGAATTTAATGGCACGCGCAGCTTGCATGGATGAGCAACGACCGGAAAAATAACTGACATGTGAAACTTGTGCATGTCAGGGTGGGCGAAAAACAGCGCCCGAAAAGCGGCTCATAAATTTGCATTGAAAAATGCGCTCACGGTGCTGTGATTGTGCTACATAGAAGGCATTCCGGCAAAGGTGCGTTATGTTTGGCGTCATGAAAAATCGTTCCTGTTCGCAGACAGATGAACAGAAGTACGAATACCGCCTTCATTATTGTGGCACTTGCAAAACAATGGGAACATTGTTCGGTCAGTCGTCGCGTTTTTTACTCAATAACGACGCTGTTTTTCTCGCTGAAATTTTATCGGCAATCACGCCTAATCAAACAGTGCTTTCGCAATGGTCGAAAGAATATCAATCTTTCAATTGCTTGTCTCTTCCAGAAGAGCCAGTGGACATGCCACTCTCATTGCAGATTGCTGCCAATGTGACGATGGTGCTAACTGAGTTCAAATTTGCCGATCATATTCTGGATTCAGATCGCAAGCACTGGAAAGTCGCACGCAAATTTTTCTCTAAAAGTTTTGAGCAGGCTGCCAATGCTTTGGAAGCTTGGTCTTTTCCAATGTCAGACTTGTGGCACTCGTTCGAGAAGCAGCAAGACCGCGAGCACCACGCAGCCGAATACGCGACAAATCACCATCCAAGACAGTTGATCAATTTTTGCTCACAACCGACCGCTGAAATGACGGCGCTAGTTTTTGAAAGTGGTGCGCGTGTAGTAGGTTGTGCTGCTGACGCCACTCTTACCGAAATGCGAAAGCTTGGCAGTGCATTTGGAAAGTTAGTGTATGTTCTTGACGCGATTGAAGACTTCGCAAGAGACGTCAGTCGACATGAGTTCAATCCCTTTGTGGTTGCTTACGGACTGGAGACGACAGTTCTTCCTGAGCAATGCAAACAGGACGTTTACCCCTATGTGCAATCTCTCGCTTCTGTAATTGAACGAGCACTTGAGAATCTTGCCATTGATAGTCAACTTGCTCAAGAATTTCGCAATCGCCTGCGCCAAAATATTTCAAACAAACTCGGTGCTGACTGGCAAAGCTATGTTCGTGCCGCTTGTACAGCGCACGCGCACAGTTGCTCAAGCGCAGTCAAACAATCAGCCAAGGCCTGTGCCAATGCCCGTTTGACTTTTGTGCAAAAGCGAGATCTAGCATTCGGACTCTCTCAAGAATATTGCGCAGAGACTTCTTCAATTCAGGAGACGGTTGCAAAGTTTGGGATTTTTGTAATCGCTTTTTTGTTACCTTATCACGCAAGACAAGCGAAAACGCGCGATCAAATATTTGGTCTGCCCTTTAATTTGATGGCTTGGGGAGCTCTAATCGATGATGCTATGCGGCTGCTGGCACCGAAGCCAAAATTTGCTTTTGCCATGGTTTCCGGTGGTGGCGGAACCGGTGGAGACGATGACAACAATCCTCAACCTCAAAAATGGGGCGGGCGCAGACGCCGAAAATTTGGTGAAGAAGAGCCATCCGAGCCGTTACCTGACTTGGTTGAAACTCCGGATCAAGAGCCAGGTGAAGATCCCAATATTCGTCGTGAACCCGACCCAAAGAAAAACGAGCCTCCCCGATCCAACTACTCGCGCCAAGTCCGACCGGGCCCAGGAGGTGGATACCAACCGTACCAACCGTACAGAAGTGACCCTTGCTGCTCCTCTTGTTTAATGAATTGTGGTTGCAACCTCTGCGCCAATTGCGGGTGCAACATGTGCGAGAACATGGTCTGCATGGGAGATTGTTGCGGTAGCGATTGTTGCTGCGCTGGCGCCGGTGGCGCCGATTGCTGCGGTGGTATAGATTGCTGCGGTGGCGTCGATTGCTGCGGTGGTGCGGATTGTTGCGGGGGGGCCGACTGTGCCGGTTGTGATTGTGGAGGAGCGGATTGTGGCGGCTGTTGAAACTGCGCTCAATACTTCGTACTATCAATGATTGAGCTGAAGGAGTCTATCAATGGAAGTCAGTAAGTGGGTCTGCGGCGATCGTCAAGGTACGCTAAATCCTGCTCCCGAGCGAATACACGACACTTCCGATACCAAAGTGCAAGACCTCGTGCAGAAGCTGGATGAGGCTTCTATAGATTCAAGCACGCTTGGCCAGCTCAATTGGCCGCTCATCGATATCGTCTACACGCTTGAAGTTGAAGGCACCGCAGCTGAGCAGCTTTGGAAGCAATTGCGCGCGATTTCAATTGATACCGGTTATTGGCCAGTGATTGTCGCTGATGAAGACGAACTCGATGGTTTGGTCGACAACATATCTTGTCATCTGGAATTTGACAGCGAATCTAAAACTTGGTCTCCTCGCAAGAAATCTTACTTCAGCGAAGACATTGTTTTTGAGGAAGCTGACAATGTAGTACGCGTAGTCAGGGAGCTGAAAGATTTAGAGGGCGATTCGGAGCCTCTTGATCTCGACGGCAGCGGCGCTGTTTCACCAACACCTGAGGATTTCATAGTCGCCGGTGAAAAGATGAACATGGATAAGTGGCTTGACCTGAAATGTGCAGTCAACCAAGAAATTGACGAAGAGTTTGAAGAGAGCGATTGGCCATACGATGTCGCGCCCGATGATAGTTTGCAAGCTCTGCAAACGTGGGATCCAGACGTCGGTAGTCGAGAGTTAGATTCCGTTTTTATTCTTCTGGTGCACGCCGATCACTCTTGGGAGGTGCCGGCGAAATTATTGTATGGTGGCTGGAACGACTGTCCTGTGCCGCAAGTGCACGTCGGATTTCTGAAAAGATGGTTCAGGTTGCACGATGCTGAAATTATCTCGGTAGGTCGAGCCACAATCGAGATGCGCGTTGGCAAGCCGCCAGGCAGTCGCGACGAAGCCCTCGAGTTAGCACGCGAACAATTTGTTTACTGCCCTGATTGCGTTGATCAGGGTGCCGGAAGCGTGCCCAGCTTAGCTGCTGAGTTGCTCAATGGTCGCATTTGGCATTTCTGGTGGGACTGACTCGGAAATTCTTCCGGCACCAAATCTGGTGACGTCCCGCATTCACCCTGATCTGACTAAAGCGCCTAATTAGTCTGTCCTGCACCCGCGGCACTTAGATCAAACGCAAACTTCCGGCAAGTAGTCTGGACTTGAGTGTGAGTCCTGTGCCTGCGCCACAATACGAGCAGTATTGAGAACCATCGGCAATTTCCTTGCCACATTGCTTGCAATACATCTCAGCCCTCCTTGATTGATAAATCGCATTTACATTATGAACGCAATTCAATTATGAAGTAGTTAAGGCATTCAACTCTGTTGATCACTCATGGGCTTAAGTAATGGGCGTAAATCATGGGCTGAAGGCGGAATGACACCGATTTTATGGAGTGTTCGCTTGACTAGGCGTGAATATGATATTTTCACAGGACTTTTGGTGACGAAGAACGTCACGTATATTGAGAGATTCTCGGCAGATCGTGTATCTTTAGGTGTTCGGAATGCAAATGAAATCTGTCAAAGCAACAGTGATAGCGGATTAGGAGCTCATTAGTGGCAATACCAAAAATCACCGCGGTTGGAGCCTATGTCCCGCCCGGGCTTCTCACTAACAAAGATCTTGAAAGCATGGTCGAGACGTCCGATCAATGGATTGTTGAACGGACAGGAATTCGCACTCGACACATTGCCGAGAAGGGAATCGCATCATCTGACGTGGCTACCGTAGCTGTCCAAGAACTGATAGCGAAAAGCGGAATTAAGGCGACTGACATTGAACTGATCATTGTCGCCACAATTACTCCTGATATGCAACTGCCAGCAACAGCTTGTATAGTTCAGAACAATGTTGGTGCGTTCGGAGCATGGGGATTTGACCTTTCCATTGCTTGTTCAGGCTTCTTGTATGCACTTCAAGTAGGCGCTCAATTTGTTCGCTCCGGTGCACATAAGAACGTTGTCGTAATCGGCGTCGATATAATGTCTTCTATTATTGATTACACCGATCGTCAAACCTGCATCATATTTGGTGACGGTGGCGGAGCGGCCCTGATTCAACCTTGTGAGGAAGGCGAGCAAAACGGTTTTATCGACTTTGTTCACGAAATCGATGGCTCAGGCGGCGGCTCTCTATACTTGCCTGGTGGCGGCAGTCGAAATCCGACTAGTCACGAAACGATTGATAAGAAGATGCACTTTGTTCATCAAGATGGCCCCGCTGTTTTTAAATTTGCCACCAGAAAAATGGCTGAAATGTGCACGCGGGTTTTAGAACGGAACGGCATGAGCGGTGCAGATGTCGACTTGTTTATCCCTCACCAAGCCAATCTACGCATTATTACATCAGCGATGGAACGCCTGGGGATGACGATGGATCGAGTCATCGTCAACATTGATGAGTATGGCAATACAACTGCAGGAACGATACCACTGGCGATGCATAGTGCGCTGGAGCGAGGGATGCTCAAGAAAGGTGATCTCGTATTGCTGGCATCGATGGGAGCAGGCTTTAGTGCAGGCGCGACGCTGCTTCGATGGGCGTACTAAGTAGATTGGAGCGCGGTTTTCCAAACCGCCCTAATGATAACAATGAATATTAGCTTGGGATATGATTCCCTACTGACGTCGTGTGATTATAGGCGGCTAGAATAGCCGCGCTTCCATTTCTATAGTCCTAAGTCGTCGATTCCACCACTGCTTTTATTCGTCCGGAATCAACCGCAGTGACTAAGGCGGCGTGATCTTTCACGGTTTGTTCTGCATACGCTAATGAGAATTCGGCGATCGCCTCATCAAAATCAGAGTGACTGCCTAAGTAGCCACGAATGTAAGCAGCATCTCCAGATCTTGCATGAGCCCGGGCCAAAACGGAGCCTAAAGTTTCAGCAATCTCGACAAGTTGCGGACCCTGCCACAACTCTGGTTCAGGTTTTACTTTTGTGTCCCGAAGTTGACGCACGTAGAAGTGTCTACCATCTTCAAATGCAGTCCATCCTAAAAATATGTCGCTTGCAGATTGCACGATACGTTGACCAGCGACGACCCTCTGTCCATGATTAGCAAATTCGCTTTTGCCTGCATATGGCTCCAGCACTGATTCTCGAGCTTCTTTGATCTGCAAAAGTAACGGCTCGTCATCCGGTGCTAACATCAATGCAACTGCGCACATCGTGCCTACACTGCCTATGCCAACGACTTTGATAGCAACGTCTGATAGCCTGTATCTGCCAAACAACCTCTGTCGATCTTCTTGAAGCGATAGTTGATACTTTTCAAACGCATTCATGATGCGGTTTTGCCACGCTTCCTGCTCTGCTTCGGGGAAATGGTAAACAATCGGTGGCGTATCTTTGATTTTATAAGCACCATTTATCTGTTGCGTCATCTTCGGGAAATAATAATCCTGAATAGTGCGCTTTTTCGCCTTTTTGAGTTGATCTTTATGCTGCTTCTGCAATTCGGCATCGGTAGTGCGTTCGATCACGTTTTGCCAATCGACTTGGGCGTACCAGACGTCCAAAATACTCATTTTCGCAAATTCGCCCATACGTTCCCGATATGCACGAGCGACTGCCTGCGCTGCCGCTTCTCCGAATTTTGGCTTCAAATTATTGTCAACTGCAGCTAAAACAAAACTTGCGGCAAGCCGTTTCACGTCCCATTCCCATGGAGCTGGCAATGTTTCGTCGAAATCGTTTATGTCGAAAACAATGTTTCTTTCTGGTGTAGCGAAAGCACCAAAGTTCAAGAGGTGGCAATCTCCACATGCTTGAACGCGAATGCCGACATTAGGCGTATGCGCTAGATCGGCTGCCATGATCGCGGATGCTCCGCGGTAGAAAGTGAATGGAGACTGGAGCATCCGTCCATATCTGATGGGTGCCAACTCCTCAATCCGTCCAAGGTTTGATTCCTCCAATATTAAAATCGGATCGCGCCTGTCCTCGGGTGGGTTCCAGTCCGCGTGCAGTTTATGAGGAAAGGCAGCCTTAAGCGCTTTTCCACGTTCTTTTCTATTGTCTCGAGGAGATATGGTGTTGTCGTGAAGGACGGCGGAAGAGTCTTTTCCTGGCTGTTTGCCGGGTTGGTCATTGTGAGCAGCCATAAGCAAAATGAACCTCCATACTGTCTCTCATTTTCATACCACGCTTGAGTTCGCTGGACTGCTATCCGTTCTCTAAAAAACTAGGGAATATGCCTCTAGCCAATGCTTACTGGGACACATAGACTGTATTGAGACCGTGAGACGGGAGATTTTATGGTAGACAAAAAAACGGGAAGCTTTACGTTCGTGGCAATCGTTTGCTGCCTCATCTGTTTAGGCTTGGGTATTTACTACGGCTTAAATCAGACTAAGAGACCGTTTACAATGAAACCGCAAGTCAGTCCCGCCACTCCAAGCGGACCAGAGCCTCCATTTAACAACGGACAATACTTGGCTAGACCTTTCCCAGTCCCAGCAGTTCAAGCTGCCAGTGCCTCATCCGCCACTGTCGCGCCCGCCCCTATGGTGATGAACGCTGCCCCGCCTGCAGCTGTAGCAGGTGGACAACCACAAACACGTACGAATACCTGGTAACTCATACTCACGAATGTGTCCGCCTGCAGCTGCAGCAGGTGGACAACCACACAGGGGTTCGCGCGATTCGAGCATCCTGCCAGGTAAGTTGTCAGGTTTGGTTTAATATTTGGCTCAAAGCGACTCTGCTAACCTGTGTTTCCAGCTTTTGGGAACTAATGTGCCAACTTTGCGCCTAAAGACCAATGCAGAGCTATAGCCAATGGATTTAACAATCAGGAGCCAGCGCTAATGCGTGTGCTTGTCGTCGAGGACAATCCGACGCAGTCGACTTTTGCCCGCATCAGCCTGCAGCGAAGGGGACTCGATGTGAATTGCGCTGCCACATTGGATGAGGCTTTGAACTACTTGAAGGGCAATAACATCGATGTCGTTTTGCTCGATTTATCTCTGCCTGACAGTAATGGCATCGAAACTTTTTACAAAATCCGATCAGTGGCTGCGGGTGTGCCCACTGTAGTGTTTACGGGATTAGACGATCAGGATATCGCCATTGAAGCGTTGAAAAACGGCGCCCAGGACTATCTTATAAAAGGATTGGCTGGCGATGACTCCGTTTTTAGGTGTTTGCAATATGCGATCGAGCGAAACAAAGTTGAAGTAGCCTTGCGAACGAGTGAAAGACGATTGCGCATCATTTTGGAACACTCATATGACGCGTTCGCTTCCATGGACAATCGCTTCCACATAACTGACTGGAACAAGCAAGCCGAACGAACATTCGGGATCACACGAGCAGAGGCTCTAGGTCGCAGTCTCGCCATTATTGCGCCTCACCATTTGCGCAAACAATATGCGCGTGACGTCGATGAATACTTCCAGGTCAATGAAGGCAGTGTTCTGCGCATGACCAGCGAACTGATGGCTGAGCATAAGGATGGGCATGAGTTTCCAATTGAAATTGTCGTGTTCAAAATATTTGAAGATGATAACTACATGTTTTGCGCATTCGCGCGCGATATTACCGAAAGAAAACATGTCAACGAAGAGCTGGAACGCCGTGTGCAAGAACGAACGGCGGAGTTGACTCAATCAAACGAAGAGCTCCGCCAATTCGCTAAGATTGCCTCTCATGACTTGCAGGAGCCACTACGGGCAGTGCAGGGATTTGCTAATCTTCTGCAAGAGAGCACGAAAGATAAATTGGACAAAGATTGTGAAGAATTTATTGAGTATATTCTAGATGGCACCCAGCGCATGCAGCAGTTGATTCAGTCTGTACTCTTGCATTCAAGCATTGCCACAAAAGAAGAAACTGAGAACATCGCAAGCGATTGTAATTCGATCATCGAAGAAGTTTTGGAAAATTTGGATGCAACGATCAAGGAGTGCCATGCCAAGCTTGAGGTTGATAATTTACCTAGCGTTGCAGTTGAAAGATCTCAATTGGTTCAGCTCTTTCAAAACTTGATCAGCAATGCGCTGAAGTATCGAGACAAGGAAGCCCCGCAAATTTTTATTACTTCCGAGAAGACTGTTAATGAATGGCTGTTTTCAATACGTGACAATGGGATCGGCATTGATCCTAAATATGCCGACAGGATTTTTGACATGTTTGCCAGGCTTCATGGCAAGACAACGTACTCGGGAACAGGGATGGGGTTGGCGATTTGCAAAAAGATTGTGACATCGCACGGCGGTAGAATTTGGGTTGAATCGGAAGTCGGGCAAGGATGCATTTTTCTTTTTACTTTGCCGGCAGGAAAAACTAAGGAGAGCGGTAATGGAAAATAACATCGAAATACTTCTGGTAGAGGACACTCCCAGCGATATTCGGCTGACCCAAGAGGCTCTGAAGCGTTCTGGTCTGAAATACACCATGTCAGTTGTCAATGACGGCGTCGAGGCAATGGACTACCTCCATGAGCGAACGAAAGGTGGGCAGCAATTGCCTGATTTGATTCTTTTAGACTTGAATATGCCCCGCAAGAACGGGCATGAAGTTTTGGCAGAAATTGAGGCGGATAGCATATTGACAAAAATTCCTGTCGTTCTTATGACCGTCTCTGAAAGAGACGAAGACGTTCTGGAAGCGCTCAAGCTGAAGATGAACTACTATCTTGCAAAACCTGTAACTGCGCAGAAACTGACCGCTCTCGTTAAGTCGATCTACGAATTGCATACTGAAGGACAAGCTAATGATGCGAAGGTGGATCCGACTGAACAGGCCCACGTGCACTATGTTCTAGCTGGAAACCCTCACACATCACCGATGGTGCTAACCAAATTGGCAGAAGATTCTGAACCTCGCATTCGGGCAAAAGTGGCAGAACATCCGGAGACCCCAGGTGAAGTGTTGTTGCGTCTTGCAGAAGATGCTAGTGCAGAAGTGCGCTTGGGTGTTTCAGAAAATCAGAACGCCTCACCAGCGGTACTTGAAAGATTGGCTAAAGATCCAAGCGAAGACGTGCGTTTAGGCTTAGCTAGCAATCCACGTATACCGTCGGATATTTTGGCGATACTGATGGAAGATGAAAACATGTTTGTGTCGTCCAATGCCAAGAAAACTCTGTCGGAACTGTCCACCCGGTCTGCATAATGCTGACTGGATGCTATCAGTGCCTAGCCAAATACACTATGTAAGTTGGGCCGCTTGCAGAGTCGGTTAGCATTCTGGATAGAGCCCATATAATGTGCCTAGAGTATCCTCGGAATTCGGCTTGCAATGACATCAACGAAGCGCGCCACTATATGTGATACCGACCGGAGTTTTTACAAACATTGGACGTCCGTTAACCTGCGCTATGGTGACACGGACAGGCAGGGGCACGTTAACAATGCAGTATTCTGCACTCTGCTTGAATCCGGCAGAGTGGACTTTCTCTTTGATAAAGAGGTACCCATCTGTGGCACCGGCAAGAGTTGGGTAATTGCCAGGTTGTCGCTGGATTATTTAGCTGAGTTGAATTTCCCTGGCATAGTCGAAGTCGGCTCTAGAGTGCTTTCCATGGGAAACAGCTCTTTCACCGTCGGACAAGCACTCTTCGTTGACATGAAGTGCTGCTCAACAGCCGAGTCGATCATTGTTCTCACCGACGAGCAAACAAAGAAGTCTAGTGCGCTGACTCCTGAAATTAAACGAATACTCGAAAGGATTAGTTGAATTAGCTATTAGTTGAATTTAGTAGACGCGTATTGGTGTTCCAGTCACCTTTACGGCTTCAGCTGTAGCTTTCCCCGGTTCCCGTCCAAAACATACTCCTAGTGTTTCGAAGAGGGCGACGTCTGCGTCAGTGACGTGACGTTGAATAATTGCATCTTTCACGTCCATGTATTCAACTTTGCCGGAGCGATAAGAAACCACCGTTACGCCGAAGATGCCTTGAGAAATGAGCTCCACAGCGGCTGACCCGACTTCCAGACCAAAGTTGGAATCCACAGCAGAACTAAATCCACATCGCACAAGATGACTGGGTCGAATTTCGCGAACCTCGGGAATCTCATAAAGACCTTCGACAAATTGCCCGGTGCGCTTCATAAATTCTTTGATTTCCGGATCAGCTTTGATGCGATCTTCGATTTGTTTGACTACGAATCTCCCCGCCCCCATCAGCTTTCTGTGCCCAAATGAGTCTGGTTCAGACGTCATATCAACGAGTTCGTTTCCAGATGCATCTCTCAAGCCTTCAGCAACAACTACGATTGCCGTACCCGCCTGAACATCACTCTCTTCAATGCGTTTGCAGAATACTTCTTTGACACGTTTGTACAACACATCGAAGTCTACCGGTATCTCTGGAATCAGGATAGCATCAGCGTCTGCCGCGACACCGCCGCGAAATGCGGTGTGTCCCGCATAACGTCCAAACACTTCCATGACGACAATTCTGTTGTGTGTTCTGCCCGTGGTTTTTAGGTCACGAACGAATTCTGCAATGCGATTAATTGTTGAATCGCCGCCGACGCTGTAAGGCATCAAGTCCAAGTCCATAGTCTTAGGAGCATGAACACAGGGTATGTCTCGACTCGCCAAATCGACTACGACGCTTCCAGTGTCGTCACCACCGGCGATGACTAGCGCGTCCAGATTGAACTTCTTCAATCCTTCCTTGATTCGTTCATATTTTTTTTCATCTTTGATTTTTGAAACTTTTACACGGGAGTTGCCGGCTTCACTACCGGCAATGATCACGTCGATCTGTTCAATTCGCTCTTTTGTTAGCTTGGTTAGACTCTTCAGATCTTTCAGGTTGTAAAGCCCGGCGTATCCGTTTGGAATGATCCAGGCGGTGATGCCCTTACTCAGTGCCATCAATGCAGCGCCCTTGATGACTCCGTTCAGACCACCGCAATCGCCCCCGGAGGTAATGATTCCTATGTTTTTCACAGCTTTCTCCACTCGTACGCATCTGACTAAGGATTTGTATCACGGGATAGACGCGAATGGCATGTTTAGGGAATTAATGGCCAATAAATCTTTGTGCTTGGTGAAGAGCAAATGGACTTGATATCAGGCGAATGCGCAGGCGATCTACACTTCTCTCTTCTTTCGCGGCAGCTAATTTGCTAGTTAGAGCACTTAGTCGCGCACTGTGCTGTGTTATCCATTTTTATTCCTGGGGCTGGATTTGTATTGTGTTATCTATTTGCCGAGAAATGCGCTGGCTTCGTCGAATGCAAATGGGCTAGATATCATGCCAATTTCGTACAGTATCGAGGCTGCCCCTTCGATACCACCGTAATAGCGATCGCTTTTTAGAATGCTGACGAGAGCGGCAGGAAAGTCCGTTTGTGAGAGGGCGACTTCGTCAGGACTGTACCAGCCTACGAACTCTCCGTGCTGAGTCATTGGTTGATAGCCCGGACCTGGTGCCGGTGGGTAGTTCGATTGACCGGTGCCAGCGCCCGGGTCGGATCCGCCACCACCACCGCCTCCACCGCTAGATGGTCGCGACTTGCCGCCAATGAAATCCATATCGCAAGTGTTCAAATCGACAGACGCTGTTGAAACGTTAGGCAGCATGGATACTCCTTGAGTGCCACCACTTTGACTGCTTGCACTTTGATTATTGGTTCCAGCTGGGTTGACTGCGTAGCTTGCAATTGTGTTGACTGCTTTGCGTGCGCTCTGCGCAGACGCTGGTCCGGCTGTGATAATGATCATGAGGCTGACTAGAGCAAGTCGAGTAACTGTCGCAATAACGATCACATTCATACCTCTTTGCCATAAACAAACCAGGGCGGTTGGTTTGTTCATTCATAATGTGGTACGGTCGTGACCAAGACATGACAGCAGCGTGACTTGTTCGTGACATTAGCGAATGTTAGGTGCCGGTTCAACTGTTTGAGTTGGTGTGTATTGACCGCTCGCGACTTGGGCCGCTTTCAGGGCATTGCCCAGATGACGCAAGACGTCTGCATAATCCATTCGCGCCTCGGATTCCATTTCATAGCCTGCTCCGTGGATCAATTTTTGTTCGCCATAAATCTTCAAAGCTTTTTCATAGTAGTCGACTGCAGTCTGATACTTCCCCAATTCCTTGTAGCACTTGCCCACGTGCTGATAGTTATCCGCAAGATAATACGGGTCTGTACCTTTGTAGGCGCTCAACCCGAACAGGAGTAGTGGTATCGCTTTCTCGTAATCCTTATTGACGAAATATGCGTAAGATTTATTGTCGAGGTCTTTTGCATCAGCAATCGGATTGACGCCAAATACGCTAGGTTGATGGTTTCCCGCCGTTGCAATCAAAATGATGCTGGCTACTAAGCCTAGCGACAACGCAGAGAAAAAGATCAAGAGTAACCTCTTTCTTGATGGTGCAGGCTTAGACTTTTGCGGAAGCTTCTTTAGCTTGATGGATTTTCCATCACGAACTGCTTGCAAATCTTTGAGCAATTCTTCAGCAGTTTGATAGCGATCCTGAGGTTCTTTTGCAAGACACCGCATAATAATCGACTCTAGATTTTTCGGTACTTTGTAGTCCTGCGGTAGCTCCGAGATCGCCTTTGGCTCGTCGTTGATGTGTTTTAGAATTATCTTGATTGGATTTTCTGCCATGAACGGCGGATGCCCTGTTAGAGCTTCATACATCACACATCCGAGGGCGTAAATATCGGTGCGATTATCAAGTTTATTGCCAAGACATTGTTCTGGTGACATGTACAGTGGACTGCCGAATATGTCACCAGTTTGAGTTAGATTGTGCGTCGCTTTTTGTTGGCTTGGTAGAACTTTGGCAATTCCGAAATCCACAAGTTTGACGAAATCACCGCCATCAATGCCTTTGGTGAGCATGATATTGCTTGGCTTAATGTCGCGGTGAATGACAGATTTACTGTGTGCATGCACTATCGCTTCGCACACTTGAATGAAAATGTCTTCTGCCCTTGGAACATCGAGGTATCCATCTTTTTGTAGAACGGTATCGAGGCTGGTGCCATCGAGATAGTCCATGACAATGTATGGCGATCCCTTTTTTCCTATGCCGTAATCGTAAACAGCAACAAGGTTTGGGTTAGTCAGACCGCTGGCTGCTTGAGCTTCTTGTTCAAATCGTTTGAGAGAATTCTTGTCCTCAACAAGGTCTGGATTGAGAACCTTAATAGCAAATGTTTTTTGCAATTCTTTGTCACGAACTTTGTAGACAGCGCCCATTCCACCACGACCAAGCAGCGATTGAACTTCGTATCGATCGCCAAGGTTAGCGATGACAGCTTCAGTTGAAAGCTTATTCGCCGCGTCATTAATCTGAGCTGCAGCGTCACTGAGCTGACAATCAGCTTGGGCCGCCGCGTCTTCTGGCTGTGATTCGGGCGTCACACAGCTGCATCGACTTTCTAATGACAGAAAACGTGTCACATTGCTCTGAGCTCTATCGCTAATTGGTTTTCCGCAAAGCGAACAAATTGTCTTAAGTTCGACCTTGGATTTTTCTTTGAAATTCAAACCAGCGCCCCTTTATCACCAATTTGGTTATGCCCAGGAAACGCTCATAGTGGTTAAATCATTTCTTTTTCATCCTAATAAGGACCCTTTTCGTGTTGATTCCGTCAGAGTCACCAATTCAAAGAAGCGTGAGGGGTAACCCATGAAATCGTTAAAAGTAAGAATTCTAATTGCCAGCACGCTTTCGCTGTTACTGTATGGCGCTGAAGCGTTCGCTCACACGTTAACGCCTGCTCCGACAGCCGCGTCAGCGCCACTGCTCAGTATTGCGAACCACTTAATTAGATAGAACGACCAACAGTGCTAGCGGATTGCTTCATCTTGTTGGAGTTGTAGCGATTTATAAGCGACTTCTAATCCAGACGCCCGCTCTCGCTATTTCTTTGTACTGTCCTCAATTGGACGCGTAGACAAGAGACAGGGTAAAATGGCTCGGCGCTCGCCAAGTGGCAGCCATTTGGCGCAACTGCTGAGCCCTTGCCGGTGGAATTGTCCTTGAGCAGCTCCAAATTTAGAATAACAGCGCCTGTCAGTGCAGCGATTGTGGCAATTATGCTGCTTTTTGCCAGTAATCTATGGTTGGCTCGGCAAACAAATTTGTCTCGAGAAAGTAAGCTGGACCCGCATTTGAGTGATGCCCTGGTCGTGTCGCAGTTTTGCGCCAGCGAAACCAAGCAACCGGATATTGCCCTGCTTGGATCTTCGCTTGTTGCCGTAGCTTCAGTTCAAGCGGCGGCAATTGCTGTTAACAAACCGGTGGATCGACTCAGTCATCGGCAGAGCGAGTTTTTTGATCGAGCCTTGCATACAAATTTGGGAATGAACGCAAACACCGTTTGTCTGGCGCTGGGAGGCGCGATGGCATCGGATGCCTACCTTCTCACAAAGCATGTTTTAAATGGTGCTGAACGACCGCGTGCCATTGTATATGGTATCAGTGTGCGCGACTTTCAAGATAATCTGATGTTCGGCGTGGAAACAAGTGAAGCATTTAAGTTGTTCTACGGATTGGATGACCTGCCCGATATTTGGCAGTTGCCGAGGGTCACGGCTGACACCAAATTGGCTCTAACTTTAGCAGCGTTCTCACCGCTATGGGAGAACCGAGCTATTTTGAGTAAGCAGGTAATGGCGACGGCCCTCAAACCGGTTAGTGATAATTATCCACTTCTTCTTAAGCCTGAAGCATCAACGTTAGTCTCGACAATGAAGATTGATGGACCTTTGGCGCCTGGCGAAGCAGTCTCGCACCCCACTGGCGAGCGAATGAAAGAGGCTTATCAAATGAGGTACAGCCCTCTGGCACCACACCAAATTCGCACGCAGTTAGCATATTTCAATCGACTTCTGGCGTTGTGCAATCAGCGCCACGTGCCGATTTTAGTAGTGAACATGCCGATTAGCACCGACAATGTTGCGATCATGCCGCCAAAACTCTATCAGTATTATTTGACCGAAACACAGAAGCTTTGCAAGCAGAACTCAGTTGAATTTCAGGATCTGAATAAGCAACCGTTGAATCAGTCGTCAAATTTTCTCGAGACCGTGCACTTGAATCCGCAAGGCAGCACTGCTTTCTTTGATGCTCTTGCTAAGACTGTGGGTACATCCGCTGTCGCACAGAGCTTACCTGGTAACCCGCATTATGCGGCAGTTAACAAGCCGGGAAGCTTGTAGTCCGCAGCTGCACTATGTCGTGAATGCGCTGATGCGGTTCAGAAAAGATGGAAAACACATCGATATTAAACGCAATCTTTTGGAGCAGGAATAGCGCAACTGTTCGAAAGAGTACAAACGTTTAAACGGCTATTGAGCTGGCTATTGGACGGCGCTTTTACCCCAGAGCAGCTCGAGATGTGTCATTTGCTGCTTGAGTAAGTTTTTGTGCCGACGATCAGCGCATGCATCGGCCTCGTAATGAAGTTGCCACCACTGGCGATGCGCAATTTTCTTGAGCTTGAATGCTTCCTCGGCACAAGCTTCATAGAGTTCGTCGAGGAGGTGACGGGCCTGATTACCTTCGTCTCCTTCATTTACATGATTCATTGCTTCTCGGAACGTGCCAAAGTCTTGCGGAATAGTGTTCTGCCTTCCTTCGGCGAAACACCATCGGTATCTGACAATCACGTCTGGATGAATCTTCTCCAGCTGGGACTGATATGCATCCTCACGGCGTTTGACGTTCTCGGGATAGAATTCCAGCATCCCTGTCTTTGGCCACTCTGAACCTGCTTCCACAGGGCTGGGATTGGAACCGTCGTAGACGATGAAGTGTCCGGGGAACGATGAAATCAAATAGTCGAAGCAATCGTCGCGGATGCGAGACCACCCTTTAGCCGAAAGCCGTCTGCACAAGGCTGGGCTGGTTTCGGCAAGAGCCATGTCGATAGTGCGAATAGCATTGCAAAGCTTGTGCAGGTCAGCGCGTTCCACTCCCTCTTTCAGCTTGTGCCAATACATATTTACTTCGTCGAGAGTCAGTTTTCGTCGACGTTCCAGACCACCCATGATACCCACTCCAGAAGGACCTGGAGTCTTTGTACCCGCTTTTGGAGGATTCAAAGCACTGCTGTGGATGCCCGAGCGCCCTTGGCGAACAGTCCGAATCCGCTTTCCTTTCTGAGCGAGGAAACCCGCGCTATCGCTTAGATAGCTGGCTTATTTCCTATGGAGACTTTAGTGGTTGCATCGTCAAGAGTGGGATATTGCAGCACCACAATTTGTACAGACGGACTGGTAGCCAGTGGAGCCTGATCTTCATTGCCGTAAACTTGTGCCAGGTCGGTAATAGTCGCCACAGGCTTTTCATTTGAAACATCAAGTTTTTCTTTGAAGTTTTTCAGTTTTTCGTTTTCGAACATGTCTTTTCGGTTCGTGGTCCTTGCGTCGAAGACGACAGTGGAGTTGGGTCTATCCCCAGGTCCGACTATTACATCGAAAACTCCAGGCAGAGTTTTAAGAAGCGATTTAGCCGAATTTACCTTACATCTGCAGTTGGCCGCTGGAATCTGAAAATCAACGGATTGTGCGTAGCTCTTGTAACCTTTACCATCCGTAGCAAATAAACTGGTTAAGGCCTGATCTTCCGCTTTCCTTGCTTTTTTGTAGTAGCCAGCAGTGTAAACGTCCGCAGTCCGCTCTACGTCAGATGTGGGAGATGGGGTTCTAAGAATCTTAAGGGCGCCAGATGTGTCGCCCAATTGTTCATCAATCGATGCCAGAATGATTTTATTTTCGACCGACTGCGGCTTTTGCGCCAGCGCTTGCGTAAGCGCTTCTTTGGATAGCGACAGCCATTCGGTCTTCTCAGCTGGCTTGGCAGCGGCGTTTTTTTCGAACACCCTTGCGTAATCGCGCAATTCGCGGTCAGACAAAGTTTCGGTTTGGGCAATCTGCAATGCTAATTTAGCTTCTTTAGGAGAGCCCGCCAATTTGATATTGCCGAAGCGCAACCAGCTGCGCTGTCTCGCTTCTAACTTGCTAGACACTTTCGACTTCAAATCAAGTATGAGCGGAAGATCGTCGGTTTGCACCGCAATTTCAAACAGCTGTACATTCAGTCTGTCAGTCAATTTTGGATCTGGATTGGCAGCTAGACCACGTTTCACCACATCCTTGGCTTTTTCTCGGTCGCCAATTTTGTTATAGCAATAACCTAATGCCAAAAGTCCGGCTGGGTCTTTGAGCTGGGAGGCGCTCAATTCGTCTAACAACGCGCTAGCTTCTTTTGGACTGTTTTTCATGATGTAGCACTGCGCCATGCCCACCTTCGCTCGCCACGATGTAGGATCAGCTGCTAACAATCGTTTGTATGTGTCTATCGCTGGACCGACCATATGTATCGATTGCATCAGCACGGCATTGTTTGTGTCCGCCATGAGGGGGTGCTCGCATTTGATTGCTGTGGCTGCCTGTTCCAGCGCTGGTCCGCCTTTGCCGTAAGAATATAGATAAGCTAGCGCACTATGAGGCAACCAGTAATTCGGTGCTGCTTTCGCCGCTTGTTCTTCCAGAGCGATCGCTTTCTCCAAGTTGTTTATCTTGAGCTGCTCAGAAGCTTGTCTGTGTAATTCGTTGGCTTGCTTAATTGCTTCAGCGCTCTCTTTAGGAAGAATGTTGTCCGCTTTCTGCTCAGACGACGACTGTGCTATCGATGGCTCCGGATCTTCTGATTTCGCTGTCACCGGACAAATGGTCGACACAACTGCAGTCAATACCAGTAATTTTTGCCAAAATCCGCGCATCACTAACCTCGCTTGAAAGAAGCTCACTGAGAGCTGAGCAATGTGACAGATCATACCGTATCAAATTCCGAATTAATTTAACGCGCGTTAAGACCGTTACAAGGAAAGCTGACTTCCAGCATATCGGCTTTTGGATGTTAAACGTGAAGGGGGTGTTCGTCTGCCAAGGCTACAATCGATGGACCTATCGAATTTCCTGAAAACTGATACCGTATTTGATGCCGTTTTAAGCAAAAACTGAGCAACAAGCGCGACATTTTTTCGCCGCCACAGGTACATTTTCCAGACACTCTGGACATTGCTTGGTGGGATCCGGTGGAGGCGCAGCAGGCTCTTTGGGTAGGATAGCTTTTGTGATCATGAATACAACGAAGGCGATGATTGTGAAATCAATTACAGAACCGAAGAAGTGCCCGTATTTGACGGCGCTCACTGTTGGTTTCCCGCTCGCGTCAACGCCCTTGGAAAGCACAATCTGCTGCTCCCGCCAGTCACCTGCTGGCATAACCAAAGAAATGGGTGGCATCAGCAAGTCATCCACCACGGCAGTGACGACTTTTCCTGTGGAAGCGCCGATTATCACGCCTACCGCAAGCGCGAAGGCGTTCGTCTTCAAAAGGAAATCTTTAAACTCTTTGAACATCGGTCACCTACAAGGTTAGTCTAAAAAAGTATATCCTCTTGAAATTGAGGTACGGCAATGAACAGCATCAAGCGCAACTTGATCAGTCTTTCACAAAAACTGTTTTGCGGCTTTATTCAGCAAGATCCATAGTTCAGCTCAAAATGAAGGCACCATATCCGATGCCGGTGTCAGTTTAGGGCTTTGACAAACTGATCTAGCCCTTGCCTATATTTTTGCGAAGTCATCATCGTGGGATCGCCGTGTCCAGCACCATCTATGCGAACGTAAGTTTTCGGCTCTGATGTAACCGCAAAGAGTGCATCGGCTTGTTCGATCGATATCAGCTTATCTTCAACCCCGGCGATGAGAAGCACTGGTGGGTGCTCTTTCTGCAGCGCTGTTGCATTGTCGAAGTTAATCCCACTGACAATCCAGGTCCAATCGGGATAAACTTTCAAAATGGGAAACATCGCGCAACCTTGCCGCCGCAAAGAAAGAAGAGGATTCTGTAAGACGATACCTGCGCTTGCTTGCGATCGAGCTAGTTCACCCGTTACCAACGTGCCTAGTGATTCACCGAAAAGAATGATTTGATTCGGTTTGTAGTTTTGCGCAATCAAATATTTGTATGCTGCATGAGCATCCTGACAGATTCCCTCTATGGAGGGTTGCCCTTCACTGCGTCCATAGCCTGCATAATCGTAATCGAAAACAGAACAGCCGCTACGCAACAGCACGTCAGCTACATTTGCTCGATGAGAAATGTTTCCTGCGTTGCCGTGGTTGATCAGAAATATTTTTTGCGCTTGGGGCAATTTGTACATGAAGCCATGCAGTTTCGTGCCGCTTTCAGAGCGGAAATAAACATCGGTCGGAACGACGCCGAATGCCTCCTGGCTCTGCTGGTACCGTCCCAACGGGTATTTCATCGGGTGGAAAAGGATCTTGTTGTAGAGCGGCTGACCGATGACCGGCGCCAATGCAATTATTATCAGCACAGGGATGAGAAGCGAGATGACCAGCACGCCTTTAAGGACAAACCACCACTTGATCGCTTTCAATTTTTGAACAATGGCGGAATTATGCATTTAATTTGAGCGGCTTGGATTTGGCTATCCATCCAACCTATCAAATTTTTCAATGCAGCAAAAGCCCCCTGTTAGATTCGCCCAGCGAATCATGTATCGACGCCCTTATACGCGCCAGGACCTGGTACCGTCTGGGGACGATACAAGCGTATGTCTCATTTCATCGGCGTAGGTCACAATCGTTTCATATAGATTGGACGTGTGGTCGTACCTGGTTTTAATTGAGCGCACTAATGAAAGTTCGATTATGCCGGCAATGGTCATAAACTTAAGCGACGTGCCGAAGCCGTCATATTCAATACTGCTGCTTAGGAGCTGGCCCAAAGAATTTCTCGTTTCCGAAGCGACGAAAAATGAGCGGAACAGACCAAGAAAGCTAGAAGACAGCTCGCCGTGATAATTGTATGTAACCGTCGCATTAATTTCGTCGACATCAGGCTGGGAAGAAATTCGGCTTGCAATTATGCCGTCGCCTTTGATACAGCTTCCAGGCGCCGCCGACAACCCTGGAGGAGCGATGACCAGTTGCACGTTGGCAGGTTTTGGGCAATTAGCCGTCTCTATGACTCGGCGTGAGACATCTGCGGTCGGCCACGCCTTTCGGACATGGTGACCGAGTGCGTGTTCGTGGTCGATCGGTAGTAGAAAGATGTCGCCGGCTTTCAGTCGTTCGACCTGGTTTTGATTGAGTTCTTTGACTTCGAGCAAATAGCTTTCGATTTCATCTGCAATTGGATCCCGTCCCAAGCGTCTTTTCAGTGCCATGGTAACGATTGACCGCGCCGTGTCGCCTAATCTGACTCGGTAGACGCAGGAAAGGTCGGGGCTTTCCATCATGGTCATGAATGTCACGTTGATGACCTTTTCCAACTCGGGCTTTTCAGACGACTGTGCAACTTTCGCGACAACCGGGCGGAAGGCTACGGGGGGTGGAACCGGTACATTCATGAAATTAACCTCTACAGAAACGAATGGAATGGTTGGCAACCGATTCGGATTCGGGCACATGTGTCCGTTTTCAAAGACTGGTAAGGAGCGGACTCTATAAGTTTTACTCAAATAGTGTTACCAGGACGTTACCAGCACGGAATCGCTAATCGTTGCCAATCACGTGAGTTAGTAAAGCGATGACCCTATGCTAAGCACCTAAGTTGAAAAATTCATGAGTGCGATATGTTTTGCTCGTCTACTGCTGGAATTCAACCCTGCTTTGCTAGAGTTTGGCTCAGCGATTTTATTTTGTTGGCGGTCAGTTAATCAATTCACCTCAATTCTGTGGAGATGGCCCTAATTCCGGTTTGTCGAAGCACCATATGTGGTGCATTCGAATTTTTTGGCAGCTGCTTGAAAGCTTTCAGCAAGCTTTCACCTCTTGATAAAACATTGCTTAGAATGCGTAACAAGAAGATGAGACTTCCCAGTCTCATCAGACTTCTCTCGTAAGATATTAATCCCGGAGGAGCCAGTCTTCGCAAGTTCGATGCCCAGCGAGATTACCAGTGTGAATGGTCTTCCTGATTTCTCCATCCGGTTCGTTGAATTAGAGTATTCCATTGAGGTCCCGTGCATGAAGCCCTTTGAATTTAAGGCAGCAATCCTAGCTGTTTCGTTCCTTTCCGCCGTCCTAAAGTGCGAGGCTTGACGCGCGTTTCGGTCAAATTATGTTGATTGAATCAAGAGCGAGTGATGATCGGCAATTCAATAAAGTCGAACAGTCTACACAGGAAGTTAATTCAAAGCATGACGATGAAGATGACGACGACAAAGCTGACGAACTTCGGAAAGAGCGTAGACGCGAAGCCAGACTTGAAGCCAAACGCCAAGAAGAAGCTGCTGCTTCAATGAACTCTGCCCGATTTGTCTGCAGCTCTTTGGAAGCGAGACTCGGGCTGCAGCGGGGGCGGCTGTTCCTGGCCAAATGGCGACGTCGTGCGCTTTACGGATGCTGGAAAGTTTACGGCTTATGAGAGCAAAGACGGCACAACAAATTCTGGAAATGATCTTCCGAGTTCACCGCCTATTATCGCCAAGGGTGACAACACGTCGGAAAGTGGTATCAGTTTTCGAAACGGTGATCGCTTTGTCACTACACCGGATGGTTGGGAGTTGATCACTGCAGATGGTCGCCCGGTCACCAAAGGCACGCCGGATCCCAACAGTGCGATGGATGCGACCCGCATCCCATTGAGCAACGGAGCTACATTGATTTCGGGTGGGTGGGGCACAGATACCATTTCATATCCTGATGGCGAGTACATCTCGTTCGATAAGGGCGGAAAGGTAAAATCTGTGAATGGACACCCAGAGTAAGACAAACCGCATATTTGTTCAGCTAATCACGATTAAGTAATCAAATAGTTGTTTAGAATCTTCGCCGGTGCGGCAGGATATTGAGGCAATCTATGTGAGGCTGAGACAGCTATGACAACAAACCCCAACGCAACCCCGGGTTCGGTTAAAGACGCCACCAAATGTCGGCTGGTCACACGCAGCGACTTTGATGGGCTGGTTTGTGCCGTGCTGTTGAAGCACCTAAATATGATTGACGATATTCTTTTCGTGCATCCTAAAGACATGCAGGATGGCAAAGTCGATATTACGAACCGGGACATCACGACTAATTTGCCTTATGTCGAGGGTGTGCATCTTGCTTTTGACCACCACTCGAGTGAAATGATTCGCAATAAGGTGGAGAAGGATAATTACATCATCGATCCAAAAGCAATGTCCGCAGCTCGAGTTGTTTACGATCACTTTGGCGGACTCAAAGCGTTCCCGGATCGTTGGACCAGTATGATGGTGGCGGTGGACAAAGCTGATGCAGCGCAGTTTAGCAAAGAAGAGATTCTTGCTCCAACCGATTGGGTGCTTCTCAATTACTTGATGGATCCGCGCACTGGATTGGGACGGTTCCGCAATTTCCGAATCTCCAATTACAACTTGATGATGGATTTGATTGATGCCTGCAAGGAGCATGACATCAACGACATCATGAAAATGCCTGATGTGCAGGAACGAGTAGATTTGTATTTTGAACAAGCAGAATTGTTCAAAGATCAGGTAAATCGCTGTTCGAAAATATACAAGAATTTGTTTGTCCTGAATTTGAAGAACGAAGAAACAATCTACGCCGGCAATCGTTTTATGATCTACGCCATGCATCCTGAGACCAATATCTCGATCCATGTTTTGTGGGGATTGAAGCAGCAAAACACTGTGTTTGCGATTGGCAAATCGATCATCAATCGCACTTCTAAGACGAATATCGGTGAGCTGTGTCTGAAGTACGACGGCGGCGGTCATGAGAACGCAGGCACATGTCAGGTTGCTAACGAAAAAGCTGACGAGGTCTTGCAAGAGCTGATTCAGCAGATAAACCAAGACGGTTAGGTTCAGGCGCGGCTTTGTGCACCGCATCTGATACCATTTTTGTGTGTTGGATTATATACACCGTGTCCATTGGCTTGGCGCGTTGTTACCTGAAAATAATAAGGAAAATTGTTGCTAGAGCCATGTTCTGTCGCTGGGAGATTTGGTTTATCGTGCTACACTGCCAGCAGAGGATGCACTGGTTGTGCTTTAGCGCTCAACTGGAGGCAATTGGTAGGCTTGGCTAGCAGTCGAGCATAATGAGGACTAAACGCATGGTAGAGCTGGTATCTGTTTCGATTGGTGGACATACTTTGAAGGTTTCGGATGCTAAGCGTGTTGGCTTGCACGGACACCGTTTGACTATTCGCCCGCTTAGCCCTGAGGACGAAGCTGGGTTGCAAGGTAAGTTGAAGCAACATCGCACAGCGGGTCCTAATGTTTCTGTTCAAATGTTCTATTCGAATGAAAGAGAGAACAAGCTAGAGGCGTTCGCCGATTCGTTCAGATTCCACGATGATTTGCTCACTTTTGAAGAAGTAGAGTGATTTCGCAATAAGCGGACGCTCGATTCGCCTGATGGTGCCGCTGTTATATTTAGTGCAAAAAAAGAACCGAGCTTGAACTTGACAAAGGATTTGCTAAGTAACAAATTTAGTTCTGATCAGCACGACGGTTGGCATGCGAGCTTTTATCCCGATGGGCAGTTGAAAGAGTACGGTAACTACTCAGATGGTGTTTCCGTTGGATGGTCGATCCATCTTGGACACAATGATGGCACTGCCTGGGTTGAATACCATGACCGCCGAGCCTTCCCCGACCCGGCTCGACATTCCATTTTTATGGATGCGACCGAAAAAGAAGAAGCGTTTGAGCTTTGGGTGGCGGCACAGATGGACGCAATTATTGAAAAGGCGGTTGTCTTGAATCGCTGTTCTTTTTGCCATAAGCGTGACAACGAAGTTCGAACACTGATCACGGGACCTGGCGTGATGATATGCGAACGGTGTGTGGAGCATTGTTCGGATCTTTGCTCAGAATGATTTTCGTGATGATGTTTTCGAGTGAGGTGACACAATGATCAAATTCACAGCCCAGGACGTTCCCAGAAGCTGGCAGTCAGAAAAGAAAGATAAAGTCTATGCTGAATTTGATGAAGCCGGCACATTGACGCACTATGGAATCTATGATGGGGCGGCACAGCACTTTATTGAGATTGATCATGAGCATCTAACTGCTCAGATTGACGAATTTAAGCGCTCTGATTTCAAGCCCAAAGAGAGTGGAGAAAACAACGAGCAACAGCTTCTGAGATGGGTGAAAAAATGGATCAATAAAATTGAACATCGACCTCCGGTGCAGTGTTCATTTTGCGGTGGATTGGAGGATAAGAACCGGAAGGTGATCGCTGGTCCGCGACATTACATTTGCACTGAGTGTCTAGATATCTGCAAAGACACGCTCGCTCAGAAGTATGGATCGAAACCTTGAAGTGCGAATAGACAGGCTGTCATCGCCTAAGCAAATGGATGACCTTTTGCTTCAGATCTATAGTATATTGCCAGCCTTCAAAAAATTCGTGACCTAACAGCGGTTCTTCATTGTCATCATGATCAATATCTGTGATTACTCTGACGTTGGTGCGATCGATTGGACCTACACGCACTCTGTTGACGTGATAGGAATAGGCCTGCCCACTCCCGGAGACTCCGTCAACAGTTTGCACTCTAGCATCTGTCGGAACTGGCGCACCATATTTGGTGGCCTGCGCTGGATCGTTGAAAGAAATTCCTGCGGCTGCATTGCCCGTATCGAGCATGAGTGGACCTTTCTTACCATTTATTTCGCCTTCGACAATGATTCGATTGCCTGATTCACGAAGTGTAAATGGAAGCTCGTAGCCCGAGCTGTGCTGTTGCTGTATACCCAAGCCTTTGCGCTGAAATCGAACACAATGTGCGGCTCTATCAACAGAATATTGAAAGTTTTGCAAAAAACTTTGACCAAGCAAGGGTTCGGCATCATTCGATGCCGCTACTGTGACAGTTGCATTCGTGTCGGTAAACGGCCCTACCTTTACTTGAGCTTTGATTTCCCAAAATGGAATCTGCGCATTATTAGATGCACCCCCGGTTTCACCTTTGGGCGGACCTTCTGGCGCTCGTATCCCTATTTCTGAAAGTTGTTCCTTTCCTAGATAAATATCTGGAGAACCGGTATCCAAAGCCATTTGTATAGAGCGGCCATTAATTTCCACTGGGATCATAATGTCTTGCCCTGACGCTTTGTAATAGACAGCGCCTTCATCCGGCCCTTGAATGGACGACGACGCGTTTTGCGTCGGTAACGTTGTTGCTGCCCTCGTGGCTCTTTGTGTCGCTGTAAAAGCTGCTAGCAATGATGGACGCTGAAAAGATGGATCCAGCTTTGTCAAAACCGATGCCGCGTACCCGGCAATAGCACTCGTCGGATTTAAGCCTACAACTTGCTTATATAGAACGATCGCTCTGGACGTCTTGCCTAATTGTTGGTTGCATATTGCATCATAGTAGATGGCGTTAGTGTCTCTCGGATTCGTTTGCAGATGCGCATCGAACGCAGTAACAGCTTCGTTGAATTTTCGCTGTTGATAATATTGATAAGCTTCCTGAATCTTTGTTAGCGCTAAGCTAGGAAGAATGGCAGAAGTCAATAAGCAAATTAGAGCAAGTATGGGAGCGTCAATGAAGCGCAGCCTAGAGTGGAAAATATGTTTGATTAGACGACCTGATTATCGGTGAGTGAACAAAAGGATAGCATTACACCGCCTCCGAAAAACTTGAATTTGTCATGAAGTCGGAGACTAAAACAATACATTGTGCTACCATTCCGGGCCCACATGTAGCGAGGCGTGCCCCATCATGAAATACGGTACAAGAAACAAGATCCACGCAAAGGTGATTTCTGTAAAGAGCGATGGCATTATGTCGCTGGCCAAGTTTGAAATAGTGTCTGCGAAGGAGATGTCGTCGGTGCTGACGACAGAGTCCGTTGAAGAGATGAATCTAAAGCCAGGTGACGAAGTTGAACTGCTGGTGAAAGCAATTCACGTGCTGCCCGTGAAAGAATGACTCATAGCGTTTTTCTGGAAATAGACCTGGCATCCACCTAGAAGCTACGATTCGTTTCAGCACGCGTGGATATCTACGCGTTGTTGCACCGCAGGCAGTGCCCTGTGTCGCATTTTAAAATGCCATGTTGTTTATACATAACAAACGTTGATCAGTGTCTGAAACTATTAGCCTGAGCTCGATCTTGTGATGCCTTCTTGTACTCACCGAGTGCGTCATAAGCTAAGGCTCTCTTGTTGTAGAACTCGGCGCTCGGTCTTAACTCGATTGCGATGTTGTAGTCACTCAGGGCCGCCCGCGAATTTAGGATCGTTTGATAGGCGTCGGCTCGTCTTATGCGCGATTCGACATTGTCTGGATTCTGATTCAGAACGGCAGTTTCTTTAGCAATTGTTTGTTGCTCGATTGTGCCACCAGTTTTTGCAACCGCAAAGAGAGCATCTCCCAGAACTTGCCCGGGGTTATGTTTTGTCACTGCATAATAAATGCCACCAAAAACAACTAACGCAAGTAAAACCTTATATGGATCTCTTAAGAACCCACCGACATCAGCTCCTTGCTTCTCTCTTTCCCAAGGTTTCAGAGTGTACGGACGCCCACAATGTCGGCATGTCGAAAATTCGGTAACATCTGTTTTGCCGCAATCGGCAGCAGCGCATCGTTTCGAAATTGGTTTTTGTTCGCTTCCGGACATCTGATTACTGACTCAAGCGTTTCCGTAAATTACCTGCCCAAATGACTGAATCACTTTGACTTATGAACTAAATAGACTTTCGAGAAGCACTAAAGGTCATGTTTCAGTGCGATCACGATGCGTATATGAACAAGTCGTCCCCGTTAACTCTGGACATTGTTTCTAACATATATTCAATTGCGACGAGGAGTTTGCTTTCAAAATCTACTTCGTTTAAGGCACCAGAATCTACCAGATCGCCGGCATCCTTGTGAGCCTTTGAAAGAAGCTCGGTAAACTCTTTTACTTCTGCATTGGTGAGATATGCGTACCAGCCGCAGTCGTCAGCAAATTCTGTACGAAAAAATGCTCTGCCAGTGATACAGTAGTCGAGCAAAGTCTGAGTGCGAGAATCGAAGCGCTTCTTAAATTGCTCGGACAATTCATATAAATCCATCCAGCTCCATTCATCTTCGTCCGCATCGTCCCATGTTTGTGGTTTTGATCGAGCCTGGCGGGCCAGCGCATATGCGGCACAAACATCAGCTGCATTCTCTTTCCCTTCAGATCTGACGACACCATCGTTTATTGATGCAGTGATCCGATTCACTGCATCGCGCAACAGCTCCTCTTGTTGTTCCTCATCTTCATCGTCGGAATCTTCATCTTCTACCAAGTCTTCCAGTTCTTTCACAAGCTTCCTTTGGACTACAGCATCCTTGCTGCCAAACCAAGAGTTCATCTTTTTTAAGTCACAGGCAGTTATCCATAGCCGCGTTGACATACTTCAGCACTCCTTTTGTTCAATCTTGCTTGATTCAACCTGTCTTGGATTGAAAATACTATTCGATTTCCCTTACCTAATTTCTTTTAGTGGATGATGATACCAGTACATTTCTAGATTTCTTCCCTGAAAAGCTTTTTTGTAATTGGAAGTACAAGTTGAAATAGAGCGAGGGATGTCCGTAATTA
Organism: Candidatus Melainabacteria bacterium; assembly: GCA_003153555.1. Lineage (GTDB taxonomy): Bacteria > Cyanobacteriota > Vampirovibrionia > Obscuribacterales > Obscuribacteraceae > PALSA-1081. Next base: position 25,549 of record PLZS01000118.1, on the reverse strand, counting down.
GTGCGATGCTCGAGATTGGCCAGGCGGCCATCTGCTCATTCAAGCGAGTGCTGTGAGGTGAGGGTGTACAATCACAGGATGAAAGTTCCAATTAGCAACCTGTGAGCCGTAGAAGTACAGAGAGTATGCAGGGGCAATTGCGTTCGCGGCTAAAACATGGGCGCCGACAGATCGCGAGCTTCGTGGCGGGCGCCGTCTTGATGATCGCTCCGTGCTCGGCTGAGCAGATACCATCGACACCGATTTCGACAGCGCCAGCACCAGTAGCCAGCGCAACCGCGTCGGCTGGAGTGAGAGCGAGCTCGTCGGCGCTGAAGCCGATCGACCAACTTTCCTTGCAGTCGATGGTGATCACAACTGTAAAGGAGCTCTTAGTCCCTGGTGCCGTGGTTCTCCTGCGCACTCCTCAGGGAGAATTCACTGTCAACTGCGGCACTACGCAACTGGGCACGACGACGCCGCCCCGCGCCGACACGCACTTCCGGATCGCTTCGAATACCAAGACGATGACAGCCGCCATCATCATGCAATTGGCTCAGGAAGACAAGCTAAGTCTTGGCGATCCAGTTTCGAAATATGTTTCGGGCGTTCCCAATGGCGACAAGATCACGATCGCCGAATTGCTGGAGATGCGCAGCGGACTCTACAACTACACCGATGCCCCCGAACTCTCGGCGAGCCTCGACCGTGAGCCGACCAAGCTTTGGACCCCAGGCGAATTGCTGGACATGGCGTTTAAGCACCCGGTCAATGCGCCGCCTGGTACGGCGTTTCAATACGACAATACTAACTACACGCTGCTTGGTCTCGTCGTCGAGAAAGTTGATGGAAGACCGCTGTCCAAGGCGATGCAAGATCGTTTGTTCGGGCCGTTGGGCATGACGAGCACCATGCTGCCCGCCTCAACCTCGAACGTGATCCCAAAACCGTTCTCGCACGGGTATTTATACGGCAGTTCCTCAGTTGCCTTATCGGGCACGCCACCATATTCGCCCGAGGTCCAAGCTGCGGCCAGGGCCGGGACGCTTCTGCCTAAAGACTACACGGACGAGAACCATTCTTTTGCAGCGGCGGCTGGGGGCGTCACTTCGACCGCTGGCGATCTTGCCACTTGGATTCGCGCGCTGAGTACTGGTCGTGTATTGAAAGCCGAGTATCAGCGCCGCTGGCTCAATAGTGTGCAGCTGGAGGACCCGAACAACCCAGAAGGAACTCGGTACGGATACGGCATCGCCCAAATGCATTGGGGACCAAACAGTTACTATTATCACGGTGGTGAAACGCCCGGCTATAACTCGTTTATAGGCTACGACCCCACCAACCAGGTGACACTCGTGGTGTGGACAAATCTCACGGTATCGCTTGATCAAACGCTAACCGCCAACGCGCTCATGTTAAAGGTGCTCGATCAAATTTACGTTGTCTCACCGATACCGCCTTCCCCAGCGCCAACAGCCACTCCATAGGAGTTGGCGCCAATATTCCTGTCATGAAAGATAACAAAGTGAGAAAATTTTGGGGCCATTAGAAACGGGCTTCATGCCGGATTTTAGCTATGCCTCAATTCCCCGAAATCGCTACGTATGGCGCACCCTGGTCAATTCTTTCGACCTTCACCTGCTTGAAGCGCTCGTTGAAAACTTTTTTCATCGCCTTCCAATCGGTTTCTGTGCACAATAAAACAATATTTTTGTGTTGAGGTAACTGGTTGACTTGATCAGGCGTTATGCTGATGCACGTTTGCTTTTCGCTGCGATATCCTTCAATGTTTTCACGAAACCTTTGTTTGTCTCCGAACCAAAAATACATAGAACTTGGATCGTAGCAAACGGCAAACAGATCAGCGTTTGGATGAGCGAGCATATATTGAGCTGTCAAATGGAAGCTGTTGAACTTCGCTGCTTTTTGAAAGTCCTCACTATATGAGCGGTTTATCGAGAAGATGCAAACCACAAGAAATGCCAGCACAAGAGAACCGGCTAAAGTCGAAGATCGAGCTGCGATTGCGGTGCTTACAAACGAGAAATTTTTCAAAAACAGTTTTGTGATTTTTGTAGCGGCGCTGGCAACCATAAACAAACCTGTTGTTGCAAAAAATGCTGCGAAAGGCCAGATAACCATTAGCCGTGTGTAGTTTGGAGCCTTGTTGATACAGAAAGCATTAACGAGGTAAATGCATAAAAACGTGGTGACGGATACGGTACTTACGAAGTCGTTTTTGAATCTACGAATGTGTAAAAGCATACCGAGCCAGATAGCGATTCCTGTTAGAGGATCAGCAAACCCGTGGGTTAGGTTTTCGTACAAGCAGCCTCTGTCGTAGATCTTGTTGTTAAAAACCGTCAGACCTTGTTTCACGTTTGTGATGAATGCAGCCTGGCGATTGGGCTGATGCTCCCATTGTTTCTCCAAATCTAAGCCTTCATTTGTTAAATTCGAACACCGTCGAAGATAACTAATAGTTTCTGTGGTGACAGTTGGATTCTCCGCGTAATAGTACAGGAGTGGAAGGCATGTGACTGTGTAGGCAATTGCCGAAATAGCAATTATATTTCTGCTGCTTTTAACTAATTGCCAATTGAATAATGAATATGCGATGACGGCTAACAGCCAGGTGGGGAGAAAAATTCTCGACGGAAAGAACATATAGAAGGACAATCCGCCGATGATTCCGCCTGCAATCGATAACTTCATTGATTTGCGTCTAAAGCCTTCAATGAGTAAAAACCAGGCTGGAATCATGAAAAGCAATGCGGAATTGTTGACGAACGCCATCCGCTGTAGTGCGAAATAACTGTGGTTCATGGAAAAGATTGCGATTCCGCATAGTGCAAATAAACGACTCGATTTGAGACTGCGGAAAAGCAGATAGACACACGCAATTTCAACACAAGCGAGCGTTGCGCTGACGGTTCTAAACGTCTGAATATTGATAAACGAACTGAATAGATTGATTAGCCAACCGTACAGATAGAACTCCAAATTCGGATGTTGAAAATACTCGCAGGTGCCAAATACTGGTGGCATGTATTGTATTACCCAGCGAACACACATAACTTGAGCGCTTTCGTCACCACTGCATTTATTGGGGTAGTCCATTACCCCGGTTGCGAATATAGGCACGCAGAATAAGAAAACAAATAAGGCGATGAGCAAGTCAGCGCCCCATTTTGAAACGTCGTCATCGTTTGTTAGAAATCGTTTGATTGTTTGAAGAATAGCGTGTTTACTCACGTCCAGCCAAATTGATTTCTAACACGATCACAAGATCGACCTAATTCTAGAATCATCATATCCGCAACCAACGTCTGAAATTCACTGTTAGCCAGCTTGTCCCTTTCGCTTTCTGCAACTCTTTCTATCGAGGAGACCTGTTCCTTCAGAAGGTTTCGAAACGCTGGAAACCCAAATCCGCAGTTCTTGCAAAGTTTTTTCCAATCCTCAACTGTTGCGTCGGCTGCGTTAAAACAGCCTCCTATGCTCATCGCCATGTTCTGAATCAGGTCGTCATATACGTGAATTATCGAAAGTACATCATAAAGTGGTGCAATTTTTGTTGAAGTTCCAGTGGGATGAAGTAAGGAAAAGTTCTTGCCGTGTGCCTAGTCTATCAAACTGGTCTCGCCGAACGGCGCTAGTTTTGTTTTCCTGCACAGAACCTGGCAGTTCCGATGAAGTGACGTGATTGACGATATGCCAGAATTGGCATAAAATGCAAACATGAGTAAGAAAGCCGATTCATCCTCGTTCAAGCCTGAGGTTTTGAAGCTCGATCCTACTGATGAGAAGAACGTAGTCTGGTGGCCGGCCAACTTAACTGAGGAAATCAAGCAAGACTGGCCAGTCGACGTGCGCAAGGAAGTTGGTTTTGAGTTGGGCAAAGTCCAGCAAGGATTTGATCCTACGCACTTCCGGGAGATGCCGACAATTGGACCTGGTGTACAAGAAATTAAAGTTCAAGATGATAACAAAAGCCAATACAGGCTAATCTACATCGCAAAATTCGATGACGGTATTTATTCCTTCCACGTAATCACTAAGAAAACCACGGAACAAACAGATCCGAAAGACATACAGATCGCACGTGAAAGACTGAAAGAGATTATTGAATATCGCAAGAAAAAGGTTAAGGCATGAGCAAGAACGTATTTAAAGATTTGGGTTTCGATGAGGAAGAAGCAGCAGGACTGAAGCTTAAGTCTTACCTCTTCATGACCTTGCAGGAAATTATTCGCAAGAGCGAGATGACACAGGCTGAAGTTGCGGAAGCTGTTGGCGCCGACCAGCCTAAAATCTCGAAAATTCTAAATGGCAAGTTCAATGAGTTTTCAATCGAACGCATTACAGAGTATATTCAACGGCTTGGATATGATCTGCATATCAGCGCCGTGCCGTCAGTACATGAGCACGGAAAGGTTGTGACGAAGAAGCGTTCACTGGCCAAAACATAAGGCGGAATTCCTGATCAATCAAATAAGTACAAGGTAAATGCGCATATTGAAAGACTAATGGAAAACGCTGATCTAAGAAACCGTAGTTCCACGGTTGAGGCCGCCCTCTTCTGGCACGGTTATGAGTCTACCTAGAGTGCCTGGATTCTATGCACCGATTCCCAAAAAATATTTTCGAAGTGGTATCACTTTTTGAATTAATGTATCCCAAAGAGTTTGGGCACTTGGCAGAAAATGGGGCAGATTCCAAAATCTGCTCCCATTGAGAAGATACAAAACCTAAACAGGTTTTGCATCTCGAACTCTCAAACTATCAATATGGGGCAGACGAGGGGAATTTAGAACTTCCAAAAACGATCTTTCAGCTACCACCTGCTTATTGAGCACAGTTCATCAAAAGCGGGGATTCCTTGATAGTCAACTATATACACGAGGAGACACATTTGGACTGTCAAGGGGCCACAAAAAGGTCCACATCCCTTTCGATGCTGTGTCCTGCGCCATCCGTTACCGATTGCACCGACCGCTTCACCCTAGTAGCACGGCTACATTGACATCGAGTTCGACCGCTATCTCGCTAGGTTTCTGATCGACGGGTTCAATACTCCTCTCTCGATGCCACTTATGTACGTCCGATCCATGCCAACATTGTCAGCGCATGCCTCCTGAGAAAGACGGGTTTTATTTCGTAGCTCTCGAAGCCGTTTTCATTCACGATTTCACCACGCCTCTTAAGTAGTATGTGGAAACTAAGCACAAAAGTGCGCGCCGCAAGTTGGCGCGGATTTCATCGCTAATGCCAGAAATATGAGCGTGGAAATTATGTCAGCCGACGATCCTGCGCCACGTATCGAACAAGTTCACCAGACGATCAGAACTGCGCCGACTTTGTTGACTGTCTGTCAGGATGCAGCCGAAAGCGACGGAGACGGGGAAGTAGTGGTGGCAGTCAGAGAGTTTCCTGCTAGCGAATATACTTTTCTGTTCAACAAACATGAAATCGCTATCGTCAAATCCAAATTGATAATGCGAGGCTACGCTGTCGACACAAAGACCGTTATGGATAGCAAATGCAGTAGGCTTATTTTGGTGGTAGAAAATAATACGACGAGACAAATGGCAGTCCGAGCCGAGAAGCTCAAGTGATTTTTTAAGTTTGCAACTTTGTTGCGGTGACACCGGGTAATATATCAAGCGTCGACCGCAGTTAACACATAGCATTTGGGTAATTCGAGCGATGAGAGAGACCTGCGAAGCTTGTGGCGAATCAAAACCAATCGGCGGCAATTGCCCTTTCTGTGCTCTTTTGCAAAAGAAGAGCCAAGGTTCCAATTCCAGCAAATCATCCAAATTAACTGAAAACCTGTCTGCGAAGTCTGAGGTTATAAGAGACGGCCCACCAAAGGCAAAGAAGATAGGCGGTACAGATTCAACAGTCATTCAACAGAATAATGTTCCTGTCAATTCTTCCGGTCTTGTTGAACAAGCAGAAACCGACGAGCGCATTTGTCCATTCTGTGCTGAGACGATCAAAATTGCAGCTGTAAAGTGTAAACACTGTGGCGAGTTTTTAAAGGATTCGAAGAAGCCAGTCGCTATTGAACAACAATCAATTGCTGAATCCTCTGGGACTCATTCACCTGAAATCAAATCGAGCAGAGTTAGACCTGGGAAGCGCTTATTCTTAATTAGTGCGCTCGTGGTAGTAGCGATTGTTGGTGCGTATGCGTTAAAACAGTGGACTGATAAAGGAAGCATTAATGGATCTGCCTGGCTTACATCAAGCGCGGGAGATTCAAATATTTTGCGCGGATTGGAAATTTCGCTGTGCAAGGAGGACGTGGCTTCTCAGACCGCCAAAATCGAAGGTACCGTTAATGAGTTTAAGGCAATAGCATCGCCAACCACAATCAGTTGTTCATTATTTAGTTTCTTGAGTAGAAAGCTTACAAAGTTGGTGAAACCATACGTGGTAGCGACAACGAAAGCTAGTGTGGATGGCAAATACACTTTTCCACAAGTTGAGAATGGAACGTATTACATATTTGCTTATTCACAGACTAACTTGAGTTTTGCAGTTTGGCTTCAGCAAGTTGATGTGCGCAATGGTCAATTGAAAAACTTAGATTTGAACAACTCCAATGCCTGGGTCATCAATGCGGACACTTCACTCCCTTCCAGTATTGAGAGGAGGGTGTTAGAACAAATTATTAATTGGACGAATGGTGGTGAAGGACCATAACTAATATCATCGCTTCTGATGGAAAAACAGTGCGGTGCATGGCTCCACAACATCCACTCCATCGCAATAGAGAGAATCTATGACACAGTTTATTGATCCGGATTTAGCCATAAAAATGCCTGTAGAAGAGTTCGCTGGGCATCTCATACAAATGCTTAAGTCAGGGCCAAAAAGATTTCATCCTCACAACATTTGTTGTGAAGTTGATCGGGTTTACGCACAACACCCTCAAAAGGATGAATTCAAAGAGGCAGTAATGGAGGCATTTGGCTGGATGTATAGCGAAGGACTGATAATCATCGCTCCGACCGATGGAATCAATGGTTGGATGCAGCTTAGTCGCCGAGGCAAGCTCGTAAATTCGGTTTCTGACATAACCAAATTTGCCCAACGAGAGATTCTACCCAAGAATTTTTTACATCCGGTAATTGCCCAGGAAGCTGCGCCAATTTTTCGCACTGGCAAGTACGATTCAGCTGTCTATGAGGCATTCAAGCAAGTTGAGATAGCTGTAAAAGATGCGTCCGGTCTTCCATTGATAGGTGCTGACTTGATGAAACAAGCTTTTACCAGTAAAGGGACTACCGGCCCTTTGACCGACCCTTCTGCGGACGGCAGCGAGAAAGAAGGAATCATGTTTGTTTTTGCTGGCGCCATTCAGCTCTTCCGCAATGCAACCGGGCATAACAATGTTCTGATGGAGCCCCGGCAGGCTGCTGCATTGATCATACACGCAAGCACACTTATGTATTTAGTCGACGAACGCAAGGAAGCGTTGAAGGCACCAATGGCGGTTCCGTAGTTTGTTTCTAGTGTTAGTAACAACGTCACTAAATGGCGGCGACGATTTCGCCTGGCAAAACAGATCCTCTTTCGTTGATCAAAACGACATACGGGAATGAAAGATGAGGATGCTTGGTGACTAATAAGTTTGCACCACTAAACCACTTACCATCATCGGAAAATTCAAGGACTTCCACCAGCCATCCGTTAGCAAGCTCGATCTCTATACCATCATGCTTTAGAACTGATATCATCCGCTGATATCTCTGAGTTAGATCGTATTTCTTGGCGACATCGAGCAGTTCAGTTGTAAATTGGCGCTCCTCTTCTTTCGATACTTCGTATTCCTCATTGCGATAGATCGGAACTTGGTAATATTCTGGTATCGAATTCCCATAGCCGTCTGTGACATAACGAGTGCGTGTTTCATAGTGATCTATTACTTGCCTGACGCCCATGGTCGGATGCGCTAACATCTCCCTATCGTTGTCGTTTAAAATATGCACAGCTCTGATTGAAGTAGGGACGCCCTTTACTCCAATTTCTTGCAAGCGAGAAATTGGTTCATTACTGGACCTCTCTGAGTGAGCAGATACCGGCTGCTGTCCTCGGATTGGACGCATCCAATGTTCTTGTTTTACCTGCTTGGGACGACTTGGCGCGTTAAAAACGTTCGTACCTGAGTCATCTGTTATTGACCAACCGCCTTCTTGAACTTTCGATGCATCATGCTTTACTGCTTGACCGAAGCACGGCAAACTCTGCAAAGATAAAGCAGTTGAAATGGCTATGACAAGATACTTCAAAAGGCACTCTCTATAACGGCGTCGACTGCTGAAACCGAAGGCTGCTCAATTTTACACCTCATGCTTTCGAGCAGTGCAGTTAAAAAAGTAGTCCTTAAAAAAGCTGGCTATTGATATTTGAGACGTGACCACAGTTGATACGGATACCAATCGATTGCGCGCTATAAAAAAAACGACTACCCGGCACGGGTAGAGCCAACAGTCGACCATCCAAGGAGCTGGAACTTTTTCTGTATTGATCACTATAAGGCGCTTATTTCGACTGACGACGTTGAGGAACGATAAATTGAGCTGATAGCGATCAAGTGCAGCGCAGCGAGCGGAACGCTGAATATATCGCTTTGTAAGTGTGAGTTACATTCCAGCCTTGATACCAGCAGCCATACCAAGTGTCATCGGTTGATATGTGCAGATTGTCCAGAGATTTGTCGTGCCCCTCCAGGGCACACACCGGGCATTGTGATACGAATCGATCACGCTCGGGACGATATGGCCAATTCAACGCGTCCATCATCTCCAAGATCGAAGGGGCGCTCTTGCCGCCCTGCCGAGGCTTGGTGAAATTGTCTCTGTACTTACTCCTCGCATCTATCGTTATAAGATAGTTTGCTGCTGATCTCGCCATGTGCGCAGTATCGTTAAGTGGCTGACTAGCAAGCCATTCTAATTGCGATTCAACATTCGGCGGCGCATCCCTAAACCATCCTCTCTCTCCGTTGGCTTTGGCGTGCTTACCTAAAGGACCCCGCACAGGATTTGAAAGCAATCCTGGCTCTGCTTGTCTTGGAAAAATATCCAGCTTGGTCACGCGTTCCGGGAGTCCGATTTGCTTCAGGACCCACTTTGTCCAAGCCCGTGCCAGCTTCGCTTCTATAGGCTCCTTTAGCATAATCCAAAGGTGTCCTTGCTTGAATTTGTCGACGATTTGTCTGCGTCCTTCGCGCACACAGCTGTATCCTGCTGAACAGAGTAATTCCTCAATCAGCTCTAGAACGCCAGATTCACTCTCTGGGAGACAATTGTCGTCGTCGTAACAAATCCATTTGCATAGGCCTTTCTTGTCCACAGCCGGGAAAGCAATCGTAATTTCTCCAGCCAGGTGTTTGGCTAAATGATCAGGTGTTATCACTTCATAACGGGCGTTATATTTGCCTTCTGGGGTCTGGAGGTAATACGCGTCCGTCCTCACGACAAATCGCTTGTAATAGTCATCAATTAGCTCCTGGTACTTCATCGAGATTTTGTTCTGCCGCCTCTTCGTCTTACTAAGTGCATGACCTCTCTAACCCAGAGGGAATAAGGCTTATAGCTGTGCGCATTACTTTTCGCATTCTAATTGCACACTTGCGTGCACCCATGCAAAGACTGTGCATGTTTCGACCTGCATCCCACAAAGCTAGGCTGATGGCTGCTTAAGAGCACTGTGCAGAATGAAATGAACATTGACAGGTGACTTCTTCTTGTACCGGCAAAGGCACCGCTCTGAATCCTTTCACCATTCCGAATATGCGCCTTGCTGCCTCGATTTGAGCGTCGACATCTGAATTTGTGCCTGCCTCCTTTAGTAAAGCTGGTCCTATCAGAATTAAGATTTCGGCAGAGACCCTTTGTTTGCTTATGATCCCTAGCTCGTGCCAAGATTTGACGTAGCTCCAGATTGTTCTCTTCGACTTACTTAAATGGATCATGCATTCTTGAATAGTAAGGTGCGCTTTTTCTTTAAAGCTCGGCAGAAGTTGTTCTAATGCTATTTGCTCGGCCTTCGTAATAGCAGTGTTTTCGCCTATTACACACTCATTGAACACTGACACTACGGCGTTGTAATCTTCAACGTCAGCGATCAGCACTGATTGCCCATCTTTTTTCTGTACTGTTTCTCGCTGTTGCTGATGAATGATTGCATGAGTCGCGATCAGAACCATCAATATGTCAATTCTGCGAACGTCATCATCCTTTAAGGTTTTCCGATCCCTTTCCTCGTTTATAACTTGGCTTAAGAAGGGCATCTCAACATCAGCGAACGCAGTGGAATCTTCTGGATCAAGGCGTTTAAAGCCAGCTAGATCTTCGATGTGGTTCCATGACGCGTAAAGATTTTGCTTTTGAGCATAGTCGACGCTAATTGTTTTAGTCGCCTTGAATTTATTTCCAAAGACCGACCATCGTTCAGCTTCAGATTTGTCGATGCGAAGCCAAATAGTCCTGTTTCTAAATTGCTGTTCAAACCCGCTTGGTGGCTCGGTTGTAGTAAAGATGTGATGCAGCGTTCCAATCAATTTATATTCCACCGGTTGACGAGTTCCGTTGCTGCTTTCGGCAGACGACCGATGCGTGTAATAACCCTTCGTCGTTGTCTGCGACATGATTTGAACTTTCTTACCGTAGTCCATTGACCCCCTAGAGTTCAGCTCGTCCCAGTAAATCACCTTATCGGTGAGCGATTTGCCATCGTCACCTCCGGCGAAAGCAAGATACTGCTCGCTACAGTCAGAAATTTCCTCGACCCGTTTCTGCTGCTTTGCCAGTGAACAGTCTATAAAATTGACGAGATTCTTTACGAACGCACTTTTACCCGTGCCGCTTGGACCGGAAATCCCAGTCTGCGTGCCGCAGATCCAATTATGTGCGTTCCCCCAGGCTCTGAGATTGATGAACCTAAAACCCCAGGCTAAAAAAGCCACTTTTGTTTTAATTTCGTCAGCTTTGTAGCCGGTGTCGTTAAAGTCTTTATGCCAGACCGCAAATTTAGCCGGACAGCTCCAGATGCGCGTTGACCGCTCAATGATCTCGGGAGAATATGTGATCGCCGTCGGTGACTGCTTCTCGCGGCTGTGCGTTGATTGCTCCGCTTTCACTTTAGCGATAGCCATTTTGTAGTCCTTCTTTGTCGTTGACACTTTAACTCTGAACTCAGTCGCTATTGCAGCCAGGTCGGTTTGAATTTGAAAAGCGAGCTTCCCATTTAATTCGCTTTCTGCAAGACCTAACAAACTTTCAAAATACAAATCGCAGGTATCATCTGCTTCGTTCAATTCATACATAAAAACTCCTGGTAGATTGCTACCGTAATTGTGTGTCAGTTGAACCCAACTCCTATAAAAATAGGAGCTGGCAGTCAACCATTTATCGACTTGGTGGGCGCCGAGAGCCCGTGTTAACCAGGTTCGTGATTAATCAGTTGCAAATGGAACCTTCAACGTACGACACAATTTCTTGGTCTGTAGCGTGCTTGGCTAACTTGGTTTCCTTGCGAATTTCTTCTCCGTATTCGTCTGGATACATAATGGTGATCGGAGTGCTCGGATGAATTTCAGCGACAGGATTTTTAGCGAGATCAAAAACGGAAATCTTCTTTGCGGACCTTTGGACAATAGACATTGTGTTATACCTATACGTGTGTAAACCCAGACGCAAACACTGTTGCGTCGATTCAAAAATTAACTGTTGAAGCCTGTACGTCAGGCGGATTTGTGGCTACAATATCGTTATAAGCAAATCGCAGCCGCAATGTTTACATCAATCACCTCCTTGGTTTTCTTTTGTTTCTGGCTTCACTGGCGAGACTTCGTAAGCAGCCAGAAAGTCTTGAAATTGTTTTTCAGTAATCAGAACAGTCATGTTCGGACCTAGCCGAATTGAGCCGATCTTCTTTTCTGCTAACCAGCGATAGATCGTTTTCTGGCTTACACCAAGCCTTTCGGCTAGGTTTCCTACGCTCATCATTGTCGTGGATTCGTTCTTCTTAATGGACATTTATAGATACCTTTGGACTTCTGATGAGAATTGTAGCTAGGTTCTTCAATTCATCGAAAATCCGCCAAATATGGCTTTTTTAGTGAGATGTCCAAGAATGTGTACCTTACCCTTCGCAACACTTTTGGATTTGCCTGGGCATTCTACTTAGACAATATCCTTCGGACGGCTTCTGCCGCGTCGTAAGGTAACACTTCTCGCTTTTGTAGATAGCTTTCTAACTGCTCTCGTGACACAAGCACACGGCGCCCGATTCGATAAAATGCCAACTCTCTTTTACTAATTGATCTCCGAACGCTTTTGGGAGACATGTCTAAGAATTCAGCCACATCATCAACGTTGAGGAGCTTCTCTGTTAATGATTTTGGTAAGTGTTTGTTTGTACGCTTACTGGGAGCTGCTTCTGAGCTGTACGCACTCAATGCAACTTCAGTTTTCATTCCATCGTTTTGTTCTTGAAACATCAATAACCCTTCTCTAACCTTTCTCGATAATAATCCTCGATCGGGATTTAACGGGCTGTTTTGGTAAAAAAGTAGAATAGCGATACATTCGTGAAACAATTGATATTTTTCTACGCCGGTCCCCTGCGCTAGATGCTGCGTATCCCGCGAGATGGACATCCCTTGGTGCGTAGCGCAATTTTAATTTGGCGAGTTAGTCGCTAGTACGATCAATGACTTAGTGAACAGTGTAGAAATATAAATTCTCTATCTGCCACCAATTACAGTGCCTTCAATTTTGACCTTTTTCCTTATAATGGTTGTAAGGACTGCTCACCAGGAACTGGACTTTTAAAAGGTGTGTTGTTATAGCGAGGAAGTTCAATGTCAAAGAAACCAGGTGATGAAGGACGTTTGCGGAACGGAATTTATAGAAGAGGCAACAGCTTCTATATAAATGTCAAAGCAAACGGTGAGAGATTCAGGAAGTCTTTTGGTTCAGATAAGAGAGCTGCGGAATTGGCTTTGGCTGAAATCAGAAAGCAGCGCGCTGTGGCCAGAGCATCTGATGATTGGAGCGGACTTGAGCAAGTTACGAAACCCGCTTCTACAATCATGTTTAGGGAAGTTGCAGAGACTTACACAGCAGAACGGCGTCACCATAAGGCCAGTTCCATTGCTACCTACAACGATATTCTCCAAACTCATTTGTTGCCTGAATTCGGCAAGTTGCAGGTACGAAAAGTTAGCGAGGCTAGGATCGCTCAGTTCCAATCTAAACTGGCTGCTAAACTCTCAGCGCGACGAACAAACAGCATAATGCAGTTGCTACGATCTATTCTTAAAACCTGTGTACGGCGTAAGCTGGTCACTGACAATGCTGCGGATGGTGTTGATCGACTAAAAGAGCCTCAGGCTGATATCAATCCACTAACCAAAGATGAACTTTCTCAAGTTCTGGATAACATTGATCCGCACTTCGTGCCGCTGTTTGTTTGCCTTGCGTGGACAGGAGCGAGACCCAATGAGATGCAAGCTTTAAGATGGTCAGACGTTGACTTTAATCGAAAGGAAATCCACATTAATAAAGGTCGTGTAAGGGGCAAGGAAGGCTTACCAAAGAGTGCATCCGGCAACAGATATGTTCCCATGTTGCCACCTGTGGACGAGGTATTAGTGCAGTTGAAGCACGGCGACCTTGCGAATTTAGATGGCTACGTTTTTCTTTCAAAAAATGGCCAGCCAATAAATAAGCATCTCGACAGGGTTTGGACCAGAGCCATTCGCAAAGCTGGTTTAAGGCATCGTCCGTCTTATCAACTTCGCCACACATTCGCCTCAATATGTCTCCAAGAAGGAGTTCATCCAGGATGGGTAGCGAAAGTTCTTGGACATTCGACGCAACAAACTGTTTTTCGCCACTACGCTCGATTTATCAATGACACGTTCAAGGAGAACGAGAAGCGTCTAGCTGTTCTTTTCGTTCCTTCGCAAGAACAACAATCGGCAGCTATGTAATTGCAAATCAGCAGCAAGGGTCCACAAAAAGGTCCACAGATGCATTTGAAATACTTAACCGATTGGCGAAGAGCTACTCGCAATCAGCGTCTTATCGTTGCAATTTAAAATATGGGGCAGACGAGGGGACTTGAACCCCCGAATACCGATACCACAAACCGGTGCCTTAACCACTTGGCGACGCCTGCCATATTCTGGGAATTCTCCCAGCAGAATCTATATTAGCACGGCTTTTTAGGGAGTGGATGCTTCGGATTTGCATCCGTTAACAGTCCGCAAAGGCGCCACTAGGGCGGGTTGCTCGACTTTCTGGACAGCTACTTGACCCTAAAATTAGAGACCAACAAGCTTAAATACTGGCGGTAACAGCCGGGCTAGGGCTCCGCCGATAACAAAGGCGCACGCCCAAGAGCCGAACCAGATTGTGAAAGCCGCTTTCGGTCCACGCTCTTTGCACATCACACCGACCGTTGCGATGCAAGGAACAAACAGTGTGATTACAATCATCGCCGTCACTGCTTGCACCGCAGTTAGTGGCACTTCAGTTAATCCGAATGAAGCGAAATCTCGTCTGACAATCCCCAGAATAAAAGTGGTGGCAATGCGAGGGTCGTCGGGTAGATTTAGCAAGGTCACGGTGATAGGCTGCAAGACCTTGATGAAGGCGTCAAGGAGCCCTGTCATCTGGGCGATGGTGACGAGGAATCCTGCTATGAAGAATGCTGGAGTCGCATCTTGAAGGAAGTTCCAGGATTTGGTCCACGTCTTCTTGAGGACATTGTCGGCACGCGGCATGCGCATGGGTGGAAGATCGAGAATCAGTCCGCCTGATTTACCTGGTAGCACCATATTAAGCAGCAATCCAGTCAATGCCAGGATGCTACCTACGACAATGCCGTATACAGCCCAAGCATAACCTCCTCCAACGCGAGCCAGTGTTCCTGAGACAACTCCTAGTTGTGCCGAACAGGGGATTGCAATACCAAGCAAAGCCGTAGCAATCATTTTTTCGCGCTTCGTCGAGAGCAAACGCGTAGTGATTGTTGCCATCGTGACGCATCCCAAGCCGAGGATGAGAGGAATGATTGCGCGTCCATTCAATCCGATTTTATTCATCATCCGATCGACGAGCACTGCCAGTCTTGGCAGATATCCCGAGTCTTCGAGGATGGACAGACCAAGATAGAATCCGAGCACCAAGGGAAACAACAATCCAAGCAAGTATGTGACCGTCAAAGTAACCAGCCCATATTCTCCAACCAAAATATTTCCAACCACACTTAGTACGGATTTACTTGGCCAAAAATTGAACTTTAAGTCTTGAACTTGCGTCTTCTTTATTGTGGAGTCTAATTGAGCTGCTTCATTTGGATTAGCCAACGTTCCGTTGGGAAAATCGAATGTCTCTCCGTTCGCTGTGATGGTTGATGGAAAAACATTCGCTGCAAGACGACGTACCACAGGCTCATAGTAGACCTTCATGATTTTCTTTTCTGTTATGTCAACGAGATTGCCGGCAATGAGGACGCCGAGCAGTTGATAAAAAATTAGGTAGCAAACCGCAAAGGAGATAATTGATCCGTAAATTGGGTGGAGAAGAAATCGACCCAATTTAATTGAAAAGTTAACCGACTTTTGTTCTTGCACGACGCACTGTTGAACATACTCGTTCGCGAGTAACCGTCGCGTGCTGTAAATGGCTGCGCGATCAGTCAATGGTTGAACACCGCATTTGGTGGCGGAAACTTCGTCGCCTTCTGCGATCAGTAATGCGTATGGTTGATCAATGCCTCTATCCAACAGTGGTTGAATTGCAAGTAAAACATCTTCGCTGATTTTGCCAACGCAGGCGTTGTCTATGTTTTGACGAATTTCGTCAATGCCTTCTTTGCGAACAGCGACGCACTTGAGCACGGGCACGCCGAGAAGGCTGGACAGA
Organism: Candidatus Melainabacteria bacterium; assembly: GCA_003153555.1. Taxonomy (GTDB): domain Bacteria; phylum Cyanobacteriota; class Vampirovibrionia; order Obscuribacterales; family Obscuribacteraceae; genus PALSA-1081. The sequence continues at coordinate 9,614 of PLZS01000118.1, read as the reverse complement.
AGGGAGGTGTCAATCTCCATCCCTCGGCGTAATGCCTCGTCCCATTGATTAATGACGAGCAACAGAGGTTTGCCCATCTCAATCAATTGGAGGGAAAGAAAGAGATCTCGATCGAGGCTTAATGCTGAAACAACGTTGACGATAACATCGGCTTCGAGGATCATGAGGCGCGCTGCTCGCTCCTCGTCGTTGAAGCTAGAAACACCGTACACACCGGGCGTGTCGGCGATATCGGAGTCGCCTAACTTGCCGCGAGAAACATCAATGGTAGTACCGGGATAATTGGAAACATCGGCGCTCATGCCCGTGAGAGCGTTGAAAATTACAGATTTGCCGACGTTGGGATTTCCGACCAGCGCAATTTTCTTTGTGCTGGTGGTCGGGAAGCTAAATCGACTTTGAGTCAGTTCCTTGGAAGAAACGCTCATTCCTGTACCTCGAGGTTATTGAGAAAGTTTATCAATTAAGTGACTCTCAGTACAAGAAAACTAACTAATTGCAAAGCTTTTTTTGGTTAGACAATGCGCATCTTCGCGATACGTTAGCAAAGTCTTGTGATATTGGCGTGTGTATTCGTTGGCAGAGAATCAAGCACATCCCTACGGGATGGCTTTTTAGCTGGTTCAAGGGCATTAGTGTTTGGCGGATGACAGAATTGAGGCTATTTTCTCTTTCAAGCTGACGAATGGAGCACTATCTGGTCCGGACATGCGAAGCGTGCCGCCATCGTGTAACCAACAGATGTGTCCGCTCTTATCGATGAGGAATGTTGCTGAGGTGTACGTTCGTTTCACCTTTCCTAACCAGAAACTGTTGATCGTTTTCCACTCTAAGTCTTGTGCGACCGGAAAAGTGAATCCCAATTTGTTAGCCGTGTCGTGGACCACTTTTATGTCTTGGGTTGATTCAGACTTTGGATGGTGAATACCAATCACGATTAAGCCCTGATTTCCATACTTCTCATAGAGATAGTTCAACGCATCAGCTGAGTTTTCGCAACGCGGGCAGCCTGAAAGCCAGAAGCGGAGCAAGACAGCTTTGCCTCGCAAACCATGTAAGGTGATTGGCGCTGAGTTTACCCACTGAAGTCCCTGAAATTCAGGTGCTTCAGTGCCTATAAGGTCCTCACCTTCATTCGGATGCCATTCTGCTGCGCTCATCAATAGAGAGCCTAGCAGCAAAGGAACCGCAAAGGCGAGCAAAGTTGCCCATTTCGCGCGACCGGGCAAACTTTTACTTTTGGTCGCGGAAAACTCTGAGTCCATGGTTTTAGCTTAGCCGAAAAGTTCTGACAATCCGCCGGGCTCAAATACTCCGAAGACCGATTGCGCTGCTGTCTACTAATCTTTTATTTAAAAGTAAGGAAATGCTCCAAAAAATCGGAGGCGTCCGACTTAAGCAAGGGACCGTGGTAAAGTCAAAGTTGCCCTTAGTTAACGTGACGTTGTTAGCTTTCCCGGAGACCACTCTGTTGGCGAAGAAACCGCGCAAACATTTAGTACTCCTTCTCGTTTTAGTCTTGGTCCCGGCGCTGTGCAGACAGTCTATCGCTCAGGCGCCTGCGCACTCAGTAGTTCAGCAGCAAATTTTGTCAAATGGTTTGCGCATTCTGCTCGTCGAAGACCATTCTTTTCCTGTTGTGTCATGTTTCGTCTGGTATAAAGTCGGTTCTCGAAACGAATCACCCGGAATGACTGGGATTAGCCATTTGGTAGAGCATATGCTTTTCCAAAGTGTCGGCAATTATCGCAAAGGCGAACTCGGCGCCACTATCGTTAGAAACGGTGGTCAGTTTAATGGTTTTACTAGCGATGATTTCACAGCTTTTTTTGAAACGGTGCACCCTTCTAAATTAGATCTGATGTTACGCATAGAATCTGAGCGGATGCGCAAAGCTAATTTTGCTTCGCAAGAATTGAAAGATGAACTTGTTCGGATCAATCAAGATATAGAAGAACAAGCTAGAGATCCGCAAGCAACACTTGCCCGCGAAGTGCGTTCGACTGCATTTGCTCAACATCCCTATAGAAATCCGGCAATAGGCTATAAGACTGATTTGGACAGCCTTACCGTGCAGGATGTGCGCAGTTTCTATGATCGTTACTACTATCCTGATAATGCCACTTTAGTGGTTGTGGGTGACATCAACACACCTGCTGTTTCTGCTGCGATTGCCAAATATTTCGCTAATTTACCCAAGTCACCAAATTCGATACCAGTTGTTCGTGCGGTGGAACCGCCGCAAAAGGCTGAACGCCGCGTTATTATGCACCAACCCGGTAAGCGCGACGTAGTAGAGGTCGCCTATCACGCCCCAGCTTTTGCCGATGCCGATGCACCAGCTGTGGTGGTTATGGAAAAGATGCTGAATGCTCAATACTCAGGCCGACTAAAAAAGTTGGTTGAGAGCAAAGCGGCGGTCTCTGCCAAATCTGTCTACGAATTGAAAAAGGATCCCGGTCTGTTCACGCTCAGTTTTAGCATAGCACCGGGTTCACTGCAGAAGCTGTTAGAAGTTTGGGACGGAACAATCAATCAGATCAAGACTCAAGGAGCCGCGGACCCAGAACTTAGAAGAGCAAAAAATTTGGCAGAGTACGCTTATAATTCAGAGAATGATGGACCTTATCATGCCGCTTTCAATCTGGGTTTTTGTGACTCGTTGCACTCATGGCAGCTAGCAGAGACGTGGCCTGATAAATTGAAAGCCGTCACAAATGCGGATATTCAAAGAGTCGCGAAACGCTATTTCACTCATGAAAACAGAGTCGTTGGGCTATTGGCCACTCCAATTCCTCCGCCAAAACTCACAACTCCCCCCACAAATCCACCTGGTAAGCCCCCTACCAAACCTGCGCCGTCAGCAGATTCTGAACCCGATCAGCAGCAACATAAGCCTCATGCAAAGCCATTTGATCATGTTCATCTCACAGGCTATAAACAAGATGATGCGAGTCTGCCAAGGGCTGTCGCTCAAAGTACCACTAGCCAGGTAAGTACGCCGCTCAATGGAGCGCTGCAAAGCCCCGCGTCGCCTAGAGCTGAAACAACTACTGCCACCGGTCGTAGTGGCAACCAGAATGGCGCCACGTCTCCTGCCGACGAACCGCCAAAGCCTGGAGGCGAAGCGTTAAAGCCTGCAGCCAAACCGCTTATGCTTGAAGCCTCACCAAGCCACGTTCAAGAACGAGTTTTAAAAAATGGATTAATGGTCCTCGTTCTGGAAAGTCATCTTGCCCCCATCGTTCAAATAGTAGGGGTTGTGCGAGCCGGAACAGCGTTTGAGCCGCCGAACAAGAAGGGGATCTCGGATGTAATTGCTGCGTGCATGAACAACGGCTCCACCAAATATACGCACGCGCAGCTTCAACAGGCTCAGGAAGACTTGGGTATGCCACCAGCTGCGATGCTACACTTCGAGTCGGGGTTGCAGGCGATTAATTTTAAAACTAGATGTTTGGCTAGGGATCTTTCGGCTGTTTTGAATTTCATTGGCACTTCGCTGCGTGATCCGCTTGTTCAGGCACCTGAGTTGGATCGAGCCAAACAAGACGTGCTAGCTCAGTTTAAACAGATCGAAGAATCGTCAATTGTTAAAACTGAACGTGCCTTGCTTAGAAGTTTGATTGCACCAAATTCGCCCTATTATCCAGATGACCTGAATCAAAAGGCGACATCGATAGCAACATTCAAGCCCGCTGAACTTGATGACTATCACGGTGAAAATGTTTTGCCTGAGGCCACCACTATTGTCATAGTCGGTGATGTCAGCGCTGAGGTTGCCTTCAGATTGGCAGAACAGGCTTTTGGAAGTTGGGAACAGAACACGTCCACAGCGAAGAATTTTCCGCCAGTGCAATCTAATCCCAGAAGAGTTGTGAAAACGTCTATCCCTATAAAGGATAAGACCAAGACTTTTGTTTCAATTGGAAGGCTCGTCAGCGCACCAGCCGAGACTTCGAACTATGCCTACCTGATGTTGGCGGACTGTGTTCTCACCAATCATCCGATCTTCTCCAGACTGGCTCAACGCTTTGGCGCTGAACCCACTCTGGCTGATAACCTGTCACCTGACGCTATTGATTCCAGGTTTGTACCATTGGGAAATACAATTGCGTGGTCTCTCAATATACCGGTGGAACCAAATATAGTGTCAACAATGGCCACAACGGTGCAATCTGAACTGAAAAAATTCGCCCGCACAGGCGTTACTCCTGAGGAATTCGCCGAAGTGAAAAGGTTTCTTGTAAACGCTGTTCCTGTGCGCCAATTCAGCTCGACCACAGACGCGGCAAAGACGATTCTGGAATGTTTTGTTCAAAGCAGCGGACATAACGGGTTCAACGAGGAGGTAGCCAATATGCGTGCTGCCAAGCTCGAAAATTTGAACAAGTTTGTTCGCAATGATCTTAAACCTGATCAATCTTCGCTCGTAATAGCAGGTACGACATCAAATATGAAACGAGTGCATGGGGGCAAAGCAAATGGACCTGCTGAGCCTCGAGAAGTAACCCCAGTAAGAGACTCGCGCGGTTTTGCACCCGAAGCAACGAATTCTCAAAATAAGAAATTTGATTGATTGCTTAGGCATGACAAGCCTGCTTAAATGAAAAATTTCGCGAAGTCAAGAATCGAAAATTGTAAACATGAGCAATTGTTCACTCGTGTTAGATATGCAGGCTGGATAACAACGTTATCTAGCGCCTGGCTTGCAAAGTGAATGTTCGAGCAAACGGGCACTAGGAAATTGAGTGAGCAACCGTAGGCGGTGCATTTCTCGAGCCAAGCAGCAGTACTGTTAAAGCGGCGATTGTAAATAGTCGATAGGTTGTCATTTAATTAATCTGATCGGCTCAGAAACCCAGTCCTCATTGTTTTGCAATTACATTGACACTTTCAAAAAGACCGTAGTAGTCCGTCAGTAAAGGCTTTCGAGCATAGTGCACTAAGTTTGACTTTATAGTGACAAGTTGGCTAATATGCAGCGTTGACCGTCGTATTTGGCGGAGCAGCAATAAGTGGACATCGAACACATATTCTTCGTGGCAAACCCCAACCAATGTAGGTAAACCGTGGCGTTAAAAGAGATGACTACAGTAATTAACTGTGAGCGAGAAGCGCTAGAATTTGACTCGGTTCCTGAGTTTTTAAGGGACGCTCAACTTCCGACGCGAGAGGCCGCAGTATCTATGTCCTCACAGATTTTTAACCAGCGCGAATTGAGTCGCGACGTTTTATTGGTAGATAACGATGCACCGAAATCAGATGAATTAGAAGCTCTCTGGCCTGGTGTTCATCATGATTTTGAGCAAGCTCCGCGTAGAGCTGGCAGCTTCTATGCGACTGTCGGTTTTATGGCCGGCTCCGCTCTTTCACTCTTGTGTGTTTTTGGATATTCGGCGGTGTCATCACATGTGGTGGCCAGCAAGCCCTTCGACACCAAGCAAGCGATTGCGGCTAACCTTAACGGCAGAGCATCGAGTATGGTGCCCGGCACCGCTCAGTCGTTGACCGGACAAGACGGCTCCGAGACACTGGTGCCTGCTTCAAACAGCTATCAAGTGCAGCCAGGTGATACCCTTGCCAGCATCGCTCAACGGAACTATAAGCGTGTTAGTCCCCGACTACTCGACCAGATTTGCCGCGCCAACAACATGCGCAACGCTAACGTTCTGAGCCTGGGACAAAAATTGATGCTGCCTGAGTATCATGCTCAAGCCAATCAGGTAGCCGCCACCAGCGCTGCACAAGTGCAGTAACCTGGGTGGACGGAGACCGAGGGCAACTTACAGTCGAAGATATCTTTGCTCGCCTGGCGGAACGTCTTCCAGGCTATGAAGCTCGTCCTCAACAACTTGAGCTCGCTCTATTAATAGAGCGCGCTTTTGCCACTCAGAGCGTAGGTATTTTCGAAGCCGGTACTGGCACTGGCAAGAGTCTTGCTGCCCTAATTCCCGCTTTGTTGTCTGGAAAGAAAGTGGTTGTTTCAACAAACACTATTTCTTTGCAGGAACAGTACATCAATAAAGACATTCCTGCCCTCAAGGAAATACTGCCGTTCGATTTCGAAGCGGCCCTCATGAAAGGTCGAGGCAACTATCTCGGGCTGCGCAGATGGCAGGATCATTTGCTCGAGCAAGAGATGGACGATCGACTTGTTGATTGGGTTCATACAACTGAATATGGCGATATTTCTGAATTGGAGTTCGTTCCTCATTGGGAAACTTGGAACGAAATCAACTCAGATTCGGACGATTGTTTGCGCAATAAATGTCCCCAGTTTAACGACTGCTTCTATTTTGAGGCTCGAAAACGCGCAGAGAATGCGGATTTACTTGTTGTCAATCATGCTCTCTTGTTAGCTGATGCAGCATCGTACGGAAATATTTTACCGGCATATGATTTGCTAATTGTTGACGAAGCGCACCATCTTCCGGAAGTCGCTACAGACGCTTTTGGATTGTCGATCAGCAACCGTGGATTGCGGGCGCTGGCGAGCAAAGCAACTAAACGTGTTCAGGCACCGTTGAGCATCGTGCGCGAATTGGAGTATGAGGCAGAACAATTTTTTCATAAATTGTCGATGGATTGTACCGCTCAAAAGACGCGAATCCGATATGCCGTCGACGGAGCGAGCGACCTGGCTCTGTCACTAGAAAACTTGAAAATCTGGCTTGAAGAGCAGGAATTCGAAACCCTTCTTGATGTCGGACAGGCAAGAGAGCGCGCCAAACTGAAGGCAAGGGCTCTCATCTCGACAACAAATGCGTATATAAACTGCTTGAATCTGTTGGCAAATCCCAATCCGAATTGGGTCGTATGGGTCGAAAGAGGCGATATCAGTGCCACTCGTATTCAGGTTCTTGCGGCACCACTTGATGTTGCGCCATTCATTCAAGAGTTCATTTTTGAAAAGACTCACTTGCAATCGTCAGTGTGGATGTCAGCAACTCTTGCCACCGTAGGTGATGACCCTTTCGGTTTCTTCAAAAAGACCTGTGGCGTCGAAGGGCACGTAATTCAAAACAAGGTTGCCAGCCCGTTTGACTATGCCAGACAATCTCTTCTCTATCTACCTAGAAATCTGCCTGAGCCTAATCATCAAGATTTCGTGGTCCAATCTGCCGATGAAATCGAGCGCATACTAGATATTAGTGATGGTCGCGCCTTCGTGCTGTTCACCAGCCGCTATGCCTTGACCACAGTGTTCCATATGCTCAACGAGCGCCTTGCTTTTCCTTCCAAAAAACAAGGAGACATGCCGCGCAAGAAGTTGATTGAATGGTTTGTGGCGACACCAAATGCGGTTCTATTTGGCACCTCCAGTTTCTGGGAAGGGGTTTCCATCGACGGAGACAAGCTGAGCTGCGTAATCATCGATCGCATTCCCTTCCAGGTTCCGGATGACCCTGTGCACGAGGCGCGTTGCGACGTGCTCAAGGCTAAGCCTGACGCTAGTTGGTTCAACGATCTTTCCTTGCCGCACGCAACAATGCGTTTGAAGCAAGGCGTTGGTCGCTTAATCAGAACGCATAAAGACACAGGCATAGTGGCGATTTTGGATTCGCGCCTCACTTCCAAGCGTTACGGAAGGCAAATTTTGGAATGCTTGCCACCAATGACCATCATTCGCAGTCTAAGCGGTATGAGCTCTTTCGAAGACAAGTTGCGTCAGCTCGATTCCGATCCGCTTTTCGATTCTTCAGAAGGAAAATCTCTTCTGACAAGACAGAGCGATATCGAGCAATGGTCCACCAGATAGCGCACGATAGGATCTCGCTTCATCAAAAACATTGGTCGTTTGGCGATGTTGGTTGTGCCAACATAGAGCAAATCTCCCTTTAGTTCCTCTGCAGTTGTCATAATTCCTTTGGCCACTTCACCAATTTTCACTAGCCCTGAAGCATTGATGCCTTGCTCTTTTAGACGAGCTACAACTTCGTCGATTTGCTTTTGGGCGGTGTCGGCCGGTCTTTCGGATGAGATCAGTTGAGCAACCACACCAACCTTTTCAGGGTCTGGAATTATGCGCAGCAAGACCAGCTCGGCATTCATCGCCTTCGCATGCCTGGCTGCGAGTTCAACGGTATTAAAGCTCCTTTTGGGGCTGCTAAAAGCGACTACAATCTTCAATGGCTATCCCCTTAGTTTCATCTATTGTATTAGCGATGCCAGGCAATGCGCAAAATGGAATAGCAAATTGCTGCTAGACCTGCGGCAACCGGGATTGTAAGAACCCATGCACTCATCAGGAGTTTCATTGTCTTAGGGTTCAACTTTTCTTTGCCATGAGCCGGAATTGTGCCGCCAGCAACTGCTGAACTTAACGTGTGCGTTGTGCTTATTGGTGCACCGAAGTGCGATGCCGCCAAAATAATCAACGCTGTGCTCATCGAGGCGCCGAATCCTTGCGAGTGGCTCAATCGTTCTCTGCTGATCTTGCTACCAACAGTGCGAATAACACGCCAGCCCCCGATAATCGTGCCCAAAGCCATGGCTGTAGCAGCGGCGGCCATGACCCAGAAGGGAACGACGTTGGTCGTGTATCCACTGAAGTGAGTTCCCAAAATGAGAGTGATAATTCCCATTGTTTTCTGTCCATCATTACTTCCATGACTGAAGCTCACCGAGGCGCTTGCGATTACGTGAAGAAAGCGCATCAGTTTCGAGTGCGCGTGTTTGGTACCAGATGGATTATCTTTCTCATGGGAGATCTTCAATGTGATCCAGGTGAGAAACCAGCCAGCAAAAAATCCGATCAGTGGTGACAAAAACAGCGCCGCTATCACCTTGTAAAGCTCCGGCCAAGCCACGCCGGTCACTCCGGCCGCGGTAATTCCGGCGCCAAACAAACTAGCGATCAAGCAGTGTGACGAACTGACAGGAATTCCATACCACCAAGTAATCAAGTTCCAGATCACGGCGGCCAGCAAGACTGCCACCACAATCGGAAGAGTGACAATTTCCGCGGGAATGATTTTCGTGATTACTTGCGCAACTGCTGTTCCAACCAGAAGAGCACCAAGAAAGTTGAGAATGCCGCTCATAACGATGGCCACACCAGGCTTGAGGGCCTTTGTATATATAACTGTCGCTACAGCATTGGCTGTGTCGTGAAAGCCGTTTACGAAATCGAAGGCCAGCGCTAAAACAATTGCAAAAACTGCGACGATTGTTTCAGCACCCATCTGGACCACGCCTCTTGAAAAAGAACGATCTTAGTTTCCGCTTATCGGAGGATTAGTCTGGAGGCACCCTAAGGGACTCAGGCAGCAAGCTGCCGGTTCCGGAGCGGCTTGACTTATCTTTACTAGTGGCTGTTCTGCCAATCATCTAAATAGCAGAATTTCGGTTAAGGTCGCTTTAAGGGCGTGCCACCATGTGCAATATAAATTGCCACCATGCGCGAGGCCGGCACGGCGACGAGCAGATGAGGTTAATAAGTTTTATGTATCAAACTGCGCGTAAGGCTTCAACAGCTTCGAGGTAGCCTGGATCGAGATAAACCCAAAGCTCGCCTGGGCGCCAGCTAACTGGTTGTCGCAGAAGATACTTGTAAATTAAAAGTTGTCGTATGATTCTACGCGCCGACGGGTTCTCTTCACCGCGTCTAT
>PLZS01000146.1 GCA_003153555.1 Candidatus Melainabacteria bacterium | reverse complement strand
ATAGGAGTCACAGCTCCTATGCCGGTCACGACAACTCTTCGGCTGCTAGTCATTTAAAATCTCACATGGGCGAACAGTAAATTGCCTGCTTGGAAAAGCCGCCCCATTTTTCCTTTCAAGGCAGCGCCTCGAAAGCAGAAGACATTCTAACCTGTTATCTCTATCAATAATCAGCAGAAAAACGCCAAACAGATAATAAATCAATAGGACTAGTCGATAAAGATTCAGTCTGTATATGCCTTTTCGTGATTCAAAGAGCCGCTCGCTATGACAAGGATCTTCTGTTTACAATTGTGCGCCATAGCTTCCAAGCTTGGTTTGTTTCGAGATGATGCGGTTGTTAAATCGGGAATTATTGCGACCTAGTCGCAATATTGCTGCCCTAAAACTCATCAGTTTCTGAGCCACCATTAATGGTGCCCGACACTGATTCGTCCCATAAACTAAATTCATCTTCCATGCATTCGTAGCTCTCATCAGCATCTTCATCTGCTGATAACTCCGTATCTTGAGACGTTAGCAGCAACGATTCGATAGTTTTTTGATTCATCAATCGAGCACCGAGAATCTTTGCTGAGTCCTCTAACCCTCCAGTGCCTGGATTCTTTAATAATTCGCTGACTCGTTTTTGTTGCTCTTCCTGAACATTTTTTCTGAAGGCTAGTTCGAGCGACCTGCTGACTTGTCGGTAACTTGGTTCAAATCGCTCGACATGACCCCAAAAGTTTCTATTGTGACTATATTCTTTGACATGTGCTAGTTCGTGGAGAACCAGATAGCGTCTACCTCTCTCCGGTACGTTTTCGACGGCGAAACGGGAGAAAGTAATTATTCGACTGCGCAAGTTTATTTGCGCCAATCTGCTGTATTTTGCTGATCCGATTCTGACTCCACCAACGGTGACACCAAAGGTGGCATCATTTATGCGTTTCACATATCCAACCATAAATGCTTGGTACATCTCGAGTACAGCCCGGTCACTAATCGCTGCATGTTGATCGCTGCCGAAATCGACTTGTTTGATGCTCTTTTTTGACATATTCTGAATTAAAAAGGCTCCAGGCTCAACTAATAGGATAGGCTGTTCATGTAGCTTAAGCAAGGTTTTGGAGTGATAAAAAATTGGCTACTGTATCTCCAATCGGCGATGTCAAGAATTTAACGCTCATCACAGGCGGTGCTCGTTCTGGAAAATCTGCCTTTGCGGAATCTCTAGCAAACCGTATCGGTGGGCAAGTTCTATACATTGCGACGATGGAAGAAATTGTTGACGATAAAGAAGCCGTGGAAAGAATTAAGAGGCACCGTGAGCGTCGCCCGATCTCTTGGAAAACGGTTGAAGTGCCATTTGACGTGCACGAGGAAATCGTGAAAATTCCCAAAGGCACCACTGTGTGTTTAATTGACTGCCTTTCTCTATATGTGTCGAATATGCTTTTGGCGTTGAACGAAAAGTCAGAGTCCGCAAAGGATTTAGAAGATCCAATTCAGGAGTCCGCAGCGAAATTATTGACTGCTATTAAAGTTCGCAAAGAAATCCATTTTGTAGTGGTAACCAACGAGGTGGGCTGGGGCATTGTGCCTGAGCATCAGCTTGCTCGCTCTTATCGCGATCTGTTGGGCGTTGTGAATCAACAGTTCGCGCATTCGGCAAGTGAAGTGTGGCTCAGTTGTGTTGGCTTGCAGGTCAAGCTGAAACCCACTTTGTCGTGACGCAATCTCTTACGCTGGCCTGCGGACAAACTCGATCTCTCGCGAACTCATGTGCTCCAAGTCACCCAATAGACGTCAATGAGAGTGCCACGGACCATTGGCGAATATTGTCGTAATGAGAGGATCTTTTATATCGCTGGCGGGTGGTTTGCCCATCGCAATCTGTTCATACAATTGCTTCCGATCCGACTCGTTGGCTGACAACCACATCACCTTAAACTTCGACCAGGATAAGGAAAAGTTTGACATCGCTTTTTTGTCCTTTTCTGTTGGTGCCTCAGTGTATTTTCGAGCAATTACCGAAGCAAAGACAGTGCGGTTGTCGATTGCATCTACAGATTTGCCGGGGTGAGCTTGTTCGTACAGAAAGCAGGCCATATCCCCATACGCATCGACCGAATCTTCAGTAAGTGGAGGATCGCCTGGCACGGCGATTCGCTCTGGTCCGAGGAGTTCACTGAGAATAGTTGAATCATCTTCAGTGACAGTTTTCGATTTGGTGACAAAGCGCAGCAGCGCCCTGAAGAATGCGGCGAATGCTGCCTTTTGATCTTCATTTGTTTTGATTCTGCCTCGCACCTCCGGCCAAAATTCACTAATTTGCGAGACCTCCGCGCCTCGGGGAGTGGTTAGTTTGTGTGCTAAAGCCGCTCTGTAGCGCTCTTTCTGTTCTGCGGTCACCTGTTCCTTTGAGACTAGATCGTACAGTTCAATCCAATCTTCAATAGCAGGAGTGCCCTTGCCTGCGCTTGCAGCAGGCTTTGATTTCGTTGCGGATGGGGAGTGAGGATTCGACTTTGTCGGGGGGTGAGAAGGAGGAGCTGTCTTGGTCAGGGAGCGAGCGGGAGGTGCCACAGCCGCTGTGGTCGGGACGGTGCTTTGTGGTGAGGGAGTGCGCGAAAATGGATTAGCCGGATTTCCCGTTCTTGGTTGCAATGATTTCGCCGGTGATGCTTTTAGTTCCGCTGGTTGTTTGCTGTCGTCGTATCCCCAATCGGCTGCCAACGAATTGGTCGGCATGATTGTCAAAAGTGCAGCCAGGAGAGGGGAGAGCTTCGCCTTGAAAGCCAAAATGAAAAGCCCCTCCCAGCGATGAACAGACCTGCCCTTAACCATTACGTTTCTCACCATCAAATGTTTGCATAATTACGCAACAAACCGTGACGCTCGTTATCGAGTACCAGCCATCATTCTACCCGCCCATGGCTTTACCGCGCTCAACCATTAGACCGTCAGGCGTGAAATCTTGGCAAGTCTATGGTAATATCGGCGAAGAAGCCCATGATATCTAGGTTCTTGGGCGCCAAAGGAGGAATTCGAAAGATGGCCAAAATGCAGCTGAGATACTTTCCAGATGAGGTTCTCAAACAGAAGGCCAAGAAGATTACCATCTTCGATTCGTCCACGCGCAAGCTAGCGCAGGATATGTTGGACACGATGTATGACAACGATGGTGTTGGTTTAGCTGCACCGCAAGTGGGTGTGTCCAAGCGTTTAATGGTTATTGATGTCGCCGGTGAAGACGATCCGCGCAAGCCAATCGTCTTTATCAATCCAGTCATCGTCCACAAAGAGGGTGACCTTGTGGGCTTGGAAGGCTGCTTGAGTTTTCCGGGCGTCTATTTTGAAGTGAAACGGGCTAATAAAATAGTCGTTCGTTATCAGAATGTTCAGGGACGTGATCAAAAACTGGAAGCGGAGGGGAATTTGCTCTGCCGGGCCATCCAGCACGAAATCGACCATCTCGATGGTGAGTTGTTCATTGATAAGGCGGTCAATAAGTTGGTCGTTGACCTTGAGATGACCAAGCATGGATTTGCCGATGGTGACGTCGTGCAGTTGCAGGATAAAATCGCTGCGAGCACTGTCCACACGCTGTCTACTAAACAATCACAACAACCAGTAATCGGTTAGGGTTGTGAGCAGCGAAAAAAAAGGAAGAGCCTTCATGCCATTTCCTTACAATGGAGGTGATACCGCTTCTGGTCTGGCTCACATCGTTCTCGGTCTACAGCGCAAATTCCAAAATCAAGACCGAATGTTGCATGCCACGCCCTATCTTGATCAAGGATGGCATGGCGTATCAGTGCAGGAAGTGCCCGAAAGATCCTGTCATATCTGCGGTTTCGCGCTTATCAGCCTTACTTTTCCGAATGGATGGGTGTTAGAGACATGTTCCGCGCATGAGATTGAGGATGCCATTAAAAACGGCAGTCTAGTTAACTTTATGAACGATTTAGGCAATCAACACTCGTATAATCGAAATGATGAGCGTTCGAAAGCTATAAATTTGCAACAGCCTACCGATTGAACTTATACTGCGACGATGCCTTCTAAATCAACAAAGCCAATGGAAAGTCGATCATCTTCCTCCGACAGCGAGAAAGGAGATGATCTGCAAATTATCATCACCTCATTTGGTTACAAACAAGGTCCACCGCCGCTTGCAAACATCGTTTTTGATGTTCGCTTCCTGAAGAATCCATATTGGGTTGAAGAACTCCGCCCCCTTACTGGTCTTGATGATCCTGTACAGCAATATGTTTTGGAACAAGAGTTAGCTCAAGATTTCCTCGAGACTCTCAAAATTCTGCTCGCCAAAGTCTTACCAAAGATGGCCGAACTGAAGGTCGGAAAGTTTGTCATCGCATTTGGTTGCACTGGTGGACAGCATCGTTCAGCAACTCTCGTTGAAAAGCTTGCAGATGAACTGGCTGAGGCTTATCCTACATACAACATCGTGAAGCAACATCGCGAGTTAGATAAATCAGCTGAAGGCGAAGATTGTGCCGACACCGCATATGGTGCGGGAGAAGGCAAATGAAAAACTCGTTGAACAGAAGAATCAAGGCTCTGATGCTGCCGGGGTTGAAGCGCTGGATTGTTTTCATCATGTTCGGCGTAGGTATCATTATCTTCGGTTTCGCTCTGCTTCTCGGCTACCACCCAATCTTCAATAGCGTCAACTTCGTTGAAGATGTATTTGGCTATGTCACGAAAATTTTGCCGTACCGAATAAGCGGCGTGATCGCGATCGTTGCCGGTGGGCTGTTCCTTTTTTGGGCCATTTCCAAGATGACACTTTCTGTGCTTGGTGCCTATCTTCCTGATGATCGGGAGTCGATCCCCGACGTGCTCTACAGGCGGCGTCATCTGGCTAGTGGACCGCGTGTTGTAGTGATCGGTGGCGGTACCGGTCTGGCTAACTTGTTGAAAGGACTGAAGGGATTTACAAACAACATTACGGCCATTGTCACCGTCGGTGATGACGGCGGTAGTTCCGGTCGATTACGCGAAGAGCTAGGAGTTCTGCCACCGGGAGATATTCGGAACTGCATTACAGCGTTGGCTGATGAAGAAAAGTTGGTCACAGAACTCTTCCGCTATCGCTTCGAAGCGGGCGAAGGACTTGAGGGCCATAGTTTTGGAAACTTATTTCTGACAGCACTCTGTGCGATTACCAAAGGCGACATGCTTGAGGCAGTGCGGGTTGCCAGCCGCGTCTTAAATAGTTGCGGTCAAGTTTTGCCTTCAACACTGAGCAGCATGGTCTTGGTAGCAGACATGGCAGACGGACAGCAAGTGCGAGGAGAATCGCACATTCCCCAAGCGAATGGACGTATCCTCAGAGTTCGTTGCGAACCAGAAAGTCCAGAAGCTACTCCTGAAGCTATTGAAGCCATCCTGAGCGCAGAATTGATCGTTCTCGGACCCGGAAGTTTATACACCTCCGTGATTCCTAATTTTTTGATCCGCGGTATCTCTGAAGCTGTTCGCGACTCGCAAGCTCGCAAGATCTATGTTTGCAATGTCATGACACAGCAAGGCGAGACAACAAATTATTCAGTTGCCGATCACGTTGAAGCTTTATTGAAGCATGCGGGAGCACCTCCCCGGTCTGGGTGGCGCTACATCAATGCAGTGCTCGTGAATGATGAATTGCCTAGTGGTCAAGCAAATGATGGGCACTATGGTGCCTCGGTGCCCGTTAACTTTGATCCGGATCGATTGCGCGAATTGAATGTGGTTCCAGTTAGAAGGGCTTTACTTAGCCCAACCTTGAGTGGTCATCATGACCCAAACAAGCTGGCAAGGGTAATAATGCTTTGGTTCCATCGGAAAAAGCGTCGTAAGCCTCTGGAAAAAAAAGATCCTAAAGTCGCACGTAGACCAGAAGCTCCTACGCTTGGTCAGCGCGTGGAGACAAGACCCTTGACTAAAGCATCGGCTAAGATTGGCGACAGCGACCAATCCAAACACTGAAGTTTCAGCGAGTTGCTGCGTAAGCGCTGCTCGGATACACTACTAGATCCAACATCCTAATTTGACGGTGAGAAAATGACTTCTGTACTGAGTGAAGAAACACGTAAAGAAAATATTGGGCGCGCTATTGGACGCATAGCAAGTGGTGTCTACATAGTCACGGTGAAGCATGATGCTAGTCCCGATGGGATGCTGACTACCTGGATCGCTCAGTCAGGCTTCGAGCCACCGATGCTTTCCATTGCCGTCAAAAATGACCGGCCCATTCTAGAGAGCTTGAAGAAGGGAAGTTCGTTTGTCGTGAATGTCTTGTCGAAGAAAAATATGGACATCTTCAAAAGTTTTGCCAAGCCTCATACCGATGGAATGAATCGGTTCGACGGGCTTGAAGTAGATTTATCGATTGCGCCGGCACCAGTCTTTACGGGTTCGATCGCTTACATGGTCTGTAAGGTGCATGAGGTCATTGCAGCCGGCGACCACCATTTGGTTTTAGGTGAAATCCTTGATGGTGCTGCATTGAATGCAGACGATGAAGCGATGGTGCACTTCCGCAAGAACGGCTTTCAATATTAAACGCTCAGCAGGCCTTAGCTTCTTTTATATCAGCAGGATAATCAACTAGTTGCTCGAGTGCTTCTTCGTAGCCTTGTTTGATCAGTTTTTTGGATCGCTCCGGATCAATCTCCAGTAGCGTAGTATTCACAGCTCTTCTCGGTTGGAAAACTCGAATGTTGACGTTCTTGCGACCTTGAGACTCGGGCGAACCCGCTGCAATCAGCCGGTTGTATAATTCGGCAGATTGAATTTCGCGCCTAGCTGAAGCGTCCAAGACAATATCTAAACAGCGCACCAACACTTCAAACATATTGGTGGGGCAGACGTTGATTTTTTCGGGATGCAAAAGCACCATAAAAATTTCGTCAGCGCCCATGTGGATCGCCGTTTCCATTGGAGTGTTCCGGACCAGTCCGCCATCCACCCAAAGACCACTTCCATGAATATGCCTGGGCGGAAACGCCATGGGAATTGCAGATGTCGCCATAAGAATGTCAATTAGTTCGTTCGTTGACATGATATCGTCGATGGTGACTAATCTTGTTTCCAAGCTACACAGGTCAGTCGTGCAAAGTCCAACTTTTGTCGAGCTTGCTTTCAATTTCTGCAAATTGATCTCGCGGCGCATGATCTCTTCAAGGGGCGACGTATCCAACAATCCCAACTTATGACCCAGCACAAGTCGGCCGATCAGGCCGGCTGACGGAAGATGGAAGATATCGCGAGCCCTTATTGAGCCCCATAATTCTTCCAGTCTGGTAATTGCACCCTGGGCGATCAAGGTTGCATTTATGCCACCAATACTTGTGCCATAGGCGAAATCAAATTCAATCCCTTTTTCTAACAGCGCCTTCGCGACGCCTACCTGGTAGGCACCCCGTCCGCCACCACCTGGTAGCACTAGCGCACGTTTCGGTCGATCCACCGGGGTGATTGCTTGGTTACTCACTAATCCGTCAGTCATGAATGTTTCCTGAAATCTCGTGGTCGACTTGGCAGCTGGCTCATCAATTTATGAACCTGCTATGTTCAGTCTATCGTAAATTTTGCAGTTATTAGACCTTTAATCCGAAACGGCTGCGTGACATACCTAGACGCCTGCCGCTTAATTGTTCACACTCCTTCCGTGATGATAGGTTTAGACTTCATCATCTGCTCGTTTGACGATTGATAAGAGCACCATATTTAGTGGCGGTCGGGTTTGTAAGAAAGCGCTGTAGAACATCATCTCTCTTGATTTAGGCGTTTCTGATGAGACTCACTCAGAATTTGATAGTGCCACCACTTCGTTGACAAAATACCAGGCGAAAATGATACTAAATGTGGTGCTGGCTTGATTGGCGCCCTCGACCGTGCTTGGTCAAGCTGCTAGACTGCATATCGAAACGATGTCATCTGCTCAATAAGTGTTGGTAAATATACTGTTCTCTGCTCCCGAGCCAGGCCATGATCGACGCTGACACTTCTCAACCAGCCGCTCCGGTCGTCATGATCGCTGATTCTGACCCCTATATAAGGGAATTGGCTGGGTATTTTCTTAGCGAAGCCGGATACAAAGTTGAGTACGCGCTGGACGGGTACGAAGCTTTGGACAGATCCAGACTAAAACCGCCTGCTGTGCTTCTTGTCGATATCATAATCCCTCGGCTAGATGGTCTAGCTCTGTGTCGATTGCTCAAGTCAGATCCTGTCACCCAGAACATCAGGATTGTGGTCTTTAGTGTACTTCCTTCGCTCAAGCGCGCTGAGACTGCCGGGGCGGATGCTTTCTTATCCAAGCCACTGGAAAAGAGCCGCCTAATCGAGGCTGTTTCTAAGGTCGTTAATAAATGAGGAACACTTTGTTATGAGCGACATACAAGACCGGATTAGCACTGGAAGCGCTCAGGCTGATGAGATCCTCAATGGAGGGTTTCCTGCCAATTCAATCAATATCATCATGGGCCAACCTGGAACCGGTAAAACAATATTCGCCGAGCAGATGGCTTTTCACAATGCTGATGGTGAGCGCCCTATTCTGTATTTAGCTACTCTTTCTGAGCCGGTGTCCAAAGTCGTTAAATATCTTCAGCACTTTAAGTTCTTTGACGAAGCCAAAGTTGGATCCGCTGTCATCTACGAAGACGTCGGCACCGAATTGGCGAAAAGCGGTATTGGCGCCCTCGTTCCTCGACTCAAGGAAGCGCTCAAAACTATTTCTCCGAAAATCATCATCATTGATTCTTTCAAAGCGCTCCACGACTTGGCGGACTCGGTGCCGGAAATGCGTCGCATGCTTTTCGAGCTTACCGGTTTGCTGACTGCTTATGACACAACCGTGTTTCTATTGGGCGAATACACAGACGAGCATTCAAGAGTCTTGCCGGAATTTGCAATCGTAGACGGTATCATTCAATTCATGCGAAGCGCACAGAGCACGCGCGATGAACGCTTTCTACGCGTGCTTAAGCTCCGAGGTAGCGCTTATTTTGAAGGATTGCACGGATTTCGCATCACAGCTAATGGACTCGATATTTACCCCCGCCTCGTCACTCCTCAAGTACCCGAAGACTATGTCACCGTGCAAGAACGCACTCCAACCGGTGTCAATGGATTAGATAAGTTGCTCGGAGGCGGTTTGTGGAAAGGCTCATCCACACTTATAGTCGGTGCCACAGGCACCGGCAAGACTACACTGGCTCTTCAGTTTGCCATTGAAGGCACGCGCCAGGGAGTAAGAAGTTTGTATGTCAATTTTCAGGAAAACCCCTTTCAAATGGCCAGGTCGATTCGCAACTTGTCAGGCCGCGATGCCCGGCAAACCACCGAATCAGGACTAGACTTGCTTTACATCTCGCCTGTTGAAGTGCAGATCGACAGTGTCATCGTCACTCTCTTCAGAATGATCCAAGAGAAGGGCATTGGGCGGGTTGTTATCGATAGTATCGGCGATTTGGCTATGTCTGCTAGCGATCCCCAGCGTTTGCATGACTATTTGTATGCTCTTGTTCAACATTTTGCAGTCAAGAGTATAACCGCCATGTTCACCCTAGAAGTTGGACCTAAAACGCATGCCGATCCTTCTTTGGGCAGCGTTAGCTACATGTCAGACAATCTGATTTGGCTCGCCTTGAAACAAGATCCACATGCACGCCGAGAACTCACGTGCACGAAATCCCGAGGATCAGAACAAAGTTTGGCTACTCATAATTTTCACATCACGAAAGAAGGGCTGCATATCCCTTAGTCGCGCTTTCGCTTCTAGGCGCGAGCTAATGTTTTGCGCGCTTCAGCTACTTTCTGTGCCACTTCATTTGGTGTCTTAGCGACCTTCACACCGGCAGCTTCGAAGGCTTCAATTTTCGATTGAGCCGTTCCCTTGCCACCAGATACGATGGCACCAGCATGTCCCATTCTTTTTCCGGGAGGCGCTGTCTGTCCAGCAATGTAGGCGATGACCGGCTTTTTGATGTTCTTCTTTATGAACACTGCCGCTTCTTCTTCAGCATTGCCACCAATTTCACCAATCAGCACAATCACTTCTGTTTGTGGATCATTTTCGAACAAAGTCAACACTTCTGGGTATTCCAAGCCTTTGATCGGGTCGCCGCCGACGCCGACGCAAGTTGATTGACCTTGACCGGCATCACTGAGGGCTAAGCCGATTTCGTAGGTCAGTGTTCCGCTCTTGCTCACCATTCCGATCGGTCCGGATTTGAAGATGGAGCCAGGCAAAATTCCAATCAAGCTTTCACCAGGGGTGATGATGCCAGGGCAGTTTGGTCCAATCAATCTGGCGCCTTTCGCCTTGACTGCCGCAACCAATTTTGCAGTGTCTTGAGGTGGCATCCCTTCTGTAATTAGCACCAACAATGTGATACCACCGTTGAGCGCTTCGTAGCCTGCGTCCAATGCCAGGTAAGGTGGAACGAAGATTACAGAGCACGTCGCGCCGGTTTTCTGAACGGCTTCGGCAACTGTGTCAAACACAGGAACGCCGTGGATATCTCCGCCGCCGCGACCCGGCGTCACGCCACCTACGATTTTGGTGCCATACTCGATCATTCGTTTCGTGTGTGCGGAACCCATCTTGCCGGTAGCGCCTTGAACGATTACTTTCGTATCTTTATTTACCAGAATCACAATATTTCTCCTTGGATGATTGAAGGCTGGGCGTTGTGCCGGATAGCTTCTGCAGTTGCTGTTTTCGAATACGCCGAGCGCGCTGCATAAGCCATTCTGGGATTACGCCTTAGCGCCGACGGCTTGTTTTACTTTTGACTTTGCGATCGCTTCTTTGACAGCTTCTTCCAAATCTTGAAATAGCTTTATTCCGGATTTGGCGAGCATTTGCTCTGCTTTGTCCTGGTTGTTTCCGCGCAGTCTAACAACCATCGTTCGCTCTGGATTTTTCGTCATAAACTCAACAAGAGCTCCGGCAACTTCATCACAGGCAGTGATGCCGCCAAGAATGTTCAAGAGAATAACTTGTACTTTGGGATTGTCATTGACGATTTCGAGAGCGGTGAGCGTCTTCTTTTGGTCGCCGCCGCCGCCTACATCCAGGAAGTTCCCAGGCTCGCCGCCGAATGCTTTGACCATGTCCATCGTGGCCATTGTCAAACCGGCGCCGTTGCAGAGGATGCCGATGTTGCCGTCCAATTCGACAAGGTTCAGATCGGCTAATTTGGCTCGTTGTTCAAGATGACTCAAATCGCTAAGGTGCTTTTCTTGCCAACCTTGGAAGTATTTTTGCCGATTGATCGAGTCGTCGTTGACAATCACTTTTCCGTCGAGGGCAACAACGTCTTCACCTTCGGTAATCACTAATGGATTGATTTCGGCTAAGTCTAAGTCTTTGCTTTCAAAGAGTTGATAAAGTCTGTTGGCGATATCGGCGACCTTGGTCAGCAAGCTGCCTGAAAGTCCAAGTTTTTTAGCTAATTCTCTGCCCACGAATGGATGGAATGGATAAGGGATTGGCATGGTCACAACGTTGTGTGAAGATTCGATTTCGATGCCACCTTCCGCGCTGGCGATGAACATCGGGCAACCAGCTGCTCTATCTAAAGTGACTGCGAGGTATAGTTCTCTGGCGATACTCATCCTCGGTTCAACCAGTAAGCTTTCGGTTTTCGAGCCACCGATGGTCAATTGAAGCAAGTCTTTGGCTACCGCCTCAGCTTCTTTCAAATCCTTCGGGAATTTAATGCCGCCGGCTTTTCCTCTACCGCCAGCTAGAACTTGGCACTTCAGGGTGAGCGGAAAGCCCAAGTGAACCTTTCTGATCTCTTCCGGTTTTGTGATGCGAACCGAAGGTGGAACCGGAATTCCGTGGTCTTGGAAAATTCGCTTTGCTTCGTACTCATATAAGTTCAATGTCCAGTCCTCCCGACGTTCTGCAACCGCACGTCCATCCATGCTCCCAGAGCTCATTGCCCCGGCTAGCCGTGCAACTTCGTGCCCAGCCATTTTATAACCCCATAACTGTAGTGGAACATCGATGAGCACCGGGCGGATATTTGGGAAGCTTTAATTTAGTAGCAAAAGATCATGTCAAAAAGCTTTACGTCAGAGAGCTTTGGCCCTGCTCGAGATCCGCCATATACTTAGACACCCACTGCGGGGCATCTTGGCTTCTTGTCTTCAAGTAGCTCCCGGCAGCGACTACCGACTGGGCTCAGTTTGAGCCGGGCGATACAGCAAGAGGCAGACACACATGAGAATGGGAATACTCACGGGAGGCGGCGATTGCCCGGGGTTGAACGCGGTTATCCGTGCTGTTGTGCGACATGGCATGAAGGAGCACAACAGCGAAGTAGTTGGCTTTCTTGAAGGCTGGCGAGGACCATTGCAAAACATGGTCATGCCTCTGACTCTTAAATCTACCGACGGTTTGATTCAGCGTGGCGGCACTATTTTGCGCACATCGCGCATCGATCCGTTTGACCTGGATCGAGGTCCTGACCTTATTGTTGAGTCAATGAAGAAGAATAATCTGAATGGATTGATTGTTGTGGGCGGACGAGAAACTTGCAGCATTGCCTTGCGAATGTTCAAAGAACACAAGCTTAATGTCGTTTGCATTCCTAAAACAATCGACAACGACTTAAGCGCCACCGATTTTACATTCGGCTTCGATACAGCGGTCAACATTGTTTCAGAGGCGCTGGACCGGCTTCACACCACAGCTGAATCTCATAATCGCGTCCTTGTTTGCGAAGTTATGGGACGGCATGCTGGTTGGCTCGCTTGTTATGGCGGTATTGCTGGTGGTGCTGATTTCATTCTTGTGCCAGAGAAGGCGATCGCATTGCATGACATCACTGAAGCGATAAAGAAACGACACGCTCGCGGAAAAGACCATTCAATCATCGTCGTTGCTGAAGGCGCCAGACTTGAAGGCGACAACGCTTCTGACAATAATGTTGAAGGTAATCACAAACTTGGCGGAATTGGCGATCGACTGGCGAAGTTGATTGAAACTGAAACTGGTTTCGAAACACGGGCTATTGTTCTGGGTCACATTCAACGAGGCGGGTCGCCGACAGCCTATGACCGAGTGCTGGCGACACGTTTCGGCGTTGCCGCAGTAGATCTGGTCACCGAGAAAAAATTCGGAAGAATGGTGGCACTGCAAAACAATCGCATCGTCGATGTGCCTCTTGAAGAAGCAACTGGCTCGATGAAAACTTTGGACATGGAATTGTACAAGGTGGCATCAGTATTTTTCGGCTAATTGAAAATGAACCAAGATGCCGAAAATAGTGAACTAGACCGTCAGCGCATGCGCCTCTGTTTGGAATTAGCGCAGGAAGCTGAAGGGCGAACTGCACCCAATCCCCTGGTCGGCGCGATCGTTGTTGGTGCAAACGGACAAATTGTTGGCAGGGGATTTCATAAGAGAAGCGGGACACCGCACGCTGAAGTAATTGCGCTTGATCAAGCCGGTGAACTTGCCCGCGGTGGAGTGTTGTATGTGACTCTAGAACCTTGTTGTCACTTCGGCAAGATGCCTCCTTGTAGCGACTATGTTACCAAAAGTGGTGTCAGTCGTGTGGTGGCAGCAATGGTTGATCCCAACCCCAAAGTGGCTGGAAAGGGATTAAAGCAGATCGAAGACGCAGGCATTTTAATCTCGATCGGTATTCTTGAAGCCGAGGCCGAATGGTTGAATCGCGGCTTTCTAAAGAGAGTCAGGAAAGGGCTGCCGTGGCTATGCCTCAAGATCGCTCTTACTTTAGATGGGCGCATTGCAGATCGCACTGGCAGCAGTCGTTGGGTCACTGGTCCCGAGTCAAGATTGAAGGTTCATGAGCTTCGCAATAAGTTTGACGCGGTTTTGGTCGGTGCCAATACCCTAAGAATGGACGATCCTGAGTTAACTGTGCGCGACATCACGGATTCGCGAAACCCCGTTCGGGTCGCTCTCGACGCCCGTTTGCAAACGGATCCCGCTTCGCGTTTCTGTATTACCAAACCGAATGCGCGTACTATTTTATTTGCTTCTCAGAGCGCGATTAACGAAAAGCCTAATGTATATCCAGGGCACATTGAATTGTTTGCCGCACCATCTGAAGACGGGCACATTGACTTGACCTTCGTCTTATCGACACTGGCCGATCAGGGTGTTAACTCCGTGCTCTGCGAAGGTGGTGGCAAACTTGCGGGAAGCTTGCTTCAACAAGGCTTAATTGATGAAATTTACTGGGTCATGGCCCCCAAGTTGCTTGGCGACGAGCGCGCCATATCCGCACTACAAGTAGGAACCACAGTGCCTTTGGCGCAAGCTTGGACAGTGCACACAATGACGACAGAAAAGATCGGCAACGATATTTGGATTCATGGAGTCCTCTAGTTACACCACATTTTGTGCAACAGTCGAGAAATGCTAGTCGCCGATTAGTAATTACCTTGTCGGTCCGTTTGATGCCATCCTGTAAGAGATGACGGCGTTTGTTTGATTGGTAGATAGAGCGCAGTGGACGCAGAGTCTTTAATTAAACTTAAAAGCATTTGTGCGCTTTTTATTCCGTACAGTGGAAGCTAGCTTGAGCCGTACATCTAAGAATTCGATAGTCAGTGTTTTATCAATTAACCCGATGTTATTCATGACAGCACGCGACAGAAATAATGACTTGGGATATTCAAACCACCACACGATTAAGAACGTGTTAAATAGAGAATCCCCAAGAATGTGAAAATGAATGACGTAATCTCCTTGTCGACGGCCATTCAACGAGGCATTCTTTGTGTGCACTACATGTGATATCAACTCAATCGAGAAAGCACTTGGACTGGGGTGACACCTAGACTTGGAATATTGTATCGAGTGTTCGAAATCCGGATCAATAATTGCAATCTTCTTTTGCACTTCCTGTAACAGGTGTAATAACGGAGCGATTTTTCCATACGCGCAAGAAATACGAGGCTGCTGAAAGTTTTCATTGAAGTCTGAAACGGACCTGATTCGCTTTTGCAAAAACAGAAACCATGGAATTAGTGACACCGCTACAATTAACGCAGCCCAGTGGCTCCAAGCATTCGACAACGGGAGAACAGAGGCAGCGACAATTAAGCCAGAACCAACAGCAACACGATAGTAGAGAGATGCATAGGATTGGAGAAAACAATTGTCGAAATCGGGACCGGTCAGTCGATATTTTGCACCGGTGGAACTGCGCGGCTCAGGGAATTCTGACGGACTTTGTCCGTGCTTCGCGCAGTATTGCGCTACTAGCTCTTTCCGAACATCAAGATATTCGCGTTGCTGATCTCGCAGTTTCTGTTTGATAGCGCCTTCAACAAAAGAATTCGGATTGGTCAATTCTAGAAAGGTTCGAATGGAATAAAAAGTAAGTTCGGGCGGATCTTCTGCATGGTAGAGAGAATTCCATCGATTCACAGCCTGATGGTTGGCACGACTATGTTTTTCCATCGCGCTTTCATTCTCGAACGAATCAACAAGAAAAGAACCCAAGTTCAGCGTTTTCCCGATAGGTTAGTTATGGTTATATAGAAGCCGACTTATTATGCTGTACCACAGCCGGTCGATTATCAGACAGCGCTTGAAGTGAAAAATCTTGGTGTCAGACAAATTCTGTGCTGCGTCAAGCCCCTGTTCTGCGAATTCGTTTTGTGGCCGATCAGATTTTCTTGTGTTGGCTGGCACCACCAACCCTAATTGGTAACCTTCAAAGATGCTCTAGCATTCAAATTTTCGGCGAATCAGTCACACGCACAAACAATGGGCTTTGAAACGGTTGCAGATTTATTCAATCCTTCTGAGTTCAACAGCCTTATTTGTTGTCACCACGTCAGCAATCTCAAAATTGGCACGCTTCAGGCTAGCTACACAATTAGGTTCACCTGCGATTTCGTCAGCGATAAAATCAAGAGTTTTCTTACCACCACTCGCATCCATATGGCACATATCGGTAAAATCAGATCGCACAAATGCACTCTTCTTTTGCAGATCAATGAAAGGGCAATGAAATTTACGCGCTTCGGCAGCCATCTGGCTTACGCATCCTTGGTAAACGCCTGGCGCAAACAAGTCGATGTTTGTTTGGGTAATCGGCATGTTGACTATGATGGGCTGAATTTCTGCATTTTTACATAGCGCAAGGCACATCTCAAACCATTTGCGCTGATTTTCGCATCCCTCGACATTTGACTTACCATATCTCTCTCTCAACTTTTCATATTCTGTATCGTGGTAAAAGTCAAAGTCATGAGGATGAGCAATCCAAACGCCCTTTTCCACTTCTGATTCGTAAATTGCCAAACGACTCTGCGCGACCTTTGGATTTACTAAGTCAGAAGTCACATGCTTTCCTGATATTCCAGTCGCAAAACTCTTAAACAGTTCAGCGGCAATGTACTGAGCCTCCGATTTCTTCTGTTCAAGATAGATAGTTCGACTAATAAAGTAAGAAATTCGCTGCCAAAAGTATGGCATCGCCAACTCTGTTAAGTCATTCGTGTCTACAAATTTTGAAAAATATTTGTAGTGATTGGAAGATGCCGCACAACGGAATCCACTATCTACCATGTCGCGAGGTGACAAACCAAAAATAACTATCCTGGGTTTATGTTCATCTATAAGCAAGCTCTTAACGACCATGTAATCGTCCGACAACATAGCTCCCGGTAGAGCGAGATTAAAACATCTGGCAGTGGTGTCACGGAGCCTTAGCTTTATAGCGTCGTCTAAGTACATCACTCTTCGATCGAGAGCAATGTCTACATCCTTATTTTGATAGTCAGCTTCGTTTGACCAAACAGGATTCGTCATCAATGATGAGCCAATCAGCACCACTTGTGGTGGCTTTGATTCCTCAAGGAAATCCTGTGCGGCCCACCACGCCCAAGAATGCGCGAACGGCAGTTTTCGAGGCTCGACTTGTTTTAGAGGATCGGTCAGTTGAAATATTGCGTTAATTAGCAACGCAGCTATTGTTGCGCTGAAAAAAAGTTTGCTGTGCGAAAGCGACTTCAATGTTTTACGGAATTCTGCTATTAAAAGAACATTTCAAATTATAGTGTATTCCTCGACTTTGCGAACTTTACTAGTGATTCTGATCGACGCGAAGCGAGGGATCTGTTGCGAGTTGCAAAATTCTTATAAACAAACGAATATGTGCATCCGGCGGCTATAGATCTCCGCTTTGTGACGCTACTGCTAGGCGCGCGCCCTGTTCTATTATTTTGATTCAGAAAAGTTCTTTTTCTGTTTCGTCATCGATCATTAGATTTAACTCGCTCGCCACTTCTTTAAATCCAGTAGGTTTCTGAAAGGTGTCAGCTTGCATGGGCATTTGCACTATTTTGTATGCCGCTAAGGCTTGAACCATGTGCGGACTCTTGGTCGCCAGGTCTCTCTGCACAGCCGATATTTGCAAAGGAGTGCCTCTAAATTCTTCTGATATATCTAAAGCCATTCGCAAAAACTGTTGAAATTGTGGTGGCACATGCAGGTCGTTATCCACCCAGATCTCTGAAGATTCTTCTAGTTCACCGACGGAATTCTTGGTACGAGCTATTACTTGAAAAGCATCCCTTCCTTCTATCCTCTTTTTTTGTGAGTATATTCTAACTGGCTCTTTGGTGCAGCAGCGGTCTTTCGGTGTCTTAGTAAGCCCTGTAAAAATTTGCTGTTTTTCCACTGCTCGTTGCTAAGTTTCAGGTATCGTCTGTTTGCTTCGTTGTATACAATTGAATTCCATTTTGGTGCAGTGGACAGAGCTGTTAGCCCGAATTTTTCCAGTTTCATCAACAAAAACCGATCGTCAAATTTCAGTTTTACTATTCCAACAAAGCTTGTACTGTATTCGATCTGCCAGTACTGTTTTTTTCTTGAATCCGCACTTGCAGCACTTGCTGCATCGCAGAAGAAGGCCAATATAAGCAACTGTAATGCGATGGTTTTTAACATTGCCTCGAGGTGGCCTTACAGCATCAAAACATTCAATTCTTAGATTCAGTCCATATTTTTACCGCTTCGGCGTGGATAGAAATTGCTTTGACGTAATCTCTAAGCCCCCAATGTACATCGGCCAAAGCAAAAAGCGTTTTAGCGAAATCCTTTCGAGCACCAATCCTTTCAAACATAGAAGCTGCATTTTGCAGAAATCGAGCAGCCAAAGCCAAGTTTCCCCGACTGCGTTCGATCTTCCCTAATCTGATTTCTGAAACGGCTTGGTTAAAACGTCCATTATCTTCAAGTGCTGACCAAGCATGATGAGCTATTTCGAAGGCAATGTATGCCTGGTCAAGCTGACCATTTGCTAGATAGTAGTCGCCAATGTTCGACACTAGTGGAGCAAAATCATAAGACTCGCCAGCTTTAAAATTTTTCTTCTCAAGATAGCTCATAAAAACAGCGGCACTGGATTTGGCCATGGAATTGTTGCCCAATTTAGAGTAAGCGACTGCCCTAATGCCATAAAAAAAAGCTTGATCGTCAGCTCTTAAGTCGCTCCGCTTTGCATACATCAAACCAGAGGCCAACTGCAATTGTTTCCTTTTCGAACCGCTTAACTAAGTCCGAGTCTTGAGCTGCATCACTACTCAGTATTTTCAACGCCATAAATTCGTCGACAGTCCGATTGTAGATCTTGTAGACTGAGCCCATGCCGCCCTTACCGAGTAATTCAACAATTTCATATCGATCTTCAAGAATGGCACCGAGAACGAAGTCTCGGTTCGAATATTCCTTTTGACCTTTGCGTTGGAACGATTCAAGCGTTGGTGCCAACTCAGGCGTCGCATGAATATTCCTGTCACTTTCCGAGTTGGATTTCATTGTCATGTGTCTTCGAGCCAAGTGGTGGGCAAATTAGGTCGATTTTCGCGTAAAGACTGTTGGGTATAACTGTTGTCTGAGCCACGCAAGGCTCGCACGCAAGAAGTGTCATTCATACCAATTGTTATAGTAATACCCACTGTTGTAGTAATACCCACTGCTTGCTCACTTTCCCCGCTGCACCACCGCGCGCTAATTCTTCCAAAATCAGTGACAGCGGTAGTATTTTTTGTTTCCGGTGGAAAAAGATTGATGCCAATTTCTACCGTTTTGTCGAATGCCAACACTGCTCCCATCAGCAATTGCGCGCAACGCGCTTCGTCGTAAGTTAACATGATTAGAGTTTGCAGTGCGCTCAAGCAGTCGGTGCTGTTCAAGTGGTGGCATAGTAGGTGCATCCTCAGTGCAATACTCCTACTCTAAAGAACGAAGTTGGCAAAGTTTTGGCAGTGCGACGTGAGGTTCCTTAAATGA
>PLZS01000196.1 GCA_003153555.1 Candidatus Melainabacteria bacterium | reverse complement strand
ATAGTTGTTAACTAGCGACTGTGGTGGCACGGTACGGATGAAACCTTGATCTCTAGACAATTTTTTAATTTCAACAGCGTAAGCGTGGCGATCCTTGTATTGATACTTTCTACATCTCGGTCTGCTGGTGCCCAAGATAACGCAACAAGCAGCAGCCCATCGAAGGCTTTAATAGCCAATCAAAATTCATTCGAGCATATGAGTGACACCAGATCGCCATTCAAGTTGATCGCAGTCCAGCATCTTATTCACGACTTACGGCTGAGGAACACTCCGATCAGGGAAGTTGTAGCTGAACTTGCGGAGCGCGGCAATTTAAACGTGGTAATCGACAAATCCGTTAACGGCGCAGTAACGGCCAATCTTAAAGACGTCACCCTCAATGAAGCTATGGACTATGTTCTGGCATCAGGGGGACTGCAAGCGCGCAGTTTGGACAAACACACGGTGCTAATCGCTCCGCTTCCTACATTTGTGCGCTTAGGTCTCAATCGACCCAAAGTTAGGACTTTCAAACTTAATTACGCCAATCCAATTGAGGTAGCAAATCTTTTGCAATCTTCAGTTTTCAACAAAGGTGTGGTACCAGACTTTACTTCCGTAACCAAAAAGAAGTCCTCATCAGAAACAGGTGCTGAACAAGAACATAATGAAGATAACCACGTTTCAATTTCAGGACATAATATTCCGCTTGGCAGTCAATCTGAAAAAGAGAGAGACACAACCAGCGAGGAAACTGAATTCAATCAAGCTATGAAGCCTGACATCGCTAAAACGATGAGAGGTTCAACAAGAATCACAACGCAAGAAGGCGTAGGGTTCAACAACGGCGCCACCGATCCAGGTTCGCAACAAATACGGTCCTTCCAAGCGGTCAATGCAGATTACATAATCGAGCAAAACGGTGGCGGTCCAATCGTAGTTCCTGACGTGCGCAATCATCAAGTGATCGTTCTCGGAACCGCCGATGAAATCATCCTTGCAGAAGGCGCAATTAAGTCTATCGATCAAAGACCGAAGCAAGTTCACATCCAAGCATCTATGGTCGAACTAACATCGCAAGGGATAAGGCAACTTGGTGCCACATTGAATTTGCAGGGGCAGGGGGCATCAAGTTCGGTCATGGGCAATTCAAACGCCCCGACAAATACCGCCGCGTCTCCCTTTACCGGTCTAGTAGGTGTGCTCCTACCAGCTTCCACAACTACTATAGCAGGCGTCAGCGCAGCAACCGCGGCACAGTCAGCACTCAATTTTTTGACACTCAGCAATGCCGCCGGTGGTAGCGCAAACATATCTACTTTCCCGCAAGCACTGAACGTTACGTTGAATGTTTTGCTGCAAACAAACAAAGCAAAATTAGTAGCGAATCCAAGTGTAGTAGTAGTGGATGATACGGAAGCGCTAATAACCTTGGCTAGCGAGGTCATTCACAAGGTAACTTCGACGACGAGTCTTGGAGTGGTGTCAACAAATGTGGAGTTGACCAAAGCAGGCATCTTCTTAAACGTATTGCCGAGAATAAGTGATGACGGTTTCATAACAATGCGATTGCGTCCTCAAGTATCCACCCCGCTAGGAGCGCCACAGACATTCGGTTCAACAAGCAGTCCAACGATCGTGACGCTACTCAATGTTCGAGATATTATGACTCAGCAAGTGAGAATAAAGGACGGACAGACCTTGGTTCTAGGTGGACTATTTACCGAAAATGAAGCATCTCAAATAGCGAAGTTTCCTTATTTGGCTGAAACTCCTGTTCTCGGTGCATTGTTCAGGAACACTTTGAAGGGACGTTCGCGAACCGAACTAATGCTTTTAATAACAGCGAAGATTGTAGAAGAAGAACCACTTGCAGTGGCAGATTCGATCAAACAAAAGCAACAGTAGTTATCTCTTCCAATAGCTCCTGCTGGCCAGAATCCTGAGCCGGCACCATCGAACGCACTCAAGTCGCACAATCGGCGGCACATCTGGCGCCTTTCGCCGCGTTGATGGATGCAACTCGTGAGTGATGTACAAAAATACACTGATTACGTAAATGTACCTTTACGCATACTTACGGATCATATTCTGCGAAATCAATGCTTTACGCAACTCTTCTAAATTGGTCAGGGTTAGAAACAACCTTACTAATTTGATTTCGACGAAAGGTGTTCAAGCTGTGAGTAATAACAACATAAGACGGACGGAAAAGAGAACTAGCGACTGGCACAAAATTCAGTTTCGAAACCGAAGAAGTGAGGTGCTTGCCAGGGGGCGCTTGCTCGTAGCTCTTGCCCTAGGACTGCTTTGCAGCGATCAATTGTCGTGCTCAGCTATGGATTCTGATGAACTGTTAGTTGGCGCACCAATTCCGGGCCTTGTTACCGGTACGGTTGAACTCCAAGAATTCAAAACGTCCAACGTGATTGATTTAAAAGTTTCACAGTCTCGCACCTTTAAACTTGGACACAAAATAGTTCGATCATCTATAAGTGATCCGGCGGTAGCTGAGCCGATTGTCGTATCCGAAAACCAAATCGTCTTGCTCGGCAAAAGCTCTGGCACGGCGACGCTTGTTTTGTGGGATGACGCCGGTAACTGGATTGGTCTCAATTTGAGTGTGACGAAGGATTACTCGCAATTGCAAACAATCCTTCGAGAAATTGATCCACGCATAATTGTTAAGGCACAAACAGTGGGTGGCAGCGACCGTGTAGTACTAATGGGAGATGTTGATCACGCGGAGTCCATAATAAAAGCTTTTTCTGCATCCAACGTCTTCATGGATGATCGTGGAATGAATGTTCAGGTCGCCAACAACCGGCTTGTAAACGGACGTATTGGTGAGCAGGGCGGCACAAGTCAGGGGGGGGGAGGCCAGTCGGGTCAACTAGCTCAGTTAAGTTCTGTTGATCGCTACACGTTTTTTCCTAATACGACCAATAATATAGCCAAGGCGCAAGTCATCACCAGCGATGGTGGACGTGTCACAAGTCTGGTCAGAGTACGTAAGACTCCATTGATAGTGCTTCATGTGACATTCATGGAAATGAACACATCAGCGGCGCGGGAGTTGGGTGTTCAATTAGGATTCAACGTGGGAACGAAGAATTTTGCCTTCGGTATTGGTGGCAACAACTCAACCGCCACAACCAACGCGCTCAACTTTGCAAACGTATCAAACACTACCGGCAGCGTCACACCGAGTGTCTTCTACAGCACCTCCACGACTAGCAGCGGTGACGCAATCACCAACATAGGATTGGGTGCACTAAACTCGGTGCCTGCGCTTTTATCGACAGCCGTTCTTCTTGGCGCACCGGGTGGAGCTACGTTTACTGGATCAGGGCTGGCAAACATATATACGTCGATTCTCAACGTGAAAAGCGGAAGCAATACGTTTTCCCTGAACCCAACTTTAGATGGCATAATCTCGCATCAACGAGCCAGAGTGTTGGCTGAGCCGACGCTGACAACTATTTCTGGGGAAAGAGCTTCATTTTTGGCAGGTGGGGAAATTCCGATCCTACAGTCGATAGCTACCGCTGGTGCCGCCCAACAATCTGTTACTTTCGAACCATTCGGATTACGCCTCAATATGATTCCTACTTTATTAGAGAACGGGTCGTTGAACATCGAAATCGCTCCCGAAGAGCGCATTGTCTCAACGCAAAATCAATTGAATATCCCGGGGTCATCATCATTCGTTCCTGGCTTTACTACTAGAAAGACTCAAACGGTAGTCGAGATGAAACCGGGGCAGGAATTGTTTATCGCAGGGCTGATTAGTTCGAATAATGGCCGAGAAATTACAAAGACTCCGGTGCTTGGTGAAATCCCAGTGCTAGGTGCGCTCTACCGTTCCAAAGCGTTCTCAAAAAATGAGAGTGAACTTGTCGTCTCGATAAGACCCGAAATTATTCTGCCTGGAACACCAGGACAACTCAAGCTACCAGAAGAGATTGGACGAGTCGAAGGCCCACGCGATCTAAATGTTTTTCAAGTGGAGCCAACTGTTATCGACGAAAGACACTATACCTCTGGAAGATCTGAACGACACCAGAAAATTTCACCGACCCTACCAGAGGGGTCTCCTATTCCTGAGAATAATTGAGATTCGCTTTCCTGTCCAGGAACTGGAACACGAGACTCCAGCCTCGCGCCGAGATCGATATGGGCGGCTATTCTAGCCGCCCTCGATTTCCTGGGATTGCGAAATTGTAAAACCATCTTGTTCGCCCCTTAAAAATACTAGGGATTGCACATATCCACTTTACAAAATAGCGATTAAATTGAATTGTCCGAAAAAAAATCCGGGGAAGTTGGTGGTAGGCACGATTCTTATCGTTGAGGATGACATTACACTGCGATGGCTGTTAGGCGAGCATCTGCATTCATTGGGTTATGAAGTTCATGCCGCAGCTAATGGAAGAGAAGCCGTAGACCGATGTAGGATTCGGCGTTATCAGCTTATTCTTATGGATCTAAATATGCCCGTGATGAACGGTTACGAGGCCACTAAAAGCATAAGAAGTTTTGAAACCGCAAATCACTTTGAACCCGTGCCCATTTTTGCAATGAGCTCACATCCAGAACCCGATCGTTGTTTGGCTTCTGGAATGACAGGATTTTTGCAAAAGCCAATCTCAAGAAGCGAGCTAAAGCTGCTACTAAGTGAAAATAAAAATGTGTTCGAATAATTTTTACCGACATCGGTAATTCGGGCGTATGGATAAAGTTGGAGAAATGCGAACCAACGATTTCTTGTGCACTATATCCTTTAATTCGCCTTCAATGGCACGATCCGAGTTCTGACGAACCGAGCGGTGTTTGGTCCGCTGCATCACTTCACTATAATGACTGGATTACAAGACCTCGCAGTAACGCAGGGGTAAATACAAAACTTTGGGCATAGTAAACTTAGATCAGGACCGTATCCTGTTCTGGTATGAGGTCTTAAATGACGGCAGATACAGGAGACGTCGGTCAAAAAGCTCAACGGGAGACAACCAATGTCCCTGGCATAGAAAGATTTGTTCAAGATCTTTTCAAGCCGCCGGCAGCGAGAAATACACGCGAAACACCTACAGCAATGCACGCTGCAGAACTGCCTGCATCTGCAAGCATTGCACGGACAGCTGTTTGCCCTGGCGAGCTGGGTTTAAGCGTTGAAGACCCAAAGGTTCGCGCACTGAAGGAAAATATCATTGCGGAAACCTGCAAGGATGTCGGAACGAATGGCAACTTTAGTGCAAAGACCCAGGAAGACTGGCGCAAGTTGTTCGACATTTACAAACAGGCCGGTTTCTCACAGAGTGATATAGAAAACGCCATAAAAAACCTGTCTGACACAATCACTGATAAGCTACAACAAGAATACCCCGGCAGTGGTCCCTGTGTGTTTGCGTACGAAAGAGGACCAAACGGCTTTGGTATGGGGGTCGCGTATGTTGGTACGCCGCCTCAAGGAGCAAGACCATCCTTTATGATGGGTGAATTCGCTGATGCCGGCGATGGTGCTTGCCCGATCGCGGATAATCCTATCCTGGAAGATCCTAAGGTTCGCGAACGCATAAATCACGTTGTAGATGAAACCTGCAAGGACCTTGAACAGTCTCATACGCTTATGCCTAAGACAGAAGATGACTGGCGCGATTTGTATAGAATCTACAAGGAAGCAGGTCTCAATCCTGAGCAAATTTCCCTTGCTTTTAGACAGCTTGAAGAAAGCATAAACAAGCAGATGCATAACGATTCAGGTCCTTACCCTGTTCTGCTCGTGTCAAAACTACCGAATGGCTTCTTTTTGAACTATAAATTTATGCGTGAGCCGTCGCCTGTCCAACCGCCACAGCCCGTTCGAATCGATAGTTAGCTGTAGGGATTGAGGGTTGATTTCAGCGGTTTTGTCCGTCACGGCGGTGTGAATTGCCGATTTATTTGTCTCTTTTTTTATCGCGCTATTTGTCCCATCAGACCGATCTATTAGTCCAAACGTTGGCTTCCCGCAGATACCTATTGTGAATTGAAGAATTAGAAGTCCCTTTTTTGCCTTTAGGGACTTCTAAATCAACTTTGCGATTAGGGCTTGGAACTTTTGCACCGTAGAGCCCATGGGCAAAAGACGGGTTTGTTTGAATCAAACCCACCAACGTGAAGCTCAGTGTCAAATTCTTGATTGCGGCTTTCATATTTTGGCTGAACAAGAGCAGGAATAAGTTATGCACGTTGCACAACGTGCCTGCACTTACTTGCCGTTGTTCTGGAGTTGTTTCCGACCTCGACTAACCAATTACTGTTTCTCAGCTATCAATAATATTCGCTCGGATCCAAGCTCGTATGCATCGCATTCAAGCGAGCCGAACAAATCGCTGACGATGAAACCAGCTTTCGACAGCATCGAACAAACCTCGCCTGATG
Organism: Candidatus Melainabacteria bacterium; assembly: GCA_003153555.1. Taxonomy (GTDB): domain Bacteria; phylum Cyanobacteriota; class Vampirovibrionia; order Obscuribacterales; family Obscuribacteraceae; genus PALSA-1081. The sequence continues at coordinate 630 of PLZS01000196.1, read as the reverse complement.
TGTAAATCCAGTGCGTCGCGCGGCGAGATTCTTCCTTACCTTTGCGTATGAAGGTGTACTCAGTCTGCACGCAACTTTCGCGAGGGTCGTAGTGATTCTCGATCAGCATGAACATATCGCCGACGCGTACCCATTCCCGCTCTGCTCCGTTAACGAGAAAGGTTTCTGCAAGCATGCTGCTTTCAAGCACGATCTTCGCGCCAGATTTGAGGCATGCGCTGAGAGATTCGAACATCTGGTCGGTCCGTTTACGATTGAAATAACCGAAGCTATTTCCAAAACAGAACGCGCCGTCGAACTTCTGCTCAAACGAAATTGTCCGCATGTCGCCGTGAACAAATTGAACGACATCGCCTCCAAGCTTGGCAGACGTTGCCGCTTTCGCGCCGTCGTCGAGAAATTCCTGGCAATAGTCCATCCCGGTGATTTTATAACCGGCTTGCACCATTGGTAATGTCAGTCTGCCATCACCACAGGGGACATCAAGAAGATGTGCGCCGTCTGCATGATCAAAGATCTCCTGCAGGAAAGCACACTCTTGTTCTGTTTCATCTTTGGTTTTAGCCTGGCGCCAAAGATCTAACGCCGCACCCGAGAAGAAATTTTGGCTCATCGCGGATTTGTGTGGGC
>PLZS01000011.1 GCA_003153555.1 Candidatus Melainabacteria bacterium | reverse complement strand
CATCAGGATAATCTCCCATCGTGCCGAGGATTAGCTCATACCCTGGCAACTCGTCTTTCACATAATTTAGATGCAGTTGCGCACCCGATATCTCGATGAGCTTATCAAGTTGTTCTACAAGCTCGTCGTGGGGATGCTGAATATCGATGGGCAATAAAATCTTTGGCATATGGAACCTGTGTTTCTACATCGAAGTATATTATCTCAGCTTCAAGCAATGCTCCTCGGCTGACTTGAGAACGGTAATAAATGTGCGCTATTCCACGCACTTCTCATGACAAGTCGACGAATCCTTGATGTTGAATAGAAGCTCAGCTCCGGCATTTCGATGCCGGCAAGGATGCCGGCGTTCCCAGGCTAAGGCTCGGAGGCTTGACGGTTTCAGGAATTTGATTACAAACCGTCCAATACTCTTTACGTGCGCTGCGGCGCACCTGAGCGCCATTGTAAAATAAGCGCCATGTCCAACCGCGCGCGGTTTTCTGAGGCTTTTCGCATTGATAGATAGGTATACCCGCCCAGAGATGGGCTCGATTTGGTCCGAACAATCCAAATTTCAGACTTTGTTGGACATCGAAATGGCTGTTTGTGAAGCTCAAGCAGAGCTCGGTTTTATACCCAAAGAAGTTGTTCCGGACATCAAAGCAAAAGCCAAATTTGATATAGATCGAATTAAAGAAATCGAAGCTGAAGTAAAACACGACATAATCGCCTTTCTTACGAACGTAAATGAAAATGTGGGCGAAAACTCTCGCTTTATCCATCTCGGACTGACGAGTTCGGATGTCATCGACACAGGCATAGCACTGCAACTGCGCAAAGCCAGCGCATTGCTGGCTGCCGATCTTCAGCACTTACACGACGCAATTTTAGAACAAGCGCGTAAACACAAACATACTATTCAAGTCGGACGTTCGCATGGCATCCACGCAGAGCCGATGACATTTGGCTTCAAACTAGCCGTCTGGTTGGAAGAAGTGCGTCGCAATCAAAAGAGACTAGACGATGCAACAGAAATAATTTCTGTCGGTCAGATAAGTGGACCGGTTGGCACTTTTGCCAACATATCTCCGCGAGTGGAAGAGCTTACTTGCAAGTATTTAAATCTGAAAGCTGCCCCAATTTCTACTCAGATCATTCAAAGAGATCGGCATGCCCAGTACATGTGCACGTTAGCCATCATTGCCAGCAGCTTAGACAAATTCGCCACTGAGATTCGCCATTTGCAAAAAACTGATGTGCTGGAAGTTGAAGAACCTTTTGAAGTAGGACAAAAGGGTTCCTCGGCAATGCCACACAAACGTAATCCCGTAGGCAGCGAAAATATTTCGGGCTTGGCTCGTGTGATTCGTGGCAATGCAATGGCTTCATTGGAAAACATTCCACTCTGGCACGAACGCGATATCAGCCATAGCTCTGTGGAGCGCATCATTCTTCCAGACTCGACGATTTTGCTCGATTACATGCTCGCTCGCTTTACCAAAATAGTTCAAGGGCTTGTCGCCTATCCGGAAAATATGATCAGGAACATGGACGTATTTGGTGGTGTCATATTTTCTCAAGCAGTAATGCTTAAATTGATCAGCAAAGGATTGTTACGAGAGAATGCCTATAAATTAGTACAAACCAACGCAATGGCAGCCTGGAACAAGCGCTCCGGTAATTTCAAGAACAATTTATTGGCAGACGAAAACGTCAATTCAGTTTTGTCACCAAAAGAAATCGAAGAATGTTTTGACCCCGCTTCTTACTTGAAAAATATAGATCACGTATTCGACCGCTTAGGAATTTAAAAATGATAATCGACACAAAAAAGAAATTAGCCGGCATTTTAGTTCCAGTCTTCGCACTTCGACACCCCAACGATCTTGGTATCGGAGACACAGCCGCTATGCGGGATGCCATTGATTTTTGTGCTCGCAATAAGATTGGTATTTTACAAGTTTTGCCAATCAATGAAACTGGTGGTGACAATAGTCCATACGGAGCGATCAGTTCTGTTGCATTAGATCCGTCCCTGATCACTATAGCACCAGATACAATACCAGGGCTGAGCCAGGCAGATTTTGAGAAGATCGCCAGTGCCGATGTAGTGAAAAAGCTGAGAGCCGGAGCCGTCGCATATCCACAGGTCAAAAAGCTTAAGGCTGATTTACTTCGCGCCGCCTTTGAGAAATTTGATCTAACCGACATCAAAAACAAAACCGAAAAAGCTAAATCACTTGAAAAGTTCGAAGCTGAAAACAGACGCTGGTTGAAACCATATTCTTTGTTCCGTGCACTGATGGACGAACATGACGGCAACGCCTGTTGGACACAGTGGGAGCCGAAGATTCAAGACTACAAGGACGCTGAGTTGGCGTCAGAAGTTGGTAGCAAACCCGATCGCAAAACGAATCGCAGATTTTGGTCATATGTGCAATGGATTGCCTATCAACAATGGGCTGACGTCAAGAAGTACGCCGATCAAAAAGCTGTTCAATTGATGGGCGACCTGCCATTTGGTGTCAGTCGATACAGCGTTGATGTTTGGGCGGAAAAACAATTGTTCGATCTGGATTGGTCGTGCGGAGCGCCACCTGAAACGTTTTTTCAAGGCGATGTATTCACGCAAAAGTGGGGACAAAACTGGGGCATGCCACTTTATCAGTGGAGCGAGCACAGACGTGAGAACTACGCATGGTGGCGCCAGCGAGTCAAACATCTGACCGATCTGTTTCACTATTTTAGAATCGATCATGTGCTCGGTTTTTTCCGAGTCTACGCATTTCCGTGGATTCCGGAGCGCAATCAAGAATTTACCGATTTGACTGAGAAGGAAGCAGCGCTCTTGACGGATGGACGCTTGCCTCAATTTTTGCCCCGCAGCGATGATGAACCTATCGATGCCGAAGAAAATTGCGTGGACGGCACGGCGATCATGAAAGTATTGCTGGATGCTGCGGGACCGTCAGGGATCGTCGCCGAAGATCTCGGCACCGTACCACCATATGTGAGACCACTGCTTCACAGTCTGGGCATCGCTGGATTTGCTATTCCGATTTTTGAAAGAGTCGAAGAGACTCGTGAATTCAAAGAAAAAGAGGACCTTCCCGTTTTGAGCCTAGCCACTTATGGAACTCACGATCATCAACCGATCGCGGCATTTTACAAAGGTCTCGTCGAGTGGTGGCACGGACCTAAGGGCGAGGAGGGTTGGTTAGAAGTTCAAAGGCTGATGCGTTTTCTCGGCCTAGACGATCAAAATCCGCCACTCACTTTCGATGAAAATTTGCACTTTGTCTTCATGGACGTGCTATTGGAAACTGATTGCTGGGTTGCAATGTTGATGATTACCGACCTACTGGGAACCACTCAACGGTTCAACGAACCTGGTTTGAGCGGCGATTTGAATTGGAGCCAACGGCTTGACCGGCCGCTGAGCGTCTACGAAAAAGACCCGCAATATGCTCCGCGCATCAAAAAGTTTGCCGAGCTGATTGAAAAGACGCATCGCGCTCCAAAGGTGCTGAGTGCTTCGGTTTAGAGTTTGCCGTAATATTTCGCCGAAAGTGGTTTACTATGCTGGTAGCCTCAGGTGAGCTTGGAGTTTCTCGTCTAAATGATCCCTGCATTTCTTATACGCGCTGGTGTTGACTGGGTTCGGCATAACACTGACTATAAGGACTCTAACCCTTACTCGCGCTGCGAAGAGTCGATTAAGACTTGCCAATTGCTTTGGGAACAGCAAATGGGTAAGCCTGATTTGGTTTTGCTTGAACCAGCAATCGTCAGTGCCTACTGGGAAGAGTTTTTCCATGCCGAAGACCCACTGGCAGACGAAAAGGAATGGCGAGAAGGGCTAACCAAACGCTCCGGGCAATATGACAGATTTGACGATTGGCAGGATTGGTTCAAAAAGAGCTATGCCAAAGTCTACAAAGACAACAACATCTGGATGAGCGTGCTAATGACAGCTTGGGCTCACACGCATCAGTATGAAGTCAGGTATACGGAAGATTCATGGGAATTTAGACCGTCCCGCTCGTACCTGCCAACATCTCAGATGTGGCGGATGGAACCGCACATGCAAACAGTCGCCGAAGTTTTGAAAGAAGTTTGGATTGACGAACTGCGAGCCTACGAAGAGTCCGAATTTACCGTTGATGAACAGACTTCCGCCTATCTGGGAAGAGTCGAGAGCTTAGGTTTCGACTCGAAAAAATACTTCCTGAACTGGCCACCGCGAGCTCAGAAGGAGCGGGAAGAAATTGAGATCGGCGACATGGTTGCTGACATCGTTCTGCCACCGGGCGATTCTTGGTATCGCCATCCCGACAACGTAATTTTTGCTCATGACTGTATCGATGTTACCGCGCTGGTGAATCGCGCCAAGTATGTCTTCGGCAGCCAGCGACGGTTGTTCGAATTGACTATTGATAACGGCTTCGTTAAAGCGAAAATTCAAGCATCGGCTGAAGGTTGGTTAGTACCGGATAGCGAAGGCGCAATTGTTTGAATAGTTAGTTAGCTGCCCAACGGACTTTCTTTTATCTTTTTCCAAGCGCGGGGATATTTAGCAGCTGTATGTTCTTGTTTCGTGACGAGGATCAGTGAGCGCTGCTTTTCAAGTATTGAAGCGTCGAGCGCAACTACGCTGCCAATCACTCCGCCAAGAAATTTGGCCGCTTTTCTAGCTTTATGAGTTTCATCCACAAGCTGTGCTTCCGTTTTCTGCAGAATCAGCAAACCACCCAAAGTCAGCAAGGGCAGGGCGAGTTCAGCGATGATTTCCGAACCACCGACGGCGCGCGCGGTGGCTATGTTGAAGGTTTCACGGTACCGCGGATGGTGCGCGATATCTTCGGCCCGATCGGTCAAAACCGTTACGTTATCTAGCTCAAGCAATTCAATAGACTGCTCGAGAAAGCGAGTTTTTTTCTCGACCGAATCCATCAACGTGAATTCAACCTTGTCAAAAAGTATCGCCAGTATCAGCCCCGGAAACCCTGCGCCAGAGCCTATGTCAATCAAACGACCGGGTGGCTTTTTCTTTTTGAGTTGTTCGGTTATCACTTCCACAAGAGAAAACGAATCCAGCAGGTGATCAAGTGCAACCACTTTTGGAGCCGCATTCGAAACAAGATTGGTGTGCTCGTTGTAGTTTTCAAGGTGGTCCAGATATTTAGCCAACTTATCAGACTGTCGCTCGCTCAAGCTCACGGAAAGTCTTTCGGCCCGTTCTGACAATAGGTCAATGGCCTCTTTTATCTCGGTCTTCAGAAATTCCTCGCTCGGCAACAGCCAATTGCCCAACTTTGGATAAATTGAGCTGCCCTAAATTATAAAGCCGGAAAGACGAAAACTCCCAAGCGCCCCAGCCTATGAGTACTTCTGTGTAGCCATTTGCTGTAATGTTCAGAGATCACCTAATTTCTAACCTAATACGTTTACTGAACAGGTGTTAATAATGCTTCAGAAAGGCATAATTAGTACGGTGACCGCGGGGGGACCACCTATCCGGGATGATGCGCGCTCAGGCAGGCTTTCACTACACATGTCCATCGTCCAATTAAACATCAGAACCCGAATTGAGCTGGAAACCCGCGTCCTTGCGGCTGCCTTGAAGCAAAGCTTCGAGAGAGGCGATGCTGATGGCGTTAGCCTTGCCCACCGTCAGCTCTTCCTGCTTTTGAAAGACCAAAAGCCCGGAAATGGGAGCGGCACCGCTTCAACGCCCAAGTCCAGCGCAAATCCCACTAACGCGGACGTCTCGGTCGGTACCACTGCGACCGTCGAAACCGAGCATCAACCAGTTTACGTACCTGCCGCCTACGCGGAGCCAGAATTCCCCACAGCTGCTCAGCCGTACCAACCGTCGGCAGAGTCGGAGGAAGTCGACGAGGAGGAAGATCCCGAACAGGCTCACGCGATTGCACAATATCTGCGATACAAACAAACGCGAGATCAAATTCAAGAAAAGCCACAAGAAGAAGAAGAAGAAGAAGAACAGCCAGAAGGGGTTTCTGCAACTGAGCCCGAGAGAGAAATCGAGACACATGCTGAGCAGAATCAAACCTCGACTCTGACGCAGCAAGCGGTGCAGAGCGAGGAGGAAGATTACGTTCGGATGCGCAAAGTAGAAGCGCCTCCAAAATCCGACCTGCCGTTTGACCTGCCGTCTGCGGAATACGCAGAGATTTACGGCTCGGTGCCGTTCGAGACTGTAGATACCGTGCCATCCGCGGCAGGAATACAGTACGCAAACCCTGACTTAGGGACAACAGCTGCGCAGTTACCGGGGCCATTCGATGCCGTTCCAGAGGCACCACCGCAGTTTGCACAGCGTCAATTTATCAGTTCCACTCCTCCCTCCGCATACGGATCGGAACCTGCTAGCTCCGAACCTGGAAGCGTTGACATCCCCGTCTCCGAACATGGGATTACGAACATCCCCACCGGTTTCGACCCTGTGAGAGCCGACATCCACGCCGAAGTCGGACCTGTTCAGGACAATCTAGCTCCTGCTGACGCTGAGGCAGATGAGAATGGGGCGCATCATGTGGCAGCGGAATACGCGACGCCAGATCAGCCTGACATGCAGCATCAAGAATTGGAAGATTCAGCAGTAGATCAGTTCTCAACACAGCATCCCGAGTCGGAATATTCGGCAGTAGATCAGTTCTCAACACAGCATCCCGAGTCGGAATATTCGGCAGTAGATCAGTCCTCAACACAGCATCCCGAACCTGAACAGACCACCGCAGGTCAGCCTGGAGCCGAGTTGGACGACACAGCGGCAGATCAGCCTGTAGCACAGGAGCAAGAATCGCAATATACAGCGTCAGATCAATCTGCAACGAATCAGCTTGAGCTGGTCTCTGAAGAAACCGATCAACCTGAAATACATCATTTCGAGTCAGAAACTATCACCTCGGATCAGCCTATTTTGCCTGCTCCAGATTCAGCTCAACAATCTGAAACGGAACAAGCCGCTACCATTGCAGATGCAGGTTTTGCTCAGGATCAGACGCCAGTAGAAGTCGACCCCGCCGCCCACTATGCGCAGCAAAACCCCACTCAAGACTTGCCTCAAATCGATTACACGCTGCAGTCTGAAGTGCAGAACAATCAGCAAGCATCTGACTATTCAGCGAAATATGCATCCCAGTCATCGCCTCGGAACATGCCTGCAATCGACTTCTCACTGGAATCAGAGTCAAACAAGCCTATGATTGATTTCAGTCTAGAATCCGAATCGAACCGTCCGTCAATCGATTTCAGCTTGCAATCCGAGTCAAACCGCCCTTTGATTGACTTCAGCCTGGAGTCCGAATCGCAGAGCAAATCGAGCACAGATGATGCTCTAAATGCCCCCACCAATAGTGGCTTCATCGAAGCTGAATTCGTTAACCGTGACTCCGACTCTGAGTCTGACGAGGCGTACAGGCAGGACATAACCGCAGAATTACCGATCGTCAATCCCAATTCTGCGTTGCATCTCAGTGAGGAAGAAGCTGCAGCTTGTCAACAAGAGCAAGCTGCTGCTCAGACATTTGAACCTCCAGCAGAAGTACCGGCGGTCGCAGTGCCGTCGCTAGTCACTCCCATGCATAACGCAGCAGTTGCAATCAACGAAGCCGGCATGACGCCCCGGGCAGCGACCTCCGGCATAGATACGACATCAGAGGAATTGCCGATACCACCTGTGGTGCCCAAGCCGCCAGACTTATACGCGCTTTTGGGTGTCTCACAGATGTCCCCATTTGAAGAAATCCACAAAAACTTCTTGCGCAAGATCAGAAAAATCCTACTGAAACTCCGTGGTTCAGTGAGACCAGAGAGAGACGAATTACTGAAAGAGCTTCGACGCAATTGGGTAGCTCGAGACATCCTTTGTGACCCAGTCACCCGCACTGATTACGACTTCAGAGACATGGGTCTGCGCGGGTCACCTGACGGTCAGCTGTTACCTCATGCACCGGAGGATGGTCCACAAGGTCGTCTTGGGCAACGGACTCCGTTGCGGATTGGCGAATTGTTGCAATGCGCTGGACTTCTCGAAATGGCAGAACTCGAAATTGCATGTGACATGCACAAAGCAATGCCGGAAATGCAATTTGGCACATTCCTCGTACGTCAGGGATTTATTCAAGAACGTGATTTAGATTCGGTTTTGTTAGGGCAAAATCTTTTGCGTGATGGCAAGATCACCGTCGCCCAATTCCAAGTTGCCATGGAACTATCTCAATCACGAGGAGCAAATATCTCGGACACGTTGATCGACCATGGTTATATTACAGCCGCAGAACTCGCCAAACTTACAGGAAAGTCCACTGCAGCTGAATCAAACGACACGCCCACAATCAAGGAAGTCGCAGTCAAGCCTCGCCAGCAGGAGCAAGCGCCCTCAAACCTATCTGCATCATCAGCGGTACCAACTTGGAAAGATCAACTTGATTGGAGCAAGCCTCTTCCTGTTGATGACGACGCGTCTTTAGTCGATAGAAATCCAGAAAAACAAAGCCTTGCCGAACTACTAGGCAATGTTAACACTGAGGTTGCGGCAGATCAGATCGAGAAAGATTCTGTAAAAATAAGTAATAACGCAGCACCAAGCTGGAAGGATCAACTGGACTGGGAGCAGCCTCAAGAGGCTACTGCATCAGCCACATCGGATCACGAAACAGCACAGACATCAGAGGATATCATTGACCCTAACACGGCCAATGCAGCGCACCAGCAACAGCAAGAGGAGCCTCAAAATTCGATCAATCTGGCAAGTGCGGTACCAAGTTGGAAGGATCAGTTAGATTGGGAACAGCCGAAAGCGGAGTCTCCAGAAACAGCAAACGAAAGTCCAGGACATCCTGCCGAAGCTCACCATGCAGATGAAGAGAGCTTCGAGGACAATGCTTACGAAGACGATGAGCCACTAATACATTCATCGAAAGAAACTCAGCCAATTTCAGTTCATCCGCCCACCTCTGTAGCACCGAATGTGACACTAGGCAAAGGCAATCTTGGTGCCACCACAAATGCGGATCAACAAGTGCGCAACGAGGAAGATTACCTGCAAGACTTGTTGAAATCAACGGATATCTTTGAGCCAGAGCCAATTAACACTGGCGATTCTAGTTCGCAAGAAAAAGCCAATGATGATGAAACCACAGACAAGTCCGAAGAGGAGTCCGAGCATCCCCCAGAAGAGCAAGAAGGGTTCTTCAAGAAGAGCTTCGGCAAATTCAAAAGGCCCGATACGAAAGACAAAGATAAGAAGAAAAAACGCAAGTGACCTAAGAAGTTGGAACTGGCGACCCTTCTCTTTGCGCGTGTGACTGGTACAACCGCAGCACTATAGAAAGCTGCTCCGCAATCAAGCGCACCACCTTCTGGTCTCCAGGTTTGTAAGCTTGATGCGGATACGGCAACACAATCAATAGCCCAAGTCGCAGTCCCGTCATGTCTATCGGCTGTGTAAGCGCGTTTTCAGGGAAGTTCGTACTTCTCGGCACTTCTTCGCGCAGCGGTGGCAAACCAAGTTGCAGGGCGACCTTGGAAACATATGATTTGACCGATTGTTCTTGACTGTCTTTGGAAAGATCCAGCATCAGCCTGGAGAATCGCCCTTGATTTACAACCAACGCACAAGATTGATACGTGATAATTGAAGCAAGCAGAGCAAAAAGTTTTTCGGTGATCACTTCCAAATCCAAAATATCTTCGCCAATTCTTCGCACCTCGTCAACTATCGTCGCTTCAAACAGAAGTCGCTCCAGCAGCTGATTGAGACGGTTGTTGATTTCTTCGGACGTAGGACTTCTGCTGGCGTCACTCAAAATTCGCAGGCGAGGTTGGACTTGAGCTTCTCCTAAAATTTCTCTGACCGCCTTAATCAAATTTGGAAATCCCGGCTCTTTAGGAATGTATCTCTCTGCGCCAGACTTGAGTCCCCAAAAACGGTCAACAGAACCATCCAGCTTCGTCAAAAGAATGACTGGAGTCAATGCCAGATCAGGATCATTTTTCACCAGCCTACAGAGCTGATAACCGTTAATGCCTGACATCACCACATCCGAGATGATCAAATCCGGCAGTTCGTTGTAAGCTCTGGCCAATCCCTCTGCTCCGTTGCGAGCCTCCAAGATGGTATAGCCTTCACCCTCTAGCGTTCGTTTGATTGTCAGCAATTGGGTTGGGCTGTCTTCGATCAGAAGAAGTCGATATGTCATCTAAGGTACCGCACTGATTTCCTGGGTCTTTGGAACGTCATGTCAACCTATCATTGATTAAACTGCAAAATACGCATTCTGGCGATGGTTGTCGCTACGACACACCCCATATAACTTATGGGGTTTACGCCACAATTATCTAAGCGTGCGCACTTGACAACCGCGTTAATGTGTTCTTTGATAACTATACGGGCGTTTCATAACGACCCGGTCTTACGTTTAGTAAAAGTGAATTTACAGATGCCTTCCAAATCGCACGCATATATTGCAATTGGGCACCCGGAAACCGCTATAGAAGAACTTAGAACACACGCCAAACACGAACATCATCTGATCAGACTACGTGTGGCTGAGCACCCCAACTCGACCCATGACTTACTGCGCTCACTGGCAGACGACGAACACGTGGAGATCCGCATCGCAGTAAGCGAGCACCCAGACACGCCAAATGAGGTGCTCGAATCTTTACTCAAAGACGCTAACGTCGACGTCAGATATGCTTTAGCTGAGAATCCTTTGATACCGGCAGAAATGCTCAAGCAGCTCGTTGATGATGAAAACGCCTATGTCAGTCATCGTGCTCAAAAAACTTTGCACTCGTTGAACAGTGGCACGACAAAGAAACTGCCCGAAGCACATGTCGGTAACAATCCAGCTCGAAGACATAAATAACCCGCTTCCTCTACTTGCGATCACTGATTGCTTGTAAATTTTGATCAATCAAACTTTCGCTCAAGTACAAGCGTTGCGGCAAAGAATATTCGGTGAGCAAATTATCGTCTGTATTGAGCCGGAAGTTGCCGTACTTTGTGCCTAGCTGCAAGCAAGTCTTGCGCAAAGAATCAGGCGTGGCTATCAAGTTTGACAGGCTGTTAAGAACCCCTGTATCAAGAGGTTCTATTGTGCCAAGCAAAATGATCTCACCGGCTCGGGGATAATGGATTGCGTAGCTGTTTGGAAACACGCTTTGAAAGGTTCGACAAAGAACAGCAAGAAACTCTGGATCAATTGCATATAGCTGAATCCATTGACAAAAGCATCCCTTCTCACTCAACTTCGATTTTGCCAGTTGCCAAAATTCCAATGTGTATAAGTCTGCAGATCCACTTATCCACGGCTCAGCAGGTTGCGAAATTATGGCATCAAATTTTTCATTGCTGAAATCGAAATAGACTCGTGCGTCCCCGCAATACGGCACTACTTTGCCACTCTGGAGCCATTCCTTGCGCAAAGGGGATCCATTCGACGGTTCAAAAAAATGCTGCACTTCGAATATAGTTGGTTCAACTTCGGCGATCTTCAACTTCTCCACGCTGGAAGCATCCAGCGCACCACCGCAGGTGGCACCACTGCCCAGACCAACCACAAAAACATTTTTTGTACTTGCCGGGTAAATCGAAACCGGAATTTTACCAAGCATAAACTGTGTGGTTAGATCGCTTGTGTCAGCACTACGATGCGGGTTTAGCGGCAGCGCTGCTTCAACCTTGCCGTCATTTTTCAGATAGACGATGTTTTGAGACTCATTTGAACTGACAGTAACTGTTGTATTCAATCCTTCACGATAAAACAACAACTTGTTATTTGCGGAATCACTGAGAACGCGATCAAAAATCGCTTTTGTGTTGGATGCTTTGGTCGGCAAGGAAAGAAAAGGAATGCCGCTAGACATCAGGGATTTATTCCAGGCCGGTCTGACCAAAAGAGCTAAGACAAACATAAGCGGCACTGAAATTAGCAGTCGCCGTAAAGACGATGTGTAAATTAAAAGCATGCTCAATGCGACTTCAAAAATAATGAGCAAGCAAATGGTGCTCTCCATTCCACTAGTGAAAACCCTGCCCAGAGTAGGGATAAACAAAAAACCGGCAGAAAGAGCACCCAGCATTGAGCCTACCGCACTGAAGGTGTAGAGCGAACCAAGAGCATTCTCTTTAAGCTCAGAATTCGCTAGAGCATGAAGGGAAATCGGAAAAACACCACCGCAAAGAACAGAAGGAAATAGCACCACTGCCGATATTACAGAAATTCGCTCTAGCAGATAAGCAAGGTACGAATTCGATTTAGCAAGAATTTCGTGGTTGAGGTTGAACCACCAGGGCATTAGCTGAATCAGCCACAGATCAAGGTATAAGGATGCGGCGATAGAGCCGCATAAAATTGCCAGCACTGTCTTATGGTTGCTTCCATGTGTGCCAAATTTCTGAAAGAGCGCAGTGCCGACTGCCAATCCGATAATACTGATCGAAAGTACCGAAGCCACAGAGTAAGTAGAGCTCCCCACTAAAAGCGAAAATAGGCGAGACCAGACAACTTCCAAAACCATTCCCGCTGCTCCATTGAATAGAACGACGGCGCAAATTAGTCCAATGAAAGGTCTATGATCCACGGGGAAAGCCTTCGGAACGTGAGTAGAAGACGGCAAATTTTGCGTTCTGAAGACGAAACAAAGCACAGCAGAAACCAAGAAACTCAAGACTGAAGCGCTAACAATAGTTGCGGAAAGTCCAAAGCTCGGGAGCAACAAGAATCCGGCGCAAACAATTCCGCAGGCTGCACCGATAAGATTGGCAAAATAAGCCGTTCCTTGATCTGTTGAACCTGGTCGGGTAGCGGCTAGAAATCTCCCGACAAGCGGAAAGGTGGCACCCATAGCTGTTGTGGGCACTAAAAGCAGACAACTCGAAAAGAGAGCACGACACCAAAACATGGTGTTAAAGGGATTCAACGTGTCCGAACTAGAAACACCTAAAACTTGAGCTATCGCCGCATCGTAAATGCTGACAAGCGAGTTGGGATGGCTGCTCAAAAGCCACGGAGAGAGCGCACCGAAAATTCCAACGACAAGCTCAATCAGACCATACCAAATCAAGGGATTGCGAATTCTGTCCACACTCTTGCCACAGGCGAAGCACCCTAGTGCCAAACCGGTCATGAAAACGCTCAAGACGATGGACACCGCAGGCAGTGTCGAGCCCAAAATACGCAGCAACAGTCGCTGCCAACTAAGCTGATAAATCAGAGCAGCAAAGCCCGAGACAAAAAAACAAGCGTAGACGATATAAGAATGACCCAACTGATCGTCCGTCGGAGAGGTTAATTGTCGGTTGACGGCGTCCACGAACTCGTTCCTTAAAATAGACTGCTCGGTGCATTGGCTGCCCGGATTGTGCCAAACACCTTCGCTATTGTCGGATTATGGCACAACGAACTTTTTTGCTTTGTTTTACGTATAAAAGATCAGGACCATATGAAAGGTCAGGACGATGCACGGTATCAGGCAGTGCCTATTTGTATATATCGGAGACTTTGTCCCATAAAAGGCGTCTTTATCTCCAGGAGGTGTTACCAATCAATAGTCTAGCGCTCTAGCACCAGCAAATAAAAATCTATTGCGTTGATGGAAAATCCAATGAAGACTGAGGAAAGAACTCGATATGCCTTGGCCTACAAAAACAGAACAGAACCATATACGCATCGCAATCGCATCATGATCGATATCAATCAGCTATCGATGATGATACCAAAACGGTCAACGGAATATAAATAACCTGACGTCAATCCAGCAAACGCGAGTCTCTTGTCGCAAGGCTAGAACCACTATCTAACAGTGGTTCAGCAATCCACAGCTTGTGGCAAAACTTACAATTCAATCAACGATCTAACCCTGACAGTAGAGTAAGGAGTAAACAATGATGAGAAAATGGGCATGACTAGTAATGTCACATCTCCGTTAGAATCGTCAACGACGTGATTCTCAATAGTCTTACGCTGCATAATTTCATGAGTTACGCCGACGCGACACTCGATCTGTCAGGCGTGGACGTTGCTTGTCTTTCAGGCCAAAATGGAGCCGGCAAATCCGCATTGCTCGATGCACTGACCTGGTCGCTCTGGGAATGTGCGCGCGCGTCCTCTGACGAAATGATTCGATTGAACGAAAAGGAAATGTGGGTTGATACTATTTTTTCTCACGAGGGTCAACGCTATAGAGTTCGACGGTCTCGCCAAAAAGGAAGTTCTAAAAGTGGCACCAAGGGAACGAGCAAAGGTACTTTAGAGCTCCAAGTTTTTAGCACCGAGTCACAGGTCTTGGCGTCGGTTGGCAAAAGTGGCTCCAGTCAGCAAGAGCTGCAACCCGATACTGGCGAAGGTTCGTGGCGCACACTTACCTCGAGCAGCATGCGTGAAACGCAAAAGACGATCTGCGAACTTTTGCGCATGGACTTTGACACTTTCGTGAACAGTGCTTACCTGAGGCAAGGAAAGGCAGACGAGTTTACAACTCGGCTGCCATCAGAACGCAAGCAAGTGCTCTCAGAAATTTTGGGACTTTCCTATTTCGATAAACTGCAAGAGAAAGCGAAAGAGAAAGCGCGACAACTGAAAGCAAAGACGGAATATCTTGAGAATTCGCTTAGCGCTCAAAATGACACGGAGACTCGCTTCAATCAGGCAACTGCCTCAATTGTAGAACTGCGTTTAGAATTCGAGCAATGCCATGAGCGCACGCAAAATTCCGCAAGCGTCGTTGAGCAATTATCGAAGCACTGGCATCAAATCACCCTCGCTGAACAGCGATTCGAATCGAGCACCACTCAACTGGCGAATTTGCACACTGATATTGAAAAGTTAGCTGACCAGAAACTTGACCTTGAACGCAGACTCGCTGAAATCGACGTGCTTTTAAAACAGTCGCCAGAAATTGAGGACGCAGCAATTCGCTTCGGAAAGCTGAAATTGGAAGCCGAGGAGCTCGACCAGCGGGCTCTGGCAATGCAAGACCTGACCGCCCAAAAACTGGACCTGCAAACACAGTTGGCCAAAATCCGAAGCAGACTAGAATATGAGCTTGGTGGAGGCCAAGCAACACTTGCCGAAACACAAAAGAAACTAACCAAGCTTGCCGTTGATTTGCAGGACGCAGACAAAATCGAAACATCGTACGCTCACTACAAGAATTTGATTAAACAAGAAGCAGAGATGGCGAAGTGCCAAGAGACGTTCACGAAACTGAGTTCACGTGTGAACGAATTGCAGTCCGTGATCGCTGAATTTCGAATTCGCCTGGAAGCTGATTTGGGACAAAAAGAGCACTCGGTGCTTGAACTGCAAAAGCTACTGTTGAGCAAAGATACGCTTACCCACCAGAAGGTTTCACTCGAAGAAGAAACAAGCAACCTCGACAAACTTGAGACAGAATTCGATCTCGTCCAAGAAAAGGGACTGCAAATCAAATCGGAGCTCGAAGCCGCGGAACAATCAATCGAACTTTTGAAGCACAGTCAAAAAGATAATCTCGAGAAAGTCGACGAATTGCACGTCCATGCAGACTCGAGCATCTGCCCCCTATGTTCGGCTCCAATAGTGGATCGAGCAGCAGTTGTGACTCGCTATCTACAACAGAATGAAGCGATGGATGCTCAAATTTCCGACCTAAAAGATCAATGCATGAGGTTTGAGGCAGAACGAACAGCATTACGCAAGCAGTACATCGAACTGCGGAAGACATTAGACGGACGCAAGAGACTGGACGTGCAAATTGGTCAGTACAATGAGAAACTCGGTTCAGTAGAACGAGCTGAAAACCAGATCTTGCAATTGAATAGCGAAATCAAACAAACCCGCATCCGCCTGGAGCAACTCGATTACGCGCAACTTGAGAAGGAAAGTTTGATTTCTTTAAAGGCAGAGATACATAAACTTGATTTTGATCCTATGGTTTATTCGAACCTGCAAAGTCAGTTGCGTATGCAACGTCAGATCGAATCACGTTTTCAACAGCTGCAGCGCGATAAAGCTGATTTGCAGCGGCTCCAAACAGATTTGCCAACATACGAACAGAAAGTGAATGACCTATCAAATCAAATTTCCAGCGAAAGTTACGGCGACGAAATTCGTGAACAGCTCAAGGCCTTGCAGGAGAAATTGAGTGCTCTTTCCTATGACAGAAATGCTCATGAGGCATTGAAACAACAGATCTCGGAGCTTCTCCCAAGCAGTGAACTATTTCGCGACCTTCAGCGCGCCTTAAATGACCGTCCAGCATTAGAGTTGTCTGAACGTTCGTGTCGAGAACTGCTGGAAAGCAAACAAACTCTCATTGTTGCTCTGGAGCAGGAACTTCTTAGATTAAAAGAACAAATCGAGAAAGCGCCTGTCCTCAAGGTTGAGCTCGACAACAAAGCCGCAGAGCTCAATTCCAATAGATTAGAGCGAGAAGATTTAGGCAAGAAAGTAGCAGTACTGGAATCAACTCTGGAAAGGCTTAGCGGAGATCTCTCCGAGCTAACAACTCAAAAGAAACAGCTTGATGACTGCAAAAAAGAAGTAGAAGACTATGTATTCCTCGCCGAAGCCTTCGGCAAAAAAGGCATTCAAGCCGTAATAATAGAAAATGCCATACCCGAAATAGAAACAGAATCGAACCGCATTCTGTCCCGCCTAACAGAAAACAAAATGCACGTAGGCTTGATCACTCAGCATAAAACCAAATCTGGTGGCATCACTGAAACATTGGAATTAGTAATCGCCGATGAAGTCGGCACTCGCAACTACGAGTTGTTTAGCGGCGGCGAAGCATTCAAAGTCAACTTCGCCGTGAGGGTGGCGTTGTCCAGGTTGCTGGCAAGACGTTCAGGCGCTCGTCTGGAAACACTAATTATTGACGAAGGATTCGGCTCTCAAGACGAACTTAGCCGCGAGCGTCTGGTCAAGGCAATCCGCGCCATCCAGACCGATTTTGCCCGCATCCTAGTGATTACTCACATGGCCGATATCAAAGAAATGTTTCCCAATCAAATAGCGGTAACTAAGGTCGACGGACAGTCTCAATTGCAACTCGTCTACTAGTGGCCCCGTTGTCGACCAGCGGCGACTCTGCCGTTTTCATCAATTCTGACACTGAAAGTCCCAATACTGTGGCCAGCTTGTTTAGAGTGCCTATCGTCATGTTTCGCCGACCGCGTTCGATATCACTGACGTACGTGCGATGAAGTCCTGCTCGATCTGCTAGTACTTGCTGCCCGATACATAGCTCAGCGCGCCGATTAGCGATAATGGCTCCCATGCATTCCAGTATGTCCAAGGCACACCTATGATAGTACGATAGTCTGCACAACAAAGTATCATAGTCTACATTTTACTCATATTCAGTCATCTGGACCCTATATATGTAAAGGGGGAAACCACAAAATTTGTCACCGGATACTCTGGCTTGTCCAACTAGCAGATCACATCGAGATGGCATTGAAGCAGGGCTTGATTGGATTTCAACCAAGAGAAAACAAGCTTCAACCCCGAATCGCTCCCGACATCGGGAAAACCCTAGTAAAGCTTTGTGATGAATCCAGAATAACCTGGGGTATTCCACAACATGATGAATGACCCGATGCAAACGAAAGCGTTGAACACCATTAGGGCAATGACACTGTACTGACCGTAACTCTTCCCGATTTTGAAAACACCAGCGATCAACAAAGCCATTAAGGCTGCCTCTGAAGGGAAAAGATATCGACCTTGAGCCCCGCCAAGGTTCATAGATGATCCAATAATCATGGCTGCGAGGTTGGTAAAGCAGCACGTTGACAGGGTCAGCCAAACTGCTGGTTGAATGATTTGGATGCGATCAGTGATCAATGCGCCAAGATTCACCTTTAGCTTTGACTTTGCCAGCCCCGCCACCAAATCGCGTGCACCGCAGGCGATGGCAAGAAGCAAGAATCCGAGATACACATAATAGACAGGTTGCCAGAGAAACTTGTTAACGTAGCCGAACAATCCCCAATAGCTGTCGTGAACCGTGCTCCACCAAAGTGGGTCCTTTATCACCCGAGACACTGACATGTGGAACTCAAGCGGTTTGTTGTATGTCCTAGCCCACGTCTCTCTCATTGTCCTAGTACCAAGAATATCGCCGTGAAACTCCTCCATAGAGTGAACAAACCACCAACCGCAAGTGGCAAAAAACATTCCGCCGACAATAAACAGATACTTGATGCACTTCAACGGGGACACTCTGTGGATGTAGAATGATAGGGCCAAGGCAAGAGCAGTCGCAGGAAAAATGGCTACACCGGAATATTTGGTCAACGCTGTCCATCCGAGGAGAAATCCAATCAAAAGCGCAGTTCGCCCGGTTACGCCTATCTTCAAAACTCTCGCACACAAATACATGAGAACCGTTGTTAATGCGCAAGTTGTGGTGTCTGAATTCGAATAAGAGTTGACAAAAACCAATTGCGGATGGAAAAGCATCATCACAGGTAGTGCTAGTGCACAAAGAGAAGAGGTGAAGATCTCGATTCCGAGAAAGTAAGCAGCGATGACAGCAATCAATCCCGTGAAGAGACTGCCGAAACGCCCGACCAAGGAAAGATCACCGATGGGGAAAATTTTGCAGACAAGAACATGCGGTATGTATCCCATTTGTGGAAGGGAACCATAGACCCCTGACGGGCCTCCGAGAGCAACCTCAACTGCAGAAGGAAGACGCATATGCTCAGCCATGAAGCGGAAAACCCAATAATGCGAGAACTCATCAGGCGCTTCAACCATGGGCACAAAAAAGAGCCACGGCAGCCGGATCAGGAAATACGCGCAGATAATAAAAATGAGTTGCCGGGAAATTCGCATCAGCTCAAATAAATGCTGAGGGATAACTATATCGCTCTAGAACGTTCGTTAATTTCGCAATTAGCCTAGATTATAAGGTGTTACTGGTCAAGAAAGGGATTTCGACTTCAGTCTAAAGGGCAACCTGATCTATCATCTGTATATGCACCCGGGATAAAATCCATATGTCATCCACAGAAGCTGAACAATCAAATATTCCCAACAAAGAATTCTTCAACTCTTTGGGCGCGATTGTTTGGCAAATGGATACGAACAACCATGCCTTGACGCAAATAAACAGCGCGGTGACAAGCTTGTTGGGCTACTCGGTTGAGGAGTGCCTGCACACAAAGGGGATTTGGCCCGATGTTTTGCACAAAGATGACGCAGAACGTTTGACGCAGGAGTTCAAAAAGGGAATCACCTTCTACGATACCGTTCTGCGACGTCGAAAAAAGGACGGCACATATTCCTGGCTTCGGGAAATTGTCAACATCGTCGGAGAAAAGGGGAAATCGTCCATGATGTTCGGCATCTCTTTGGACGCCTCGAATATTATTCAACAACGAGAAGAGACGCAATTAATTTTGGATTCTGTACCGGCGATGGTTTGGTACAAGGACCGGCAGAATTGTATTTTGCACATAAATAAAGCTGCCGCCGAATCGATCGGAAAAACGGCGGACGAACTGATCGGCAAGTCGTGCTATGAAATTTATCCCGACGAGGCTGATCAATACTACGAAGACGATTTAGCGGTAATCAATTCGGGATTGTCTAAAGTCAGTATCATCGAACAAGTTCTCACCGCCAGTGGTGACAAAAAATGGGTACAGACCGATAAAATTCCATGTCGCGATCCAGACGGAACAATTGTTGGAGTAATCGTCTTTGCCACCGACGTCACCGAGAAGAAAATCGCTCATGATGAGCTAGCAATAGCTCGCTCACAAGCGGAAACTTCACGCAAGGAAAGTGAGGCTAAATTTGAGACTCTTGCCAAACACATGCCGGGGCTAATATACCAATTCATTATTCATACTGACGGTTCTCAATCCTTCCCTTACATCAGCGAAAGTTGTCTCACCATGTTGGAGTATGAGACCGAAGAACTGATAGAAGATCCTGAACTAGTATTCGGCACCATCATTTACCCTGACGATCGTGAGCTAATGGCTCAGGCGATTGGCGAAGCATTAACAAAAATGGCTATCTTTAAATTTGAAGGGCGCATTGTCACTCGCTCAGGTAGGGTTCGTTGGGTTCAAGCGTCATCGAGTCCTGAGATTCTTCCCAACGGAGATATACTATGGAATGGCATGATGATGGATATTTCGGATCTGAAGACTGCCCAAGATAAAATCAAACATTTGAATCAAGACTTGGCTCAAAGAGTTGGAATCTTAGCGGCCGTGAATCGCGAACTGGAGTTACTTACACACAAGCTTGAAGTAGCTTACGATCAAGCTTTGCAAGCTTCCAGATTGAAGTCCGAGTTCGTGGCCAACATCAGTCACGAAGTCCGTACACCGATTAGTGCTGTGATCGGAATGTCAGAATTATTGCTCGATACTGCATTGACAGACGAACAAAAACAATTCGCGAAAATTGTGCGGGAATCCGCAGAATCACTATTGACTATCATTAATGACATTCTGGATTTCTCTAAGATTGAAGCGGGCAAAATCGAGTTGGAGTCAATAGAATTCAGTATCAATTCCATTCTGGAAAGTTGCGCTGAACTTCTCTCTTCAACAGCTCGTCGCAAAGGTATCGAGCTACTGACCGAAATCGATCCGGCCATTCCGCATGTTCTGTCAGGCGACCCTGTTCGCTTGCGACAAATACTTTTGAACTTAACCAGCAATGCCATAAAGTTTACGGAAAGAGGAGAGGTGGTGTTACGCGCCGTTCAAGTTGCACATGATTCCGGCAGTACTTTACTGCAGATAGAGGTATGTGACACTGGCATTGGACTCTCGGAAGAAGGTCGTCGACTGCTGTTCCAGCCATTCGTTCAGGCCGATGGTTCTACCACACGCAGATATGGTGGCACTGGTCTTGGACTATCAATCTGCAAACGCCTTGTTGAGCTAATGGGTGGAGAAATAGGTGTGCGGAGTACAGAAGGCGAAGGCTCTATATTCTGGTTTACCGTGCCTTTCTCGCACAAGCAGGAGTCGCAGCATGAGACTGGTGACTTGAAAGACGCCAAAGTGCTGGTCATCGATCAAGCACCAGCATCGCGCATTATTCTGGAAAATTACTTAGCCTCCGCTCTGATCAAAGCAACCTTTGCGCACTCAAGTACAACGGCCATGGAGATCTTGAACCAATCATTCCAGGATGCAGAGCCATTTAACGTGATCATCATAAACTTGGGAAATGAAACAATCGATGCTTTCGAGTTGGCAAGAAATATTCTTGAATCACCGACTCTCTCGACAGCCAAGATTATTTTCCTGACCTCATTTGACGAAAGAGAAAAAGTGAACAAGGCTCTTGCGATGGGCATTGCCAACTGTCTGACTAAACCGATCAGGCAGGCTCAGCTAGTCGAAACAATTCGCTCTCTGTGTGGTGCACACACTTTTTCAAAATCGGAAAGTCCCCCACTATCCCCTCAATTACTCAGTTCCTCAATTGTCCAGCACGATACGGCTGCTAGTCCGGCAAACAGAATTACCAGCGCGTACAAAAACGAGAAACCCATTTTACTTGCCGAAGACAATCAGGTCATGCAGGAATTAGGCGTTCGACAGCTGAAAAAAATGGGCATCACGGCGTACCCAGTCAACTCAGGCTTAGAAGCAGTAGCGGCTGTAAAAGCCGGAGACTATGCCTTGATTTTAATGGATTGTCAAATGCCGGAGATGGATGGTTTTGAAGCCACTCGCGTGATTCGAAATCTTGAAAAGATCACTGGCAAACATATCCCCATCATTGCCATGACGGCAAGTGCGATGAGAGGCGATCGAGAGCACTGCATCGCAGCAGGCATGGATGATTACTTGAGCAAGCCAGTTGGCAAACAGCAGCTTCTTTCAGTGCTGGAGCGCTGGCTAGGTGAGGGGGGACCACCGGCTCCGTCCACGATCAATTTCGACCCCGAGAGATGTGATCCCGATGCGCCACTAGACGTTGTCAAACTAAACGCTCTGTATGGTGAGCAAGGCATGCCCGAGCTCTTGCATTCCTTCATCGGTGAGAGTGAAAAGCTGCTCAAGTCAGTAAAACATCACCTAGACCAACACAATGATAAAGATTTAGCCACCGAGGCACACCAACTAAAAGGTCTGAGCGCAGTCATGACCATCGAAGACCTGGAAAAGCTCAGCCTGGAGCTAGAGCGAGCTGCAAAGGAATCCTCTTGGGAACAAGCAGACGAGATTTACGCAAGACTGGATTCTTGCTTTACGACGGTAACGAATTTCATCAAGCGCTTGTTGGAATAAAAGCAGATAACCATTGCAGCATATAATTTGTTGGGCAGCGATAGGCTGCTTTACCCAATGTGGATTTCGTGTTCAGAATATTCGCGCTCGTTCTTTTGCTGGCTCTGTTAGGGGTACCAACGTTTGGTTGGTGGCTTGCGCAGCGATCGTTGCCGGTTATGGACGGCATCGTATCAACGCCTCAACTTTCGCGTTCGGCGATGGTCAAGTTTGATGAACGCGGAATTCCTTACATCGAAGCTTCGTCAAGCCACGACATTTATTTCGCCCAGGGTTACGTCACGGCAGCGCAAAGAATGTTTCAGATGGACATTTTGCGCCGAACCGCTCTGGGTGAACTGGCTGGCATGCTAGGTTCATCATCATTGCCTGAAGACAAGTTGAACCGAACAATCGGGTTCAATCGAATCGCTAAAGAAGAGTGGAAAAAAACTTCTAAGCGTGTTCGCGCAGATGTGCAGGCATATTGCGACGGTGTCAATGCCTATCTTGGTGCTAACCAAGGAAAGGTTAGTCCAGAGTTCATGTTATTGGGTAGCGATCCCGGACGGTGGAATCCAACAGATTCGCTGGCAATTTTGAAGTACAACCAATACACATTGGAAGAATCCTGGCGCCTAGACGACCTGAGACAGCGCACTCTGGATAAGATCGGAGACAAATTAGCAGGAACGCTGTTCAATCAGACTCTACAGAAGAATTTAATCAGTCAACAAGTTGATAACAAGGACGCGATCAGCCAATTGAGCGACTTTCCGAACGCACCACGATCGGTGTGGGGAAGTAACGCCTGGGTTGTTGCCGCACCGTTTTCTGATACAAAGGGAGCTCTCCTCGCTTCAGATAAGCACTCCGCCTTCACTTCACCTGATGAATGGTTCATATGTTCGTTGGCATCGGGTGAAATGCATTTGGCTGGCGCCACAATTCCTGGTGTGCCTGGCATTTTGATCGGACGCAATGCCAATATAGGTTGGAGCAGCGTGGCGCTTAGAGCGGATACGCAAGATTTATTTCTCGAACAATTTGCACCGCAATTTCCCGGCAAATACCATACTCCCACTGGTTGGGAAAATGTGATCGAGTTAAAAGAGGAAATTCCGGTTCGCTTCGGCACTCCTCTCGTGCACAAGATCCTAGTCACTAAGCATGGACCAATTCTCTCCAAAACCGAAGCCTCCGGTGTCGCTCTAGCCTGGTCGGGTGCCGATCCTGGCACACCAGTGTTTGATTCGCTCTGGCAACTTAATCAGGCTAAAAATTGGCAAGAGTTTAACGCTGCCTTATCGCATTACACTGGGTCGGCGCAAACCTTTTTCTTTGTCGATAAGCAGGGAAACATCGGTTATCAGTGTGCTGGAAACATCCCGATTCGCTCACCTAACAATGGCGCGCAACTGATGCCAGGCTGGCAAACTGCGTCGGATTGGAAAGGGCGCTCGGCATTTTCAACTCTGCCAAGCAGTTTTAAACCAGCGGCAAACTATGCAGTTGCAGACTCTCCGAGCCTGTTTAGCGCATACAATTTCAACAATCCATTCCGAGCAATGCGAGTCGAAGGAGCGCTTGAGTCGTTGAAGAGGAGTGGTCAAAAGGTAGGCTTGCCCGAAATGGCAGACCTGCAAGGCGATCAACTGGCACATCTGGCCCCGCTGGTCAGAAAAGAAGTCAGTCAGGCAGCCAACCGCACTGAAATCATCGACAAGTATCAACTTTCGGCCCTCGACACGATCGATCATTGGAACGGTCAGATGACGCCTGATAGCACCCCTGCAAGTATCTACGAATCATTCATCATCACCTTCGCAAGAAGGATCTTAGAACCAAAACTTGGCGCTGAGATGACTCTTGAATATATGAAGCGTTATCCTCGTTGGTCTGTGTTCGTGGAGCAAGTTCTGACTCAAAAACCGAAGGATTGGCTGCCACCTGAGGAGCGCACCTACGAAACTTTCATTCTCACCACATTCGGTGCGTCACTGAAAAATCTCAAAGTAGCTTCAAAAACAGACGACCATTCAAAATGGCAGTGGCAGAATTTTCACAAGATCAACTTCAGTTCAAGATTTCTCGACACCTCATCCTTCATCAATTCAACTCTCGGCAGCCTGCTTGAAATAGCACCAGTTGGCGTCGGTGGAGATGCCGATACCGTTAACGCCTGCAATGTCGATTTCCAGACAGAACCATGGCTTTTTAAATGCGACTCGGGACCGACAGTCCGCTTATTGATCGATATGGCGGATCAGGACCATTTCTATGAATCAATGCCATTGGGCGAATCAGCACATTTGTTATCGCCGTATCGATCGGATCAGCTGAAATCTTGGTTGGAGATGAAACCACATTCGATAGCATTTTCCAACTCTCAACTAGACAAACAACAAGAACACAAACTAATTCTGACAAACGAATGAGGATGCCGTGACTAAAACAGAAAACATGCTGAGCGAAGTAAGCACTGCAAGCAAAGGAACGAAAATGCTTAAGGTAATGGTGGCTGATGAAATTAGTCCGGAAGGCATCGAGTTGCTTGAACAAGCACTGACGGTCAGCTATGACCCGCAGATCACGCCTCAACAGTTGCTCGAGCAGATCGGCGAGTACGATGCGTTGCTAGTTCGCAGCCGCACAAAGGTGACTGCCGAAGTACTAAAACGTGGCACGCGCTTGAAAGTGGTCGGTAGAGCTGGAGTAGGCGTCGACAACATCGACATTATCGCTGCTACTGAAGCTGGCATACTCGTGATCAACTCGCCTGAAGGTAACACAGCCAGTGCCGCCGAACATACTGTGGCGCTGATGATGTCACTGGCTAGAATGATCCCGGCTGCGGACTTGTCCTTGAAGTCCGGCAAATGGGAACGCAACAAATACATTGGCTGTGAGTTATTCAACAAAACTTTGGGCGTAATCGGCTTGGGTAAAGTTGGCGGACGAGTGGCTCAAGCCTGTCAGGCAATGGGTATGAAGGTCATCGTCTTCGATCCATTTTTCAACCCCGAGCGCGCGGCGGAGTTAAATATTCAAAGCGTACCTCTTGAAGAAATTTGGAAGCGCGCGGATTTTATAACGATACATACTCCCAAGACACGCGAAACTACAGGACTGATTAGCGGCGCCGTGTTGCAGCGAGTCAAGCCAGGTGTGCGCATCATCAATTGCTCACGTGGAGGCATCATCGACGAAGCAGCTCTTGCTAAAGCGATTACTGAAGGACGAGTGGCAGGGGCAGCTCTGGATGTCTTTGAAAACGAGCCTCCAACTGATTCACCATTGTTAGCGCTTGGGGATAAGGTGGTGCTCACTCCCCATCTTGGTGCCTCGACAGTTGAGGCTCAATTCAACGTGGCGATCGACTTGGCCGAGCAGATGAGAGATTATTTGACGACCGGACTGGCTCGCAGTCCAGTTAATCTGCCATTCATGCGTCCGGAAATCCTCAAGAGTTTGGGCAAATATGTTTGGCTTGCCGAAGCTATGGGAGCAATTGCCGGTGAGTTGAGCGAAGGCACAGTCAAAGAAATTGAAATTATCGCTTACGGCGGTCTTGCCGCAAAAGATACTAAACCCCTGGCAGTGGCTGCATTGCGTGGAATGCTTTTGCGTAGAATGGAGAGTGTCACTTACGTCAATGCCGAATTAATTGCCAAAAACAATGGCATACATGTTCGCGAAAGCAAAGGCGAACAATCCGGACAATTCCGTGAAGAACTTTCGATCATGATCTCTACGGACAAGGGCGTATCGTCTCTTTCCGGCACCGTTCTGCCGCACGACGAACCGATCATCACCCATATCAACGATCATCCAATCAACCTGACGCCGGCTCGTTATATGCTCTTCACTGCGCACCGAGATCAGCCGGGAATGGTTGCTAAAGTCGCGGGAGCTTTGGGCAAGTTCGATGTGAACATATCGACAATGAGCGTGGGACGCAAAGGCGTGCGAGAACATGCTGTCATGGTGATGACGTTGGATGATCCGATTAAGCCAGAATTGGTTAGCGAGCTGACAAAAATCGACGGCATCCACATGGCAAAGTTCGTCTCACTGCTACCGGCTTCCCAAATCCCCTCTTAATGTCACGAAAGCGTGGCATAGCCTGGATAACGGCATTGACAGTCGGAACACCGACTGCGGCAATCGCTCAGCCCTCTGCAGCCGATCCGTATCAGGTACGATTGCCTACGCGCGAAAAACAACAAGTGCCGTTTCACAAAAAGGAAGTGAACCTGGAGGATTTGTTTGCGAAGACAGAAATTCCATATGCATATCCAAACCCAGTAGATTTAGAGGGTTTGAAGGTTGGTGGTCTACTGCCCAAGACCACAACCACACTCGGTGCCAATCTCTTTGTCGTCGTTGACAACACCAAATACGCCACCATGGCAGAACTCTATCGCGCCAACAGAATCAAAGGGAAAAGTAATTTCGTTACAGTGGATGCGCTCATGCATTCCTTTCTGTCGATTCGCAACGGACTGTTGGCGAACAGCATAGAAGAGCACGTAGCGCCCGAACTTCTCGCTTTGCTGGTGGCGATGATGAAAACTACGGCGGCGGATTATAAACAGGCTGATGATGCAGAGGTCCGCGAAGACTTAGAAAAAAACTTAGCGTTCCTCAGTGTCGGAGTGAGATTACTAGATCCCACACTTCCCATTCCGGCGCTGGCAAATACCACAGCCTTGGCGACAAAGGAATTGCAGAATATTCGTTCGAACCAAACAAAACGTTCCGCCATATTCAACGAAGGAGAAGATTTTTCGACTTATAGTCCATGTGGTTGGTACGACAAATCAACCAAACTGCAAAATTTTTTCCGCGCCAAGCAGTGGCTATCTCGGATCAGCTTTCCTCTTTCTGAAGATTCAAAACCCGATCACAGTGGTGATTCATTCAGACGATCAGCTTTGCTGTTCCGAGCCCTCGATAAAAGCGTAGTCGGAAGCCAATCAGGCATGCAGGTATGGCAGCGCGTTAATCAGGCCTTGAGCCTTCTGGGAACGCCAGCAACAACCGAAGTAAAAACGTTAATACCGAGCGATTACAAAGAAGTTTTTAAATCGACAAATGGTGATTTAAAAATGTCATTGCAAGGTTTGGCAGAACCATTTTACAGAACAAAATTGCTGCTCTCGGTTCGACGGCAGCGTCCGCTGCAAATTTCTGCCACCTCTATTTTCGACTTAGAAAACAGTCACACTGAACGAGCAACCCAAGCTTCTTTCCATTTATTTCCTATGATTGAATCACCTGAAACTCCATGGCTCAGACAACGAGGGCACCAATTCGCCAAAGAAGGAAGCGACATTCCTGCACCGCCTCTTGCTTTGCTCGATTTACACGCTCATGGTCTGCCTCAAGCGACAAATGTACTGGCTGAAAGTGTGTGGAAACTCGATCCCACTCTTGTCACGACGGCACCGCTTCTGGTGCAAGCACTTAAGAAACAAACCGGGTCGGATATTGTCTGGCAAATTCTCGCTTCGTATTTCAAAATGCCTACCGAAACAACCATCCAGCCTGTACTGAAAACAAATGGTTGGATGACCCGGAAATTGGAAAGTGGATTCGCCGCGTGGCTCGATAGTCAGTTGGCATGCGCTCCTGAACAGGTAAACAGCAACGACTCAATTTCAGAGCACAATCCAATCCCTGCCCATGATTCAGCACCGACGACTGGTCCACAACTGTCCGTAAATGCGAACGCAGCAGCAAATCCAGTGCCAGCGGTTAATTCTCGACCAACCCTTCATTATGTTGAACCTTGTCCCGAAGTATTCCGCTCAATGAGGAATGAAATTCAGCGACTTTCAACTCAACTTACGTCTCTGGGTTATCCCCAGCCGAAATACGATAAGAGGATTCAGGACTTAGAACTATTATTGGAGCGCCTCGAAAGCATTGCCAAAAGAGAGGTGAACGGTCTCGCTCCGGTTGGTCCAGATCTTGCTTTGTTGGCGAACATAGATGTAGCTCTGGATAAATTTTCACTACCCACATCTTCAACTTTATTTCTGGATACAGGCGTCACAAATGAAGATGCGCCGCGTGGAAGCATCACCAGCGGTGCCACCATCGGCTTAGGACATCCAGGTATGCTCTACATAATCTTCCAGACAGGAAGAAGCTTCAATGTATATAGAGGGGCGATGTATACGTATTATGAACTTTCCGGCGGTCCAATTAAACCCGAACACTGGGAGCGCAAAATGGAATACGGCTTCCTGATTCCACCGACCTGGACAGAGCAATTCGAGATACTTCAAGACCAAACTACAACTGGAGGCAATTGATGTTTCGGAAAAAATACATTATCGCGCTAGGGATATGCGTGAGCATACTGATTCCGAGATCAGTAATTGCAGCTGTCAGTTCGGCTCTAGACACTGCTCCGTCCATTGCTGCAGTCAGCCCTACTGCAGTAGCACCAGCGACTACGGCGAATGTGGATCCAAAATTGATTGAAAATTCGTTGCGTGATTTAGGTGACACTTTAAAAAAAGTCTACAGCGCAGCAAACAGTCTGCAAGCGGAATGCAATCGCGTCTACAATGCAGACGCCCTGGACAATGTGATCATGGACCCGTGGATGGAGGGTCAACCAGGCTTGGCACATGTTATCCCACCACCGTTTCCGGGCGCTCTAAAGCCGTTGCCAGCACGCAAGAAATGGATCGACTACGACCAAAATCAAATCACTCAATTGCTAAAGATTTTGACCACGGAAGTAAACGGAATAAGTGGCGCCTCGTCAATCGACACGAGCATTCGAGTATCCGTAGAAATTGTGCAGGACAATCTCCAGCAAGTAGACGCTCAATATGCTCGCCTAAATGCCCTCACCAATCCGTCGAGTTTAGACGACAAAGGGCAACCGGCATATGACAAAGCCGCCATATCAAAAGCTGCACAGGCACTCAAAGACGAAGCCTCAGGCTTAAACGAAATTAGAAAACGACTGCTGCGCCAAATCAGCGAATTTGACAAATCCAAGCGATAACGACGTATCACCTTTGTAGTGAATCCGCTGCTTCTGAAACATTGCACCGCGAATTAGGTCTGGAAAACTAGCTCACGTAAAAAGTTTGATTACTTTCTGTAATTCCGGCTGCTCCCGTCGGTTTTCCAGGCAAATCTAACTGTGTTTGGATGTAGAGACCAGGAGCCCATCCGAGGTTTTTGTCATGGAATGTGTTTTGTGAAGCACTCAGCTTCTGACCATTCAAAGAGTAATTATCGTATGAGAAGGTCCCAGAGTCAGGATTACCCATCGAACTAACGTTGATTTGAAGATCGTAATTCTTGTTAGCTTCTAGGGGACCAAGGGAACCAACGTTTACCCATTTTGATCCGGCAGCATCCCAGAAATCAACCTGACCAGTATGCGGGTTGATTTCCGTTCCCGCCACTCCCCAAGGTCCAACTATATCTTTTTCTATTTCATGGTTGTTTGCAAGCTGTG
Source organism: Candidatus Melainabacteria bacterium (assembly GCA_003153555.1). Lineage (GTDB taxonomy): Bacteria > Cyanobacteriota > Vampirovibrionia > Obscuribacterales > Obscuribacteraceae > PALSA-1081. The sequence goes on along the minus strand of PLZS01000011.1, from coordinate 4,807 downwards.
AAGCAGTCATAGAAAAGCTTGTATCGAGCTGTACTTTGAAGTTTTTGTTTTGCTCCGTGACGGGATTTTTAACGCTCGTAAGCCAGAGACCATCCCCCCATCCGGCGCCTGTCATGCTGAAATTAAGTGAGTTATTCCCATTCTGGTCGGCACGGATTGATGTTATCCCGCCGTTACCACCAATATCACCGGGCTTGATATCTGGTTTCTCGTTGTTGGCATTATCTAAGCCGGTGAAAGCGGTCGCACCACTTGGTGGCTTAGTACCACCACTGCCAGTGTCGCCGCCTGTACCACCACTGCCAGTGTCGCCGCCTGTGCCACCACCACCGGTATTGCCGCCTTTGCCACCACCGCCTTGCTTGGCGCGTTCTTTAAACTCGTGTTCGTAGTGGCTTAACGGGTAGTACGCTGTTGTTTGCGATGCCTCGGATTTCAGGCCCATGTGCCAGAGTTCTGTTGCAACACTCTTCAGCTCATCGTGGTATTGATTCATTACTCCTGAAAAACTTTGAAAATCCGAAGATTTGTCCTTCAGGGAGAAGACATCCTTCTTCAGTTGAGCTTCATCAGCATGCAATTCCGTCAGGGCTTCCTTGTATTGCTCTCCTCCCTTCCGGGAGTGTTCAAGAGTGGAGACATCATGCTGTAAGTCGGCCACCGTTTTGTTCAAGGTCTGGTTGGTGTGAGAAGCATAGATATCATTGTCGAAAGAGAGCGTATTGGGAACGTCCTTCGATGGTTGTTTCGTCTTACAGCTGTGCTGTTCCCAATCATCTTTGCTAATCGCGCGCTGAAAATCTAATCCATCTCTTTCGCACGAACGTGCCGCATCATTAGTTTGCTCGAGTTTTTTCATAGTTTTTAATTGGTAAACATAGGGGGAACCCCATGTGCTCCAAGGAGCTGGGGCCAGGCGCGAAAGCACCGTCATCAAGTCTTTTCGGGTCGGGTAAGTCTAGATAGTATTTGCAGCGGCGTGACGATTTAGTGACAATCGAAATTTCAGACATGATGCGCTATTAGAATCCAACTAAAGACCGTTCAATTCAGACGATCGGATAGGACGTCTGAGCCTCGATTTTTTATGGTCCACAAGTCAAACAAAGCCCAAATTGCACAACAAACCAACAAGCGCAAATATATAGGGTTTGAAAGCCGAGGGCACAAAACATGGTGGCCGGTCTTTTCACTTGCCACTTCATTCGGACACCGGCATCCCTCACCATAGGTAGTGCATATGCAGCTGGAGCATTATCAGAACAAATTGGAATTCTTACGCGTAGGTAATTTTGTTTTATTACAACGAGATTCCCACTTCACCGTCCTGACGGGATAAGGCTTTCGCGGCACGGGTGGGAGGATCACCACTTGCCACAAGTTAGTTTTTACTCCAATATTAACGTCCAAGCTATAGATATGGAACGCGACCTCAGCCGCGTCCTGCTGGCTGTCGTAAAAGGGCATAGTAATGACTAACACGATGTCGAGTCGCACGAAGAAGAAAAGTTATGCGCCCGATGGCGAAGTGACTTATCGCACTAAAATCCCGGCATCCACGCAAGCACAGATGGACAAGATGGCCTTCCAACCATCAGGACCCATTACCCAGTGGGAACAAGACAACTTTTACAAAGCTGAAGTTCACAGCGAAAGCACAAGTATTTCCAAACTTGCCTTGCAGTACCTAGAACAAGGACGCTGCGAAGAAGCCGAAAGACTGTTTATTCAAGCTTTGGAGGTTAGCGAGCAGTCCTTGGGCGCCGTTGATGGCAGCCTAGAGCGCAGCCTTGAAGAGCTAGCGTGGTTTTATTGCAACCGCGGCAAATATCCGCAAGCAGAGCCACTGGTGCGTAGACTGGTGGAATTCAGGGCGAGGAATTTAGCACCAAACGACAGCCTCTTGGTAAGAACGATCGACCAGTTGTCCAGCATTTATGAAAACTGCGACGCGCCGGAAAAAGCCGAATCCATATACAAATATCTGCTCGCGTTGCAGGAAGATGCGCTGAAGAGCGATGATCTGGTCATTTCATTTACGCTCAAACGTCTTGCTGAATGCTATGTTCGGCAGAATGCTTATCCAGCAGCGGAAAGTATTTACCTGCGAGCTTTGACCATTGAAGAAATCAATTTTGGTGCCTACGGCGTCGAAGTAAGCAGCACCTTACAGGATCTAGCGACGGTTTATCAAGTTCAGAATCGTTTAGATCTAGCCGCATTTGTACTAACGCGTCAACTTACTATTCTTGAAACTATTCATGGAGCCGAAGGACTGAGCGTCGCTAGTTGCCTATTGAAACTGGGCGATTTGTACACGCAGATGAATCGAAAAGACGAAGGTGAGCCGTTCTACAGACGAGTGCTTTCAATTTACGAAAATTCCTATGGCAAGCACACCAACACGGTGCAATCACTGAACCGAAAAATTCAGCAGCTATACGCACCCCAGAATGGTTCACCAAACACAACGGTCCAAGATTTCACTGTTACGATAACGGGCTTCCGTCCTTAGTTGGACATTAAGTGCAGTGCGCAGTCATTCTCTAAAGTTCCTTTTGGTCACGACGGCGAACATCGCGGTTAATGCTGGCAACGCACCAATTTTTGCCAAGCCAATTGATAGTCATTCTCTGCAGCACGGTTGGATTTTAAATCAAAGTTCAAAAATATTCGGTGACCAAACTATCTACATATCGCCAACGGCGATGAAACTTACGACTAAAAAAACGTCGCTGATGATTCTTTCCAGCGCACCTGATTTTGACGTCAACCTTTTCAACATTCGATCAAAAAAGATGTATGTCTGTAAAGCGCAGGACTTTGTCAATTCGTTCAGCGCAACCATAGCCACTGCATCAGGAGTCGTCTACTCGTCAATTCCAGTGAAACTTAAGAACCGCACAGTCTTAAACGGTCTCAAAATTTGCAACTATGAAACGCCTGAATGGTTGGAAAAGAAAGCAACCGATGGCTGGAAAAGTGGATTGTCTGACCGAGGCGCGGTTACTCACGCAACTTATATCGTCTGCGAACAGTTCCCACCGTCAGTTTGCAAAACAATTGCGCGATTCTACGGCTTACCCGAAAAGGGATTGCCGCTGGATTTCAAATGCCAAAACATAGCTAAGGAAACGCAACAGCTGTTGCGCACCACATCGAGTCGCGCTGCGGACATTTCTCTCACCGAATTTCAAGTGCCGTCGGGATACATGCGAGTCAAAGCTATTGTCGAAGTGACAGCTGATAAAAATTCAGACGATGTGTACGACATGTTCGAAGGGCTAGGCGAAGCAATCAATAAACGAACGCGCACCATGAAAAAGTAACAAGATCTTCTACTTACGGTTTTCTGAGATCGTTTTTTGAATGTCAGGATCGTTTGGAGCAAGATCGTAGGCGATGCCAATTTCTTTCTCGGCTGTGGCGCGATCGTTTTTGCCGAGCAGAGATAAGCCCAAGGCGTAGTGAGCATCGGCGCTTTTAGGATCTAACTTAACCGCCTTTTCAAACGCGTCACGCGCTTTGCTGTCATTACCGTCTGCAAGATAAGCACGACCGAGCCCGATAAAACCGGGAGCAAAGTTTGGTGCCTGACCAACGAATTCCGTGAACGCGGGAATGGATTCAGCAGGCTTCAGTGTCAAAATTTCTGTAAACCGACTGTCTAGACCGGCTGGTAATGTCGATTTCGGTCCAACCTTGAGGTCAACCAGTTCAGCCTTCATGCGAGCCGCCTCGCCTTGCAACGGTCCCAGCTTCACGTGCCGAAAAGTTCTTGACGCACCAGTTGGTATCATTTCAGGAATGGCTACCAAACCTGTCGCGGCCGCGTTTCCATCCGGTCCATTAATAGTATATTTGAATTGAATGTGATCCACCGGAACAGCGTTCAAATTAGAAATAGTGACGTCAACACGTGCTACTCCGTCTTGAAGATCAGGCGCCTGCAGTGTGACACCAACGTTATTTATCGCTTGATTCTTTTCCAGATTCATAAAATACATAACAAGGTTGTAGCCACCATATAAGATACCAACGGCAAGCAATACCGCCATCACTCGCACTGGAAACTTTTGCATAAATGGAGTCGCACTTTCACGGGCTTGCCTGTCCATGAAATCGGTCTTAATATGATGTTCTTCTGACATATTTACTCTGTTTCAGATGGGGTTGGTTCGGTCGTCGTTTCCTTGATCGGCATCGGGCGCGGTCTGAACGCTGAGGCAGCTTTGTATCCGTCCATATAGTCCAGGCGCAACCTTCCGTCAGGGTCTTGATAATACTGTCTGAGGATCTGTTCAAAATTCCAGCCACGGCCGGCAAGCATGTCTGCACCATGTTGGCTCAGTCCGCGGGATCCGTTCCCTGGTCCACGATAAGTGAAAACCCAATTCGGTCCAGACTCCCTGACGTCTATGATACCAGCAGTGGTGAATCCCAATCGCTTAGCCAACTCGATTCCGTAAACCTCCTTAGAGTTCTTGGCGCCCAACACCTGAATGCTGTGAGCATTGGCATTAGCGTCCCATTGCTTTACAGTGACGCCGACGATTTGATGAACACCGGTCAATTTCTCCAACGTGACGGTCGGCACGGCTTTCGTGCGGATATTAAGATTCTCGTAAAAATCGCCCACCCATGCTCTGTAGAATCCGGGTTTCACTTTGCCCGAATCTTTCAAGATTATGCCTTGGGTTTCGGCAATCGCCCTGTCGGTGCTACGAGCTTCAGCTGCGCGTCCCTTATAAGCTTGATCTCGAACATCAGGAACTACGTCATATCCTTCGCTCTTAAACCACTTGGA
>PLZS01000140.1 GCA_003153555.1 Candidatus Melainabacteria bacterium | reverse complement strand
ACTTTGTCATCTACAGAAAAGCTCATTGGAAGCCGAAATCTTAAGCCAGTCCTCAGACCCCACACTTTTTTATGCTCTCCCACTCGCTACGCTCGCTCCGGTATTCCTCGGCAAATTTTTTTTATAAGGGGCTCAGTTCAGTCCACCGCCGGCATTGATAATCTGGTATCATGTCTGCACCAAAGGCGGTGCGTTAAGAACCAAGCAGCCCGCGTTTTTTGGAAGAGCTGTTAAAAATGCGAGAAGCGCAGAAACAGTGAAGAAAAGCTTTGTCGGCGGCGGGAAATTTGTGCAACAGGCTTGGATCTACTTGGTCGTACTTGAACATGAAGGTGATGCCAGCTTCTTTGACACGTTTGTATTGAGGGGCACCTTTTGAAGAACCTCTGGCCAGACAAAACGATCATAGACCTGCTGGGGGCAATTGCCGATACATATGCCCGTGAGCGATTTAGAAGCTCCAGCTAGTCTTCAGGCGATTTTCTGGGTTGCGAGGAAGAGCTGATAGTTTATGTGACCCCTCCAGAAGGCTCTAGAAGTTCTATCAAAATGTGGTTTTGGTACCAGGACAACCTCGCTTTTGTTCTAGGCTCTTCTGGAGGCGTGTAGCTGTAAACTCTGTTCCTGGCTGGGTTGGTGGTTTCCATCCCGCCAACTAAATAACTGTAATTCGCCGTCAGGCTTACATTTTGGGTCTTTACCTCTCTTTCGGTGTTCCTTGATACTATGCTTTATAGTGAGTCTGGTGAGCCTTGGACACTCCCCACTCCCCACTCCCCACTCCCCACTCCCCACTCCCCAGAACCCTAACAATTGGCTGATTAAAAGTAGTAAGGCAATCAGCAATTTATCAGAACCGAGTCTGTGAGGACGTTTTGCAGGGAAAAATGCTTGACACTTTTTCAGAAGTCGTGTTCACTGGTTTGACATTGATGAACTAGAAAGACCGGGTTAGCAACCCATCTTCACGCACATCCGTCTTCCTCTCGCGCTCGGTGTGAAGGTGAGCTTACCCACCTTCACACCGCATCTTGGGTCTATGCGCATCAGGACTTGGGTTTGTCCTGGGCCCGATCATAGGCCTCTCGCGTAGCCTTTTCGATTAAACTGAGCTCCGCCCAAACGGCCACGTTCGGACCATCTTTCATTGCCTGCACCAGACGCAAGAGCCGTCGAGCCGACTTCTTCAGCTCAACATCTTTGATCGCCCGTGCGTCATACGAAAGAGCGCGACAGGCGGTGATTGCCACTTGGAGATACTGATTGACCTCCATCAAGGCCTCTTTGGCGCTGCGCTGGTCTTCCATTGCGGCAACAGCATATTGCCCTTTCAGATTTTGGGTATTCATGATGATTCCTTTCTATTGGTTTGGATTAGCAGGCACGAGCCACAAAACCCACGCCTGCATTTTTGCTTACGGGCACACCTGCTGCGCAGGTGCGTCAGGTTCCCTTCCTCAATCGGCGCGTTTGCGTGGCTTTATGAGGGGGCCGCCGCCGATGTAAACGGGGGCGTTTCTGTCCTTGGGTCCGGGTCCGGTCGGGCGGATTACGCTTCGACGCGGTTTGCTCGGGGGCAAGAACAAGAGCAAGCCGATCAAGGCGATAAGCACGAGGAAGGCTTCAAAGTTGGAGTCCAGTATGGCTTTCATTTCTTTGTCTCTTTCGTGAATTGCGTGCACTGTTGTTTCCTCTGGATCCTGGCTAGCTCCCAGAGGCGAGTTTCACAGGGCTAATTAGCCGCCAAATGGAAACATTGGCAGCTTAGTGGCACCAGGGGCAAGCGCAATGGCCCGTTCCATGATGGCTTGCAACTGTCCCCGCAATTGCGGAGGAATGTCCACCTCCTTGCGACCAGAGGCAAGAGCAATTTTGGCATTGACGATTTCCTCATAGGCGCCCAGCACGTACATTTGCCAAAGCGCCTTGTTGGCGCCGTGAAACTTTTCGCCGTAACGGGCCAAATACCTTGTCATCCGGCGAGTCGAGGCTTCGACTGTAGCTATGCGATCGGCAAGTTCCTGAATGACGCAGGATGCCAAGGTAACATTTTTCGCATAAAGGAGAATGGCGTAGTCCCGTTCGGTCTGACTGCCACCCTTCGCCAGCGTCTCTGCATATTGAGCCTCACGATTCTTCAAGCGGGGCAAACTATCCCGAAGTTGACGCTCGAATGCAGTCAATTCCTTGACTTCCTCCGAGAAAGCCATTCTTTTCGGATCTTGGTAGGTGTATTTATTGCTCATATTTTTCTCCATTTGTGTTTGACGGCGCATGACGACAAGCCATGCACCTATTGACTCGATTAAGCGATTGAATCGCTAAGAAACGATGTTCCGGCAGTGCTAGTCTCTAAGCGGGAATATGACAGGCCTGGTGAATAGCGCTCACATCACCGAAGGTCCACAGAGATTGCGATATTTCATTGCCATCAATGTCTTGAAAGGCAATAAAATAGGTAGGTCCACGGCAAGAACCTTCGATCCATTTCCTTTCTGACCAGAGCTTCTTTTACCGTCCCCGCATTCGAACTCGGGATGTTATCCAGACTCTTCGCAGATTCCTTTCATTCGCTCGCACTTCGGTGCAGGATGGCGCTGCTGTGCGAAGAGTTCCATGGCAAGAATGAGCCTCAGAATAGAAATTAAATTCTCACCCTCAGTCATTGCAAACAGCGGCACCGCCGATAAAAGACACGCTGAGCTAGTCTATTGGTTCTTATTTTTAAGGGGTTCCAACTCGAAATGAATCTGAGGAATGCGGAGAACTTTTCTATATTGATAACTCAGCCTTGGCTTAATCAAGCACCTTCGACATCAGTAATGTCAAATATATCTCTTCGCTAGCTGAATTGGCCTATCGGAGGTAGTCATGGTATGCCATTACCCGAACGCTACGGTATGCCACTATGCACACCCTATGAGATACCTATTTCTGACTGGCTTCTTCCACCCTTAACACTTTGACGAACGCTGCGAGTTTTGCCGCTGCTATTTCTTCTGGGTCCAAAGTAAAGTTGAACAAATACTCTCCATCCTTGGAGTTAACTAAATAGTAAGAGCGTGTCGGTACTATTGGCAGATCCGATTCCAAAGCGGCGGCGTTAACCTCACTTTCGCTCCAGCGCCTGAAATAAATTGCAATGTAGCAACCCGCACTCTCTTTTCGAATCTCTATGTCAGAACCAAACTGGCGCTTCAATTCATAGATTATTGCGACCCTTCGTTTAGAGAAGATCCTTCTTGTTCTCCGAATATGGTTTTCCAGGTGCCCCTCATCCAAGAGCTTACTTAAGACAAGCTGTACCATCGAATCTGCAAGACATTCTGTTTGCAGTTCCTTGGCAGCCACTATGGCTGGTATCAACTTTTTAGGAAATACAGCATACCCAATCGTTGTTAATGGATATAAGATCTGCCAAAACGTCGAGCTATAAATAACATTCGATTCTGGATTCAGCGACCATAATGCTTTTGGTGGCTCAGAATCATAGTAGAAATGCCCGTCGTAGTCATCGTCTATTATCCAAACCCCTTTCTTTTGAGCCCACGACAGCAACTCTGCGCGCCGCTCCATGGACATAATTGTCCCTGTCGGATCATGGTGCCCGGCAGTGACATAGACCATATGTATTGGTCCTTTATGGCTTTCCAGTATCTTCACGGTTAAACCTTGATCGTCTAAGTGCACAGGCAGCAAAGACAAACCAAGCGTTTTGGCAATGTTTTTGACAGCACCATAACCAGGCTCCTCAACCGCAACTGTTGCTTCTGGCTCCAAGAGAAGCTTACAAACAACATTGATCAGTCCCGATGATATGGAAAAAACCGCTACCTGTCTCCAATCACACTCAATTCCTTTTGTTCGATACAAATACCCGGCTATAGCTTTCCTCAATTCAAATCTACCTAATACATCTGGCTTATATTCAAGTTTTCGGAATGTTTCAGGCTTACACAGCTCCTGCATGATGCTTCCCCACTTACGTATCGGCAGTGCACTTCTTGGTACAGCTCCATAGTTTAGACCTGCGAAGCTTGCGCTCGAAGAATGACGAAACATCTCTCCAATCATTTGCTTTCCGAAAGCTGACAAAATCTCATTATTCAACTTTATTTCTTCTACATGACTAGATATCCTGTGGTGGCGCTCAATTATGTAGGTGCCCTTTGGAGGATCGCCGCACGTGTAAGCTAATCTATTCAGCTCCCGATAAGCATTTACAACAGTGTCTCTCGACAGCCCCAACTGAGCAGCAAGCTCTCGACTCGACGGCAATGCTTGCCCCGCTCTCAGCTCGTCAGTATCAATCATTCGGGCGATCTCTGTTGCAAGGCTCAAGTAAATTGGTCCAGCCAATCTTTTTCCTAACTTAAAGTGAATGTTCATACTTGCTACCCGATTAACTTGTGATCAAAATAGAGATTAGATGACCGAGAGCCGCTATTCAAGAAGTCCTGAGCGCGTTGGCGGGCTCTGTTGCAAAAACTGCCTAAATTTCTAAATTGCGAACAGCCCTTTTGGATACTTAGACGACCGGCATGGTCAGGAGACGAACCATCTTAAGTTTCGTTATATTTGAAACGGTGAAACGGGTTGATCATCGACACGAGGTCGATTTAATTGAGTAGACTCCGTCTCAGAGCACCTCCATGCTTTGTCCTCACGTAAAAGGCTCCACGTTAATTCGACATTCGAATAACACGGAGTCCGCCCGCGCTGCCAGTAAGTAATGAAAGCGGTGAATAGAAGGGCACGAAAGCTCCGACGCCCAAGCCACATGTGAGACCTAGGAGCAAGGGGAGTCCGGTATGGTCAGCGAAAGCGAAGCATCGTAAACATAGCAGTTCCGTCATTTCCAAAATGGTGAAATGTGGTTGATACACCGTTGATACACCATACCCAAAAAGGGACGTGCGGTTGGCTGCTGAAGTTCAGCCATAAGCAGCATGGAGGCAAAACTCCCACCGGAATAAAGATGCGACCTAACCCGGACATAATCAATAAATCGGAACGTGGTAAGCCCCATGGGCTCTTGCTAGTTCAGCAAGTAACCGAAGTGCAAACAACGGCTAATGCTCAGGGGGGGAGAGGATTCTGGAGGAAGCTAAGGCTCCGCTGTAATGGCGCAGATAGGGAACCATGCCCACGCCGAAAGGTGGCCGACTTCCAGAGGGTGTCCCGCGAAGTATCAATGTAAAGGATTCAAACGACTGTGAAAGATAGAACCAAATATGGTATCGGAGCAGAAGGTAAGGCTCTAGACTGGAATCTCATCCCGTGGGATTTCATCAAGAAGTCTATCAGAAAACTAAGACAACGCATATTTCGTGCTACACGTGAGCAAAAGTGGAATGTGGTGCGCCTGCATCTTTTGCTCTTTTGCTGGACCATCCAATACTTTCTTTTCCGTCATGTAACTCGTTATATCTATCGCATACGAAGTTGCTAAACGTGCGTAGCTCCGCGCTTCTGCACTCTCTTTCAACGCCGCTCCCATAACTTTCCCAACCGCATTTAGTGCCGCCTCGTAAACGAGCAATTGCACGACTCTTGTGGCAACCGTACCGTTACTGTGCCTAATGCGGCCATCTACTTCAGCAATCTGGAGTTGAAAGATGTCTTATTTAGCGCGCTCAACGCGTGAATACCGCCAAAAGGATCTCTTTACATGGTATTGCAACTAAGGACAGTACTATCGTTCATGGGTTATTCTTTCGATTTACTGTGAGGGTATCTGAGAGAATGCACAAAACAATTGGAAAGGTTATTTCGTTAGCTGTGGCAGTCAGTTTTGTTGCCAGTTCTGCGTCTGCGCAAGTTCCTCAGAAAACAGCTCAATCAGACGATGCGAACTCCGGCTCGCAGGCAGTCAGCAATCCGTCTAAATCGTTGAACCGACCGCGCATTGGTCTGGCTTTAGGAGGCGGCGGCTCACGCGGTTCTGCACACGTCGGCGTTTTGAAAGTGCTTCAGGAAGAGCACATTCCGATTGACATAATTGCCGGTACTAGTATCGGTTCGGTAGTCGGTGGTTTCTATGCCGGTGGAATGTCTCTGGACGAGCTCGCAGCCATATTCGAAAAGAACACATTCACCAAAGAGTTTACGCCGATGCCCATCTTACGATTGGCTCTTGAACCGACCGCACTGACCTTGAGAATGTTTGGTTACAAACCTTTCGATGGTCTCTACTATGGATGGAAATTCAGAAAGTATGCGGACAAAGCTATAGGCTCCAAGAAAATTGAGCAACTGAACATTCCCTATGCAGCAGTCGTCACTGATGTTGTCACCGGTAAGAGTTGTCGGCTGACAGAAGGAGATCTTGGTGTTGCTCTGGTCGCCAGCACCGCCGTGCCGGAACTGCGGAAACCAGTGCAGATAGGCGATCATCTTTACTGTGACGGCGGCGTGATCAATAATGTCCCAGTCGACCATTGTCGCGCGATGGGTGCTGATATAGTCATTGCCGTAAACATCGACGAGCAACTGAAGGAAAGACCCATAAGCGACTTCCGCGCCCTCGGCTCAATGGGACGGCAAGCGCTGCGAATCCAGCTGGCAAACTTTGACACACCCAATTGTCAGAAAGCAGATGTTTTAATTCATCCCGATACGACAGGGATCAACCTCGTTTCCTTCAAGAAAGGTGATGGAAAGCTTGGGATCGATGCAGGCATTGCTGCAGCCAGGGCAGCGATGCCCGAAATTAGGCGTAAACTCTCTAGTTTAGGTATCGCAACCACAGTCAACTCGACTCAGTAAGGCAGAGCCCTGATGCCCTGCTCGAAAGGTTCAGAGCCCTCGGCCGACTGAAATGTCATCAATATCGAAAACTCAAGTTAAACACCGGCGTGTTGTGGCTATGCTCTGCCTCGGATTAGTAGCAGTGGTGCTGAGCTCGGCAGTACTTTTTCCTCTCACCTACCGAACACCATTTCATGGAGACGAGTCTGGTTGGATTTCCGCAGGCAATTATTACTGCAATTTATTGTCAAAACATGATTTCCGCTGGGACCATTGGCGTGGCTCATCATGCGGTTATTGGGGTAGCTTGCAGAATTTGCAGTTAGGCAAGGTTCTAATCGGGTTTCCCCTGAACAGTCCGTGGTCTTCTGCAAGTTCCCAGCCGGTTTTTTTTGCATTTTACGATTTTGACAAATCGTTTGATATCAACGTTAGCGACGGCTCAGTTCCGAGTCAGAATATATTAGTCGCGGCGAGGCTGCAATCTGCTGCCTTCGGGGTTCTATGCTGTCTACTCATCTCTTCGCTGGCCTACCTGACAAACGGTTTTGTTGCTGGCGCTGCCGCAACTATTTTGCTCATAATGAACCCACTTTTTTGTACGTTTTCCACAAGAGCTATGAGCGATGTTCACTACAATTTTTTTCTGTTGGCTTTGACTCTTGCACTGCTGCCATTAATCAAGGGTAAAGATGCCAATCTTCCAGGTTACAGCTGCCTGTGCGGTGTTTTGGCGGGACTGGCCTGTTCTGTAAAAGTTACAGGCATTGTTCTTGGCTCCTGCTACTTTTTAGCTGTATTGATCTATCGGATGTGGTTGCAGCCCTTTGGTTATAAGCTACCGATTAAATCACTAGTTGCTTTTACTTTGTCTTCAATGATGACAGTTTATTTTCTCAATCCGTTTTTCTGGATTTCGACTGAGGTGTTTAATCTTCCAGCTCTAGGTCAGGAAGTTAGCCTCGCTATTAGCGATGCTGCGCGCACGCCACCCATTGATTTTCTTCAGACAAGAGAACTATATCCACAAATCGAAAATTTGAGCCATCCGCTTGAGTTTGTCCAAGTGGTTCTGTTTTGGAACGATTTTCTCAAACAACTTGAAACATCACCGTCCGCACAATTTCACGGTAACAGGCTCATAGTGTTACAGCAGGAACTGTTTTCGACGCATAGCAGCTTTCCATTTGAATGGCTTCTACTCTTGGCTGGTATCTGCGGTTGCCTGCTCGAAACAATTAGATCGGCTCTTGCTCACCGACTTAATTCAATGGCTGTTCCTGTCGTGTTTTTCATGACAAATTATTTTTGCCTTGTATTCTTTGTGCACATAAATTGGGATCGGTACTACTTGCCGGCAGAAATTGCCACTCAAGCAGTATGCGCTATCGGACTAGGTTCATTAGCTCGACTGCTTCTCAGTCTGCTGCATCGGCAAACAAAGTTTCGAACAGAATAAATTGCACAGAGAACAAATTCCGATGCTACTTGCCACCAAACTTGCTGTTCCATTGAGGCAGCCAGGTAATATTGCAGGTGCATAGTGTTGTGTAATTCACGGAATTACTTGCCGATGCTGTGAGCCCTGGGGGGTCTGTGATTTGCATCGACCCAAAAGGTGATTTTGAGTTCGTTTCAATCATTATTATGGATGATGTGGGTAAGTCGGTCGCGTACTAGAATAAAAGTGCAAAGAGAAGAGGATCTAAAAAACAAAGTGGTTAAAGAATGAGCCACAAAGCACATAGGTTTCCCAAACGGCCGAACCCAAGCATAACCCTCTTAAGGGCTGGTTTTCAGGGGCATCGGCCGTTTCTGATTGCTTTGTGAATTTGCGCTGCCACCAGTGGTGCCCAAGCAGCAATATGACGCTGGTGTCGGCTTCTATGATACCGAACCTCATTTTTGCGATCTTGGTTTGCCAAATCCTCGTCCTACGTCCATGTCCTTCGCAAGGCTATCAAAGTCGTTTCTCTCGCTATCATTGAGAATCAATTTGCGAAAGTCGACCGGTCGATAATCTTTGGGGCAAGTAAAAAGATCGCCTGGAACACTCACTTTTGTGCACTCTAGCGTGTTGAGGCGCCGATCTGAATGTCCATCCAAAAAAAGATTTTCAAACATCGCTGGAACGCCGTTCGCGTTAGGGACTCCATCTAACCGTCCAAGAATCTTTTCGGCAGGTTCAGGCAGGTTGAGATCTATCATGACCAGCGTCGTTTTCAGTTTGTAACCAACGTCTGGCACCACATTTGCATCGATCAACAGGTCCCTATGTGTGCGCTGCGAGGCGTACTTACATTCGTATTTATGAGCAGGCATTGCGCACCATGTGCATGCTGTAGCCGGTCGCTTGCTCCAGTCACCGTCCCAGGCTCCTGCTGCAATCATGAAGAGTAACGTTGATGATTTGCACCACTGTTCAACTGGCATGGAAGCATAGATTTTGTCCTTCGGTCTCGCTATCGTCACATCCCATTTTGGAGGATGACTGACGATAAAGTAGCCCCTACCCTCATTCGTGGCCTTTAATCCGCTGTCACTGACAACAATTGTCAGTGAACCGACTTCACCGGACTTCTGTTTCAATTGATACACTTTTGATTTGTTGATCTTGCTGTGTGCCGATGAAACACTCATGGAAAGGCACAGTAACAGCCCCAGCAGCGCCCTGGCTCGACGACTTAGCGTAGTCTGTGTTAGATTCATTGATCTCTTCGGTCGGAAACTGCAACATCATCCTAGCAGACGCTCGTCTTTCAGCGAACTGGTGGAGTCTTCCCGAGGTTGAATGCGCAAAACGCAGGTAGCGGTCGCTTCTGCACTGCTCAAATGCGATCAATTATTAATCCGTTGCCAACCACTACTAAGACAAAGGAGCCGATGAACACTCTGTTCGCCGGCTCCTCTGTAGAATCTGAGTTTTGTCATTTTGGTCACTGATACGTTCTCGTGTTTTTCGGTCTCCACTTCAACACGCATTGACCTATACATTCAGACTCTTGGATTGATTCATCAAGCGTACTTTTTTCATAGGCTCCCCACAGAATTGGATCTAAAGGGACCTTCTGTCTGGCTGGTTCCTTATCGGCTGGTTCCAGTCTGTCATTAAGAGCAACAGAGGCTATGACAATCAAAACTGCAATTGCGAACATAATTATGGGTGCTATTGTTCCTGCTCCCAAAAGTGAATAAAGGAAAATGTTCATATGCTCACCTTTTCAAAACTGTTTGCGAATGCCCCGTGCGCGCAGACATCACAGTTTTCCAGTTCGCAGTCGCGGATGTTGATACTGTATATAGTGGCTGTTTCTGCCAGATCCTGAAACACGGTGACAACGATCATCCCGATTGTTACAACCACTAAAGCCATAATGAAGTATTCCATGTGCACGCTCCTTTGAGTCGATGAGGTGTTTCCAAACACCTAACACTTCTGAGAACTGGCAAACAAGCGTTGGTCGATCGCCAAAGAAATCAAGAAACCCGCTTGTTAACTGGTTTTTCGAGGTTTTACTAGCGAACATTAGTATGATCTGTCCATGTTTTAGTGTTGTGCCAAGCTGGAGATGGAACCTGTGCTAGTTAGCGTCAATCATTGCGACTTCAGCTTGGTTTCTCTGACAGGCGGTGTTCAATGAGACAACAGACACAACAAAAGCTAAGATTGAGTGCTTAAAGCGATTCAAGGATAAAGGTATGCAAGATATTCACCCTGTGTTGAACGAGGCCAGGCAGCTCCAAGAGGAGACGATTGCGCTTAGACGTCAGATCCACGCGCATCCGGAGTTGAGCTTTGAGGAATACAACACAGCCCAACTTTTGGCGGCTAAGCTGACTTCGCTTGGATATACAGTCAAAACTGGTATAGGCAAAACGGGGCTCATTGCCGACCTTGGCGCAGGTCCGACAGTGGCTATTCGAGCTGAGATGGATGCCGTGCCAATAGGTGAATTGAACAGAACAACTTATTCTTCTATGGTCGCTGGGGTGTCGCACGCATGCGGTCACGATGCCAACATCGCCTGTGCAATCGCCGCAGCCAAATTACTTTCTGATCTTAAGCCACCTGGACGCATTCGCATGATCATGCAACCTGCAGCCGAGGAGTCTTGCGATGAAAACGGTAAGACTGGAACTCAGCGCATGATAGAGGAAGGCGCACTCAAGGATGTGCAGGCGATTATTACGTTGCATGTGGATGGCACGTTGGCGACAGGAAAAGTTGGAATCCTCTTAGAGCCACAAGCGGTATCCACTAACATTTTCAAAATTGTGTTGTGCAGTCGTGAGGGTAATAAGCAAGGACAGGCTCAAGATACAGTCCTTTTGGCCGCTCGACTGGTACAGGATATATACGAAAAAGCCGGCCAATCTAGCGTCAGCTCTGACGGAAATGTTTTGTTCGTTAGTGCGATCCAGAGCTCAAGTATGCACGCCGATGTTCCAGCGAACCAGGTTACAGTGCAGGGCTTTTTCCGCAGCATGAGCAAAGATGCACGCAAAAGTATCATGAGCAAACTCGATCAGATCTGCGCTTCGATTGCGAAAGAATCTTGTGAGTGCACAATTCTATATGGAGTGCCACAATCTGCGCATGGCAATAGTCCGGAGATAGCGGAGTTGATGAGGCAAATCGCATCTGAGCTGATTGGTATCGATAATGTTCTCGTGCTGAAACGAAAGACATGGACAGAAGATTTTGCCAGCTTCACTGAGGTGGTGCCCGGCGCGCTTGTGCTTCTTGGCGCAGAGATTGCCGGTAATCGCAGAATTGCTCACAGCCCCACATTTGATGTTGATGAATCCTGTCTTTGCGTAGGAGCCGCCATTTTGGCTGAAACTGCTTGCCAGCTAATAGACAAAATACAAACCATGAAATGATGTTTGTCTTTGATTATAAGAAGCCGTGAGCAGCAGGAAATCCTAGCATAGGGAAAGTGATGAGCCGACCGACACTACTGCTCAGCAACCTCAATGATGGATAATCGAACCATGACGGCTGAAGAGCAAGAGAGAACGACAATTGCAGAGGTTTTGGGCGGAGCGTTTGCCTGGATCCTCTCTCGTCTTCTCTTGGTTCTGCTCTTGTTGCTCCCCTTTGTATTAGGCTGTTTCGTCGGTGGTGTCGGTCTGCATGATCCCGATACGTGCTGGTTATTGGCTCTTGGGCGCTATATCTTCGAGCACCATGCATTGCCTGTGACTGACCCATTCTCTTACAGTTTTGCGCTGCAGCCAGGGAAACCTTTCGTGATGTATCAATGGCTTAGTGAACTTGCGTTTTACTGCGCTTACCGGTTGGGCGGATTGTCGAGTTTATTGATGTGCACTGCCCTCGTGCTTGGCCAATCGTTTCTAGTATTTCCATTGCGATTGTCTGCCCGGTTTATGCCCTTGTCGATTGCCAGTTTGCTGACCGTTTTGGGAGTTTGCAGTGCTTGTTTTCACTTCTTGGTCCGACCCGAGATCGCATCATACTTTTTCATGGGACTGTGTCTCCTTTTGATGCGCAAAGTGTACTCGGCTAAGAACAGCGAGCCTGTTCAGTGGCTGACTGTGGCAGCTTTCACGCTTCTGTTAATGGTCTGGGCTAATGCTCACTCAGCTTTTGTGCTCGCTCTGGTTCTGCAATTCACAGCTTTGGTTGTTGGTGGATTGCAGTCGCTGCTTGAGAAACGACCCTTCAGAGGCTCGTCAAAAACCGCGGCTTTGTCGGTGATTTGCTCGACGTTGGCGACTCTATGTAACCCTTATGGATTTGGCTTGTGGTCCTATCTACCCGGCTTGTTCTTCGCCAACTTCAACTACCGAATCGCCGAACTTAGACCTATTCAACTCTCTGACCTGAACGAATTCACTTACTATCCATTTGTATTGTTGGTTCTGAGCTGCTTAATCCTAATCGTTCGGTCAATCATCAGTGCGAGAAGCAATAGTCAGACATTTCGCTGGAGCAACGCGATAGTCATTCTGATATGCGTTTTCTATGGTGTTACCTGTCGACGAATTATTCCCTTTGCTGTGCTGATCATGATTGCGCAGGTTAGTGAGCTATTCACAGATATTCGATGCCGTAACCTGCCTGACTTAGGTCTTCAGAAGCCTGAACGTCTCGATGGTCTTGCATACTCTTTTGGGGCAGATTGCAAGAAGAAATTTGCCAACATCTTCAATCCACTCACATACGTTTGGCCAATTACGGTCGCCGCTCTTTCTTTGGCTGGCTGTTTATTTACCTTCACCAGGGTAGTATCACCCACGATTCCGCAATCGAGTGATGCCTTCATTACACCGGTCAAGGCAATTGATTTTTTGAGAGAGCACCGACCCGCCGGCAATGTTCTGAATGATGCGCAATTTGGGGACATGCTTATTTGGTATGCGCCTGAAATTCCGGTTTTCATTGACACTCGCTACGACATGCACGGAGAGCAGATGGTTGCCGACTATGTGTCGATGGTGTCCGGTAGGCTCAATTGGGGAGAATTGTATAGGCGCTACAAAATTGATTGGCTGTTCTTGCCACCAACAGCGGATATATTACAGCAGCTCAAAACGGACCCGAACTGGAAAGTAGAGTTCGAAGATAAGAGCGCTGTAGTGCTAAGGCGAACTAAATTGACCGGGGAGCATTAAAAGAAATAGGACCAAATTTTACTTTTGGTCCTATTTCTTGTTAACACATTCATCAACGAATCTAAGGGATCTGAAACTCTAGGAGGAAGCTAAGCTTGCAGCTGATGATAGGTTGTTCAGCTGCTTAACTACAGAAGAAAATGCTGCAGATATTGCGCCAGTCAGTGCACCTTTGGTGATACCAAAAACAAGAGCAACTAGAATAGCAACGAATGCCAGAATGGCGCCGTATTCAGTGATTCCTTGACCATCCTCTTCGTAAATGAACCGATATAGAGTATTAGCGAGCATAAGGGCTCCTCCAAACTATTAGTAATGTAAGCCAAATAAGTGAAGCACATAAATTGTGCGCCCAAAAGAGAACTGTCTCTCTGGTTCCATACCCATTGATGTGAGTGTCGTAACAAAGTATATCGACATCTAATGCGAACCGCTGTTGAGACTGATTCTGTTTTTCACGGGCGGTTTGTTAGTGAGCTTTCTCAAATCCAACTGGTGCCAGCGAACTGCAATTATCAACCCGCACATGTTTGATTTTTAATCGAATTAATGTTGAGATCAAATATTATTGTGCCATGGAGAACTCATGAAGACAGTTCTGATTACAGGTGCAACTGGATTTGTCGGAGCCAACCTCGCCCGTCGTTTGCTTGCCGATGGGCATCAGGTGCATCTTGTTGTGCGTCCTCAATTTACATCCTGGCGAATAGACAAAATCCGCACCGATTGTCAGATTCATGAAGTTGACTTGCAGAATTTTGACCATTTAAAGCAAGCAGTTGTCGAAATCAAGCCTGATTGGATCTTCCATCTTGCAGCTAGCGGGGCCTATTCGTGGCAAACAGACGTGTATGAAATAATCAATACAAATTTGGTGGGAACAGTCAATTTAGTGCAAAGTTGCCTGGCTTCAGGATTTGAATCATTTGTCAACACTGGCTCTTCATCTGAATATGGATTCAAAGATCACGCACCCTTAGAAAACGAATACATGGAGCCTAATAGTTATTATGCTATCGCGAAATCATCAGCGACGATGTTCTGTCAGCATGTTGCCCATTCGCAGAAGGTCCACATTCCGACCTTGAGACTTTATTCAATATACGGTCCATTCGAAGAGCCAAATCGTTTGATGCCAACGATAATCGTCAATGGATTAGATGGTAAATTGCCTCCATTGGTTGATCCGAATATCGCTCGGGACTATGTTTCTTGCGATGACGTAACAGAAGCTTATTTGCTTGCCGCGCAAACAAAAACCGACGATCTTGGCGCCGTTTATAACGTTGGCTCCGGGCAGCAGATCTCGCTTGCAGAGGTTGTGGATGTTGCGCGCAAAGTGCTCAACATCACTGAGGCACCAAATTGGGGATCAATGCCCAATCGCAAATGGGACACTAGTGTCTGGGTATCCAACAGTCAAAAAATCAAAGCTGATCTTGGTTGGCAAACAAATGACAGTTTCGAAGTCGGCTTTACGAAGATGGTGTCTTGGTTTAAGTCGAATCCGGAAATGCTTCACTATTACGAACAAAAGATCAAAGCAGTGGCATCGTCACGTTGAACAAATTCGAATCTTAATTCGTTTCATCTCCGCTCAATTCGTTAGGGACTGGAGTTCCCCGCTTCATTGCGGAGATGATTTTAATTGGGAAAATTAGTGAGTTGGAGTTGATGACTTCGGGCTAACTGGAGGAATCGGTGGTGTAGTTGGCGGCGGCACCAATGATGGAACCAACTGGTAATTCCGAATGTACAAATTTGTTCCGGCCGGCACTAGATGATGGCTGCCAGGCTTGGCTTGCTGACTCATCAACTCGCGCAGGTTCTCTGCAGTCTTTTGAATTTCCGAATTCACTTTAGTGGTCGGCACATACCGACTGCCTTCATACATGCGCCTGAGGGCTTCGAGCTTGCTTGCGGTGTCTGTTGCTGTTGGAGTTGGCGTGGTAGTCGTCGTCGGTTCGAACAGTCGCCCTCCGCGCCCCACATCAGTGCCCTTCTGCACGATCGTCGTTCCGGGCAATCCACCTTTTGTAGGATCCACACCAGGTGTCACACCCGAAGGTGGCAAACCTCCCGGCGTTGGAATACCAGATATCGGACCGCCGGGAGTCCAACCACCGGGCTTCGCTTTCAGGTCAAGCAATTTGTCCACAGCAGCCTTAGCGATAGCGTCTGCTGACGGGTTCGCGGTTGACCCCGTTGACCCGGTTGACGCGGGAGAGTCGGCATTCAAGCCGGCCAGCGCTTGTTTGGCATATTTGCCGACATCCTTGTCTGGGTCAAGAGCGTACGCAATTCTGAATTCTCGAATTGCCGCCTCTTTCTGCTTCATGTGCACGTAGCAGTTGCCCAAATAGTAGTGTAGGACAGAGCTGTTGAAGTCTGTTGATAACGCTGCTCCAAAGTGTCCGGAAGCATCAGAGTAGTTGCCAGCATTGAATTCTGCCATGCCTAACTTCAAGAAGTTGTTCTCAGCTAGTGCGTCCGCCTGACAAAATGACAAGGCGCACAACGCTGCAAGGGTGCCGATTGCTGCAGTCGATTGATTTCGCAATTTCGTCATTTAAGGCACACCGGTAAAAACACATTTGGTCGTGCGGGATAATTTCAGATCGCCAAGGCACTGTGAAAATCCTGTTCCTGGCTGCCAACTGATGCTTCCATAAAACTCGGTCCAATGTTTTCCAGTTGGCGACTTTCCGCCAACTATATTGTCATAGCAGGTGTTAGGTTCATCGATTGCCGCAGTTTCTGTTGTGATTACGGACTTGTCACCATCAGCTTGGTTAGCGGCCGCCAGCCAACCGGGCATCGCAGCGCCAGGCATAGAAGCGATCTTCATAGTTGGATTTGTAAAGTCCGGGGTCGTATATTTGGGGTAGATGAAGTATTTTGAAGCACCAGGCATTAGCGTTTGGCTGGACATCAACCCGATTAGCCGGTCCTTAGTGAAAGTTGGATCGATTTCCTGGACCCGCTGCACGAGCTTCATCAACGCCGCGGTGTGGTCGCCTTTGGCTGCCGTAAACAGCTGCCAGAGGCTGCCCAATTTGTATTCGTTGCCTAGATTGCCAAAGCCGTCCAAAACGCCGCCCACGGAGAGTTTGATCTTCTTTGCTCCTTGCTGCGTTTCGGGTTCAAATCCGTAAGTGGTTTTATTTACTTGTTTGTTTTCAACAATCCAAAGCGCTTGATTGGCGAAGGTAATTGTCACATAGGCTTGCGGTATTGCCAGTTGATATTGTCGCTGCGGGTTGGCTTGGGCGCACGCTGAGGCAGACAAAGTGGTACCTGCACCATCAGCCATTCCCATTTCTCTAAATGCATTGGGAATTGGATTGGTCGGTAAACCACCGATGTTCTGCTGGAAATGCGAATCGGCAATTAAGTGAGGCATTTCACCCAAGCGAAAACTCGGAAATACAAATTCTTTGTTGTTGGCGGTAAATGGAGTGTAGCCTTGAATGTAAGTTCTATTGCCGACTTTGACTTGTTTCACTTGTACATTCATTGGAATTTGACTGGGTGAAAATGATAAGTTGCTCTCGGCGCCCCGATCAACCATAGCTGTTGCCCAACCAGTTTTGGCATCCTTGGATGTGTTAACTGTTGCACCTGCGCCGAGAAGCTTTGCTGGTTTGTTTGCAGATAGTTGGTTGAAGAATTGGTCTAACAGATTTTTGTCGGTCAGTTGAGCACGCAAGTTGGCGTTGACCGATTGAGCGGCAGAGTAGACTTGATCAGCAGCATCGCTTGCTTGTCCTGTGATTAATCCGTCATTTCGCATGCCTTCAGCATTGGCGTTAATCAAATACGCTTTGCCCCAGACGCGGTTGATGTTGCTCATACCGACGGTGCCCATACTATCGGCGCAGTCTTTGAAGATTCCCGGTTGCACTTTTAAACCGACAACACGTTTGCCGACATTGAGAATGGAAGCGTCAACGACGTTGCGAACTTCGCGAGAGCCGCCCATTATGAGGGATAGCTGGAAGGCTCCAAAGACAATAATAATCAGTCCCAGAGCGCAAAGTGCGACAAGGATAACTGAGGCACCACTGGTGGTTCTTGTTTGCTTGCTCGCTCTTTTCATTTCCTAGCCATCACTGCAACGCTGGGGTTGACACGATTGGCTGCACTGCTCCAGCCCTGCAAGATATTGTATCGAAATTTGGAAACGGCACAGGTACGTGCACCCTCATGATCAGAGTGACATTAACTTGCCCGGTATCGAGGTTGTATTGCACATCATCGATTATCACTTCTTGCACAACATTCGTCAGTGTGACTCGATCGATAACTTGTTGCACAGCATTTGTGGCAGCTGCCGCATTACCTTTTGTCGAGGCTGCCCGGGCAGCGATCTCGCAGAGTTCCTCATTATTTTGGCTGGCGTTGGTTAAGACAACTAAATCGACTGCCGCCAGTCCGATCGGAATAATGACGATCAGCCCGATCATCACTTCAATTAAGCTTTGTCCCTTTTGACCACGTTTCCTGCGCATCGTTGGCCTCAATAGTTTAGGAATGCTGGATTCTCTAGCATTCTGCTGCTAGTGATAGTGAAACTCATCGGTGCGCTTAAACCGGGCACATTGGGAAAAAACGGAACCACCAATAGAGGACGAACAGAAACTGAGGTAGCAACCTCAACGACGGCTGTTCCAGCGACAATATCGTAGGAAACCTGGGTATTTGGATCAGCCATCAGCGGAGCTAAGCCTCCGAAAGTTGAATTGCGCCAACTGTTCGGAATATCTTGTTGAACAGACCCCTGTGGATTGGAGGCAACTGACTTTGGAACCCTGACTGCTTCGCGCAGTTGGAGGTTGTTGAGCGTCACACAGGCGCAATAGCCCAATCCGTCAAAAATAAGATCCAAAACCGGAAAAACGGCAACGACGAGCAGCAGAAATAGAGCGGGAGCAAACTCGCTTATCGCCGAACCACGCTTATTTCGTTTCGCGCGGACCAAAGTCTCACCATTAACCTGTGTCGGTTTTCTGCCTACAATCATTAGATTCCACTTCTATGGTACACGCTAAACATGGTTAGCCCCAAAGTTGGAACACGGATAATTCATCATAGCTGCAAGAATGTCGCCAGAACAGAACTTCCGTCGGCCGCCCATAACCGAGGCGGATTGAAAATCCGCGCTCATTTTCGCGCGCTAGGATAGCCGCGCTCATTGTGTTATCGGCGGCTAGGTTTGCCAAGCTCCATCTCGTTATCGGGAGCGAGGCGCTGTGTTTCGTTGTACTCCATCTCGGCTAGGTCTTTGACGTGATTGAGTACTCGCATGTGGATGCTGTGGATGATCCAGTCCGACCACAATCGCCAGTAGCCGCCAGGTCCCATGCAATTTTGATACCAGGTTGTGCCATGAAGGATTGTGTGATGGTCGCCGCTTGGCTTTAATAGAAATTGGCCTTGGCGGGCAACCAGATAGCGATCTAAGTGAGGTGGATGAAGCTTTGGATATAAGGAGAGTTCGTGCATTGGTGGCGCTTGCTCAAGCACTCCGAAGCGCAGCAATTTGGGCTCATCCCAGATTTGGATTGGCTCGACAAACTTCCCGGTGGTGAAAATGCATTCGCGAATCGCACCAGGTCCCCGACCTTTGATTTTTGCTTCAATTGGATAGGCAATCCCTGTCTTGAAAATCAACTCAGTCGGCGGCTTCAGGCGTGGGAAGTCGATCAGATATTTCCACACTATATTTGGTGGCGCCGCAATTTCTATGTGACTAACGTTTTCGTATGTCGGATACGTTGGGGGCGCGATAAATTCGCCCACCATGAGGAGTGGAATTACAATCGCGAAGCAGCCCAATAGTTGGGGGACGCCTTCACTTCGGGGCATGTTTGCCTGAATTGCGTAGCCAACCAGTCCCCCAACAATGCCGATACCGACTGCTAGCGGACTTGCCATTAACAAGCAGATCACTCCTTCAAATGGAATGATCAAAAGAACGCTGGCCATTAGTAACAAACAGGTCACTGCGTTGAATATGCACTCAACCAGTGTTCTCTGCCTTTGCCAACCATACAGGATTGGGGCGGCAATGGCTGCCACGAACGGCACTGCGGTGAATACACTCCATCCGTAAACTCCCAGAACTGAAACGCTGAACAGCGCGGCTAAAACTGAAATTGGCACAGGTAATAAGGCGGCTACAAGAAACGCTCTGGGATTATCCACCGGCATTCTGCTGATGATCCGAAGGGCTGTTTTCTCGCCTGGAAAGGGCAGTGGCATTGCCGTGGTCGCAGGCAATTTTTTACTCTCAATGCCATCCAACGGCATGTGGATTTCAGTGATCGCTGGCGGTTCGTCTCCGCTCGCTTTAGTTTCGATCGCTTTAGGCTCAGGCACCTTAGTGGATGGTTTGCTGTCGACCACTGAAAGAATGATAAAGAAGATCATATTGACGAACGGAGTGTAAAACAGAATCACCATCCATGGTGGCAAACCGATCGTGTTAAGTCGTCGCAGCGTCAAAAATGAACCGATAAGTGCAAACGGAAGAGCGACCATCAACATTCCGGCGTAAAACCACAAATCCGCCGTACTGACTGTTGTTACCCCAGAGAAAGCACCGGGCACGAAATAATTCCAGAACAGCCATTCCCGATGAAAAAGGTATCCGCTGACAAAAGAGTCAATTCCGTACTTTAGCAACATCAATGACGCGCCCTGCGCCATGTACTGGCGCCCCGACATGCTTGGCATGTCTGACAGCTGGTACTTCTTGCGAACTGCGATTGGAAGTTTCAAGCCAGCGCTCCGAGTGTTTAGCTCAGTTTAGGAGGGGTTAACTCATCAGAGGAAACTTTAGCATTGGCATGATAATTCTTTTGCGCTTTTTCCGGCGCTCAATGCCCAGCAGCTGGATTGCGGGATGCTAGTATTTGCAGGATTCCCCTATAAGGCTCTGTTAACCATGGTTTGGACTGTGCACACGCGTGAAGTAGAAGGCAGACCCGCGCAAGTTTTGATAGATGACCAATTTGCAGCTCAGGCACCAGTAAAAGACCTGATCAGGCTGAGCGGATTTAGCTTGTACTGCAAGCAAGAACCAATTAATTCACTGTGGCATCCAGACGAAGGCGCTGCGCTGGATTTAATTGAAGAGCATCTAATTGATCTCTGTGAAAAGCATTCGCACGGCTGGTGTCTATATGTCCTGCGCCTTGCCACGTTTGGTGTTCGAGAATACTTTATGTACCATTCTGACGAAGCTGAGTTAAGCCAGGCGTACGCTGGCCTTCGGGAGTTGCATCCTGACTATCGCATCGAGTTCGCTACAATCTCTGATCCCGACTGGAAACAATATCTCAGTTATGTGCAAACCGCCTCTACCGCGCGCGATTGACGCGCAATAATTTCATGCGCTTTCGAGGTGAACACCGAAAATGCATACGACGTTGTAGATGGTTCGTTCGATGAAGTTCTGCGACTGCATGCGACGCAACTTGCGTACTTTCGATTTGGGCTTCGCTGGCAGCGGCGCTTCGGTAATAACAGGTGAGTGCTCTATCGCATCAAGCCAAACTTCTTGCGGCGCTGGTCTGTGTGCGAATTCAGTATCTAATAGCATAACTCTTACCTACTGGCTAAACTCATTCCGAGGAGAGAGAAGGAACTGCCGGAATAAAGTTCCATATCCTGAGTTTTTTTGCCAACAATCAATTTTGTATCGCACACTAATTTCATGCTTGGAACTCATAGCTCGTTTGTTTGCGAAATAGCCAAAGGGCTTACAGTTGTAGACTTTGCGGTTTCGCAAGTGTGAAGAAAATTCTACCCGCGCTAATGAGAATTTCCATGTTCTTTGAAAATCACCCTATATGTTTTTATAGGTAAACCCAGCACGTTTTTCTTGACACAGTTATTAGCATCCAGCTTGTATTGCGTGTCCTAAGAACTTTTGGGCACTTCAAGTTCGCCCAATTCAGTATTATCTAGGTATTGTTTAGGTACCTTTCTGGCCACCGCAAATGCCACTGGCGGGCAGATCCCCATCAGGCGATCGGTGACGATGGCAGGCAGCGTTAGAATTATTTCTTGACTGTCGCCTGCCATCATGGCGTCACGAATGGCTTCTGCTGCCTGTTGCGGGCTGTAGCTGAGCAGGTTTCGCATCATCCAACCACGAAAATCTTTTCTTTCTCCGATCGTGGTTGGATCCATAGTTGAGGACAAATTATTCTTTTTGAAAAAAT
The DNA here is from genome assembly GCA_003153555.1 of Candidatus Melainabacteria bacterium. Taxonomy (GTDB): domain Bacteria; phylum Cyanobacteriota; class Vampirovibrionia; order Obscuribacterales; family Obscuribacteraceae; genus PALSA-1081. The sequence goes on along the minus strand of PLZS01000140.1, from coordinate 49,030 downwards.
GGCTTCTCACCCAGCCGGGGCAAACCGTGACTACGTCGATGCCACGATGTATTAGCTCGGCGGCCATGCCTTCGCTCATTCCTAAGCAGGCAAATTTACTGGTTGAATAACAAACGCGACCAGGCAATCCGACCTTACCTGCCACTGATGCGACGTTGACGATCGTGCCCTGATTCTTTTTCAGGAAATAAGGGAGAGCCGCATAAACAGCGTAGAGAGGTGCAAAAAAATTGACGTCCATAACCCGGTGCCAGTCTTCCAATTTTACATTTTGCAGTAATCCCGGAATCGAAATTCCAGCATTATTTACTAATAGATCGATATCACCATATTCTTCAACGCAAGCTGCCACAAGGCGTGCGGGCATGTCTCTCGCCGCGATATCGCCGACGATTGCAATTGCCTTTCCACCTCTCTCTTCGATAATTCTTTTCGTATCCAGCAAGGCGTCTTCAGTTCTGGCGTTGATCACCAGCTTCGCCTGATAATCGGTCGCCAACAGGATGGCAAGGGAGCGGCCAATTCCCGTCGACGCACCCGTAATCACGGCTGCAAAGCCTGGCTGTAAGGATTTTTTTGTTTTCATATCAGTAATCGTCAGGTAACAGACCGCCAGTGTAGCTTGGTTAAGCAAAACAATCCAACCGATTATTAGTACGACGAAATGAGTGTCCTTATGTTTTCGACTGCGAACTCGCTAGTTCCGGTCTTGCCAAAGCAAGAATTGCGCTAGACATGACAATTTATTCCAGCAACTTTACTCTTTAAGATGATATCTAACAGTTGTGACCACCTTGCCAGGGCGGAAGAGCAGCATTGTCTTGATTGTGATTGCGCTTTGATTGTGCAGGAGATGGTGCCACCACTTCTTAGAGATGAACTCAGGAATTACGATTGTGACAACATCGTGGTCATAGCGAGCTTCAACTGCGTCGATGTACTTTAACAATGTTGAGCTCAAGGAGCGGTGTGGCGATTTCAACACAACCAGTTCAATGCCGCTTCCCCAAGCCTCCCAGTCCTGTTTCAACTGCGCTGTTGCGGCTGGATTGAGTTCAACATGAACGGCTTCCACTCGTTTGGAGATGCTTGTCGCATACCCAAGCGCTGGAAGAACTGATTTATTTAGCGCAGCCACCAGCACCAATACAGTGTGCTCGACTTTGACCGGGTGATATGTGCCCGGTGCTAAAGCCAATAGCCTCTGCGACGTTCGGTAATGTTTGCTGATACAACAGAAAAACCAGATAATCAGCGGCAAGCAGATCAATACCAACCAGGCACCGGCCATGAATTTTTCAATACACAACAACAGACACACAGATCCAGTGGCAAAAGCGCCCAGACCATTTGCCACCACTTTTTTGATGTCGACTGCAGGTCGAGCCTCGGTGCTATCAGAGGCGGCAACGGGCTTACGCAAACTGCGGACCACCATGCCCAGCTGCGCCAACGTGAACGACAAGAAAACACCGATTGCATACATGGGCATCAATGCGTGCACATTTGCGTGGAATGCGACAACAAAAACTGCCGCCAACGTTCCTAGCAAAACGATGCCGTTTGAGTAAACAAGCCGATCGCCAAGATTGATCATTTGTCTGGGCATGTAGCCGTCGCTAGCTAAGATCATCGCCAATCGAGGAAAGCCGCCGAAACTTGTATTGGCAGCCAGAATCAAGATGATCATCGTTGCCCATTGGACAACGTAGTAAAAAATATCCTGACCACTCAGTATTGTCCGCGCAATCTGCGATACGACCGTATCGCCTTCCACAGGTACAATCTGGTAAACCATCGCCAGATACGTCAGCCCGATGAATATGGTGGCAAGCAGACCACCCATTACCACCATAGTGCGGTTTGCTGTTTGTGCCGAAGGCTCTTTGAATGCCTTGACTCCGTTCGACACCGCTTCGATACCAGTAAGAGCGGCACAACCGTGAGCAAACGCCTTCAGGAACATGAGCCCGACTGCCATGTGCTGCACGCCTATCTGTACTCCATGAAACGTCAACGGCGGTGGGTGTGCGAAAACGGAACTACGAAAAACTCCAGTAAAAATCAAAGCGAGCATACTGGCAATGAAGACGTATGCTGGAATGGCGACGATACGCCCATTCTCTTTGATGCCTCGAAGATTCATCAGCACCAGGGCAATAATCGCCGCTACGGAAAGCGCAACAGCTGAGCGTTCTTCCAGCACTTCCTGATCAAAGGTGCGAGCGTGGAAGGTGGCCATAATCGCTGCTACGCCAGCGCTGACACTGACCGCTACAGTCAAAATGTAGTCGAACAATAGGGACGCCGCCGCTAGCAAAGAGCATGCAGGTCCAAGGTTGTCCTTCGCTACAATATAGGCACCACCGCCGTCGGGATAAGCTTGAATGATCTGACGGTAGGAAAAGATTACTATCCCAAGAAGCGAGGCTATAGCCAAGGCTACAGGGAAACACAGGTACAGATTGCTTGCATCGATCGAAACTTCGGTCATCGATGTCGAGGCTGTAACCGAAATCATGCCGACTAGCGCGATCAGTATTTCGTCAGTGGCATAAGCAGAGGATGAAAGTGCATCCGACGCGAACACGGCAAGTCCAACAGGAATGTTGAGACGCTCTTCTTTCTCACTCTGACTATCGAGCGGCGCACCAAGAAAGAAGCGTTTTATTTGCCGAATCACTGAGTTAGCCGATGAACCCACCTTCGCTGATGAAAGTGTTTCCGCGTGTGGTAAACAGCAGCAGTTTAACTCATTATTCGCAGTACAGCGACGAAATGATTCTTCTGTCTCCGTTTGTGAGCACCACGATTGGGTGAAAATCATCGGTTGCGGAGAGTGACATCGCGTCTTGATTGTTAGTCGAGTGCTTCATAATGCCGAGAGCATGACCAATTTCATGCAAGCACAATGCTCTAACCCGTTTGGGCTCTAGCTTGAGCAAGGTGTCTTCCAGAAAACAAACCTTGACTCGGTCATACATTTTTTGATGAAACTCAGTTATGTTTTCTGCCCACTGACCATCTGCAGTTTGCTGGCAGACAAAATAAATGTCCGCTTCAGTGAACCGAGTCGTAATCACGTAGTTGAGTTTCCCGCCCGACGCTTCACGCCACGCGCGCAGCGCTGATTTGATTTCGTTCCGAAACAATCCATTTCGTGCATATTCCACGGTACCGGAGATGTACACTTTTAAAGGCAACCGCGCAGTTTCCCAGTGAGGCGCTGAATTTTTCCTAGGCGCCTGAGAAGTATTGAATGAGGAAGCCGGTCCGATGGTGCCATTAGTTGCTCCCTGCAATTGCGGCACTCGATTAAACCCAAAGGCGACCATTCGACTTCGCGAACGCCGATTGCCAGTCCAACCACGCAAGTTAGGCTCTCGCGAGAACCTATCGCCCGAAGAGAACGCATCGCCTGACGTAAACGAGTCCCACTGGCCGCCCGTTGGTTCTGCCCAATTTGCCACCGGATAATAGGATGGAGCACCAGTTACATATGTCCATTCCTTTTTTGGCACGCCCGATGCAAACGGGTCATTTTTGCCAGCTTCGCTGAAGAGTGATATATCTAGGTCCTTAATGAGATTTGGTCCATAACCAGCAAATTCGTCGCCGACCACGGAGAATGATCGTGATTGTTCTTCGTGGTAATACTTCGTGCGAATGCGTCGCATCTCTAATGGAGACATTGGCGTTGCAGCCACGCCAGAGGAGAAGGCGTCGGAGCCAGAGGGGCCAGAAGAGAAATAGTCTGAAGCGACCCTTTGGGCGAAAACGTACGACGGACAAAAAACGGCTAAGCATAGTGCCATGAGGCAGCCGCTCACGTATTTGTATGGCATGTTTTATTTACTGTTAGTAAGAGAACCTACCCATTCTAGTCCTGATGCCAAGAGAAACAACTAGGAAAAACACTAGGCTTGCTGAAGTCTTGATTCGGCGCGATGCTCTCACGCCCTATGCGCGTGTTGACGCTCACAACTGTTACTGTTTGATCGCGCTTTCTGCTTGATCCAACAGAGTAAGCCGATCTGTAAGTGCCACTTCCGGACACGCTCCCTTTTTGCAATCTTTCTTGTGGCGCCACTCTCCGTAGATAGCTTCAGCGGGCGTGTCGATGATGCCTGCAGACGCTGTCGGGGTGAAGACTAAAGCGCTGGTCGCAAATCGCCGCAAGAATTTTCTACCGTGGTCGATTTGCACTAGCGGATTTTGTGAGTAGTTAAAACGATAACCGGAATTGACGAGAATAGTACCTGCTGCAATGTTGGCTAATCCCTCTGCCGTGTTAATCGTCTGGTCGTGCAGGAATCGATGATATTCTTCGCGCTCTTCGGTTTGACTGAGCAGTTGATCTTTCGTCAAGACTGTGTGCATCGTTGCGTAGATCTTTTGCCGCTTTTGGATTGAGGTGACGCCTACTGCGCCGAGTGGCAGAATGTCGGAACTTAGCTTGCTGACCGGATCGGCGGCCGCCACACCGTGTCTGGCCAGTAGTTCGGCTTTCGCCTTTTTCTGCGCACGCAAAGACATCCATCTGGATCCGCAATCCTTAGCTATGAATCCTAATCCCGAGAAGATAAAGCCGATGCCACCCACAGCAGCCGTGCGTGGTCTGACATGCTGAGCTGCTTCGAAGATGCCTAGTCCGCCTACCCACGCGCCAGTGGCAGATGTGTAACTCGTGATTATGTTTTCGGTGGCATGAAATGCCTGTATCTTTTTCGAACGTCCATAGTTGTATACGAATTCCTTGTACAGTCCATCGGATATATCTTGCAAAACGGCTTGTTCCTGGGCATAAGCATTGACTCCGCTTGCATTGACGAGCTGCTGTCTCTGGCTAAGAAGAGAGTGGATAGCCGTTTCGAGTTGAGCGGCCCGCGACTCAAAAGTCTTACGGTCAAAGCCACGCGACTTGATCTGATAGTGGTGCCAGATATCGAGCCCCGATAACGTGCACGTCTTGGTGAAAAACAAAAGTTCTCCCAGGAAAATCAATAATGGGCCAGATTCTGCGGTGCCCAGATTCAGATCTTGCGGTCGAGTGTGGTACTTGTATCCGTTAATGAAAGTGACTATGTTACCGGCATCGGCCGTGGCATAAGCCGCCGTGTTAAAGCCGACTGTAAGCCATTTGTGCAACTTTGTTTCCCGCACATTGTTGCGGCGAAAAAGAGTTGTCAGCCGCGCTAACTCGATTTCCTTTTCAACCAGTTGATTGGTGACCGTTTCGATCTTGCTATCACCAGATACGGTGGCCTCAAGGTTGAGGCGAGTCCCTTCTTTGCCTTGTGCAAAACCCGCGGTTGTAAAGAATAGGCCTGACAATAAGTTGCTCAACAGCATCGCTGCCGTGAAGCGTCTTAATCGAAGATTGCTAGTCAATTTTCTAACCGTGATCTTGAGGATCTTGTTAATGGCGCCGCCAACTCGTTTGTAAATGTACCACTTCAGTTACAAATCACGTTGCAAAGAACCGCATCTTAGAGAGTTCGCCATCCAACTTTTCAGGATGGTACAATTCCAGCCTGTTATACGCTTCTATCCTCGCCTGTCTCGCCACAGGGAAGGTCTTTCCAACTCAATGAAAGTCGTCATTCTTGCAGGTGGATTTGGCACGAGGTTGATGGAAGAAACCGTAGTCAAACCGAAACCGATGGTTGAGGTCGGTGGACGCCCGATTATCTGGCACATCATGAATATCTACGCAACTTATGGATTCAAAGAATTCATCGTCGCCCTTGGCTATAAAGGCGAAGTGATCAAAAGCTATTTCTTGGATCAATATTATTTGGAGAATGACTTTACTATCAATCTTTCAGACGGCAAGAAACAAGTCCACGACAAAGCTGCAAAGGATTGGATCGTTCATCTAATTGATACGGGCATTGCCACCCAGACGTCTGGTCGCATCAAGCGTCTAGCAAAGTGGATCGGCAACGAACCGTTCATGTTGACATACGGTGATGGCGTAGCCAATGTCGATATAAGGCAACTGATTGATTATCACAAATCGCGCGGTAAGCTCGCCACGATTACGGCAGTAAGACCACCAGCCAGATTTGGCGCCTTAAATTTTGACGGCGAGAATATGCACGTTAATGACTTTATCGAGAAACCGCAAATGGGAGAAGGTTGGATCAACGGCGGCTTCTTTGTTTTACAGCCAGACGTACTCGATTATTTAGGCGGGGACAGCGAAATTTTCGAGCGTGCACCACTGCAAAATTTAGCCAACAATAATCAGTTAGTTGCGTACAAACATGAGGGCTTTTGGCAATGCATGGATACTCTACGTGACGTGCGTTTACTTGAAGGAATGTGGGAAGCGGGAGCTGCGCCATGGAAGGTGTGGCCATGAGTGAGTTTTGGCGCGGTCGAAGAGTGCTCGTCACCGGTGGAACGGGCATGATCGGTTCATGGCTCGTGAAAGAATTGCTTCAAGAAAAAGCGATGCCGGTGCTCCTAATACACGATGCAGACCCGCAGTCAGAGCTATATCGCAGCAAGGATGTTGACAAATGCTGCATCGTCAATGGTGCTCTCGAAGATTATTGGACGGTAGAGCGTGCTGTCAACGAGCACGAGATCGCAACTGTGATCCACCTCGGTGCACAGACAATTGTAGGAACAGCTTATCGCTCGCCATTGCCTACATTCGAAGCGAACATTCGTGGCACTTACAATGTCATGGAAGCATGTAGAGTGCACGCCAAAGTAGTCAAAGAAGTTGTCGTTGCCTCAAGCGACAAAGCTTATGGAACCCAAAAGCAGCTGCCTTACACAGAAGAGATGTCACTGATCGGACGCCAACCTTACGAAGTTTCAAAAAGTTGCGCTGACTTGATCGCCCAGTCGTACTTTCACACCTATCAAACACCGGTCGCCATCGCTCGTTGCGGCAATATTTATGGCGGCGGCGATTTAAATTGGAACCGAATCGTACCCGGAACAATCCGGTCATTGCTTCAGAAAGAACAACCAGAAATTCGCAGCGATGGTGGCTACGTTCGGGACTATATATTCGTCAAAGACATAGCCAGAGCCTACATGCAACTTGCAGAGCAACTGGCAAATGATGGGGTGCGGGGAGAAGCGTTCAACTTCAGCACCGAGTCACCACTGACGGTGCTTGAGCTGGTTCGTTCCATTCAGAAATCGCTCAAAATGGAAGACGTTGGAGTTCGTATTCTCAATCAGGCTGAGGGTGAGATACACAGTCAGAGCCTCTCAGCGGGCAAAGCAAAAAAGATCCTGGGCTGGAGCGCAAATTTCGATTTACACAGGGGGTTGAATGAAACCATCGATTGGTACAAAGCATTCCTTGATTTCTGAGTTCAAGGATTCGTTTAAAGATAAAAGAGTTTTGGTCACGGGAGCGCGCGGATTCATCGGCAAACACGTCGTGAACTCGCTGCTCGAGCTCGGTGCGTCCGTGCAAGCTAGTTCAAGGGACTGGACTGGAACTGTCCAAGACGACTCGAACTTGCATTTACTAGAGTGCGACTTAAGCAACTTTCAAACGACGAAAGAATTAGTGGCCCAGAGCCGTGCCGATATCATTCTGCACCTCGCCGCTACAGTCACTGCGCAAGAACGGATAGAGCTTGTGGTGCCTACTCTTAACAATATTGTCGTGGCAACTGTGAATCTGTTGATGAGTGCAACTGAAAGTAACTGCCAGCAATTTGTCGCCGTGGCTACTCCTGAAGAGCCTATCAACGACCTTTCCGCAGCGTCGCCATATGCGGCGGCGAAGCAATGTGCCTCGATTTATTTCAAGCTTTTCCAGGAAAGATATGGTCTGCCGATTACTGTAGTCAGACCATTTATGACCTTTGGACCGGGTCAGGAATCAAGTAAGCTAATTCCGCACACCATCCTCAGTCTGCTGCGTAAAGTGCCGCCCCGTTTGTCTGATGGTGATCGGGAGTGTGACTTTGTTTATGTGCAAGATGTTGTGCGCGGCATCCTCAAAGCATCGCTGATTCCTGCTTCGACGACTGACCCGATTGATCTTGGCACCGGGCGTCAAACCTCTTTGAAAAATCTTGCCAGCCAAATTTGCACACTGCTACACACTGATGTTCAGCCGCAGTTCGGAGTTGCAGATGTACGACAGACCAGAGAGCCAATGCTGGCGGATATGGATGCAACTCTGAAAAGCATCGAATGGACTCCGCAGTGGGAGCTCGAAGAAGCGCTTGAAGAAACAATCCGCACCTATCGAGAAACTATCAGTGTCTAAAACCGCATCGACAACTAAAGCGGCAGAACTGCGAGAGCAAATTCTTGCTCTGGTTGAGCAGTACCACAGTGAAGCTTTTCCCAAAGAAGAATTCATTCCAGGGAAAAGCGCAGTACCTGTATCCGGGCGAGTCTTCGAGGCGGACGACGTCTGTTCATTGGTGGATTCGTCGTTGGATTTTTGGTTGACGACTGGTCGATTTGCCAAACAATTTGAAAAGTCGTTCGCAGAATTTGTTGGCGTGCGACATGCGATGCTATGCAACTCAGGATCGTCTGCTAACCTGCTTGCAGTGTCGGCGCTTACATCCATAAAGCTTGGTGACAAGCGACTGAAGCCGGGCGATGAAGTAATCACTGTAGCAGCGGGATTTCCGACAACCGTCAATCCGGTTATCCAAAACAATCTCGTTCCAGTTTTTGTTGACATTGAATTAGGCACATACGATCCCACTCCCGAGCGGCTTGCAGCAGCGATTAGTCCAAAAACTCGCGCCATAATGATTGCGCATACGCTTGGAAATCCATTCAACATCGCGGCGGTGCAAGCGTTAGCAAAACAGCACGGACTCTGGGTTATTGAGGACAATTGCGACGCGCTCGGATCCACATATAACGGGCAAATGACTGGTACATTTGGTGATCTCGCTACCGTTAGTTTTTATCCCGCGCACCATATCACTATGGGCGAAGGTGGTTGCGTTCTGACCAACAGCGGTCCGTTGAAGACGTTAGTCGAGTCCTTTCGAGATTGGGGACGTGACTGCTGGTGCGATCCTGGCGTCGCCAATACTTGCGGTAAGCGCTTCGAATGGCAACTGGGTGATTTACCCTTCGGATACGATCACAAATACATTTATGGACACGTAGGCTACAATCTCAAGTTGACTGATATGCAGGCAGCGATCGGCGTCTCACAATTAAAGAAATTGCCGAACTTTATTGCAGCGCGCAAAAAGAATTGGCAATTTTTGAGTCAAGCCCTTGAACCATTCCAGGATTATTTCATTCTGCCAAAACCAACTCCCAACAGCGATCCCAGTTGGTTTGGATTTCTGATCACACTCACCGAAAAAGCACACTTCACCCGCACTGAGTTGGTGCGCTTTCTGGAAAGTCGCCGCATTGGCACGCGTCAATTATTCGCCGGAAACCTGACGATGCAACCCGCATATAAAGACACTCCACACCGCATCGTTGGCGATTTGACGAACACGAACACCGTCATGAACAACAGCTTTTGGGTCGGCGTCTATCCCGGATTGGACGAACCTATGCTCCAATACATCGTCGACAGCATCGCCGAATACATCCACCGTTAAACCTGGGAGCGCCGGCTTCCAGCCGGCACCGAAACACGATTGGATCATCTGGAAGGAATGTTGCATAACAAAGGCGGAGGCTGAATTCGTGGAGTCTCTCATACTTTCCGTGTAAGCAAGCTCTGATTCTTCTGCAAATAATCGAGTGTCTGGATAATTCCTTGCTTGATCGTCAATTCGGATCGCCAACCTAGCGCGCGGATCTTTTTTGTATCCAGAAATATGAATGGATTATCTCCAATCCAACCACGTTGTTCAGTGCCAAAATGAATCACTGGATGCAAGCCAAGATGCTCAGTAATCCATCCGATCGAATCTCTGACTTCAACAAATTCATCGGTACCGAGGTTGAAGATGTTGACCCGATCATCAGCGCGCGATACGGCACAAAATATGGCGTTGATACAATCCTGAATATATAAATATGATTTCCGCTGGTGCCCATCTCCAAGCACCGTTAACTGAGACGGATCCTCGATCAAGCGTTTGTAAAAGTCAAAAACATGACCATGCGTGTAACGCTCGCCCAAAATGGAAACGAATCGGAATATCCACGCCTGGAAATCGAAGCTTTCGCAATAGGCGGCAATCATGCCCTCACAAGCCAGCTTGGAGGCGCCATACAGTGACGTTTGAATAGGGAAGGGGGCATCTTCCGGAGTTGGAATCACGGTCGCCTCACCATAAATGGAGCCGGTGGACGAAAAGACGATTTTCTTGATGTCATTAGCGCGCATCGCTTCCAAAACATTGAAAGTGGCAATTGTGTTTTGCTGCAAATCTTTGCCGGGCTGGTCCGGACCGAATCTAACATCGGCGTTGGCACATAGATGGTAGACAAATTGGCTGCCGGCCATTGCCGCTTTAAGGGCTTCTGGATCAAGCACATCGGCGCGAATCAGCTTGAAGTTGGGATTCTTGAGAGCATCATCCAGGAAAGCTTCTGAGCCGGTCACAAGGTTGTCTAAGCCCACCACCTCGTGGTCGCCCAGTAACCTGTCAACGAGATTGCTGCCAATGAATCCTGCTGCGCCCGTGACAAATACTTTTTTCTTCACATGATCCGCCTCAAACAATTGCCCCATCCGGCGGAAGCAGATTATCATAGTCTGAGGCTCGACACTACGGCATCCCACGTTTTTAAGCGTTTACGGATTCAGTGTCGCTTGACTTTGACAGGGTCCGCTCAGTCGGGAGTCCATCAAAGACTGCTATTTTGTGGCGCAGAGTGTCATTCCGCTGGCGACAATTTTGACGGGCATATGGGCGAGACGCTTAGGAAGCAGTTTCGCGGCATTGACGACAATGGGCGAAACAGTGGGCACGGGATAGCGTTCGAAATGCGCCGCAATGTATTCAGCGTTCAAAATTTTGAAGTTGTCGTGAATTTGAATATTTCTGAAACCCGCACCCTCACAAAGACTGGCCATATTATTTCGATTGAAGTAAAAAAGATGCTCTTCCTTGTATTCCATCCAATAGCGGCCCATAAGTCGCGCTGACAGGCTGTCTAGGGAAGGAGTCACACAGTAGAACAGCCCGCCCGAACTGAGAATTTTGTGCACTTGTGCCATGAAAGACTTCGGATCTCGAACATGCTCTATGACATCTGTTGCTATGACTACATCAAACGTTTCGTCTGCGAAAACGTTGTCTCCAAGTATGCCAAGACTGACGATCTCAGATCCTAGCCATTCGTTAGCTCGTGAAACACCATCGGGCGAAGATTCAAGACCATTGACGAACATTCCTAGAGCCTGGGCCTCTTTCAGCAAATAGCCTCGTCCGCAGCCAATCTCAAGCAGTCGTTTGTTCTTGACCGTTCCCAGGCGTTTTGAAATTTCCCCAAGGTAGAGCGCAGCTGTAGCCCTTTTAAGTCGCTCCAATTCGTCCAGGCTGCCTAAAAAGTAAGACTGCTCGTAGATCTCTAACAGGCGGTGATCGCTAGTTTGCGGAAACAAAAATCTTAAGCCACAGTTGGCACAGGCACAAAGCTGACTCTGTCCCACAGAAAAAAGATCTTTTGCTCCGCCTGCCTGGCACATTATGCATTCTGGTGCCGGACTACCCGAAGTTCTTTGCAACGTTGAATCACTCCTGACATAACAATCAGTCACATCCGCCCTATTCTACAAGTCGCTGCAACTCCAAACAGTACCTGTAGATTGCAAGCGCATCCTCATTGTTGCACTGACAGCGTCCGATAAGTCGAGCAGCTTGCTGCAGCAGCCGAGCAGCTTGCTGCTTGCTGCATAGGCGCTCCTCGGATAGACCCCACTAGTGTGCATAGACTATCCTCGGATAACTTGATGAACAGATCTTCTCATCCAGAGCCATAATAAGGACATGACCCCGCGCAACTGTATTCTTTGCAATTACTCTGAATCTGTCTACCTTTTTTCCCAGGACGCTGAGCGCGTGGTTAGATGTCTCGGATGCGATCTACTGAGAAGGGAGCCGCTGGCGACATTTGCGACGAACGAGCACGGAGCCCCTGAAGATAAGACGCGCGCTGAAGAACTCGCGCTTGAGCACTACATACGGTGCCTGGCAGATCAGGGATTGGTAGCCGCAAAAATTCTCTATGCGGGGCTGAGTAAAGACGACCAATTCAGCCACCTTCTTGAGCGCTCAGGACATGCGGTGACATATTTAGACCAGACTTCGGACCCGGCGGCTTCCCCGATCAATGCGACCGAATTTGATTGTGTCATCCTTTATCAGACATTGGAACGCACCCCAGACCCCTACAATTTGCTCCGAACAATGCGCGGGCGTTTGAAAGACGACGGACTTCTGTTTATGGTCGGACTCAGTCTGGACAGCTGGCCGGCGCGCATTTTTGGCAGGCACTGGATTGGTTGGAACGCAGGGCTCAATCATTTTTATTCGAGGGCCACGTTGCAACTTTTCTTTGAAAGAGCGGGTTTTCATAAAATTTTGCTTGCACCCGATAAACGCGTCTACACACTTGAACATGCAAGCACGCAAGTCAGTCGCCTGCCCGATCCAACTTTGCGCCAAATCTTGCACCATCTCCTTGCAGTGGTGCCTCGGGCGATGAAAAAGAAGGAAGTGTCGATATCCTCGTCGGCAATGATCGTCACAGCCCGCAAGTCGGCCGTTATAGATAGACAGAAACTGTCGGTAATCATGCCCGTCTATAACGAGAAAAGGACATTCTTGGAAATTTTCAACAAAGTTAATCAAAGAGTGATTGATGGCATTGAAGGCATCGACGAAATAGAACTAATTATCGTCGAAAGCAACTCAACTGATGGTTCCCGCGAACTGGTGCAATCAGTGCAATCCGAAAAAGTAAAAGTGGTGCTTGAAGAAAAGCCGCAGGGTAAAGGCCATGCGGTACGAACAGGTCTAAAACATGCAACCGGGGAGATATGTATTATTCAGGACGCCGACCTTGAATATGACGTCTACGACTACGACGCGCTGTTAAAACCTTTGGTTGAATATCGCCGCACCTTCATTCTTGGCACTCGTCACGCCGGCCACTGGAAAATCCGCGCATTTGCTGGTGAAAGTATTATGTCGATCATCTTCAACAGTGGCCACATTTTGTTTACGACCATAATCAATGTCTTTTTCGGACAAAACCTGACCGATCCATTCACGATGTACAAAGTGTTCCGGCGGGAATGTATTTACAAATTGAAATTCGAATGTAATCGCTTCGATTTCGACCATGAGCTAGTGATTAAGCTGATTAAGAAAGGCTATCAGCCTCAAGAAATCCCGGTAAATTACAAATCCCGAGGCTTTGCTGAGGGCAAGAAAATTGCTGTCTTTCGAGATCCGATCACGTGGATAATTGCAGATATCAAATATTTTTTTGCTAGCCCTTATGAGGACGATGAGTGATTTTGCCGAGCGCCGGGAATGAAGACTATCACATGCAGCTGTTAAACAAAATTATCAGCCTCGTCCCTGCCTAATTAGTAAGTCCCGCTCCCAATCATAGCGACACAATGGAATTTATCCCATGCAGTTTTCAGCCCGAATCGATAAGGGCTTACCAGCTGCTTTTTGCCAAATGTTTTCCGTCGGCCCGTCACATGACCGAGTCTTATTTGAACTGGCTTTATGGCTCTAATCCAGAAGGTGCGGTGGTTGGCTTTGATGCATTCGATGGTGAAAAATTGGTGGCCCATTATGCATGCGTGCCTGCCAATGCCACCATTTCCAATCAGCATCGCCGCGGACTATTGAGCCTTAACACGGCTACTCATCCGGATTATCAAGGCAAAGGGCTGTTCACAAAATTGGCAACGGCAACTTACGAACATGCTGCTAACAACGGTTATTCTTTCGTGTATGGTGTTGCCAATGCCAACAGCACTCCGGGTTTTATTAAGAAACTGGGATTCACACTAGTTACCCCGTTGGATGCAAAAGTGGGTATCGGTCGGCTCTCAGTTGGTGACTGGAAAAAAACGATCGAGGCGGCTGACTTCCGGCGCTCGTGGACAGCAGACAGCTTTAAATGGCGCATCAATAATCCAGCCAATCCTGCCACTGTAGCAACGCGTAGCGATGGCAGTGTGGCCTTCGAATGTAGCTCAAGGCGTCCCCTCATTCGGGCCTATGGCGAAACTTGGCTCGATGAGTTGAGGGTAGAAAGTAACGGCGCAATTCTTCCAGGCGCAAAGGTTTTTATCGGCCTATTTCCTGCCCCAGTTAAGCCATACAGGACTTATGTTACTATTCCTGCAAAGTTTAGACCCTCGGTACTAAACTTGATTTACAGGGATCTGCTCCAATCGTCATTTAACATAGAAACATCAGGAGTGCTTTTGAACTTTTTTGATTTTGATGCATTTTAGTGCGGCAATGATTTGAAATACCTATGCTGAGCCCCGCACCCGTATCTGGTATAGCTCTATTTTTGTTTGCTCACCAAGATGACGAGTTTGCCGTTTTTAAAGTGATTGAAGATTGTATCCAGCGAGGACAGCGCCCTGTCTGCTTCTATTTTACTGCTGGTGATCACGGTGGACAGAGCGCTAAGATACGCTGTACGGAAAGCCTCTCAGTGCTCAAACAGTTGGGAGTCTCTCCTCAGCAGATCTTTTTTATCGGTGAAGAACACGGAATTCCTGATGGTAAATTGCATGAACATCTTAACTTGGCATTGTCTGAGGCGGAAAAGTTGATCGCTTCATTAACTAGTCCCGTCCGAAGTTTATATTCGCCTGCCTGGGAAGGCGGGCATCAAGATCATGATGCTGTCAATCTTCTTGGCCGCGTTTTGGCTTCCAAGCTCGATTGTTTGGCTGCTGTTTGGCAGTCTCCTTTCTATCACGGTTGCGGTTTGCCGTGGATTTTGTATAAGGTCTTATCGCCGCTTGCGGCAAACGGAGCTGTCCTAACCCAACCGCTGTCAGTCGTTGATCGACTTCGTTATTTAAAACTATGTTTCACTTACAAATCGCAGCTGAAAACCTGGGCGGGATTGCTTCCGTTTGTAATTGTCGATTATCTTTTTGATGGTCGGCAAAAACTACAGGCCGTGGCTGCCTCGAATTCTTTGCAAAAACCACATCAGGGCTTGTTGTTGTATGAGAAGCGAAAATTTTGTAGTTATGATGAACTAGCAGCATGCGGCGAGCGTTTTCTTAACGAGCACCTTGGAGCTTAGTGATGATGACTAAAAACAGTGCTTTGCGAAACGCTATTAAAGGCTGTCTGTCCATCTATTTTGTTTTCTTATTTTTGCTTAGCGTCACGAGTTTCAACATGATCAAGCAGAGATTCAATAATGGCACACTCTTTCTCACAGGCCACGAGAGCGAGTGTAAAGCCGTGGATTTCGTTAGTGCCTACATGACCAGCCTGATCGCTAAGAGATCTGCGACTCAACATGATTGCTTTATTTACGACACCGACATTCAATTTGCTATTACTAATGAGATTTTGAAACCAGTCACACTGGGCGCAAAGAGAGTGGTGGAATATCCGCCTTATTTTTATACCTTTATGTATCCCCTGTCTTTCTTTAGCTTGAAAGGAGCATGGCTAGTCTGGGACGGCTGCAATCTAGTGCTGCTGATAATCGCATTAGTCTATATTGCCAGGAAGGAATCGTTCAGCTGGGCAGACTGTGGGCTGATCTTAATTTGGGCTCTTGCTTACGGACCGGTGATGACCTGTTTGCAGTCCGGACAAATGGCAATTTGGTTGGCGGCAGGACTGACATCCGTTTGGCTATTATTGGAAAAACAGAAATACGTCCTGGCTGCATTTGCAACTGCATTTGGTATCGTTAAAATTCAATACCTGCCTTTTGTCGTGATTTGCGGACTGGTCTTGGGACGGAAAAAATATGTACTCGGCTTGATAGCGGCCTTCACTACTCTTTTGCTTCCTTGCGTGTTTTTATTTGGTCCTAGAGCGGTCTTTGGCTATCCCAATGTGATTCTTTTCAACGATGGATCGCGGTGGTCCACCCTCCAATACATGGAAAATATTCGCGCTCAAATTTTCTGTTTGTTGCCGATCATCAGTCCATCCGTGCTTTTCATCGTCTCAGCTTGTTTAATGCTCATGGCGATGATCATCCAGGCATATATTTGGCTCAGATACTATCCGAAGCTTTTGCTAGTGGACAAGGATGCCTTCAAAGTCTGTGCTGCTGTTTCCACTTTAATGATGCTCTCCTTTAGCCTCCATACGTTCGCCTACGATTACGTCGCTTCGTTAGTTCCATGCATCTGGCTCTATCGGGGAATCTGCGATTTCCCATCGCCTGCAACTATTGTGTATCGGCGCTCACTTAAATATATGATCCTGTTTTTTCCGCTCATCTATCTTGGTTGTAGTGTATTGCAACAAAAGTATCCCACTCTCGAATGTTTGAGATTTCCCTGTTTGATCAACTGCGTCGTTCTGCTTCTTTGTCTGAAAATCTTTCTATCGCTTTCAAAATCAGGAACTCCAACTAGCGAGCAAGAACCTTTAGCGATTACATAGGACTAAGCAGAAAGGGGATGTTGAGCCAGATTACAATCGGCGGTTGAGTGGATAGTTAGGAGCGTTGCGACTGTCCCAATTGAGGAAGGAGAGGATGAACTGAATACCGATTAAGGTCGGCAAAACCGCGAGCATGATAGTGCCAAGAGGCGCTGCCACATTGTGAGAAGCATACCTCCACCACTCATACAGACCGACTGTGGTGCCACAAATAACCATAGTCGATCCCAGGATCGCCTCGATTGAAAAAACACTGAAGCTTCTTAGCAGATAGCAGTAGAAAAATCGTTTGCAGCAATTTATCGCGTGGTTGAAGAGAAACTCTGGAATTACTTTGCTGATTCGTAAGTTACTTGGTTCATCACCATAAATTGCTTTCATTGGCACGTCTGCTACGACAGCTGAAATGGTGTAGAGGCGAAATAACATATCCGTCTCAAAGAAGAAACGTTTGCTTAGTTTCTCCAGCGGCAGTTCAGCCAGCACTTTGGCATGAATGGCTGTGTATCCGTTTGTAGGGTCAAAAATGTCCCAGTAGCCAGTCGATAACTTGGCCATAAATGAGAGCACCGCATTGCCAAAAATCCGGATCGGTGGCATCGATTGAACGGAGTCAAGAGTAAAAAAGCGATTACCTTTAGTGTAATCGGCTCTTCCCTGAACGATCGGTTTGATTAGTAATGGAATGAATTTTGGATTGTGCTGTCCGTCACCGTCAACTTTGACGATGATTTCTGCACCATCGCTAAGAGCTTTTGCATATCCGGTAATCATTGCTCCACCCACGCCTGCATTGGCTCTGTTGAATAACACCTCAACCCTTGGGTCCAGGCAATTTTTTTGCACGACGATTCCTGTTTGTTCTGGGCAGCCGTCGTCAACAACGTAGATCTTTGTCACTTCCGCCCCCACTTCACCGATTACAGACAATATTGTCTGCGAAACTTTGTAAGCAGGAATCACAACAGCGATGATCAAGTCTCGCTCCGGATGATCGGCGATTATTGCGGCGGGGGATAGCTCTTGCATCTTTGTTTATTTTAGACCAGGTGGATGGATCATCAATCCTCTCGCTCTTTGCTCTTTAGGGCTTCGCTGCTCTTGTTATTGATCATTCGTTTGAATTAAACGTTTGAAAACCAGGTGTCATGTCGGGAAATTCTTGAGCAACTGGTCATCTTGATCCTATCTATGCAGAAACAAGCGCCAAAGCGTGCGCAGATACGTATAAATGAATTTAGGCGTTTCTCGTTTTGATTTGCCTGTGACGCGTTCCTGAAAGATGTAAGGCACTTCTTTGATTTTCAATCCGGGCTTATTTCTTCTCGCTTTGACCAGAATTTCTTGGATGATATCGAAGTTTTCACACTTCAAATCAAGATTTTTCAGAACTTCTGCCTTGTACAACTTAAAGCTGTTTGATAGGTCGCTATAGTGTAAGCCAAAAACCAAGCCATACGTTGCGTTCAGCATTCTGGACATCACTATCGCTTTTGTGGAGGCGCGGCTGGCGCCGCCTTTTGTGTATCTCGAGGCGATGACGATGTCGAATTCATCTTTGAATGACAACATCTTATGGATGAATTCCGGTTCGTGTGAACCGTCTGCATCCATTATTATTATGTGTAAGCCGTTTGCGGCCTTAATACCAGTTCTGTTTGCCGCTCCGTAACTATTGCTAGGTTCTCGATTGAGATATTTGGCTGCATTCTTCAGGCATACTTGGCGAGTGGCATCATCCGGTTGTACAGCGTCGACAATAAGAATCTCGTAGTCGAGTCCAGTTGTCGCTAGTGCGGAATTCAAGCGAGGCAAAACGAAATCGAGATTCTTGGATTCGTTATATGAAGGGATGACAACACTCAGTTCTACCACCACTTCCTCCAGTTATTAAATACAGCTTTTGAAGCAGTATTATGGCATCAACTGAATTATGGAGCTCTGTTTTTAGAATGTGCTTGGTTCTCTTACGCGATCTCTGCCACAGCGAGATGCTGGCTATGTACGCTGTGAGCCGATATGACGTTTGACGTTTCGGTAATCATTCCGGCTTACAACGACGAGAAACGGCTGCCTCCCACGTTGAAAAAAGTGATCAGCTTTCTTCAAGCGCAGCCTTTTACCAGCGAGATACTTGTTGTCACGGACGGGAGCAAGGATCGCACAGCTGAAGTGGCTGAAGCTTTTAAAAGCGACTTTCCTTCATTGCGAGTGCTTACGTACTCGCATAACCGAGGCAAAGGTTTTGGCGTTAAGGAAGGAATGCTGGCAGCGACGGGTAAGCAAAGACTTTTTATGGATGCCGACTATGCTGTTCCGGTCGACTATTTGACACCATTTTTAGCGACCATGGCCGAGGGCTATGATATTGTAATCGGCTCAAGAGGACTTCCAGATTCGATAATTTCGACTCCACAAGGATTTCCCAGACGCCAATTTGCGCTTTTGTTCGGGCAGCTGCAGTATCTGGTGCTTCGGTTGCCATACCCGGATACTCAGTGCGGATTCAAACTTTTTACAGGCACCGCCGCTGAGCGATTCTTCCCTCTGGTGACTTACGATTGTGCCTACTTTGATGCAGAACTTCTATACATCGCCCACAAATCAGGCGCGAAGATAAAGCAGCTTCCCGTAACTTGGCAGCATGACAATGAAACCAGACTGCCGGTTGGATTCAAGCGCAGCTTTGAGTTGTTCCTTAAGATGCTGAAAATTCCGAGCCTCCACGGGAAGTGAGAGAGCCGCCGGAGCGGACGTTCTGCACCTTTATCTGGAGAGTTAACCTCGATTCAGGGTGAAGTTGCCATTTTGAATCTGACCACCAGAAGCACTCTTTGGAATCCCTCTGTTTGCCTATCTGTTATGATCGTTTTTGCCGCAAGCTGATCTAGGTTGCTCTTTACTAACGTCCGGGTCCGTGTCCGATTGAGCGTCTTTGCACCTCAGGCGCGCTAATCAAACCAGACGTCAACGCTATCCGTGCCTCTTGATGAATACGCCCCCACCCCCCTCTTTGCAGTTGGTCCTCAATTTCCTGACATGGTCACGCGTGGCGATTCTAGCCTCATGCGCGTCTGTAGTTATTGTGCTGCTTTGCACGCTGTCAATGGTGGCTACGCCAATCTGGATGATGGCATTGTTTTTTGCGATCGCAGTTTTGGTGGCACCAGCGTTTTACATGGGAAGCGGCTATTGCTTCAAGAAATTTGCACCCTTCGTCGAGCAACAATCGGAGGGCCTGGGCGAATTTCTTGACACCCTGCAAGAAAAGCATCTTCCTATTGCTATCCTCGTGAGCGCGGCGCTCAGTCTCTATTTAGAGCTTGTTGTCATACGCTGGCAATCCACCGTTTTCGAATTTTTCGCCTTCTACAAAAACTTCAGCCTACTCTGCTGCTTCGCAGGGTTGGGACTGGGTTATGCTCTCGCTCTTAAGCAGCGCATTCCGCTGGTTTGCACTATGCCGCTTATATTCTGGCAGGTCCTCTTCATGAGCGCTTTCCGATTTGGCCTTGGTAGCGTGGCTATTCATAGTCTGCTGATCATGCCGTTTCAAGAAGAGCAAAATATGACCTTCAATCAAGAAACGCTCACCTTGCCTAATTACATTGCTATCTATTCATTTCTAGCCGTTATTTTTTGTCTCACAGCCTTGATTTTCGTACCGATTGGTCAGTTGTGCGGACGCTTGATGAGTCGCATACCGCCGCTGAAAGCCTACGGTTTCAATTTGCTTGGCAGTCTCATTGGTGTTGTGATCATCTCGGTGCTCAGTTTTTTTTGGACTACACCGGTAGTCTGGTTCGGGCTGGCTTGTGTGGTTCTTACTCTCTTCGCCGCTTACCATCGGAGTAATCTTCTAGTTACCACCACCTGTTCCTTGATGACCTTGATCGTTCTTGCCTGGCCCGTATCTTTTGGTTTTGAAAAAATATACTCTCCGTACCAACTGATAGAGAGAGGTCCAGCCGAAGGCGCTTTGCTCACAATTCGCGCTGCTGGTGCTTATTATCAGCGCATTCTCGACCTGTCGTTGCCGATTCAAAATGCCCTTCCAGCTATGAAAGAAAAGGGCAAATATTATCATTTTGCCTTCGGCACGCAGCCCAACCTTGACTCCGTCTTAATTGTCGGCGCCGGTAGTGGCAATGACGTGGCCGCCGCCATTCGCGCCAATGCCAAGCATATAACTGCCGTGGAACTCGATCCTGCGATTATGGGGCTGGGTGCAATATATCATCCAGAAAAACCATATTCCGATCCGCGGGTAAATCGTGTTGTGAATGATGCCCGCTCATTCCTCAATGACACCAAAGAAAAATTCGATCTGATTGTTTTTGCCTTGCTTGACTCACACGTCGGTCACGTCACTGGTTTGCGTGTTGACTCTTACGTCTATACGGTCGAATCTCTGAAAGCCGCTCGCAGACATCTAAAAGATGGAGGTGTCCTCAGTCTCGCGTTTGCAGTTATCTCTCCTCAGATTGAGCACAAGCTCTATATGATGATGACAGAAGCATTTGACGGACACCCACCGGTTTGTATTTTCGCAGGCTATGAAAGTGCTTACATCTTTCTCCAATCAAAAGAAGGAAATTTGTCGCTTCCAGCTCAGATGGTCCAAAATTCTGATTTCCGCGACATTACCCAGGAGGCTGCCAAACCCATTGATACAGCTGTGCCCACTGATGATTGGCCCTTCTTCTACATGTTAACGCGAACCTATCCATGGTCATATTTGCCGATGATGGTATTGGTCATCGCTCTATTTGTGGCCTTATTCGCAAGCTTGCACGGCGGCAAGCCAAAGCTGAATGGGATTTCCTTTTTCTTTCTTGGTGCCGGATTTATGCTAATTGAGACCAAGGCGATCACTGAGCTTGGGCTTCACTTCGGCAATACATGGTTGATCAATGCCATAGTCATTTCCGCGCTCATGGTGATGGCATTTTTCTCAAATCTATTTGTTCAGAAAGTAAATATCAAATCGGCCCTGATACCATTTGTTTTTTTGTTTCTCAGCATTATCGGTAGCTTTGTTCTTGCACACATGGATGCACTTCCGGCGGGGACAGCTGGCAAGTATCTTGCTGTTTTTGCGCTCACCTGTCCGATTTTCTTTTCGGGCATCGTTTTCTCTTGCTTGTTGAAAGCTCACGAGGACATTTCAGAGGTGATGTTCATGAATTTGTTGGGGGCGATGTTTGGAGGCTTGCTGGAGTACAGCGCCATGTATCTGGGTTACAGCGCACTTTATTTATTGGCGCTTGTTATTTATGCACTGGCATTTTTCACCAGCAGTCGCATCAAAAGGCTGATGCCATCAGTCATGTCCAAACCTTAAAAATAGAAATCCAAAGCATAACGGACGTCGATGATCTATACACTGTTATGATGGACAGCACTTCTTCTACAGCCAAGCAAAAGAGCTTAGTAAATTGCGCGATCATTGCAGTATTTTGCGGCTTAGCCTGCACATTCGCCTGGTGCGTACTGAACCCCAATAAAATTTGTAGTGACTGCGCCCTATTAATGCAATGTGGACAACTATTACTAGCCGGGAAAGTGCCTTATGTTGATTTTATAGAATTCAATCCGCCGGTAATGATATATCTCAACGTCATGCCGGCACAGTTCGCGGCACTAACCGGAATGCCACCAGCGCTCGCATTTTACATCTTTGTGATTGCTTGCCTGGTGATATCTATAGCTGCCTGCGTATTTGTCGTGGATGGCAGCAACGAGAAAGAGGAGAGTTGGGTCGTTGCGCCAACGATCGTCTCACTTTGTGCGCTGAATCTTATTTTGTGCGGCTATTTAGGAGATGTGGCGTTTGGTCAGCGAGAGCACCTATTCCTTCTTTTTTACACACCCTTTTTCCTGCTGCGCTGGTTGCGTTGGCGAGAAACCGCCAGCATTAGTCGGTTTAGCGCCATTTTATATGGCACACTTGCCGGCATGGGAATTTGCATAAAACCATATTTTGTGATTCTGGCTGTGGCGCCAGAAATTTATTGGTTCGCCACTAATAAGAAGCCTCGCCGGCTGTTAAAACCGGAAATGTTGGCGGCAATTGCGGTTATGGTATTATATGCGGTGCACTTCCTTTTTCTACCGGCGGCGGCTCGGGAAAATATGTTCGGGAGATGGCTGCCTATAGTCGCTGTAGGCTACAATTTTTGCTCATACTCGCTGCCCGTCATGTTAGCCTTTTCAGTGTTCATAAAGGGCTACGTGGAGCTGCTTTTGCTGACAGGCATACCGTCTGTGTTGATGCGCCGACGCTGCTCGCTGCTCATGCCACTTTTGTGCTTTTCAATAGCGTCATTGGCAATCTGGCTGCTACAGGCCAAGTCCTGGTCGTACCAAGCTATACCGTTTTTTTTCGGCGTTTTGGTTATGTTTGCCATTCAATTCTATTTGCTGACTAAAAAGTACATTCAATCGCCTTTCCACAACTGGAAACTTTTTATGGCCAACGCAACCACCTTTGGTGCTGCCGGAGCTATGCTTTTATTGTTCAACGCTTTGTTCTTGGCAACCGAATCGCCACATAACGAACCGAAGTGCCAGGCGCTCGATCGCCTGGTAGAAACCAAAAGTCGCAAGGGCGACTCGATCCTTGTGCTCTCCACTGGTCCTGGCACATCATATCCGTGGATGCTCAACACAGGGCGCCTTCCTGGCTCCCGCTATCTATGGTGCTTTCCGCTGCCAATGATCGCCTACCTGATCAACTGCACGTCCGATCAAGCTGTTCGTATGCAATTAGGCCTTGAGGAACAAAGGGTACTAAATGAGCTTGCAGAAGACATAGAAAGACGCAAACCTCGATTGGTTATTGTTTTGGCGCGCCTTGATCGTCGCGCCAAATTGGACTTCGATATGTTTCACCACTTGGAGGAGCGCAATTTTTTTCGATCTTCTATGAAAAATTACGTCAATCTGGGACGGGTCTGTGATTGTATTGTGTTTGAGAGAGCCGATGATCGGCATAGATAAAGACGCACGAGCGTCTGCTACTCACAGAATCCATGAGGCTTAGAGTTACTTTTCGGATCTCAGCTTGGCTTCGCGCTGCAGTGGTTTCCTGCGTGGGCGCTTCTTGCCGGAGTTGACCGCAGAGGGTTGGAAGTAAGTTAGTTCTTCCGTGCCGAAGAGAATGTGATCGATCGCTTCCACGCCTTGCATGAAGGAGTGGTCCTGATTTGAGACCTCATACTTCCAAGCGCCAAAGCGACCACGGCTGAAAATGCCATGCTCTGTCAGTTTGTTGTTCAGCGGCTCGATTATTTGATCGCGCCCTAAAAATGGTGTCGGATAGCCATGCTCCAGCCGTGTCTGCCACGTGCTTACTATCTTGTGATCGTCGATGATCTTGATCTCTTGCAATGCAGCAATCACGTCTTCTTTCAACGTCGCATGATCCACGGACTTATCCGCAGACTCGCTCACCTCGCAAAGCAGCGACCACTGTTCTCCAGGTTTTGGCACATTGAATTGCGAGTAGTTGGAAAACACTGTTACACGATAAAAAGGAAACTGGTCTTCGACAAAATACATCCAACACTTAGTCTTGAGCTCGTCCGGCGGCTTTCCCTCGAGCCCGATTCCAATCAAATTAGTGCTCGAATACAGGAACTTCTCAGGCGTAACATCCAGATTGACCCCTTCCACCATTTTGACGAGACTGTTCAAAGGAATGCAGGAAATCATGTATTCATATTCGATCAGAGTTCCGTCAGAGAGTTCTGCCTGACGCAGTTTAGCATTGACCCGAGTAAGCGCCCGCCCCATCAACAAGCGGTTCTGCGGCAGTTGTTCCGCTACGCGCTTCCAGATAACGCCTGTTCCACCCTTGAGCGGAAAACGAAATACTGAGTTTGGTCCCCAACCCAATTCATCTTTTCGCAGAACAAGATTTTTCAAAATTCTGCTTAAATCGACGGTGGCAACACGCTCCTGAATCCAGCATGCCGAGACCTTCTTGGGATGGTACGCCCAGACTTTATAGTTGTACGGAATGAAAAATATATGAGCAAGTCCTGTTCCGAAATTTCGATAGATCCAGTCTTCGAAACTATCTGATCTCAAAGGCATCGCCGGTTTGTTGTGCACGGACAACAGTCCCTCGAGGCAGGAGA
The DNA here is from genome assembly GCA_003153555.1 of Candidatus Melainabacteria bacterium. GTDB lineage: Bacteria > Cyanobacteriota > Vampirovibrionia > Obscuribacterales > Obscuribacteraceae > PALSA-1081. The sequence continues at coordinate 24,324 of PLZS01000140.1, read as the reverse complement.
CGAGGTCCGGCGGAGGCAACCGCCAGATGTTATTTTGAAACGGGTATGGAATGAATTGATCGCGCACCCAAACCCATGCTTCGCGCTGATGCTCGACCCACTCGCCGCTCATGCATTCGTTCAGGACCTGATCGAAGTAGTCATAGTGCGAGAAAAGCACATGCCCGCCAAGATCCCAGGTGAATCCTTCTTTGTCGACGACCGAACTTGCTAGCCCACCGGGCTTTTCCGATGCGTCCACAATTAGCCAGTCCGTGTCTTGCTGCAATTCTTGCAAGCGCCATGCCGCACCTAATCCAGTCGGTCCTGCGCCGACAATGAGGATTTTAGTTCGCTGCGGTTTTGTCGTCATATTTGTTCTTTAATTTTCATCATCTGACGAAATGCTTGCGCACAAAAAGCGATTAGTTTCGTGATCCGCAAAGAAGGCTCACCGGTCTTGCGCGCACGATGTGAAACCGGCATGTCGACAATATTGTAACCGTGTTTGCGCGCATAGATCGCGATTGCTATGGAAGGTGTGAGCAATGTATCGTCTTTCAATCGAGCGTACAACTCAGTCCAAATTTTTCTCTTGAACAGTTTGAAAGGAACGTTCGAGTCGCGCAACTTTACTTTGAAGACTGAGCTCATAGTGAAAGCGACGACGCGTGACAGAACTAGCCTGACCAGGGGATCCTGACGGTGCGACCGCACTCCGAACACGCCGGCGCATCCCGGTGCCGTCGCGGCTTGCCAGAATTGAGAAAAGCAGTCGAGCGGCATTTGCATGTCGCTGTCGATGGTGAACACGTATTCACTATCTGCCTCATTCAATGCACGAATTATCGATGGTCCGTGTCCGCTGTTCGGTTTGTTAATTACTCGAACGCGCGGATCTACCTTTGCGATGCGTTCGAGAATTTCACCAGTGTTGTCCTTGCTGCCATCGTTGACAACGATGAGGTAAGCCCCCGGCAACTTGTCCAGGACCTCCTGTCGCACCTCGTTGACAGCGTCTTCAATGCCTGCGGCTTCGTTGTATGCGGGCATTAACACCGCCAGCGGCGCTACAGACTCTCTCTCTCTTGTCATCCGAATCCGCTAACCCCTCACTGACTGACTTACGCGCCTTGAAAAATCGCTGCAGCTTTCTTAGCTGATTTTAGCGTATTCAACTTTCCGTGCCGACTTTGCTTCAAGGGGCTAGCTAAGCCAAGCCCTTTCTGTTTGGCATGCGGGATCAACCAAAGCCATTTTGCGAGTCATAGCTCATTGCCAAGATCGCCGCCATTTCGCTTGCCCTCCCGGAAATAGCAAAATAAGGAAGCAAGTAAGATGAGATTGACGATCAGATATGGTATTGATTCGTACTGTCGTCCCAATGTGAAGTTTGGCATCCAACTGACAAAAGGATAGACAAGCAGCGTGACTGAAAAAATACGCAAAGGGGCACTCTTTAGGGCGCAAATCTGGAAAATATCCAGCGACGGAAGCATCAAAGCGGCAGGAATAGCAATGAGCAAACAATCAAATTGTTGGGAGTGGGGGCTTAATATCAGTGCTAGAAGAACGGTTATGGACAGCAAACAGCGTTGTTGGTGATCGGCATTTTTGGTCGATGGTTGGCTGGTTCGCCACCACAACCAAGCAATCGGTGCCAAGCACGTGATCATAGTTATGGTGGATGCGATTAGTGAGTCATGCGTCACGGTCGCGGCGGGCAAAAATCGGCTGTACAGACCTCTTAAGGACACCATGCCCATGGAGTTCACACCAATAAAATTGGGATTGGACTCGGCATTGGAAAGTATTTGGGGATAATTGACTATATTTTCGGTGCCGATAAAAAGTGCTGCCCATACAAGTAAGAGCATCTCGATAACCGCAGCTGTTGCCATAATCTTCCAACGCCAGTTCGCCAAACTGGGCAAAATCATGATCATGCTGTATTGAGGCTTACCTGTGCTCAGAGCAAAAAAAGCACCAGCTGCGATGTCTTTTTTGCGGAGCCAGAAATATGTGTAACAGCCCAACGCGCCCAAGAGCCAAAATGCCGTATTGCCATGCCACAGGCACAGATAACTAGGAAAGCTGGCAAAAACTGCCATCAAAAAAATAACTTTTTCTTTTCGCGTCTTGAAGTTAAGACCGGAAAGAAAATAAACTGCCGTCAACCCTGCAGCCGATTGCCCCAGGCACCATAGAAGGTAGGCCACATTGTACGGGAACCAGGCAAGCGGGATAAGCAGCGGATAAAGAAACGGTGGTTGTTGATTGTAGAAAACTTTTGGCGCCTTAAGAGGTGCGGTCAGCTCGTCATGCCAGGTTTTTTGCACTTCAGGATCGTAGACGCGGTGAGCCAGAGGAGATGTGGCTAATTGTCCGGCTTGTACATATTGGAAGAAATCGGTCTCATTGATGCGTTGGTGATCGAGATCGATATACCACTTGGGCTCCAGAAACGGCTTAACCAGGAGATAAGCAGTCATTACCTGAGTGAATAGAAAAAACAAAAGACACATACTTATGAGCATCAGCCTGATCATTTTTTCTTGTCTGTTTGGTTTTTGAAGTTCAGGCAACTCTTTTGTCCTCCTATGTCCTTCATCCCAGGCTTAAGTGATCGCAATCGCAAATCAATGTCCAGCCCCACATTGTTGACAATACTTTCTTCTTCAGAAAATTTGCCTCTAACCAATGCGCCCCAACTGGCGGGAGCAGATTATCATAAGTTAAAATGGTTAGAGCCTCTAGGGCTTTTCTTCGTCAGGTGTCAAATTGAACTTCACAAATTCATTTCTTCAGCTGTGTTCGTCGGCGCTTTCTAGTATTAGTCAGAGCGATATCGACTCAATGGCTAAGGTTTTGGCTGACTTACGGGAACGTGGTGGGCGTCTATTTGTGATCGGCTCAGGCGGTGGTGCCGGTCATTCTTCTCACGCCTGCAGCGACTTTCGCAAAATTTGCAACATCGAGGCCTACGCGCCTTACGATAATATTTCGGAGTTGACGGCAAGAGTAAATGACGAGGGCTGGGAATCAACAATCGTCAACTGGCTGAAGGTAAGCAGATTTACCAGCAATGATTGCTTATTCGTGTTTTCTGTTGGTGGGGGCGACCGCGAGAAAAAAGTCAGTGCCAATTTAGTGGCGGCGCTTGCTTATGCCAAGGAACTTTCGGCAAAGATAGTCGGAGTTGTGGGCAAGGACGGCGGCTATGCCAAGAAAGTCGGCGATGCGGTGGTTGTGATACCCAACGTCGATCAAAGTCTGGTCACGCCAATAAGCGAAGGACTGCAGGCAGTGATCTGGCACCTTCTGGTGTCGCATCCTCTCCTTATGGTTAATCAAGCAAAATGGGAATCGCTCTCCCAGCCTGTATTTGCCGAGCAAACGAGTGAAGTTGGGAAGCCAAAAGCAGATTTCAAAACAAAGATTTTTGCCGACGGTGCCAATAAAGATTCAATCTTGGCTCTCTACAAAAATCCTATCATTACAGGATTCACGACCAATCCTACTTTGATGAGGAAAGCAGGCATCACTAATTATCGAGATTTCGCTCTCGACATTCTCCGTGTAGTCAAAGACAAGCCGATTTCTTTCGAAGTCTTTTCTGATGAATTCGCAGAAATGGAACTCCAAGCAAGGGAGATTGCCTCTTGGGGCGAGAATGTTTATGTCAAGATTCCAATTACGAACACGCGATCGCAAACAGCTGTTCCGTTGATCGAGCGATTGGGCAAGGCGGGCGTCAAAGTAAATGTGACTGCGATTCTGACGCTTGAGCAAGTGCAATCGACGCTGGCAGCAGCTGCTGCTTGCCCGGCTGCCTACATCTCCATCTTTGCAGGCAGGATAGCTGACACTGGTGTGGATCCATTGCCCCTCATGCAGGCTGCTGTAGAGTTGATTGCACCTTATCCGCATGTTGAGCTGATCTGGGCCAGCCCACGAGAGATTCTCAATGTAACGCAGGCCAGCCAGATTGGTTGTCAGATTATCACGGTCACCGATGATCTTCTTAAGAAGTTGGTTCTAGCCGGCAAAAACCACACGGACTATTCGTTGGAAACAGTGCAGATGTTTTACGATGATGCCAAAGCTTGTGGCTTTTCTATTGCCACAGATGCCACTGAACTCGTATGCTAACTCGGCGAGATTGGTTCGCACTGCTGTTTCTCGTCGCAGCAATGGTGTTATTTACCTGCCTGTATGTGACTCACGAACGCGCCTACTACGTTAACGATTGGAATTTTTATCAGATCGCCACCTGGTTTTCCAAAGAACAGTTACTCTCTAACCCGCTTATGATGCCCTTGCTTGTAATCCTTTCGACAGGCAGTACTGGGCTGGATTTGGTTTGTACTGTGCCTTTGCTGCCGTTGGCAATCTTGCTAGGCGACAGTAGACTCTCTTATATTGTCGACCTCGTGGTGTCATATTTGGTGCCTTATGTAATTTTTCTCGGTCTGCTGATGACAAAGGTCATTGATTGTCAAAGCGTTCTAGGGCATAAAAAAGGCGTATTTTGGGTCGCAGTTCTCAGCGCCATTTCCGTACCGGCTCTCTGGGCTCCAACCTTTCGTGGCTACCCAGACACAGGGGCTGCAGCCCTAATTTTGCTTTGTGTTTTGCTTTATCTCGGTGATCTGGAGCAGCGCAGTTTACGCCGAGCGCTATTGATCGGTTTTCTTTTGGCATTGGCAGCGCTGTTTCGACGCCACTATCTGTATGCTTCTTTTGCATTTGTAGCTTCCGTTTTTATCCATGCCCTCGTCAGAATTTTTATGTCCACTGAAACGTCTGTCTCACAAAGATTCGCCTCATTTGCCAGGCAGATTCTGACGAGATTTGTTCCGATGGGACTGAGCGCCTCGTTTGTCATGCTTACATTGGGATTTCTTGCCGTGCAAGAGAAGTGGACGCATCGATACATGTATGCAGGCACGTCTGCGAGTGTTTCCCTGCCGGAAGCAGTTGGCTACTTTTTCACCACATACGGTGCCACAACATGGTTGTTGGCGATTTTAGGGTATGTGCTTGGCTTAAAACTGGGAATCTTACAGAAGCGGGAAGGGTCCTTCGTTTTAATATTCGGCTTGACTTCTGTGACCGTTTGGATGGTGTTGGCGCAACAGCTCGCCATTCACTACACTCTTTATTGCGACCCGTTGATCGTATGCGGGCTAGCTTCGCTGGTCTGCGTGATCATGAGCGCACCAAAGGGAGCTAGGCAAGTATTATCGTTTATGACCATTGCTATTCTGACAACAATCAATTGCATGTTTGGATTCTTGCCCATCACCTTGCTAAACAATATGAATATTCATCCGACGCAACCCGGAATGTTGTGTGTTCCATGGGCTGAGGGAAACCTTGTTAGCCGCTTATTCTCAAGCAATTATGCGCCTTTGTCGCGCGATGATTTTGAGCAAATGGAGGCACTTGTCAAATTTTTACGAGCGATCGCTCCTGATCGGGAACGAATTGTAATTACGGGGCAATCTGATTGGTTCGATCTTGATGCTGTGAAAAACGCTGAAAGGCAAATCTATGGAGGAATGAAGGCTTCAAGGCTGAATTTGCTCGATGTTTCCTTTCTTGATTCGCGTGATTCTTATCCCCTGGGCAGAATCCTTCAAGCTCAATATCTCGTTTTGGCCACCCCTACTTTTTCAATATATAAGGCATCAGCAACAACGTTGTTGAAAGTGTTGGTTGCCTCGTTTACCGAGGACTGGACAATCTCTGAAGATTTTGTTGACCTTGGCAAGCAATTCGATATAGACCGTGGTGTAAAACTGAGGATCTACAAACGAATTCGGCCAACTTTAGTTTCGACAGCCATTGCTACTCTTGAGAAAATGCGCAGTTTGCTTAGCATCCGCCCAGGCGGACAACCAGCGTGGATCAGCACCGATGATCCTTCTGCCCAAACAGGCGACGAGAAAAAGGATTCATTCCGTCTGCAAGCATCAACTCCAGACAAATTGCACGGGCCTGCTCATTACTTACTTTCAGCTTTTCCATTGCCCACGAATTTTGCGATCTTGGGGAAGATAAAAGAAAGAATGCCTGTCGGCTGCGCTCTGTTCTTACGCATTTATGATGTCAGAGGTAATGTCACAGCGGAAAAGACTTTCCCCATTTCCGCTGCAGATGGTGCTTTCAATCTCTTGGCTAAGGGATTACCAGACAGTGCCGCAACTATCAGCCTGGAAACAAACGCAGAAGATTCTTCCCCGCATTCAGATTCAGTCACTCTCGAAAAGCTGCAAATTCTACCGATTAGCCCGTAAAAGGAACCCAGGATGCCCCGACGTACTGATATAAAAAGGATTTTGGTGCTGGGCGCCGGACCGATCAAGATCGGACAAGCTTGCGAATTTGACTATTCAGGCACGCAAGCCTGCAAGGGTCTGATGGAAGAAGGCTATGAGGTAATTCTGGTCAATTCCAATCCGGCGTCGATTATGACTGACCCGGAGTATGCGTTACGAACGTATATCGAACCGCTGACGGCACAGTTTATTGAGGCTGTAATTGACAGGGAGAGACCGCAAGCTCTTTTGCCTACAATGGGGGGGCAAACTGCTCTCAATCTAGCCGTTGAGCTGTTCAACAGCGGAGTGTTGGAACGTTATGGGGTCGAATTGATTGGCGCTCGGATCAATTCGATTCGCCTGGCTGAGGACCGAGAGCTGTTTCGCTCAAAGATGCAAGAGATTGGTCTTCCTGTCTTGCGCTCATCGATTATCAGGAATATGGATCAAGTAATTGCGGCCGAAGCTGAGCTCGGATTGCCTCTGATCGTACGAGCTGCCTTCACCTTAGGTGGCGCCGGCAGTGGCATAGCAAGAACAAGCTCTGAGCTTATGGACGCCTGCCGGAAAGGATTGAATGCCGGTCCTGAAAGCGAGATTCTTTTAGAGGAAAGTGCACTTGGTTGGAAAGAAATAGAACTCGAAGTGGTTCGTGATGAAAACGACAATTTTATTGTCGTTTGCTCGATCGAGAATGTCGATCCCATGGGGATTCATACGGGTGATTCAGTCACTGTCGCACCGACCCAGACGTTGTCAGACAAAGACTATCAAAAGTTGAGAGATGCCGCAAAAAAGATAATCGTCGCTGTTGGTATTGAATGTGGTGGCGCAAATATACAATTCGCGATCAATCCAGGCAGTGGTAATTATGTGGTCATTGAAATGAATCCACGCGTTTCCCGATCGTCCGCTCTAGCCAGCAAAGCGACCGGTTATCCAATTGCCAGAATTGCTGCCAAGCTTGCTATCGGTCTTACTTTGGACGAGCTAAAGAACGATACTGCGGGGGGGATTTCAGCGTGCTTCGAGCCTGTTATCGATTATGTCGTGACCAAAATTCCTCGCTTCAATTTCGAGAAATTTCCTGGGGCAAGCGAGACTCTTGGCACTGAAATGAAGTCTGTCGGTGAGGCGATGGCAATTGGCGCTACGTTTCAAGAGTCTATCCAGAAGGCGCTAAGAAGCCTCGATATCAATGTCTTCGGTTTCACCGGAGTACCTTCGCGGCGACAGAATGTTAAAAGTGAAGCGCTTGCTGCATGGCGGCAGAGGCTATCCACTCCGACACGATTTCTGCTCACCGATATTTGGGGAGCACTCGAAGACGGTGTGTCAATCGAGGAAATTCAGTCGCTGTGTCACATAGACATGTGGTTTCTCGATAATCTCAAGGAAATATTTGAGTTGTATTGCACAACTTTGTCAGCGCTCAAGGATTCTTTCCTTGGCGACAAAGCAAGGATTTTGAGCGAATTCGATGGTCAGCTGCTCTTCGAACTAAAGTGCGCAGGTTTCAGTGACAGGCAGATAGCCGATCTCTGCACGCTCGCCTGCCATGTAGAACAGCCGCAGGGAATTGATGCGACTGGGGTCTACAACAGAGAGGAGAACGTCAAGAGAAAGGGAATCGTCGTATCAGAAGAAGAAATCTTTGAACTACGACGGAACAAGAATATCGCTCCCGTTTTTTGTCGAGTCGATTCTTGTGCTGCTGAATTTCCGTCTGATACCGCCTATTACTACTCTTCATACGGATCCACTGAAAATGAAATTTCTTCGTCTGAAAATCAAAAAGTGGTCATTATAGGCAATGGTCCCAATCGAATTGGGCAAGGTATTGAATTCGACTATTGCTGCGTGCAAGCCAGCCTCGCTCTGCGAGAACTCGGTTTTGATTCCATCATTGTTAATTGCAATCCTGAGACTGTATCGACCGACTACGATGCGTCTGATCGGCTTTTCTTCGAGCCGCTGACGCTTGAAGACGTGTGGAACGTGATTGCAGCTGAGAATCCGGTCGGCGTAATCGTCCAGTTCGGTGGGCAGACACCTCTCAATCTGGCCCAACAACTTCAATCGCGCGGTGCTCGCATCCTCGGCACCACCTGCCATTCAACCGATCTGGCCGAAGATCGTGAGCAATTCAATAGAGTTCTAGAGGAGCTTGGTCTGCATTCTCCGGAGGGTAAAGCGATTCGTTCTATGCTGGACGCCGAGCTGGTCGCGCAGGAGCTGGGATATCCTGTTCTGTTACGTCCTAGCTATGTGCTCAGCGGCTCGAACATGCATATCGTTCACGATCGTGAGCATCTCGTTTCTCTTTTAACATTGATTTTTGCGGGGGCACCAGACTATTCGGTGCTCATTGACAAACTTCTGCATAACGCGATAGAGCTGGATGTCGATGCCATTTGCGATGGTTCGGAGACCGTAATTGCCGGCATCTTAGAACATGTCGAAGAGGCAGGTGTTCACTCCGGAGACAGTTCATGCGTCATTCCACCTCAGTCGCTTTCTTGTCAGATGCTTGAAGAGATTAAACAAGCTACAACGGCTCTTGCCAAAGCACTCGAGATAGTTGGCCTGTTCAATATTCAAATGGCAATCAAGGATGGGCAGTTGTACATTTTGGAAGTGAATCCGCGCGCTAGCCGTACCGTTCCATTCGTCTCAAAGGCCACTGGGATACCGTGGTCCCGAATTGCTACTCGGGTGATTATGGGAAGTTCTCTGGCTTCCTTAAAACCAATTTTGCATGCCACCACAGGCGATGTAGCAGTCAAATCAGTGGTGATTCCGTTTGCACGATTTGAGACAGCCACGATTTTACTGGGGCCTGAAATGCGCTCGACAGGCGAAGTGATGGGCTTCGGTTTGGATTTTGGCGAAGCGTTCGCAAAGGCTCAAATTGCCGCAGGGCGAGAATTGAACTTGTCCGGCCACGTTCTGGTTTCGGCAACCCCTGCCTGCGCAGCTCAAGCCATGCAAGCGATTGACAGATTCGCTCAATTGGACTTTAAGGTCTCAGTGACGCCTTCGCTTACAAAATGTCTCAAACAGGGAGCGGAACACGGATCCGAACAAGGATCCGAACAAGGATCCGAACAAGGATTCGAACAAGGGTCGAAAAAAGGATTCGAACAAGGATCCCAGCCGGGCTCCGGACAAGGAGCCACAGTTGGGTCAATTGACTTGGCCGGACAATCGGTGTGGGAGAGTGCAGACAAGCTGATTAGCATGGGCGTGAACTTGATCTTGAGCCTGACTCCTTTGGACGAAATTGTTGATAGCGAGAATCAGTTGCGCAGAGTGGCCGTGTCCAGAAATATTGATCTCGTGATGACGCTTAAAGAGGCTCTGGCTGCGGCAGATGCAATTGAGATGATGCAAAAGCGACAATTCACAATTCAAAGTTTGCAAGAACGCATGTCCAGTCGTGAGCGCACTTTTGTCATCTGATCAAGACCAGCCACAAAAGGACGCGGACGAGCACAACAAGCGCATTTGCGATCTCCATTTCTGTCACAGCTTCTGGCGATACGTGGTGATTAAAGAGCAGTTCATGAATCTTAAGCTGTCAGTTTAGTGGTGCGCATTGCACTGGCAATCACTAAACAACAAGACTGCGGAGGCAGTCCGATAAATCATCGAGCGATGTGAGATCACCGTATTTGGTACTACCCCGAAAATGCTTATTGAGAAACTGATAAAATTTCTGCAAAAACAACAAGCCTGAAAACCCGGTTTCAGCCTTAATTTCCAGCTTTTCCAAAACAAAAACGAAACATAATAATTATTACCAGAACGAACGCGCTTGCGCGCGTTAATGTCCTGGCAAGGACATTATGCCCGTGCGTCCCCACGCACGGGTTCTCCTTATAGATATTCCCGGTCGCTCACTTCCAGATTGATCGCACCGGCTAGATTGCAATTGAGCAATTGTATTGCAGACAACATTTCACCTAGGCATAGCGCGATGGGCACAACCTCACGCGAGCATTCACAAAATATTCGTATTGTCTGATCGGCGTGTTGCTTTACAAAAGACATACCACTTCATTTTGTGTACATGGATCTATTGCTAGCATTGCGAGGGTTAAGAGCGGCTCACAATAGCAGTCTTCAGCTTCCATTTAGATTCTTGTTTTTGGTAACCCAGCAAGACCTGACATGCTTTATTCTCGCTTCCAACCAGAATGGCTCGCAGGCAAAACCTTAGAAAGCCTGGATTCAAGAGCATCTCCATTGTTAGGGTCAAAGCCTATCTTTCTTCGCCCCTTTCCTAAACTACCTCTGCTCTAAACACCCGCTTCCTTATTACGCAATTTCCAATTCATCAACGCAACAGTGCTGGTGAGTCAGTCTTTGCGTCGGGCGAATAGAAGATAGAACACAAGATCAACCAACCAAGGAAACCAAATGAAACAACTAAACAGGAGAAATCCATGAAGAAACGAAATCTTCTCTCAGGCTCTTTGCTAGCAGCTTTGATGACGATAGGTATAGCCGGAACAGCACATTATGCGGCTGCTCTCGCTGAGCCCGCCGAGCACGCACAAGTGCAAACAACTGTTGCAAGCACCGCAGGAAATCTTGTCATTCCGGTAGGAGTAACAGCAACTTATGATGCCTCGAAAGGTCCACTTCGGATCCAAGGGCGGCTCGAAAACCATGGCACCCTGCAAATCACAGGTGGCGTCAACAATCAAGCTGGCATTGAGACCAGCGAACTTCAAAACGATGGCACCATTGTTTCGGCGGTTCAAAATCTCATTATCAAAAACAGCTCCAGCAGCGCCTTCGCGCTCGATCTAAAGTCTGGCCAGATTAAGGCTCCAGTTAGCATCGGCTTTATTTCTGATGGAGACATCAAGCTCGCGGGTGGAGACCTTTCTTCCGAACGCGTCTCATTCACATCGCAGAAGGATGTGAAAGTGCATGCCAATCGCATCGAGGGCAAGATTGCTATTTCGGGAGCGATTACAAGCGTGGGCGTCGACAAAGGAAATTTGTACGTCGCGAGCAACGATAGCGTAGCTGACCCGGTTTACTACAGCTTTGATGCCGATGTAACAGCACCAGGTTTTACCGGTGGCACTGGCGGCTTTCGACAAGACTTTGTCGCTGTTGCAGTTGGAAATGTGACGGTCTCAGGTGATGTTTCAACTAATGGTTCGATTCTGATTCTCGCTGGTGTGAACTTTCACTTCGGAGGCACTGCACCCACCTCATCCGGTGGCATTCTATCTGACAGTGAGTGCGTACTGTACGGACAAACAACCTGCGGTCCCCTCACCTTCATTGATTCCTTTGTCACAGCAGCAAAGACTGCCACCACGCAAAACCTAACCAGCACCGCTAATAATGTTGACCTTCAGTCCTCAGGCACAATCACGGTCAATGGAGCCATTACCAGCGGTTATGCTATCGTCAGCAAGTCTTTAGGTACTCAAACGTTTAATGGAAATCTGGCTGGTATAAGTGGTTCGGCTTCCAACACATCAACATCTGATAGTACGATCACTCTGAATGGGATAAGCTGCAAAAAGTGGCAAACAAGCGCTGGTACCACTCCTGATACCTACTGGAACTGTATAAACCAAAGTGGGCAGTTAAGCTTTGATTTAATTCCTGCAAACTTGATCTCCAATTTTCCTGCAGATATCACGGCTCCGCTCTTTAATGATCTTGTGCCGGCACAACTGTATGTTTTCAAAGACTCTGATGTTATGAAGCAGTTCTTTGGATTCACCGATCCGCTCATCACTACGGCTAATGCTGGCTTAACTTTCGAGTTCCCAACTCCGTCCTTTGATGGTCGCATTTACATAGCGCCTTATCAATGGGCGATCAAACCTGTTGTGGGTTATGCTGCTTTGATACAAGAAGAGTATGAAGAGAGCACGGCCCATGAAACAGGACATGCTGTTGAATTCAACTCCATTCCAAGTACTCAGTCTTTCAGTGCGACGTATCGAGTCTATGCAAAAATGGACTTCTTGCAACTTGATTTCTCCACAATTGGCGATGACAGACCAAGTTCAACCCCTAGACAACCATGCTCCGCTGATGGATCGGCACCCCTTGATGGAGTAATTGACTTCCAAACGGGTGCACTTTTCTGTGACGGAAACCTATTAGTTCGCGGGCAAGCCGCAGGCGATCCGTACTATGGAAAGACCAATAGCCGAATTCTTCAGCTGTCCGCGCCCCAGTTTCTTCCGAATGGAACGAATAGCACTCCGACCGCATGGCGCGAGCTATATGCCCAAGTCTTTGCTTTCAAGTCATATGTAGATACACCATTGAATACCACTGGCACTTACTTCATAACAACGGCTGATGGAGTGTTCAAAAAGACTGTGCCAGGGCAAAGCTATCACTATTTTGGCTGCATACAAAACTGGGCCATTGGACTTCTTGGCGGTACACCAACCTATCCGAGTTATTGTATTGGCGTGGCTTCTTGGTATAGCCCTGGTCAAAACCTCTAACGCGAACCGGGATAGACCGTTTAATTTTTATGCGAGCCTCAATGTGGGCTCGCATTTTCTTCTCAGTGTTATAATCTTGGCTACTACGCAACTGAGGTCAACTTGGACTTTAAGCGGACTATTTTTTGCACCTTAATGCTCACGGGCTTGTCACCATTGGTGCCAATTCAGGCGAATCCTTTACGGTGCGAAGATGAGAATGCATCGGCTAAAGCCAAAGTAAACGTTACAGATTGTAGATTGTCTCTGGAATTGCCAAATGAAACAAATAGGGAGTTTGCAGACGTTCGACGAAACATTTACGATGCTAGCATTCGCCTCAAAAGCGAAGTAAAACACAACAAGAATATTTCGTGCTCCTTTAAATTGGATGTGAATGGTAGTGTTTCAGAACTTAGAATATTGAAGAGTTCTGGCAATAAGACAGTTGATGATGACGTAATGACTTTGATTCGAGCAGCTGAACCTTTTAATTCTCGAATGAATGCGCAGCGATTTGTCGTCGAATTTCCTTTCTATCCGAGCGGTGCTTTACGCCCGCCAGATGTGAAGCTGCTACCCTAGAGTTTTTTGTAACACATACCGAGTCGACAGAGTTTTCGACCGTAACAACGAAGACATGCGGGTTTCAATAATCTAGATCAAGATGTGTCCAAAACCCTTTTCGGCAATGTTACTTAAGAAGCCACCGTGACTGGTGGCTTCTCCTTTTCTGCTTTGTGCGTCAAAAAAATTGCCTACAAAGGCACCATATACGGTGCCTTTGTAGCTCACGAGCTCAGATAAAAGGGACGGCAGACAAACCTGCCCACCGCCCCTTCTTCCAATAGTTATTCTTCGGGCGTCTCGATTTCGGAACTTTCGGTGTCGTCATCACACCCTCCGACCACACCACTCCCAATTTTCAAAATTTTTTGCGCTTTTTCGACCTTTAACCCAGCCTAGTTTGATTTCTTTGTTCCCTAGAGCGACGCAAGGAGGAGCCCGAATCGCCCTAAACATACAAGTAATAGTTCTATTCTACTGGCTTCAATCCGATCTTTTCTTTCCAAGCCTCAGAAAATGCCAAGCATCTTTCTTTCAGCCGCTCATCCCGGTCTTGCCGCTGCTCCGAATCTTCCATTTCTTCAATTTCTCTCCGGAAATATACCGCCAGGTCGCCCGCATCATAGGCCGCATCTTTGGCATAGAACGCCGCTTCCACCGTCATTTGCATGTTGTTCAACAAGTGCTCCGTCAAACGCTTCTCCAATCCCTCCAGAAGCCCTTTGTCGATCGCGGGTGGTGCCACCATCACGAACTTCTTCTGACCGCTCACAGCTCTTTCTAAAACCTCCTGCACAAACACCGTCACCGTCTTACCTTCCTTGGTCGCCCTTGCTTGTATCTGCTCGTATATCTCAGGCTTCACTCTTACTGCTATCGTTGGACTTGCCATTAATTACCTACCTTTCGCCGCGGGCAAATAGATCTTCCCCTCTGTCCCGCTCGTCATCGTCCTCTCGCCCCATGTCACCACGCGTTAATCGATCCGCCTCAAATGACTGCCACGCATCATCCCGTTTAGTCTCGTCTTGCTCTGGCTCTGGCTGTGGCATTTGTTCTATCTCTGCCTCTCTGTCAGGCTCTTTAATCGGATCAATCTCGTCTCGTGTCTTATCATCCAGCTCCAGCCCTTCCCAGAGGTCTATGCCTTCTCGTTCAATCTCCTTCAATTCACGATCAATAAAGTCACGTATCTCCCTATCAATCGGATCAAGTCCATCTAAAAGCTTGTCTAAATCTGGCTCTCGCTCTTTCTGTGGTCGGTCCTGGTCGAGCTGATCAAGCCACTTCAATTCTCGCTCAGCATCTTTGGCCAGCTCCGGGTAATTCTCAGCAAGGTCCTTCCAGTACTCTCGTGCTTCCCGCTCCTGGTGCTGCTCGTGGAAATCCAGCAGTCTGCCAGCCGACTCGGTTTGATACTGCTTGTAGCTCGGGCTTCTGCTTGCACTGCGCTCCGGCGTGAATGCCTTATGCAAGTCTTTGTTCAATCGCTCCCACTCTTGCCGGTCACGTTCAGCATCGCCTCTGTTTCTCTTGTCTCTCTCGCCTCCATACATCCAACGCTCATAGTCTTTGTCGCCTTGCGCTCTTTTGTACTCAAGCTCCGGTACTCGCTCCGGCTCTTTCAAAAGCCGTTCTATCTCTCGGTCGATGCTGATAAAACCATTCACGAACACGAGTCCATGGAACTCAGCGTGAGTGACAGAGAAGCATTCGCCAATGCAATTCTCCATTCAGCAGCACCAAATGAGCATTTGCTTGCGGCGTCGAAGCGCTACAAGGAAAGAACTACAATATATTGCTGTCGTTCACTGACCTAAATCCTATTGAATGTCTAACGCGAAATCATGATCGTGGGTCTTTTAGGCGAACCGACCAGCTTTTACACAAAAAACGGATTCCAGTTTATGAAAGTAAAAAGGACAACAATTGAACAGACGTGCGAACTTACGACAGCATAAACTAATGGATATGGCTATCTATTTTAAAACAGCGTATAGATCATCGGCGCCACTGCCGAACTTTGGGCAAAAATGACAAGCAGCCCGAGAATCAGGAACATAAGAAGGCAGGGCACGAGCACCCACTCACCATGTCTGATGAAATAACCAGTCACTTCAACAAGTTGGAACACGCTTGCTGACTTGTTCTTAACCCTTTTGACTGCGGCCGATTCATCGGAAGAGAATTTGTCGACCCAACCCTCGGTTTGGAGAGGGGGGCTGGAATCCCAGGTGTAATAAGGTTTTTGACCTTTCAGCTTGCGCAAAACAAATCCCAATGGCACAACAAAACATGCATAAACAGCTATAAGCAGGACCTTCAAGAGCAAGTCGCCGAACCATCCCGTCAGCCTGCCAATGGCATGTCGGGGATAGCCAAGCAAGTTCGGAACGGCAATCGTAATACAAAGAATAGTGATGCCCACACAGAGCCAGAAAAGCCAAAGCCCGCCTTCGACCAGAACGAAGTAACGCAAAGCGCCCGTTAGCGTAAGCAACCAGCCGATCATCAGGCCAAAGAGGATGTCTGCTCGCAACGCTTTTATGCGTTCTCGCTGGTGATAGCGGCTCAGGTATGGCGATTCAATCAAGCACAAACCTCCTCAGCCATTGTTCTCGTTCGGCATCGCTTAGTGGTTTGCCTTTTTGATCTTCTCGTTCAAGAAAGCGATTGCCTATGACAAGACAATCGATTTCAGTTGCCATAAAACAACGAAAAGCGTCTTCAGCTGTGTTGACGATTGGTTCGCTGCGCACATTGAAAGACGTGTTCACGATCACGGAGCATCCAGTCAAATTTTTAAAACGCGTCAGCACGCCATAGATGAATGGATTGCGTGACTGATCAACAGTTTGTACGCGCGCTGAATAATCGATGTGCGTGATCGCAGGCAGGTCTGAGCGCGGCTGTTTAAGCAGCTCAATGCCAAATAGTCCATCACGCTCAAAGGCGATTCTTCTTTTCTCAACAATGGGATAGCAGAAAAGCATGTAAGGACTTTCTTGTTTCATCTCGAAGTACTCGTCGGCATCATCCGCAAGCACCATAGGCGCAAAAGGACGAAAACCCTCGCGAAACTTTATTTTCATGTTCAGTCTTGTTTGCATATCCGGCAGCCTACCGTCGGCAAGTATTGAGCGATTGCCTAAGGCTCGCGGGCCGAATTCAGCCGAGCCTCTTGCTATGGCAACAATTTTTCCTTGCGCCATTGCCGTTGCTGTTTTTTCTTGTAGTTGATCTTCGGGCAACGCAGTCCATACTGCACCAAGCTTCTCCAGAACAGCATCGTCTTCGGCAGAGTCAGTGGCGATCTTCAATCCGAGAAATCCGCCTTTCATCGAATCGTTCGTTTTGGGAATTCGTTCATGGCCTAAACCCTGATGCCACAACCACAGGGCAGCGCCGAGAGCACCACCGGCATCGCCTGCGGCCGGCTGAATCCAAATTTTTTCGAACGGTCCGTTTCGGGAGAGCAAACCAGAGGCGACAACATTTAGTGTGACACCGCCCGCCATGACCAGATTTTTCATACCGGTTTCTTGGTGCACGTGCTTGGCCATTGCTAAGAGCGTCTCGTTCAGAACGACTTGGATACTGGCGGCGATGTCCATCTCTTTTTGAGTAATAAGTGATTCCGGCTGCCGTGGCGGCCCGCCGAAAAGCTCATCGAAATGCTTGTTGGTCATTGTCAAGCCGCTTGCATAATTGAAGTAATGCTGATTTAAAACAATCGATCCATCCGGATGAATGATCACCAACTTGTCCTTGATCACGTCCGCATATTTGGGCTGACCATAGGGGGCAAGCCCCATCAGCTTGTATTCTCCACTATTGATCTTGAAGCCAGTGTAGGAAGTGAAAGCGGAATATAAAAGTCCCACAGAATTTGGAAATCTGATCTGTTTGATCAGTTTGATTTCGTTGCCTTTGCCGACACCGTATGTGGTGGTGGACCATTCACCAACTCCGTCAATGGTGAGAATGGCCGCTTCTTCAAATGGGGAAGGATAGAAGGCGCTGGCTGCATGAGCCAAATGGTGGTCGCAGAAATGGACGTGCTTATCGATGCCAAGCTCCTCTGAGATTTGACCTCTCATCCAGATTTTTTTGGTCAGCCAGGCAGGCATTGAGCGCAGGAAACTGGGCAAACCGAATGGCGAGATAGCGTGATAAGTCCAGAGTAAGCGCTCGAATTTAGCGTACGGGTTTTCATAGAAAGCGACATAGTCCAAGTCCTTTTCGCTAATACCGGCAGCGTTCAAACAAAATCCAATGGCGTGATGCGGAAATGAGCTATCACCTTTTTTTCTTGTAAAACGCTCTTCCTGGGCGGCAAAGGCGATGTCACCATTTTGAACCAGCGCAGCGGCCGCATCATGATAGTAAGCGGATATTCCAAGTATGTTGATCTTCTTGTTGATCTTCTTGTCGATCATTTTTCGCCCATCGATTTTGCTGGGATTATCTCTAGGTACAAGCGCCGATAATGCCCGTTTAGCTCCGGACAAATTTTAATTGCGTTTACGCATGAAGCAAAGGGTGAGGAGGCTGGCACTGACCACGATAGATCGTTGCCTGTCTTGCGGCCTAGCTCGAACAACTGGTCATCATCGTAGTGCTTCTGTGGATCTTCGCGAGTCAAATAAATGTCTGCTGCCACCAAGTTTTCTCCAACCAGCTTGAATCCTTTAATTGCTGCAGGTCTTTCCAGATTCAATTGGAAGTACGGTTTGCGCATTGGCATAAACAAGAGATCATCGTCAGAATGAGTCAGAACAACCTCTAGCTTGTTTTTTGAAACTGGCCTGACTAAGACCGATGGAGGCAGGGAGTCATTCACCTGCACTGCAGATGAGGTCAATGGTGCTGTCTTCACGCCCAGCGCCTGTGGATAGTCTCGCTCGATCTCATCTGCAGCAGAGACCGCGTAAAAATGCGTCGCCATACTGTTTGGATGGTTGTTCACGGGATTGATACCTTTGTCGCCCTTAGCTATGAAAGCTGGATCTTTTTTGATTGTAGCGATCAGCTGGTCAAGATTATTGACGAATTTAACACCGGCGTCAGCAAAGACTTTGTCGACTGCACTGTATCGTTTGGTGTAATACTCCCGAACATTGTCGAGAAACGGCTTATCGTTTTTTACATCGCCGGCAAAATTCAACGGCGTCGTCAGCACGAAGAAAGGCAGATGATTGCTTTGAACGAAACTTCCCAATTCATGAATTCCTTCTTTCCACTGCTCGAAGTTTTCTCCTTCAAGCAGGTGTAGATCACGGTCTGGGATGCTAAATTGCTTACCTGCGACCAATGTTTTGTTGCGCACAATGTTTCTATTTATCCATTGAATCCGCTCTGATAAGTTCGGCCAAATCGTGAACAAGACATTGTGTAATTCCACTGGCATCTCGTCTTTGACATCGTTGAATTCAAATCCCTCTGCAACGAATTTCCGACCTGTCTTTTTATCAATTTCGTCAGGATCGTTTGGCACATAACCAATAATCGTCAAGTCTGGTTTGTATTGAGGAATAAGTTTTTTGATCCATTCAAACTCGGGACGAGTGCCCGTATCACACATGCCAGCTGCCACTACTTCAACATCTTGGTAGCCTCTTCTCTCAAGCTCGCGAGCAAGTTGGCGCCACCAGATAGTGTTCATGTTGGCATAGCCGTGACCCCAAACAAATGAGTCACCGACTACCAAAATGCGATGACTTTTATTTTTATTGGGGGTCACAGGCCATGCATCTGATCTCCAGATAGGATCGTCTCGTGTGGCTCGATTCCTGCCAAGCAGATACTCATCGTATTTTTCGTCTTCTCCAACCCAACCATAGGCTGTCAGCGCCCCTGTTTTGACGAGGTAGGGGATAGCCATGCGATCAACAGCGGTGGCTAAGGTGACGAGAATCACCACCGATATTACAAAATATTTTAGGGCCATAGTCGGGAAGATGTTTAGCTGCCGCGACTGTTGCAATTCAACCACAATTTGCCATTTTATTTCGCAGCTTCAGTCATGTTTTGGCGCTGCTAAATCCACATTGGAACGGCTAAACCGACGTCCAGTACGATAGTATTATAGCAACAGGCAGACCGGATTGGGTGAGGCTATAAACAGCCCCCTTCTAAACAGAAGCGCATTTCTTGAGTGCCTCGGGCGATCAAAACGAAGTAGCAGTGAAGATATCGTCATATGTCCGACTCACTCTCCCGACTCAGTAATTGGTTTTTCCTTCCGCCCGCTTTTCTACCTTTGATAAGGCGTCTTTTAGGGTTGGCTACATTGCCGATCGGATTACTGATTTGGGTGTGGGCGCACGGCGGTTCGGGACCATATACGGTGGCATGCTGGCGAGTCGAATCTCAATTGCTCGAGCCACCGATGCCGCAAGAGTGGTTCAACATTGTCGCGTTTGCTTCTGGATTTGTCTCGTCTCTGCTCCTAATCATTGGCAATCGCAGCCGCATACCTTTGGTGATCATTGCCGCACTAGAAGGCTATTACGGAAGCCGTGACCTACTAGCCTTTCACTGTTCATTCGTCACTTTGGCCTTTTGGTTCACGATTGCTCTGATTTTTGATAATCGAGAGCGTTCAAGTTGCGCGAATCGACTTATTCAAATAGCAATTTTTGTCTGCTATTTTTATTCGGTTTTGCAAAAAAGCTTGTTTCCTGACTTCGTCGCCGGATCCAGCTTCCAGGCTCTCTTTGAGGATGGCTGGCCGCTGCGCTTCTTCTTTGTCCCACTGATAGTTCAGCACCCGTTACCTTTTGCGTTCTATCGCGTGCTCTCGGTGCTAACGATTGTACTAGAAACATTTCTTGCCTTTGGATTGTTTATTCCGCGCACTCGCAAATTCGCTCTTTGTATTGGCTTTGCGTTCCATTTGAGCATCATAATTTTGCTTGATGATACGAATTTGATTGCGCTGTACTCAGTGATTATGTTCATCGGTTATCTCGCGTTTATGGCGCCCCCCAAGGATTGGCAAGAGAAGGCTCTTAAGTTTTTAAAGCTGACCAGTGCAGACGCGGTGAGCGAATCGCCTGCGGGTGGAGAAATTGAAGCGCCGGCCAATCCTGGTATTGAAAGTGTCGTTAATGACAATGCCAGTGTCGGTAACCTTGAAATCGTCCATCCTCCAAGTAATGTTCAAACGACTTTAGCTCTGCTCTTTGCCGCCTTGATGTTCATCGTGCCAGCCCGGATATATTTTTGGCCGAATCATCCAGTTTCCACTCTCAATTTCTTTGACCGCTCACCGATGTGTTTCGCGATGTTTTTGATGAGGCAAACGACTCGATCTATGAGTGTTCGATACGCCGAAGCTGACGGAAGTTGGCATCAATTGCTGCTCAAGGGGCGCATGGATTCTGCCTCATCTGATAACGAGCTTTATGCCCTGGCTAAATTTTTATTCGACACCAACCAGAAAATTGAAAGGATTCAAATCGACAACAGTGTCGTGATCAATAAGCACTTGCTCCAAAGTAAGAGGCTAGATTCCAGCCGCGGCAAGAATCCTACACTGACTTTAAGAAGCGAAGAGTTGAAAAACTAAGTATCGCCTTGTTATATAAGCAACTGTCGAACCTTTGGATCTCTCAATCTCCAGGCAACGGACTCGGTAAGTATGTGATGACTGCCGAATATTGTCAGAGCCGTCAGCGTAGCCAAGTCGAAATTGATGCCGAATCCCGTGCACAGCACTCTTGGTATAACCACATAAAGAGCAATCCCGATCGTGATCAGAATCAAGAAATATTTGCCATTAGTCCTCGTGAGGAGCTGGCTAGCGATGCGGCTTGCCGGTAGATTTTCAGGTAAACCCTTTTTCTTCATTTCGTAAGCAAAGATGACCGCTAAGTTTTGCGAGCCGTGGTAATAGGCGGCAAGGAGAATGCCAAAGGTGGGCTCCGTCGTAACTTGCATGAAATAAATGCCGACCGTGCTGACGATCAGAAACAGTGCCGGCAACGGAAAAAGCTCTTTCGTTTTGACATAGCGCCTGATCACCATGCCGACAAAAGTCAGCACACATGCGATCATTCCTGCTTGCACGATATTAAACAACCACTCGGGAATGAGCTGAATGGTAGGCAAAGCGACGTGAAAAAATTCTGTGCCTGCGTAAAAAGGATAAGTCAGCATGCGAGCGACGACATACCAGAGCATCGCGTGGAATACGGACTGGACAATTTTGCGTTCGTTGACGCTCAGTTTGTAATTACGCTTCATGCAATAGATCGAGACGACACCATATGACTGCATGACGAAGTGTTTGACGAGAATGAACAAATAAACCCGGACCACACAACCAGCCGCCTCCGCATTGAAAAGACAGCATGGAATCAGGGCCAGACAGACGGCAGTACACAAGGCGATGTAACGCCCACTCTTTTGCATCACGTCTTTATCGAAAAACACTCGTTGCCAGGATGCCGTCGAGTGGGCGTTAGAAAAGCAATGCACGCCTATGATCCACAATGCCCAGAGCGCAAAGGATTGCGGTGAACTGGTACCGCTTCTCAAGCCCAACGCGCCGCAGGCGAAATATAAAATCCACACCAGTCCGCCGCAACAAAACATCAAATCGATAACTGGATGCAAAATCCAACCATAGGTCTCGGATTTTTCCTCGACCAAACCGGTGGAAAACGGCAGGGTATCGCTTCGTGTCATGGTTTCGTGAATGGTAGTAAGTTTTGTACTCATAAGGATTCTACCCGGATCCGAGGGCGTACTAACAGCACTAACCCGCTTGCTGCCCGGATTGTTTTAGTAATTTCTTGTCAGCATAAGTGATAGGCATAGCAAATTTTTGCTTTACAGTATCGACTTTTGCACCGACGATGTCGATTTGCTCTGAATTGATGTTGCCGATTACTTGTCCGGCCATCCTTAAATACAGAATTTGATCTATCGGTATGTCCATGGTCCGTGCGCAAGTAGCGTCAACTGCCGCCAGATCGCTACCAAGAACAATAAAGCCACTGTTTACTGCGGTTCCATTAATAGGTCCATCTCCTTCCATGGCAATGATGCCATCAACAAAACCTATTTGCGGTTTAACCAAGTGAACGAGATCCAGAATGCAATGAGGGATTCCTTTTACATGAAGTATGTTTTTGGGCCAGCCATACTTTCTTCCAGGCACAGTGCCGAACAAATTCTTCATCGACGCTGTCATGCCAACCCAGTGATGAGTTTTCATTTTCGGCACGCTGATGACGGCATCGGCTTCAACGATGGTCTTAGGCAGGTAAAACGTCTTCAAGCCGCTGAATCCGTCTACATTGTCAACTTTTTCTAAATCGTCAAGATTAAGATCGACGTAGCGCAACTTATGTTTTTTGCATAGCTGGCCGATGCCGGATGCCTGGAGCAAAAACTCTGTGTCCCGCATGTGCCCAGGTCCTTCGCCAATAATGATTTCTTTGGCACCAAGATAGTTAGCCAACTCAACTGCAGCTAAGATTGCCGCTGGATTTGTTGTGATTGGAACGTTTGGATGATATTCGACCATGTTCGGCTTGAGCACAACTGTCTTGCCCTTCAGGTCAGGCAAATTCAAAGCTGCAATATAAGGTTTGATCGCTTTGAAAATATCTTCTTCATATGAGGGGCATTGGATTATACCCACGCTTGATCTTCCCTCGCGTTTGCGAGCGCGTTGAGTCGCCGAAGCCTCAGGTAGATCGACATTTAGTTTCGGTCCACCACAGCCGCCAAGAGCGACCGTTGTAATGGCACCAGCAATGAAGTCGCGACGTTTAATCCGAGGGTGTGAGTGGCTGTTGTGGTCCATCTGTCTTCTTCGAGTCAGGAGTAGTTTTGTCGGGCAACATTTTAAATGGATTGATTCCGTCTTCGGTGGCGAGCGCCATGGACGCGAGCGCTGTCACCATCATATTCGGTCCAAAGCTGCCATCTGGGTTTTGACTACTAATAAGTGCAGCCAAAGATTTTTGCGAATCCTTTCCAAAGGCGTGAAAAGTAAGAGTAAGCCAAGCCAGGGCCATAGCTGACTTGGTTTGACCGGCCTTGAATGCCTCGGTATGGGCGCCGAGGAAATCAAAGGCTTTGCCGATTTCGTTATGCGTGGACATATCTTGCAAAGCTAAAAGAGCCTCAGCCGTCGTCACTATATATGGAGGCAAGTTTACCCCCAGGGCGAGGTGACTTCCGTGATTCCAGCCGCCTACAGAGCATGTATTCTGCAATAAATATTTGTTTGCCCGATCGATCAGCTGAACAAATTCACGATTTTTGTTGTTAGACCACTGGGGAATTTTTAGTGCATACAAGTTGTAGCTTGTTGGTTCAACCCAGTGGAAGCAATCTCGCGACCACGGCCAACCCCTCGGCGCTTCTTCTATAGCCTTAACTCCTTGCAAGGCGCCAAGAATGATACGAGCGCCGGCACTATAAAACTCAGCGGGCATTTCAGCCAGGAAATGAGCGCCTCGTTCACAGGCTGAGGCGCTCTTACTATCAGCCAATCGGCGCGACGTCGTGCGCAGAGCAAACAAAGCCGGACCACTGCTCCAATCGGACTTTCCTTCAGAAGGTGCCGTTGACCATCCGCCGTCCTGATTTTGCGTTGACTTGAGGAAGTCGAGTGCCAACGTAAGTGCCGGATTCTTTTCGTCAAGGGAAAGCATGCACCAAGCAGTTGCTTCTGTTGAAGGCTCGCGGCCTGATGTGTATGGACACCAGCCATCCTTCATATTCCTGGCTATATAGAGATTGACCCGGTGTTGCGCTGCCTTAAGAGCGGTTTGTTGAGATGGTGAGTCCTGGTTATTCAAATTTGGTGCCAGGTTATTCCGGTCAGTGTCGAAAATTAATCGTAAATTTGAGCTTTGTTTAAGTATTGATTATCACATGCCGCCAAACAGGGCGCGTTCCTTTAATAAAAATGGCTCCCTGGACTTATTTTTTAATTTGACAACCACTAGGCT
>PLZS01000083.1 GCA_003153555.1 Candidatus Melainabacteria bacterium | reverse complement strand
GGAATATATTTTGCAGTCGGATACACTAACTACATCAACGGAGAGTGCTTACAAAATGATAAGCACTTTGAGCCGAGGGGCTTTATGGAAACGACAGGTCGGCGCTGACCAGAAACGTTAGTAAGTAGCCCGATGTATGTGAAGGACTGACTGAAGCATACGTAGATATTGAGCCCAATTCGCAAGGGGCAGTCAGGCAATAGCTTAAAAACCACTGCAGATTTATCTGAGTGGTTTTTTTGTTGGTGTGCGGAAATAATTGATAGGCATTGCTTGATCAAATCGTGTTTTGCTTGACACCTCCGCGAAGCAACCGATCATCTGATGATCCAGGCAATTGAGCATCCGGTCATTACATTACATCTCGTCCATCATCCGTCCATCATCGGACGGTCATCGTAGATATTGAACCGATATCGGTTTAAAGCATAGACAGGTCGGAAATCGCTGTGACAGATACTCCCAAGAGTTTCCAAATCTACGGAGTCTTGCTTATTGCTCAGCTCGCAATTGGAGCTGCGGCAATTTTCGCTCGATATTCCATGCATGCGGCCGGACCAATAATGGCATCTGCATTGCGCCTGACAATTGCATCCATCCTCGTTCTTGCTTTCAGTTGGAGGAAAAGTCGCCAGATCTCCGTACCAAGGAAACACGAAATTCTTTTTGCTGCCTGCGGATTGGCATTATCTATCCATTTTTGCAGTTGGTTCGTTTCGCTTGTTTACACGTCGGTGGCGATCTCCACCCTCCTTGTTTGCACATCGCCAGCGTGGACAGCACTTTACGACACGGTGATTTTGAAGAAACCAGCGAGCAATAAATTTTGGCTTGCCTTCGCTGCTGGAGCACTGGGTGTTGGTTTGATAGCTTCTACCAAATCTGCTGCGGCTTCCATCTCTGGCGCAGCCCTCATGGGTGATCTGTGTGCCACTATTGGCGGTATCGCATTTGCGGCGTACCTTGTTGCCATTCGCACGGTTAGTTCCAACTACACCACTACTGTAATTGTTGGACGAACTTATTTTTGGGCGGCGGTATTTTTGTGTATCGCAGCCCTAAGTTTCCACGACAAATGGCCTGGGTCTGACTTGATTTCCTGGGGCGGTATCATAGCGATGGCCCTGATCTCGCAAACATTAGGACACACCGCGCTTAATGCGTCCCTCAGATGGTTTTCCGCAAGCACGGTCGCGTTTTCAACTTTATTGGAACCTATTTTTGCAGGAGTTTTGGCCGCTATTATATTTTCGGAAAAGCTTTCGCTTCAGCAGATTGTCGGTTCCACAATCGTGTTA
This sequence comes from Candidatus Melainabacteria bacterium, assembly GCA_003153555.1. Lineage (GTDB taxonomy): Bacteria > Cyanobacteriota > Vampirovibrionia > Obscuribacterales > Obscuribacteraceae > PALSA-1081. The sequence continues at coordinate 7,056 of PLZS01000083.1, read as the reverse complement.
ATTGCAATGGCTGTTATATTGCGCATTCAAGGTCCTGTTGATGCGAAAACCACTTCGATTCCAAACCCTTAACTTCCTCGATTGATAGGACGGTTTGACTTTTGCGATATGCGCGCGGGGGCACATCGTATATGCGATCCTGCCCGTAAGGAACTTGTTTGTTGATCCGGCGTTTGTTAATCCAAGGCATATGCCAGATCCGCTCTTCATCAGCTATTCTTCGTGACGCCAAGGATGTGATCGTTAAATAGTCTATGGGGTAGTGGAATATCTTTTGCGATCGGATACACTAACTACATCAACGGTGAGTGCTTACGAAATAGATAAGCAGTTTGAGCCGAGGGGCTTTACGGAAACGACAGATCTGCGCTGATCAGAAACGTTAGTAAGTAGCCCGATGTATGTGAAGGACTGACTGAAGCATACGTAAATATTGAGCCCAATTCGCAAGGGGCAGTCAGGCAATAGCTTAAACACCACTGCAGATTTATCTGGGTGGTTTTTTGTTGCGTGCGGAAATGAATTGATGCCACCGCGAAGCACCTTCAACTTTCAGATTCTTTCTCGGTTTGAAAGTTCAAGTTTTTTGGACCGTGATTTTGTTGATACTTCCCAGTTAATGACACTTTCTTGCTTACCGCTTCGAATTCAATGTCATCAAGCCAGGCGATGCCTTTTCCTGTTAAAAAGAATCCAAAGGCGATATTCGAGCTCGCCTCTGAGACATCTACCACCAACTCATATTGTTGCCAGTCAGTAGTTCCTTTGATAGGGCGATCATCCATATTATCAAAGGCGCCTGGTGTCATTGATGCGCTCTTTGAGCCGCCGTCAATTCTTAGCCAAAGTTGACAGGTTCCTTGGTTCACGTTCGATTTCACCCACGCTCGCATGCGTAATCTTTTGCCCAAAAATTTATCAGGAGAAAACGATTGCATCAAATTGCCGAACGGTTTCGGGTTCGGCACTATTGATTTTATGTACGCGCAAGTTTTGCCACTATGCGCAGTGCTTGAATCGAGACCTACTTCGAAATCCGCTTCTCTGGTAGCGTGATAAAACCAACCAGCAGGTGGTCCTTTTATTCGTGACTTAGATGATTTAGCAGTTTTGGAAAATTTTGGTTTGCCAGACTTCTTATGCTGTTTTGAATCCGTTTTCTTGGTTGTGTTTGCAGATTTTGGTTGGGTCGAATTCTTGTCTCTTTTCGAAGTTGCTTTTGCTGCCGTCTTTGCAGAATTTACCTCAACAGACTGCTTATGCTGTTTCGAATCTGCTCTAGTTGTCTTGTTGTGTTTCGAGTCTGTCTTCTTTGACTGTGTTGATGGTTTCAATTCAGTGAGCTTCTTATTCTTTGTCAAATCCCTTTTCTTAGAAGGCTTTTGCACCTTGATACCGTCAAGCTCGACGGGCTTTGTACTTTGAGTGCTCTCATCGAGCTTTCCGTTTTTTTTCATTGGACTTCCTCTATGTTCAGCATACACCGATTCGGATCCTCCCGGGTGTACCATCGCGGTGTTTTGTATATACAAATCTGATGGTAAGGAATGTATCTATTGATCCAGCGCTTGTTAATCAAATACGTGATCGGATCATGTCTTCATTAGCTATTCTTCGTGATGCCAAGGATGAGATCGTTAAATAGTCTATGGGGTAGTGGAATATATTTTGCAGTCGGATACACTAACTACATCAACGGTGAGTGCTTACGAAATAGATAAGCACTTTGAGCCGAGGGGCTTTACGGAAACGACAGATCTGCGCTGATCAGAAACGTTAGTAAGTAGCCCGATGCGTGTGACGGACTGACTGAAGCACACATAGATATTGAGCCCAATTCGCAAGGGGCAGTCAGGCAATAGCTTAAACACCACTGCAGATTTATCTGGGTGGTGTTTTTGTAGGCGTTCTATGAGCTAATTGTTCTACAATAGGCGGCGACTTTTATGCTTCGTATGATCATTGAACGGTCGAAAAAGCAACACACAATACGAAAGAACTTGTGTCGTACGCATGACAGCAAAAAAGATATTTTGATTTCATATACTTTTCGCGTGCGCGTGAATGCAGCGATTGCTCCGGCGCTTGTTAATCAAAGGTATGTGCGGATCATGTGTTCATCAGCTATTCTGCGTGATGCAAAAAATAGATCGTTAAATAGTCTCTGGGGTAGTGGAATATTTTTTGCGATCGGATACACTAATTACATCAACGGTGAGTGCTTACGAAATCGATAAGCACTTTGAGCCGAGGGGCTTTACGGAAACGACAGGTCGGCGCTGACCAGAAACGTTAGTAAGTAGCCCGATGTATGTGAAGGACTGACTGAAGCATACGTAGATATTGAGCCCAATTCGCAAGGGGCAGTTAGGCAGTAGCTTTAAAACCACCGCAGATTTATCTGGGTGGTTTTTTTGTTTTGGTGTTCTTAGAGCAGCTGGCAGATCATTTGCACGAACGGCAAATTGTTTAGTTGAAATTTTTTGATAAAGTTGCCGATCAAATGCCTGCTTTGGCGAAATGCATATAGTATTTGTCGCCGTTCGGTGCGTTTTGGGTATGCGCAATACCCGTGGCGCATATGCACGCCTTCTATTGATTGCCCCATCAATTGATCCGACGCTTGTTAATCAAAGGTATGTGCGGATCATGTGTTCATCAGCTATTCTGCGTGATGCAAAAAATAGATCGTTAAATAGTCTCTGGGGTAGTGGAATATATTTTGCAGTCGGATACACTAACTACATCAACGGTGAGTGCTTACGAAATCGATAAGCACTTTGAGCCGAGGGGCTTTATGGAAACGACAGGTCGGCGCTGACCAGAAACGTTAGTAAGTAGCCCGATGTATGTGAAGGACTGACTGAAGCATACGTAGATATTGAGCCCACATCGCAAGGGGCAGTCAGGCAATAGCTTAAACACCACTGCAGATTTATCTGAGTGGTGTTTTCGTTTGTACACGCTTTTCATCAGACGCGCCTCTTAAAGCCAACATTTCGGAATTCGGACAGTCACTATATCTGGTGTCATACGAGAGTTCATTCTATAAAAGTGATCTCTACAGGCTCGTTTTTAATGGGGGCTTTCTCGCTAAGGTAGTATTGAAACTCCAGCATATTCAGGGGTGATGCTCCGTTAATATATTCTCAAGAGATTGACAATCTATGCATGGTGCTCATGACTGGTTGTATTTCTGGTTTTTGTACCCCGAATTCAAAATTGGCCTTGGCAACAGCTAGATTTGAAAGTGGAAACTGGTTAATCTTGCTAGCAAATCTGTTTAGAGGAAAGTTTCAACTATGTCCACCGAAAAATCCGCACGAAAATCTGCCTGGCTGAAACGCGCGCTCGCTGCAGCTTCTTTATTCATGTTTTCAGCGAATGCGGCTCCGGCGCAGGACGTTCCTGATTTCATGAAAATCGTGGAAGTGAATGAGGGTCCGCCAGCAGCCAAAAGCAAAATAGCTTTCGATAATATCTATGCGCTTAACGAGGGCATGTTTCCAATCTACGAACATTCTCTAGCCATTTACAAAGAGCACTTTAGAGCTCGGCAGAATTTGATCATGGCTCTGTTCAGCGCCAAGGGTGGACGATTTATTCTGTACAGAAAGGGACAACCGCCTCTTGAAGCGCCACCACCACCTGAAATTTATCGCCTGGCAAAATCGATCGGTCACTGCGCAATGGGCACATACACTTTGGTCGCTCCTTATGTGACAAGTTCCAGCACTGACCTTTCATGGAAAGGTGAGATGCAAGCCTATAGAACAAGGGTCGCTACCGCGATTGCAAGTTTAAACGATGTTGATATAAAACCGGAAGACCGGGCATTGCTTCTCGATACGGCCAAACAAATTCTCGCGTTCATGGACAAATGTCTTGCCAACAATTCGTTCACTTTCACCGACGTAGAAACGTATGCTCACAACATCAAGCCTGATTTGGTTAAGTTGATTGCTGTTTCTTCGGCCGCACAAGTAGGGCATTGGTACGACGTTCTGACAGAATGGAAGGCATTGCTGGGCAAAGATTGGGATACCACTTATGGATTGTCCAATTCGATTTATGTCGCTCGCCAGAACAACATTCTCTATTCGACTTTAGTCCAATTCATGGGCAAGGAAGCGATGAACGATCGTTTATTGTTGTTGGAAACGACTGACTTCACTGCTTCATCCGAAGACATGTTGACTGCGTTGATGCGCATTCTTTCCGACAGAGCGCTGGGAATGGTCTTCTACAAGAACTATCGATTAATGGATTACGAGTTGCTTGGTGGTGGTGGCAGAGCGGCTATCATGGCTGAATCAGCGAAGCGCGGAATGAAAGTTGAATTGCCGCCGCTGGTTCCATATAACAGTACGGCTTGGCCTTGGAAAACAGATCCAAGCACCGGCAGTGGACCCACGCAGCTCGATGACATTCACTAAGTAGCGCTCTAACCAACTGATGCGATTCGAACGAAGCGCGCTCGCTCGGAGAATTCTCCTGCACCGTATATGATGGCATCGTGCCAGGTTTGTTTTATCTCGCAGATTATGCCGAGATGGCCACTCCCTTGCGAGAGCTGGCGAAGTTCGGCATGCACACTTATCAATGCTCGTCACCAAACTCACTCGACGCACTCAACCTCTTCAAGCTTATCCAGGCTTCAAAAGACAAGCATTGAAGGCGATGTGAGTTTTTTAAGCATCCAGGCTTTCAAAGAAACTATTTTCAGGTGGATGCTGACAACTTCGAGCATGATTTAATCCACCTGTCTGGTACGTCTATCGCCCATACTGTGTATCATTTCAAGGATGCGCTTTGGATATGGATCCGTTCTTGGAGTCACGTCCGTCCAACGATTGTTTATAACAACCGCATTTTGGCCGCATGAGTAAATTCGATAAGGACTAAATGTATGAAAGAATTGCGCGCCCCTTCGCTGAAAAGCACCGTAGTAGATGATTCATATACCAGCGAGCTTGTATTTTGGCTCAATGGAGAGAAAGTCGTTATTGCAAATCCTGATCCGACAATCGCTCTTACTGACTATCTTCATTCGATCGGATTGACAGGCACCAAGGTAGGTTGTGGTCAGGGCGGATGCGGAGCTTGCACGGTCATGCTCTCCCATCGCGACATGAGCACCGGGCAGCCCGTGCATCGCGCCGTCAATTCCTGTCTTCGACCGCTCTGCGCAGTAGACGGTTACATTGTGACAACAACTGAAGGCATAGGCAATGTGCACGATGGACTTGACCCGACGCAATATTGCATTGCTAAGAATAACGGCACACAGTGCGGCTTTTGTACTCCCGGTTTCGTGATGAACACGCACGCTTATCTTCAGCAAAACCCTGAAGCAACAGAAGCAGATTTTGAGAAAATCTACGGTGGCAATCTTTGTCGATGCACAGGCTACCGTCCGATCCTGACCGGCGTGAGGACGCTTGCTTGCGATTACGAAGAGAGCTGCGATAAATCACAAAAGTGTTTGATCGATCCTTCGTTTGACGTCAAAGTTCGAGATGAACTCGCAAAAATTGATTTGGAGCAAACCCCTGCTTTTAATTTGCCGCCAAGATTGCTTCATTTTGCCGGAAGCGGACGCGAGTGGTTTCGACCAAACACTCTCGAAGAAGTAATGCGCATCAAAAAACAACTTTCAGAGACCAATGGTCGCGACAGTGTAAAACTTGTATTCGGCAATACGGCAACGGGTATTTATCCCGACGAAAAGCCGATTTACATAATCGACATTTCTCGCGTTCGCGAACTAACTACGATCGCAAAGGGTGATTCGGGTGTGACAGTTGGTGCCACCACTCCGATTCAAACAATGCTTGAATTCGCTGAAAAAGTGGCCAAAGAAGTAGGCGATGAAAAAGGCCGTGGACTTGCTGCACTGGCTTATCATGGTCAATTCATCGCAGGCTTGCAGGTGCGATCAGCGGGCAGTGTTGGTGGAAACATTTTCATCACCAGAGACCATGCCTTGCGCGGCGGACCGTTCCCCTCAGATTTGTTCACGGCGATGTCAGCGCTGGGCACCACGATCACGATCGCGTCTCTTGAGTATGATGGCGGAAGAAAGCAGTTCGATTTGATAGACATGCCTCCTACGGAAGCGCTGCCGCAAGATGCAATCATTCTCTGCTTCGACATTCCCTACACAAGTAAGAATGAATATGTGCAGACGTATCGGATCGCGCGCAGACCACAGATGGCGCATCCGATCGTAAACGCTGGATTCCGCGTGCGACTCGATAGTGCCGGCAAAATCGAAGCCGACAGTATGACGATGGTTTACGGTGGGCTGGCGACAATGATTCAGCGCACCAGTCAAACCGAGCGCTTTCTTGAAGGTAAGACTTGGAGTGCTGAGACGCTAAAAGCGGCACTGCCTGTGCTGAAAAAAGAAGTGCTCGAAATAACCGTACCAATGGATGAGGAAGGCATTACGACAGCGTACAGAACGCAGTTGGCAGAAACTTTCTTCTACAAGTTTTTCTTGCACGTAGCGAACGAACGCAATCCGCAAGAACTGAAGAAAGAATATGTATCTGCGGCGAACCACGACATCCGCGCGCTGTCTCAAGGCACCCAAGAGTTCATCGAGTATCCGGAGATGTTCCCACTGACGCAGCCGTACATCAAACGCGCAGCATTTGTTCAAACTTCAGGAGAGATTCGTTATACGCAAGACGTCGCCTTGCCTGTTGGTGGCTTGCATGGTGCGATGGTAAAGAGTTCTCGTCCGCATGCAAAATTTAGCTTCACTAAAAACACAAGTGGATTGGAGTCCTTGATTGAATTGCTCAAGAAGCAATTTCCCGGGTTCAAAGATCTGGTCACTGCCGCTGACGTGCCACCTGGTGGCACTAACATGATTGGCCTGGGTGATGATGATCCTGTCTTCAGCGACGGTCTTGTAACGTCGGTGGGAGCGCCCATTGCGATGGTGTTAGCAGAATCAATTCCCGTTGCTAAAGAAGCAGTTGAGTTCATTGAAAAAGAGTGCATCGCCTACGATGACATTTCGCCCGCGGTGATCACCCTGGCCGA
>PLZS01000120.1 GCA_003153555.1 Candidatus Melainabacteria bacterium | reverse complement strand
GGTGAAGCCATCGATAGCGCTGCAAGGACAAGAAGTGCCTGTCTCATTAACTCTGCTCCTTTCTGAGGTTCGCCTTGACCATGACCAACGGTTTTAGTTATTGGTCGCGGCCGAGCCCTGAAAGTTCCTTACCTGAATGATAAAGAACTCTTGGTCATTGTACTATTCCACAGGTTGCCCCAAAAATGTCAAGGATTCGATTGTAAAACACTTGTGTTCGAAGGTCGTATGCCCAGCCCACTTTTAAGACTTTACAAAATTAATGTATGATTTTTTAGACCAATCTTGGCAACCCGCTTCCCTTTCAAGTAGCCTGTTGTCGGGTTTTCAAGTAGAATCTTTAAATCTAGAATTTTTCAAATAAGGCTTTATTGTGCCTAAAGGACACAAACCCGCACCGCCACCAAATAAGATGCTGCCACAACCGGCAGATTGTCGCGATGCAATTCAGTGGTTTGTCAATACTGTTGGACTTTACTCAACCTCTGCCAGGGGTTTAGTCGCTACTGATTTTACTGATGATCAAGAGTCGATTTTAGAAGCGGCGATTATCAATTTGAAGTCGCGTGGTATCAACCCGGTTGTCATCACTGGTGATGCCCTTTATCGGCAAGGTGAATACCTTTGGGAGCAAGCGGTCCAGCACACCAGGTTTGGCAGGCCGCTCGCTAGCCAGTTCGAACTGGAAATGACTGGTGCTGATGTTCTCATCCTGAGAAATGTTGAAGCGCCTGAGACCGCTCACCACCTTTGGTATCTCTTTCATCACGTTTTTTATCCACGCGCTTTGGCTGGGAAGCCGCTGCTGATGACAACCCCGCTGGGGCTGGAGGAGTTTCATAAGTACGGGGCCGCATGCGATGACTTAGAATTCGCCGGGCGCAAACTGACTTGGCAAAAGCTCGCCTGGCTCATTGAAGCGACGTGCGTTGACATGCAACATTATCGGACGTTGAGGGAAGAGGGCCTGCCTCCAATGCTGAAAGCGGAGCATCTCTTATTGAATGCTCTCAAAGAGCGTGGTTTGGCTGTGCAGCCTCAACACGTTCTCGGTGATTACATGTTGGACATCGCGATTTTTGACCGAGAGCGCAAACTGGATATTGAGTGTGATGTTCTGACCAGCCTGGATTCAACGGGTGCCAATGCCTGGCAAGCAAAAAAGAATTTGCTTTTGTTGAGTGATGGATGGAAGGTTTTAAAATTCACAGCGGCTGAAATTGTGAGCAACATTCATGCCTGTGTCGACGTTGTTGAAGAAGTTTGGACACAAGGGCGCAAGCGTTCATCTATTGGGCGGTTGCTCTCCGGACAGGCAGCAGCCAGCATTCCCGAGTTGCCGGTCGATGATGATGTGCAGCGACTTGTCATTACCCATGGTGCCGGTCCATGTGCTGTCGAAGGTGGTGCCGGCACTGGCAAAAGCAGTTGTGTAATTCATCGGGTTGCTTATTTGCTCGCGCAAGGAGTAAATCCAGATCGAATTTTAGTGATCTCGCACTCCCATGATACGGTCAAAGCACTTAAGTCATCAGTAGAAGCGATTTCGGATCGCCAGGCGGTGCAGCGAGTGTCATTTCATTCATGGCATGACTTGGGGCTGAAAATCCTCAAGGAAAATCTCGGGGCAGTGAAACGGAAACCGCCTCTTAAAGTTGAGTCGAATCCACAGAAGGTAATTCAGAGACTTCTCACGAAGTACAAAAAGGATTTGGATCCTGTCACACTCGAATTGTCTGAAGAGTTGGACGAATTTACTATTGCCTCACTGATTTCGCTTTACAAAGCAAATCTGATCACGCCTAAACATCTCAAAGAGCGCAGCAAAAGTGACGTTGATGAGCTTGTCTCTAAAGTTTTTCAGGGATATGAGGACCAGCTTCAGAAAATCAATCGCATCGATCGCGATGACATGGTCTCTCTTGCTGCTCAAGTCCTAGTCGATCAAGCCGATCTGCGAACGAAATATCAATATCAGTATGATTACGTTTTAGTCGATGAGTATCAAGATACCACTGCAGCCGGTGACTTATTGGCGCGCATTCTCGCCATGCCACAAGATAACTTGTACATCACTGGTGACGAAGATGAGGCTATTTATGAGAGCAAAGGTGGACTGCCGCGCTTGATGTCGGATGTTTCGATTCGTCTGCCGAATGCGCGTTGTTACGTGTTGGAAAAAAATTGGCGATGCCATCCAGCGATCGTTGATCACGCAAGGCAGTTGATCGCCAATTTGACGCGTCGACGCATCCAGAAGGACATGGTATCGGGATGGGGAGCGGCTCCAACGACTGCGATCATCGGACCCCAGTTTTCGGAAAGTGAACAAGCTGAGGCTGAATGGGTAGCCGATGAAGTCTCGATTTTGATTGATAGTGGACGCAATCCGCAAGACATCGCTGTACTTTACCGCTATCACCGATACGGCATAATTATCGAAGAAGCACTGTCCCGCAGGAGTATTCGATGCCTTACATCGCACCCTGAAGCCGGTTTGATTCCAGACGAAGTTGGCGATGTGATGGCCTTTTTGAAACTTGTTATGGATCCCGATGGACCAAAAGCACGTGAGTCTTTTGAGCGTGTGTGTCAACTAAGAGTCAAGGAAGTTGATCCAAAGTTATCTTCAACGATCGCAAGCTTCGCAGAGGCGAACAATCTTTCGTACCTAAAAGCCGTAGAAATTTACTCTGAAGCGGTTGCTGAGCAGTCGTGTTTGGATCTGTCCCAGCTGGTAAGAATAATTCGCACAATGCATCAGGAGAATCTTCCGCCTGCTGAGACTATCTCGCTGCTGAAACGAACACAGCGCCTAAGTGATTACTACAGAGCGGTCAAAGTGCCTCCTGGCGTCAACTATGAGCCACTCCGTAAGCTTGCTCAGCTTGAGGAAGAGGCGCGTAAATATAAGACTGTTTCCGAGTTTGTTAAGGCCCAAACAGCCGTTCCCGCCAAAGGTTCACCTTCATCAGGTTTGGAATCCTCAGTTGATCATGTTGTTCATATCCTCACCTTGCACGAAGCTAAGGGCAAAGAATTCTCCGTTGTTTTTCTTGTTGGTCTCGCGGAAGGTTTGTTCCCAGCGGATAGTGCCACGGATCTCGAGGAGGAGAGGCGGCTCTGTTATGTGGGCATGACGCGAGCGAAGGAATTACTCTATCTCTCGTTTCCTTCAATATTCAATAACGTAGGATTGCAGCCGTCTTCCTTCCTTGTTGAAGCGCGATTGATGGTGCAACAGCCGACGCACATACCGGCACCGACGTTACCACCGATGCCACCACAGGCAGTTATCCATGCGGTACCCGCACAACCTGTCCGTACTCCTGCACCGTCTCCCAAAGCTCCTCCACAGCCAGTTCAAGCCCCTCGTCCATCCCAAGCGCCACAACCTATTGCGCCACAAGCCGCAGCACCGATACCAGTGCAAGCACCTCGTCCGATGCAAGCTCCAGCTGCTGTTCCACAGCCGCAACCGCAAGTCGCAGCATTTCAACCTGAACCACAAATTGCTGTACCCCAACCGCAACCTCAGGTTCAACCGCAAGTTGTAGTATCGCAACCGCAACCTCAGGTTGTTGCATCACAACCTCAACAGCCTGTTGCCACACCACAACCGCTGCCACAAGTAGCTACAACGCAACCGCAACCGCAAGTTGCCTCGCCGCAGCCCCAACCACAAGTTTCCGCACCGCACGCAAATTTTGAGGCACCACAACAGCCGCCACCGCAAGTGACCGTGCCGCAGACACAAGCACCAGTGGTTCCCCAACCTCGGATTACCGCAGAACAGCCTCAGGCAAATATAGAAACAACTGCTATGCAGTTTTACGAGCTGCCTGCTAACACATCATCCTCGTCCAGTCCAACTCAAGTTTCTCGACCAGCCGCCGCCGATCTTCACAAAGCGTTTCAGGAACAGTTACTTGGACAACATGCGTTACAGCAGCGTGAAATTGCTGCTGCTTTTGCGGCCGCTGAAGTGCCGAGTCCTAATGCGCCGAACGATCAAGAGCCAGCTCGGCGCCATGGCAGACGTGGCAAACAGGCTGAACCGGTGATTGAGTCCTTACAAGAAGTGGGACCGGTGCAGGCGGCACTTCAACGCAGAAACAAGTTCAAGCAGTCAGGGCAGGAACTATCTGAGCCAATTTCGATTCCTACGCCAGTAGCGCAACTTGGTACATCGCCACAAGTGAACACTCAGCCAGTGCCATCGAATATGGTGCCTACTAGCGGTCTTATTGATCAGCCTATCGAGATCAAAGCTGACCTTTCAATATCGCACGATGCAATAATTCCAGAACCGTTGACTCGATACACTGGACTACCGCCAGCTGGGAAACGCCGTGGTGCTCCTGCTGAAAAAGAGCAATCTGTACAGGCGGAACCGGTTCAACTGGATCAACCAACTTCCACCGAATCATTTCAGCAAGCTCCCGTTGAATTAGTGCAGGCGTCCAACTTGGTTCCAGCGCCTGAGGTCCTTTCTGGTTTGACCGATGACGTGCCACCAGGAGTGGTTCTGCATACGGGACCGGTACCTTCTAAGCGTCGCAAAAATTCTCAGCCAAGTGAGCAGTCTAAGGAAGAAGATCCTAATCAACAGCCAACATCTTTCGCTGTACCTGAGGCAGAGTTAATAGCCTCTTACGATTACACGTTGCCCTTGGAAGCCAGTCCAGTTCCAGATATGCAAGCGCCGCCTCAGGAGCCCGCACCACCCCAAGTGTACGCGGAACCCCAGGTCTATGTCGAACCGGAGAGATATGAGCCACCGCATTCGTATCCGGGAGCGGGGAATTTTGCACCACCAGCAGCAGCACAGTTGCACACAAGCCACATCCTCGAAGTCGGGGCCCCGGAGCATCAGGCACCAACTGAGCTGATCTATGAGCTTCCGCCCGAACCGCATGCTCTATTGGAACCGCGTTATGAATCCGAAGATGCTGCATATAACGCAGCGGCAGCGGCCCTTCTTGATAGCGAGCAACAACATGGAGTTGCCAATGCGACGGCAGCTCTTTCTCCGCAAGAGCAACAATATAATTACGCTGCACCTGATGATCCTGCTCTGACGCAGTTGCAGGAAGAGCAGGATTTTGAACATCGTCCAAAATGCAATGGTTGTGGCACGTATCTTGAAGTGGGCTCTCAATTCTGCGGCGAATGCGGTTATCGACTTGAGGCGCGAATTCCGGGATGCCATTTGTGCGGTTCACCGTTGGAACCATCGGCTAAATTCTGCGGCGAGTGCGGATCAAAGCGAGTGGAAAGTAGACCGACTCCGCCCCTGCCGCGACCCATGGACTCGATGCCTGATCAGCAAAGTGAAGAGTTCGAAGCTTACATGGCGCAGTCCGCGCCAAAGCCTACGCAGCGTAGCTGGGTAGTTAAACTCTTAAAGCTGCTAGAGAACTAGAACGAAGACGTAATCTTTATCAGCGCACAAGCCCCTGTTTCAGCGCTTGCACAGCGGCTTGAGTGCGATCTGACACCTCAAGCTTTTCCATGATGCGCTTCAGATGGGTTTTTATTGTTTCGACACTCACCAATAGACGAGTCGCTATCTCGTTGTTTGTCAGACCCTCAGTTACGCAACTCAGTACTTCGATTTCGCGCGGCGACAATGTCAATTTTTTCGAGTCCACATCTTCCTGCGCATGACCACTCTTTATGTGTCCAAGAACAATCCCGGCGATTTCGCGATCGAGCCATGCGGCTCCGCTGTCAACGGTCCTGATCGCCGCGATCAGATTGGTTGCTGTGACGTTTTTCAAGCAGTAACCGTGCGCGCCAGCTGCAAGCGCCGCGAAAACATAGCCTTGTGTTTCAAACGACGTAAACATGATGATCTTGGATTCAGGCAAGGCGATCTTTATCTCATGGCTTGCCTCAATGCCGTTCATCTTCGGCATGACGATGTCCATAACAATTACCCTGGGTTTGAGTGCTTTGGCTTTTTCGATTGCTTCTCGACCGTCACCAGCTTCGCCAACAACCTGGAATCCATCCACATTTGCGAGCAGACTTTTCAGTCCGAAGCGCATTACTTCGTGGTCTTCGACGACGAGAATGGTTATTATTGGCGATTCCATCGTACTAGCTTACCTCGTTTTCCTTCCGAGTGATGTATCAACAGATTTAAAGCACTAGTTGATATAGTATTAATTTCTAAAAATACAAAAGCCGGAGCCAGTCTCATTGGCAGGCTTTTGTATTGAAAAATGATTTTCTTAATTGGTGATGCAAGGGAGGCCCTTGCAAGATACCTCCCTCACAATTCACGCTTAAGAGAGTCCAAACATCCAGCCAAAGACGGTCCGGAACCAGCCCCGCAGCGTGTTAGCTACGCGAGTCTGGAAGGGAAGTACCGTTTTCGTGAGCGCTTTCAGCTCGGCGATCGTGCCGTTGAACCAGTCGGTGTCAACATTGCCAGTGATACCGTCAACGGTGCCCGACTCGGAATCCTGCCAGAAAGTCCATACGGTGTAAGGTGCAGGCACAGTCGGAGCCTTGACCTTGTAGTGGGCGACCCAGAGCAGATACTTCTTCAGCTTCGGGGAGCTGCCCAGGATGTCGCCGATGAAACTTGAGCTGGCGTAGAGAATGGGAGTGACGCCGAGTTGTTTCTCGACTCCATCCATCCACTCGATTACGCGAGCCACTCGTTGGTCGACAGTCAGACTTAGCCAAAAGGCTTGCATCTGTGCCGCTTCGGTTGGTGCAGTGATCCAGCGGGAGGGAACCTCGACGTCGAGCACGGGCGGCAAATCGCCGGGCTGGAGACTGCCGACAGCGTTGCAGAAGTTTTTCACCTGATCGGCGACAGACGAGGTCGGAATGAAGAAGTGATAGGCACCGGGGGGAATGCTAAGCGCACGCGCTTGTTTGATGTTGTTTGCGTATTGATCATCACCGAGAGTGAGACCTTCGGATGCTTTGATGAAAACAAATTGGACGCCGGCTTTTTTGATGCGATTCCAGTCAATTTTGCCGTTGTGATGAGAGACGTCGATGCCGAATAATCGGGCACTGGTAGCTAATTTAGGCATGGTCATGGTCTGATTCCTCAGCTTAAATGTGGGTTATGTTCTCCTCCATGGGGTCACCAGGGCTCGGAACGGTTCATCGCGAGGGCAAGCGGCAGCGGTTAATTCCGATGGATGCCATTGCGATGTTGAAAATCCAGATGGTGTTGTCGCTCCAGTCAGTGTTTTAGCCCACATATGCGCATGCATACATAGCCAAATCAGGGTCAACAAGTCAAAGTCACCAAACCACTCGAAGCCAAACAAAACTCCACAGCGAGTGCTGAGGTTTGTAATTTGGAATCGGCGCAAAGGCTATATGGTTTGGTTTGTTTGGAGGAGAAAAATGGAGAGACAACGATGTCATCAGTTTCACTTATTTCGTCTTGCATTAGTACTAGAAACTTTTGTATTTATGCAGAATCAGAATTTGGATGAAATGGCAGGTCGTCAGTTTTACCGAGACGCCACTTACAATATATGTTTGGGCTGACCGATATTGTATTTTCTTCACTTAAAGGGGTAGTTTTACAGGGATGCATGAGGACTAACTGTAAATGCGAACTCATATATTACCGTTAACGCGAGTTAGCACTTCTTGGCATCACCCTCCAGTGTAAACGCCCTTCTGGTGCTCGTTCTCGGCAACCTGAGTTTGGCTGACCATTATTTGAATGAAGATGGATGAAGAGCTCGCTTTACGTCGTGAAAGGTGGTGGCTTAGCAGCTGGCCGAGGTTGAGATAGAGGTGGTGACCACCTCTAGACTGTACTTTTCACATCAAGGCAGGCATTGTTATGTCTGACGAAGTGCTGAGTCAGGCGCGGCATGTACAGCGAAATGAGCTGCGCGGAGTGGCCGTCTCAGCTTTTCTGCATGATCAGGAAAAGGCAAACATCTTGAAGACTGCTGATCAACTAATTATCAAACTGCTGTCTGAAAACGACATTGGCACTTTCTGGCCGCTGCGCCTTAGGGCTCTACAAGAAGAGCCGGAATCATTTGGTGCTGACTATGAAGAGGCTAAATTGCTATCCGCAGAGGAGGTGTCCAAACGTCTGACTTCGAACGACGAACAGTTTGCGTTAGGTGCATTTTGTCCTGATCTTGTCGGCTTCGTTGGCTTCTTTCGTCAGAAGGGCAATAAGGTCAAGCATCAAGGAACAATCTGGGGCATGTATGTTCTGCCCGAATACCGTGGCTTGAGCATATCTAGACAACTGATGGTGGCAGCAATTATGTGTGCGCAGGAAATTCCGGAGCTGGAATATTTGAAATTGAGTGTGGTCACTAAAAAACAAAATGCCTTCAAGCTCTACAAATCTCTAGGTTTCGAACAATACGGAGTTGAGCCCGCCGCGCTTAAACTTTCTGGTGCATATCTCGATGAGGCACTGATGCAATTGAAGCTACATCACGAATAACCCATCAATGCTGGTTTCTAAATAGCGGGGTGTCCATACCTTGCAACATATCGCCGACAGCGTCATCCTGTTCCTTGCTTCGATAGACTGAACTAACGTTTGGAACGCGCTGGTACGTTGGTAAGCGTTTTGCAAAGTCATTATCGGTAAATGGTTTTTTGACTAAACTTGTTGTCGACAAGAAAACTTTCTGAGCGTTATCAAAATCAAAAAATCTGACTCGCACAGGCATGCCTTTAGTCTCCGAAATGCCATACAATCTGCTTATCAGTGTGATTGCCTGTGGAGGCACAGTCACCGAGGGGCTTACCCAGGCGTTTACAACTTTGGGCAATCCGTTGCTGCTCTTGACGTTTTTCTTTAGCGCGATTTGGTGTTTCGTGTACTCGGCGCTTGATGTGAACCGAAGTAACCCATCAGATTCTTTGGTAGGTTTCGTGTCAAAAGGGACGTCGGTCAACATTCTTCCTGTGAATAAGGCCACGCTACGGTTCATTGAACCACCACCGAAGTCTAGAAGTTTGCATTCGTAGTACGTTCCAGCGACTGGATTGACGACCTGCAGAATCCAGCTCGGCGCACGACTTGTGTAGATAATGTTCTTACCTAGATCAGTTACTTGAATAGCGCTTGGAGAAACACGAACTTTGACATTACCGAGCATATGGCTCTTCTGTTCGATTTCGTAGCCAGTCTCGGCTTTGTCAGTACATGAAGATTCGGTCTGGGCAGTAATCCAGCAGACGGATAGAGCGAGAAATTGAATAATGTTTTTGGTTTTCCGGGACATGCTATGTTCTGAGTTTTAGCTTTTCTAGCAGTACATCGACTTGCTTCGCTGTATTTGCAGGTGTTCCTGAATTATCAATTACCATATCTGACAGAGATGCTTTTTTGTCTTGACTCCATTGGGCAGCCAGTCTCCTGTCAATTTCACTATCTGACAGTTGATCTCGCAGCCGTAAACGCTCCTTGAGGATCTCCGAGTTTGTTATCACAGTCCAAATCTCATTGTATTCGCTCTTTAGGCCTGCCTCGAATAAAAGAGGCGCTAAGACAGCAACAATATTGTTTTTGGGATGTTTCTGAACGCGCCGACGACATTCCATTATCACTGCCGGATGAACTATCGCTTCTAGGTCTCTGCGCGCGGTTGCATCAGTGAACACGATTTGTCCAAGAGCGGCGCGGTCTATCGCACCATCTCCTTCTTTGACTACGGAACTTCCGAATCGATCTGCAACAGCCTTTCGCGTGGAAGTATTTTGGGTCAGTAAGTCATGAACTATCAAATCTGAGTCGAAGACCGGAATCCCATGTGCGACGAGAATCTTGCCCACAGCTGATTTGCCAGACGCGATTGTTCCAGTAATGCCGATAACATATGGGTGCCCATTTTTAGACAACTACAAAAGCCCCTTTTCAATGACTGACGTTTCTATTCGGTTCAGCAAATCGTCGAAAGAAGTCTGTTTGAGGTGGTTGTCGGCATCCAGTCCAACCCGCACTAGTGTGCTGGTTTTTGTCACTGGTCTGACTGAAAAGATTATGCGTGACCTTTCCAAACTTGCGTCGTTTGGATGTGCTAGAACCTGACCTGCTGATTCGAAAATTGAATCGATTGTAAGTCCTGTAGATGAGCAAACAGCAGCGAGAGCAGATAAGGTGTCGTCGAAATTTGCATTAATCAATCTGGAGCCTTTTACCAAGCCATTCTTCGCATCACTGCTTTCGGTGCGGAGTTTGTAGGCTCGAGCGCGCCATGAAAGAGGATCTTTGACTCGACCACCGTTCATTGGCGAAAGTAGGGTCACCGCAGGTGGTGTTGGAATGGGTGGGCGAGGCAGGAGATTGGGTGGCATTGCAGGCTGAATTGTAGACGAACGAGTAAGTCCTGTTGCACTGTCCAAGGAAGCGCCAGGAACAGCAGTGACATTAGGGGCAATTGCAGCACCAGGCACGACACGATTCAATAAGTCGGGCGCCGGTTGTGGCTCGACTTCGGTAGCCGTCTGCTTGTCTTTGCCATCCACCGATTGTTTATCCGTTGCCGGATCGGGCGTGGTTTCTGCCTGCCCCAGACTCGGAATTCCCGACAGCGATAAGACGAGTAGTGGCAAATATATTGCTGCTAAAAATGGTTTATTCATCAGTCCTCATAGTACCAAGTTTACTATGAGGCCATTCGCGCTGACAGGAGTAAGAATTTGCATGGGCTAAGGCAGGCGCAGATCCTTACCACCTTTAAACAGAGGACCCGTTTTAGCCAAATATTGGTCGAAACTAAACTCAATTCTGACTGGTTGATCGAGACACTTTGGTGGCGCTGGTAAAGCGTTTGCTCATGCGTGAGCTTTTGCGCAGTTATAGATCGAGCCGGGTGTGACTTCGATGGGCCGAGTTTGACGTACCACTTCGATGCGCCGAGTTTGATGGACGCTTTTAGGTCTGCAATTGCCCCATCGTGATCGCCGAGTCTTTCTTTTGCCCGGCCGCGTTGCCAATACGCAAAGATGGACTTAGGGTCGAGGGCGAGGACCGCTGTGTAATCGATGATGGCGTCTTTATCGTCAAACATAAGGGTCTTGAAATATCCTTTCTGTCCAAAAGCAAAAGCTTGGGATATGTTGGGACTGAGACTGATTACCGCGTCATAGTCTTTCATCGCTTCTGCAAATTTGTTTTGCGAGCTCTCTACGATGGCTCGGTAGTTCAAAGCATATGCGTACGTAGGATCAATCTGTAGAGCCGCATTTAAATCGTCCATCGCCGCATCGTATTTCTTTTGTCTGTACCTCACTATGGCTCGGTTGGTATAAGCGACTGGCGCAATTTTGCCTATCGAATTTATGCTTATGGCCTCGGTGAAATCGTTTACCGCTTCATCCCAATTACCTAGATCTAATTGTGCTAAACCCCTGGAATTAAATGCACTTTGGTAGCGGGGATCTATTTCTATAGCCTTGGTGTAGTCTGCTATGGCAAGGTTTTGCTTTTTCTGTTGTGCGTAAGCCAAGCCTCGATCAAAAAATGCGAACTTCGACTTTGGATCAAGGACAAGTATCTTGTTGTACTCGGCGATGGCTCCCTCTAGATCGCCTTTATTGAACATGTCGTTGCCTAGCCGAAGTTGGAGCCTGAGGTGATCGGCGCTCACAGCTGGTTGGATTGCGGGCTGTTGCTGGCTCGGTGTTGCTTGTGCGTTAAACAACGTGGCTAATAGCACCACGGAGCACTGAAGTGAAACCGCTAATGATTTATCGAATCGAAACTTTGACATTTCCAAACCAAGTACTCTCTCAGAGGTTGCGACAGCTTATCACCCGGAAAGACAGTTTGTACATCTGTTTTTAGTGAATCAATGCGCCACCAGATGCGGTGTCGGCCAGATCCAGTGTAGATCCAAAAAATGGAAAATGGAGCGAGGGTCCCCAGACCCGCCTTGACTGTGCTTATAGGCGGCTTTGGGCAGCTGCGCTCTATTCGTTTACCACACCAGGCTGCCTTGACTGCGCTTATAGGCGGCATCGGACAGCCTCGCTTATTTCGTTCGCCCGTTCAGAGGCCGGAGAGGTGTCGAAAAGGCAAAATTTATAGTGCGGTTTCAAAGAAGTGGCGGTAAACTAGGTGCATCGGCTGAAGTGCAATAAGCATGGCTTTATCGATTGAACATAAATTAGCAGTTCTGTTGTTGCAAGGGTCGCTGTCCCTAGCGCTGTGTAGTGCTGCTCGGGCGATTTCTTATCCGGCACCGATGACTTTGATGCAAAAGGGTCAGCATCACATGGCTCTTGGGCAGTATTCACAAGCCGAAGAATGTTTCAGGCAGTCTGCCATTGAGCATCCCCGCGATCCTTATGTCCACTACTATTTAGCCAACATGCTTGTTTATGCAAAGAAGCATCCTCAAGCAATGGAAGAATACAATCTTGCTTTCAAACTCGACCCATACGGACCACTTTCGGGTTATTGTCGGAAGGCGCTACTTACTTATCGCTTGCGTACTCCCCCGCTTGCTCCACTCGAAGAACCGGGCATGAGCGAGCCAATCTCGGCGGCAGAACGCTTGGGATTGCGAGTCCCCGAAACGGGAGAAAAAGGCGCAGTAGTTCAACTAATTCGTAGTCAGACTGAGCGGGAAAAGTCGAGGCACAGGCGGTTTGCGGAGTCTATTGCGGACACCATCGTGCGCGGAGGTGAGACGCGTGCGCAGATAATTGAGAAAAATGCCCATGACGCGATCAACGAGGCGCTCAACAGCCCGTTGCGAATACGGCCATTTGAACATCCTTTGACCGCCGCTGAGAATCGTAAGATGCAGATCGAACAAATGCGCAAAGAGGCGGAGGAAGCGGCGAAGATGGAACGCTCGATTGCCTCTGCAAAGTCTGATGCCTACAAAAGATGGTCACTTGAGCACGAATTTTCCTTGGACGAAACTGCCTCTAATCTTGAGGGGCAGCTGCTCAGCAAAGCATTGCCAGGAAGCGCTCATCTGCATGCGGAAGGAACCGGACTTTTTGTTCGTTACTATGGAAGGTCGAGTGAAGACGTCGATGTGCATAACAGTGTTGCCCATTTCACCGACCATCGAGCCTTTGAAAAGACTGATGAGGACGAGGCTGGCAATGAAGATGAGTCTGGGAAATTGCTGCGTAAGTTATCAGCTGATAGACCAGAGCAAGTTAGAGAGAGCACCGTCCGCGGTGCAGTGTTGAAATAACAAATGACAGCCGAAACCGTCGAGCTTCGAAATAGAGTTGGTTCCGCCGAGCAAACCACGAAAATTGTATTGCAGAAAGGCGATACATTTTGGCTTTTAGCAGAAGTTAAATATGGTGGCATTCATCCAATTGATGCAATTTATGCCGTTAATAACCTTTTGCCGTCATATGAAAACAAAGATGGCATGCAGCATTTAATTGATCCCATCTACTATGCGGGTATTGAGTACACTCTTCCGTCCATCCAAGACGTTCCCAAATTGAAAACAGATTTCTGGACAAAGTTCGACGCCCGTTCGACAAAAGAGCGAGTTGGTGAAGCAAATCAACGAACAGCTGTCTGCATCAGGTGGGATGAAAACTTTTCGGATTTATCAGCCATAAAATACAACGGACGGCAACCTTTGAAAGCAATATTCGCACTGAATGCAATGTCGCCGCGAGTCCTACTTGTTGAGGGCGTTAAGCAGATTCTCGAGCCAATCTGTCAAGCTGGTTGCTCATATGTTTTTCCTGCCGAAGATGAAATCGCAGAGCTGGAGCGTGATTACGAATCACGCATTAAATAGCGGAATTCAGCGAAATAGCAGACCAATTTTGTTGACAGGGGTTCGGCAGTTTCCTATGATTCATGTAGTCTCGGTCTTGGACAGAGCTCAAAAAGTTTTGTCCTACAAATCGAGTATAACGGGGATCCGTCTCGAGACGACGACGTATACCTATGAACCTTGAAAGTCCTGTGTTTTGCGCACTTCGATTCAAGGAATTAGGAAACGGTGAAACGTTAAGGAGGTTTCCCACCTGGACATATCCGGGTCAAAACTCGCACCGTCCTGGGCTGAGACTCACTTTTACCGAAGGAACTGCCATTGTCTAATGGTGAAAGCTGCGAGCCTCGCGCGGATGCGACTGCTTCGCTTGCATTGGTTCTTCGTGATCATTCCGCCACGCAGAGCCTCGGACGGGCTTTGGCTGAGGCTGTAACTACTCACGCTATCATCGCTTTGAACGGACCGATGGGTGCTGGTAAGACTACTCTTGTGCAAGGACTGGCTCTGGCTCTTGGTATTAGGGAGACCGTCAATAGCCCGACATTCACAATGATGAATGAATATCATTCGGGAAGATTGCCGCTTTACCATCTTGATTTGTATCGACTCTCTGAAGACGCCGATACAGTGTCCGATTTGCTCGCTACTGAGCTAGATCAATTTATCGATCAAAAGATGATCGCCATAATTGAATGGGCCGATTTATTCACAGTTAAAGCGTCTAACCGTAGTTACTTTTATCAACTGGATCATTTAGTAGTAAATTTGGATTATGTTGAGGAAGTTAAGCCATCTGAAGACAAAGAAAAAAATTCCCCATCCTTTTATATGGAAAACGGGCGAAAGGCAAAATTGAGCGCCTTCGGAGCAGAGTCTTGCACCTTGATTTCAGGGCTTAAAAGGACCCTGAAAGGCAACCTTAAAATTCTCTAAGGCAACTTTTCGGCAAAAGGTTTGGTACAACGCTTATGGAAGTCGGTTCAGTCGAAGGGCTGCCAAACTCCGAGGTTGGTTTAGGTTATCCTCGAAGAGTCACTAAAACAGGCAGTTCTAAAAAGGGGGTATTGACTATCGTGTTATACTTCAGCCTCGTCAGCACACCTTGACAGGTGCCGACCTCTTCGTCGTCCCATCCTTTTATATGAATATGAAAACGTGAAATGGTTAAATCGTTAGTTATTGTCGAATCCCCAGCCAAAGCAAAAACGATCAGCAAGATCCTCGGAAAAGACTTCACGGTGAAAGCGAGTATCGGGCACGTGCGTGATCTGCCCCGCAACAAGCTGGGAGTGAACGTCCGAAAAAACTTCGAGCCGATGTATGAAATATTGCACGACAAAGAAGCGATTGTTGAGGAGCTGCGCGAAGCAGCAAAAGCCGCAGACAAAGTCTACCTGGCGCCCGACCCTGACCGCGAAGGGGAAGCGATTGCCTGGCACTTATCCGAAGTGTTGGATTTGCCTAGCAAGAAATTGCATCGCATTGAGTTCAACGAAATCACAAAAGAGGCAGTTTTGGCTGCCATAAAATCGCCCCGCAAGATCGACAAACATCTTGTCGATGCACAACAGGCGCGACGAGTTTTAGATAGATTGGTTGGCTATAAAATTAGTCCACTGCTCTGGCGCAAAGTAAATGGTAAATCGGCTGGACGAGTACAGAGCGTAGCAGTTCGGTTGATCTGTGAACGCGAAGCAGAAGTAGATCTGTTCGAGCCGAAAGAGTATTGGTCTATCAAAGCGGAGCTTTCAAGACCTAAATCAAAACAGTCTTTCATTGCTCCGTTGAACAAATACAATGGCAAACGAATCATTGCTGCTTCGGATAAAGCCACCGCGCAATCAATGGTGATTGATTCCGAAAAGCAAGCCAAGAAGATAGTTAGCGAGATCGCCAAGGAAGATTTTGTCGTCACAGCAGTGACAGAAAAATCAAGCCAACGTTCACCGTTGCCACCATTCATTACTTCTACATTGCAACGTGAAGCCGCTACCCATGTGGGTTTCGCAGTAAAGAAGACAATGCAAGTGGCTCAGTCACTGTATGAAGGGGTTGAACTTGGAGAAGGTCCAGTAGGTTTGATAACTTACATGAGAACTGACTCTACGCGGGTTTCACCGCAAGCTCAAGAAGACGCTTTGAAGTATATTACCGAGCGATTCGGCAAGAATTATTGTCCGGATAAGCCACGTATGTATGCTCGTAAATCAAAGAGCATGCAAGATGCGCACGAAGCAATTCGTCCATCGGGAGTGGAACGCACGCCAGAATCAATCAAACAATTTCTTTCAAATGATCAGTACAAGTTGTACAAAATCATCTGGGAAAGATTCATGGCTAGTCAGATGTCCTCAGCAGAGATTCTCACTCGCGCTGTGGAAATCACGGCTGGACCTGGTTTATTCCGCGCCTCAGCCTCAGAAGTTAAGTTCGCTGGTTACACGATTGTCTACAATCGTCCGAAGACTAACGATCCCGATCAAGAATCAAACGCAGACCCTAACGCAGAGGAAGAGGCTCTTAACCTCCCAGATCTGAACAAAGGTGAGGCGCTCAAATTGAAGGAAGTTCTACCAGGACAACACTTCACTCAACCGCCGCCGAGATTCTCAGAAGCCAGTCTCGTAAAGACTCTGGAAGAACTAGGGATCGGCAGACCATCAACTTATGCGGCCACAGTCGCCACCATTGTCGATCGCAAATACGTCGAAAAACAACAGAAGACTCTGATTCCGACTAAGCTTGGAAAAGCCGTCAATTTGTTGCTTGTAGAACATTTTGGCTCAATTGTAGAAGTCGGTTTTACAGCTGAGATGGAAGAAAAGCTCGACCAAGTTGAAGAAGACAAAGTTGATTGGCATAGCATGCTAAAGCTGTTCTATCAGCCGTTCAACGAGACATTGAAAAAAGCCGAAGAGAACATGAATAAAGTCGTGATTCTCACCGACCAGAAATGTCCTATTTGCGGACAAGCCATGGCTCAGCGTTCTTCACGTTTCGGTCAGTTCCTTGGCTGCATCGGTTATCCGGAATGCAAAACAAAGATCGCTTTGACTCGTGATGGATTGCCCGTTCCAGAAGATCGTCCAAGCGAAGAAATTTGCAAAACTTGCGGCGCGCCAATGTTGATCCGTTACGGAAGATACGGAGACTACCTGGCTTGCACTAAGGAAGAATGCACCGAGCAGCGTCCAATTCTCAAAGTCACCGGCGTTCTGTGCCCGCGCACTGATTGCGATGGACAGATTGTCGAAAAGAAATCGAGAAGAGGAAAAATCTTCTACGGTTGCAGTAACTATTCACAGAATCAGTGCACATCGGCATTCTGGTATCCACCACTTATTTCCGGTGGACCGGATGGTGGCAACTTGTGTCCAAGCTGCAACACAATGCTTGTATACAAAACGCTGAAGCGCGGCGATCAAATTGCCTGCTCCTCGAAAGAATGCACTTTTGCTCAGTTGATCAGCGGCGAAGAAAAATACGCCGGTCAACATAAACCTGTAAAAGAGGAAGAGCCTGTAGCTCCAGTTCCAACACCGGCTAAAGTCTAGTCCAACAGCGAAAGCAATTGAAACGCCCTTCAGTCATGCTGGAGGGCGTTTTTCTAAGCGTGTTCCTAGCCGCCCTTCCTCGTCCCTTGAACGGACGCTTGCACGCGCGAGTAACTCCACAAACTCATCCATTAATAATTTTGTGTTCTATCAGGACCCAGCTTTCCCAAGGTGTAGTACAGAAGCAAAGGCATTGGAGGATTGAAATCATGAGTGGAATTGAACCAGCTTCGTTGTTAGCAATTGGTGTAGGAGTCAGTTTGGCATTCATTTTGGTTTTTCTAATGATTAACCTATACGTAAAGTGTGGTCCCAATGAAGCGCTGATTATCAGTGGAATGTACGCTGGTAGTACTAGTGCGTCATACAAGATCATTGTTGGAGGCGGCGCGGTTATGCTTCCGATGATTCAGCAGGCAAGTAGGCTCAGTCTCGCAATCAGGAATGTCCGGGTAAAGTCTCAATCGCCAATAGTGACAACGGATGGAATGCCTGTTCAAATTGTTGTTTCGGCGCAAGTAAAGATAAGAGGCGATCAAGTATCAATTGCAACCGCCGCTGAAAAATTGCTTGGTAAAACCGGCGAAGAAATTGAAACGATAGTGTCTGGGATTATTCACAGCGCCGTGCGAAGCGAAGTTTCAAGCATGAGTCTTGCTCAAGTGAAGAAAGGATTGATTCTCACTTCGCCATGCTTGGAGGATAAATTGGTGACACCACTTTCGAACATGGGTATGGCATGTGATTCATTGAGCATTGACGAGTTGAATGAGTCAGCCGTTATTTCGAATTCGAAATCATCAGAGGAAATCAAAGCAGCTAGCCCAAGTGCTGTGCAAAATGATTTACAGAGATCGATTGCAGCCGACCTTTTGATTGTTGAACCGTCGCGCTTGCAGTTGACCGCCGAATACGAGCGTGCCATGCCGATCCTAGAAAAAGAGCTTGGCGAGCAAAGCGTTGTTTTCAAAGAATTTTTGCTTCGCTATGCGACGATTCTTGCCGCTGCAGAAGATTATCTATCGCGAGAAAAGGCTGAACAGATCAGAGATCGCGCCAAGAAGATCCAATCGGCAGGATTGGCCTGAAGGTCGAGGACTTCTAGTGCGTTTAGTAAAGCTAGGCTGCAAAGCGATGTTCTAATCTCTTGCCCATGCCAAGGTGGTATCCAATCCGATACTCCAAATTTCATCAGTTATCGGCAAAATTTGAAGCGGTTGAGATAAAAGAGAAAAACTTTTGGATCACATTGCCCTTATCCGATCTGCAATTGGATACTATCAACATGGGGATGGGTGCACTTTGCAGCCTGTTTTATTTACCGGCTGCGAAAACTCAGCATTAAGCCGGCGAACGGAATCTAAATATTCACGAAAATCCTAATCACTCGCGATTCGCGCGAAACGAGAGGAGGTTACGTGAGTTAGAATGTAATCACATTATCGGAGTCTAGGGAGGCGCAAAGCGCCATGTTTGAAAGATTCACCGAAAAAGCGATCAAAGTGATCATGCTTGCGCAGGAAGAGGCGCGACGACTGGGCCACAACTTTGTTGGCACAGAGCAGATCTTGCTTGGTTTAATTGGCGAGGGCACTGGGATCGCAGCCAAGACACTGAAATCGATGGGAGTCAATCTCAAAGATGCACGTGTTGAGGTAGAGAAAATAATTGGTCGAGGCTCAGGCTTCGTCGCTGTAGAAATTCCCTTCACTCCGCGAGCCAAGCGAGTGCTGGAATTATCTTGGGATGAAGCGCGACAGCTTGGTCACAATTACATCGGCACAGAACATCTACTGCTCGGCTTGATTCGAGAAGGTGAAGGTGTTGCGGCTAGAGTCCTGGAGAATCTAGGCGTGGATCTGACCAAGGTGAGAAGCCATGTTATTAGACTCCTCGGCGAAAGCGGAGCAGCTACTGCGGGCAGTTCAACTTCTACGGGCACTGGACGCTCGAAAACACCTACCCTGGACGAATTTGGCTTGAACCTGACTCAGGCTGCTCAAGAGGGTCGCTTGGACCCTGTGGTTGGTCGTGAGAAGGAAATTGAGCGCGTCATCCAAATTCTAGGACGACGAACGAAAAACAATCCAGTTCTCATTGGTGAACCCGGCGTTGGTAAAACCGCTATTGCAGAAGGTCTTGCCATCCGCATTGCCAATGCAGATGTTCCTGACATTCTTTCCGACAAGAAAATTGTCATGCTCGACATTGGTTTGTTAGTTGCAGGAACCAAGTATCGCGGCGAATTTGAAGAACGTCTGAAAAAGATCATGGACGAAATTCGCGCTGCCGGTAATGTCATGCTCGTCATCGACGAGTTGCACACATTGATCGGTGCAGGCGCTGCAGAAGGTGCGATCGATGCTGCCAACATTCTCAAGCCCGCACTTGCAAGAGGTGAGTTGCAATGTATCGGTGCGACCACCATGGACGAGTACCGTAAGCACATCGAACGGGATGCCGCTCTAGAACGACGTTTCCAACCAGTAATTATCGATCCACCTTCAGTAGAAGAAACGATCGAGATCCTGAGAGGACTGCGTCCTAAATATGAAGAGCATCATCGCTTGGTGATCTCCGAAGAAGCAATTGATCAAGCCGCGAAGCTATCCGATCGATATATCAGCGATCGGTATCTTCCAGACAAAGCAATTGATTTAATCGACGAAGCCTCGTCACGTGTCAGGCTGCGCGCCAGCTCCTTGCCTGCAGAAGGCAAAGAAGTGGAAAAAGAATTGCGCAAAGTTCGTCGCGATAAAGAAATGGCGATTCGCAATCAAGAATTTGAAAAGGCCGCTTCATTGCGCGAGCAAGAAACGCGTCTTTCCGAAAAGATTCGCGAAGTGCAGGCTGCCTGGAAGACCAAACAAGAATCTGAAAAACCTGTCGTTACTGCTGAAGAAGTAGCTTACGTAGTCAGCTCTTGGACCGGCATTCCGCTGCTCAAACTAACTGAAGGTGAGTCTGAGAAATTGCTCCACATGTCCGATGTATTGCACCAACGTGTAATTGGACAAGACGAAGCTGTTGAAGCCGTCTGCAAAGCGATTAGAAGAGCAAGAGTTGGTTTGAAGAATCCCAACAGACCAATTGGAAGTTTCATCTTCTCTGGTCCGACTGGGGTTGGTAAAACCGAGCTCGCTAAGGCACTTGCCGGATACTTCTTCGGTTCCGAAGACGCGTTGATCAGAATCGACATGTCAGAGTTCATGGAGCACCACACAACTTCCAAGTTGATTGGTTCACCTCCAGGGTATGTCGGCTACCAGGAAGGTGGGCAGCTGACCGAAGCAGTCAGACGTAAACCATACAGCGTGGTTCTTTTCGACGAAATTGAAAAGGCTCATCCAGATGTGTTCAACGTGTTGCTGCAAATTCTCGATGATGGACGTTTGTCTGACTCGAAGGGAAGAACGGTCGACTTCAAGAACACGATCATCATCATGACGTCGAACGTCGGCGCTCAGTTCATCGACAAATCATCGTTGGTCTTGGGCTTCCAACAACAGACCGTCAATCAAGCACATGACGAGAAGTACAAGAAGATCAAAGACCTCGTTATGGATGCGATGAAGAAAACATTTCGTCCAGAATTCCTGAACAGAATCGACGAAATTATCGTATTCCAACAACTAACGAAAGAAGAGATCCGTTCCATCGTCGACATCATGTCTGCCGATTTGCAAGAACGTATCAAAGCGCAGGGAATGCAGCTCGTCATCAGTGATGAAGCGAAAGACCTGCTCGCCAAGGACGGTTATAACCCCACATACGGTGCCCGTCCATTGCGTAGATCGATTCAACGATTGCTTGAAGATGCTCTTGCCGAGCAAGTTCTACAGGGCAACTTCAAAGATGGCGATACGATTCTCACGACGCTTGACGGCGAAGTGATGAAGTTCGAAAAAGCCGAGAAGAAGCCTGAACCAACAGCAGCGGCCAAGAAAGAGAAAGCCGACAAAGCTGAAAAAGCAGAGAAGGCAGAAAAGGCAGAAAAGGCTGAGAAGTCGGGCAAGACCGATGAAAAGCCCAGTGAAGAAGCTACTGTAACTAAGTAGCCCTCTCCCAAATAGCTTGAACGCCCGTTGAGAAATCAGCGGGCGTTTCGTTTACTATGCGCGAATAGCGTGTGCTCATTTCGCGTCTCACGGAACTGAATCAAGCGATTAGTTGAAGCGCAGGCAAGCTCAAAGGTAATATAATAGTTTGTGTGAATAGATGTGTGATACATAGTGTGGACCGAGGTGTGTAAATGTCAACCAATTTAAACATCGACGACGATTTGCTCAATGAGGCGCTTGTTCTAGGCGGTAAGAAAACGAAGCGCGAGACAGTGAATGACGCGCTCAAGGAATACATAAAGCGACGCAAGCAGACGGAAATTCTTAAGCTATTTGGCAAGGTTGCGTTCGATGAACATTACGACTACAAGAAGGCTCGTGAATGAAAGTTATCGTGGACACTTCGGTGTGGTCGCACGCCTTGCGCCGCAAACAAGAGTCGACCCACGCTGCAGTTGATCGGCTTAAGGAGCTACTCTTGGCGGGTGAGTCTATCTTTTATTTGGGCGTGATTCTTACTGAGATCCTACAAGCTGTAAGCAGCGATACAGTGTTTCGCCAAATAGAGAAGCAGTTCGATTCATTTGATTTGATCGAGCTCTCAAAGAATGATTACGTCTGTGCCGCAAAACTTGCAACCCGATGCCGACGCAAAGGTATCCACGCTGGCACTATTGATTTCTTAATTGCATCAACCTCCATTGAACACGATTGCTGGCTTCATACCGTCGATACCGACTTTGTCCACATTGCGAAAATTTGTCCACTCAAGCTGCTAACCTGACAGAGACTTTATTCGAGCCGTGACATAAATCCGTTTTCGTAAAGCGCACGATCTCCTGTCAGTCTCTGTAGATTCGCTAGCGTCCTTCGATTGTGACCACGTTGAAGTTGTTGAGATACTGCTGATAGGACATTTTGGAAGTGCCACCAGGTCCTTCAGTGGGATTGCCCCAGGGGTTGCGGATGGTCAATATGCCGCCTTCTTTGCCAGTTGGATCCCAGCCGATGATGCTGTACACATGCCGTTTCGTGTATCCGTCTTTAGTCTGTCCGTGTCCGATCGACCCAATCGAACAAGTCACCGCCCGCCCTTCAGCAAAAGCCTCGGTCAGTTTTTGTTTTATGTTCTGATTTGTTTTCGTAGACCGCCAGCCCGAACACCAGTATTCATCGACGCTTTTGCCTGTGAGCAGTTTGGTGGAACTCGAAGCCAGCCCGCCGCCGTCAGCTCCTTCTGTGGAAGAATAGCCCTTGGTTGGAAGGTAAGAATTTTCGACAAAGTATTCCCCGAAAGCTTTTTCGAGCACGTTAGCCCAGATACCATACTCGCTGGCCTCGCTATTCAAGCCCATCTCGGCCTCGGTGGGCGCTTTGACCGTGATTGGATGAGAGCGGTCGCCGGGGAAAGTGACAGTGAACGTTCCGTCACCATGGTCATCAATCATGTCCCGGATTTTGCGTGGGCTAGACGCCGCTATGGAAGCAATGACTGCCTCGAGGTAGCAATCACCAATGGTGCCCTGCGAAATCGCCTTATAAGTGATGCTGGCTAGTGGATCTGCGTCGTCTAGATAGAGGCTACAGGGCAGTGTATCGCGCTGATTGGTATTGGTCCTATCCAGAAATAGTTCGACTTTTTCAACTATCGAGTTTTTGTCTTTTAGTTTGCAGAGTTTGTCAAATTCAGTTAAATCTTTGCGCGAAATTTCGGTTTCCCAAATAAATTCGTCATGACTTAAGTTCTTCAAATCGCCTCGGCACTTATACAGGGCTGCAATGACTTGCGCGTTTTTGCCGGTAAACTGCGGATCTTCTAGTGCCTTACCAAGCTCGGCGCCGCTCAAATAGCCG
>PLZS01000025.1 GCA_003153555.1 Candidatus Melainabacteria bacterium | reverse complement strand
TGCCGCCCATCAGCATTTTTTCATGTTGCTTGACCAGCGTGTCACTAATGTTCGCGTTTTTGATGTTGCTGTTCTGAAGCTTTGCCCAGTAAACGTCCTTTTTTGACTCCAGCTCGACCGATATTTTGTCGATGATCTTGTAGCGGCCTTTCTCTCGAATTTTGGAATGAATCAGCGAACTCTCTTCTGGATTGACATAATGTTCGCTGAGTATCTTCTTGACATTCTCCATCCCGGTACGGATTTTCTCTTCGTCATCTGTTGAGCAGGAGTTTGCAATTAGGTATTCAAGTACAAATACCGGAACATTGGCTCCGACTTTGACGGAGCGAACAAGGTCCTTCCTAACTACATATCCCCTGAAATGTTCCAGGAGCTTGATGTCTAAGTCATTCAATACCGTCACGGGCTTTTCCTTATGTTTTTGAATCATGTCAAGCAGATCCTTCTCTTTTCCAGCATCTTGCAAACTACTTTGCCATGATGTAGCCGAATGCATCATACCGCCGGTAGTAGTTGTATTTGAATATATCCGACAAAACAAATTCACTAACTCCATCTGATCCACTCGATTGCAGTGGGTTCTTACTAACGCCGGACTGCCCACAACGATCGCGAGTACTTGTGCGCGCGAAATTGCTACATTGAGACGATTTTTGTTGAAGATGAATTCCAATCCCCGTGAACTTGAATCACCCGTGCTAGAACACATCGAGACAATCACTACTGGCGCTTCTTGTCCCTGAAACTTGTCCACGGAACCGACTCTGCATCCTGAGATTGCGTCTTTCAGTCTTCGCACCTGCATGTTATATGGGGCGACTAGAAGAATGTCATCCAAATTGAGTTTTCGGGTCTTCGGCCCGTCAACAAAGTCGCAACGCAACAAGAATTTCACTACGTCGGAAATTACTGTCGCCTCTTCAGCACTGTCTTGGCTGTTTCCTTCGTGCATGACCGGAACAAAGATTATTCCTGAACTTTTTGACACTGAAGATGTGTCTGTCTCTGGCATTACCAATTGTCGTTCTGCGGTTCGAGCCTCGGGGTGCNNGAACACGGCACCAGAAATGAATTTGCAAAGGTCTGGGTGCATGCGCCACGTAGTTCCCAGAAAAATACCAAAGTCGTCAGGGACGACCTGCTTGTCCTCCAGCAGATACTCAAGCAGAGATTTTCCACTGTCTCCAGGATGACTACCCTGAATCGGTTGTGACAACTGCATTTGGTCACCAATGAGAATTAGATTCCTTGCACTCGCCGACATTCCAACTAAATTGGCAATTGACACCTGACCGGCTTCATCAACAAAAAGGTAGTCCACAAGGCCGTCGGCTTCTGGTCTAGAGAAAGCCCATGCTGTCCCTCCAACCAGATCGTATCCATCAGCAATATCCTTGAAGAATTCGCTTGGGGTCTTCGCATCATGNNTCCTTTTTTACTCTGAAGCTTAAACGCTCTAATTCTTAGACCCTGTTTCTCTGCTTCTTCCGCTACCTTGTCCATTAGAAGAGCAATTGCCTTATGGCCATTTGAAGTTACCCCGACCGATTTGCCCTCACGAATTAGGGAGCAAATTGCCTTCGCTGCCGTATACGTTTTACCTGCTCCAGGCGGTCCTTGAATGCACAGAGTTGAATTCTGTAAATTAGAAACTACCCTAGTTGTTTCCGCGACTAGATCCTTCCCGCTACGAATCAAAGCTCCAGAGACTCCAACAATTCTCGGAGGCTTTCTATATAGAAAATCCCTAAGCGCCGGAGTAAGTGGCGCGCCACGACTATAGTTTTGTACTACACGAAGAATAGACTGGGCAATCGCGTCGGCATCAACAAACTCATCTTTTATCAAGCTCAGTCTATCCGGCGGCGCTTCAGTGTTCTGTTTGCTCCGCTTCAACCTGATGATGCCTCGTTCAACATCTATTTCACCAACGGAAATCTTTTGTTCCAAATCATCGGCAAAGAAACAAACATCACCAGAATCAATGCTAGTGTCTTGATCCGGATCGAATTGGTACTCATATAGAAAAGAACGCGCCTGGCTTATTGGAGGTGTTTCTGTCCGCACCAGTCTCGCTAGACATCCAGCGTCATCAAATCGCTCAGATTCAGTCATCTCCGCTCTATCATATTTGGCCCAAAAAACTGGTTTGGCTTCTCGCCGATGAAACTCCAAAAGATAGGCAAGAAGCTCCTGCACTCGCATGTCTTCCGTTCGAAGTTTTGGATCTTGCGATACACCATCTCGCAAAGTCGCAGCTAGGGACGCCACTGCTGACCGAGCTTCTGCGGTGATCGCATTCTTGGTGCCTAACTTGAGTTCTCTCGGTCGAGGAATTATCTTTTGATCGGCTTGCAATTTCCTCAACCATTCGGCCAATAGCAAGGTCGAATCGCAGTCTTCTTTGTTATACGCTCTGATTTCTCCAAGAATTTTCGATTTCTGCCAATCATTGCCGTCTTGCTCATCGATCCAACGCTGATAAAACACAACCGAATCCATCGCGGTGGCAACATCACCACCGCGTTTCTCCTGATACAGCTGTTCTATGCTCTTGATTGAATAGTTCGGTGTGCCCACCTTCATTGACTGGCGCACGATGTTATACAAGTCCACGAAGACTTCATTTCGCAGCAAATCGTCGACTTCACTTTCTTTTGTTCCGTATTTGCCCATGAGTCTTCGCAGCGCAGTCTTCTCATAGGAGGCATAGTGGTAGATATGCATACCAGAGTCCCGTTTCCAACGGTCATAAACCCAGTCTACAAACGCCTCAAAAGCTTCTTTCTCTTCTTGCCGGTTATGCGCCCACCAATCCTTGAACGATGGACTACCCGACTCAATTATGGTGGCACCAAAAAGATATTCCAGTCCACCCTCCACAAGCGGAAATCCTTCCATGTCAAAATAAACGTCCAATGACGATGACGGCGGAAGCATCGTCAGCCCCATTCCGACAACTCGCGCCGATATCACCTCGAATTTCGGTCTGGTAAGTCCTTTTGACTCAAGCTGCAACCTCGCTTGCTGTTTCAGTGTATCGAACGTACCTTCCTGCATCCTTGGAATCCACACCAAAGGTGACTTTGCCAAGTCCGTCATGGTGTTGATGCCGGAACCCAACAACCTTTTTATTTGCACTGCACGAATATTTGCTACTCGGCAGAGATGGTCTTTGTTTTCCAACAGTTTTTCTACATGCGTATTCCAACGACCGAAATCCTCCAGCCCAATTAATTCTGGCGGTGCATCCTCGTCAAAATTCGCTTGTTGCTCGACAAGCGCTCGACGCAATTGCCGGTAGTAATAGATGTAATCATCCGCCCGAAAGGAA
>PLZS01000065.1 GCA_003153555.1 Candidatus Melainabacteria bacterium | reverse complement strand
CCAATCCTGGCGAATACGAGATCAAGGTGCTTTGGCATAATCACCTGGCGCGCTCGCTGAAGTTTACGGTCGATGCTGATGGCAAGTTCGATAACGGAATCGCCGCCAATAACCATATCGGCAGTAAACACGTCATTGTGCCGGTGCAGATAATCGGAGATCAGGATGGACAGTGGGACCGCAACGCATGGAAGACCGATGCGTTTTACGGTAACCCACTTACGGGCTTTGCGGCTGTGCAGTAAGCTTGTGAATTGACGATTGGATTTGCAACATCATCTTCTGAAACTCAGGTCTGTCGCGGCCCACGCCGGAAACCTTTTCTTGATATATTTGCTTCAGCCAGCGCGCCGTAATGCCTGCAATTGGATATCGAGGCTCTGCTCCTTCGTAGATAGCCACCACAGTTGGTGTCAAACAAGATTCAAATCAACAATTTGAAACATAAGCTCCATGGATGATCTTCATAAATAGCCCCATCGTCGAAGTTATCAATGATGTGGAAGAATTCATGGTGCAAACCTTTGCGCACATAATCCGGATCATAACTTCCGCGCGATACGTCTAGATATAGGGTATGCTGACTGAAATCACAAACGGCGGCACGCTGCTGACGATTCAAGGAAAGTCCCTGACACAGTACAATGAGGCTTAATCTTGCTTTGTTCAGCACAGAGGCTGGATATCTCGAAAACTCGTCCAAAAAAGAGGAAGGTATTGACTCAGGGCTATTTTATCGGGATCACGACCATTGAGGCGCTCATGGTTGTGTTCTACGGGAAACGACTCTTTGTCAGTTTGGATTTGTATATGCAACTTTGTAGATAGTCGATCCAACGCATCCTTCTCTTGGGAAGGAGTCGAAAAGACAGGTGGACCTGATCAGCCTCTTACAAATTCCTCGGCAATCCTGTCGGCTATTTTTTCGAGGAAATTAAAGTCACCTTCTAGCCAAACTCGCCATTCATCACATTGATGCAGGATCAGACAACCATGCACGGTGACTCCGCTTCGCAAGACAACCGCCAAAATCGACTTTGCACCACGTTCTCCTTTAATTTGATATATGCAGCCGGTCTGCGTAATCTTTCCCGTATAACGCAGAGCCTCGACTTGAAGTTGTATAGTGCGTAATATGGAGTTGTGCTCGTCTGGAGCTATAAGAAACAATGGCCATCCGCAAATGTGGCCGAGCGTACTGGGTCAAAGATGCGCTTTATGAGCTAACCCTGGAAAGTAAAGGCAGCAAACCAGACCTAACCGTAGTCGACAAATTCCTCAGCTCGCTAGAAGTAAATTAGCTCACGAACGCGAGGAAGCTGGCTGTAACGATCATTCTCGTAGCCGTTTGACTTTGCACATGGCACCAAGTCTTATTGATGCTTTTGCTCAAGATCTGTTATAACCAAGTTCTGGAATTACACATTGTCCTGAACATCACTGCCGACATGCTGATTTCTCGAAATACAAACGCGAGCTGGCTCCATTTTGTCGAGACCCTTTGCGTGTTCTGCGCAATACTCTTTGCTAGCTGCCGCGGCAGTGCGGCCGATTCACCGCACAACGATCGAACCGATAAAGATTTACAGTCAGTAGCGGCAAGGCAAGCGTACAACAATCGCAACTATAACGATTCTGCAGCGAGGCTCCGTCAGGCTCTGAAAGCATCTCCGTATGATGCGCAGTTGCATTACTTATTGGCCAACTCGCTGCTTCAATTGGGCTCCAGGGAGGAAGCGAAACAGGAATACTCAGTGGCCCTGAGATATTCGACAGATAAACAATTGACCGATTATTGCAAGAAGGCTCTTGCCTCTTGGGGTGCAAGCACAGCAACACAAAATAATGAGCAAGCCAGTTCAAGCGCGATTATTTCCCCTGAAACGAAAGTTGAAACAAAGACTGAGATTAAGACTGAGCCGAAAGCTGAGATGAAGGCTAATTCGCAGGAACTTCCTACCGTTCCCGAGCCTAACTGGCAAAATCTATCAGGACAAGATAAGTCGCACGTCTCTTTGGAGGGCGAAGGACCGAATGCCGCACGAGCGTACAAGGACGTTTTGTGGTGTCTGAGCAACCTGCCTCGCAACCTCAGGGATGCTTTTTGGTCCCAAAATGTAAATATAATCATTTGCAACAACATCGGCGACTTAGCACGGGTCAAAGGATGGAGCACTGCACCTAATGGTCTTCGTTGGGAACAATTGCACGGTATCACTGATCACGGCAACGTGTTTGTGACGCAAACCGCTGGTTTAGGCAAACCATACGTCGTAAAAAGACCAGGCGACGTATGTTTTCACGAACTGGGACATGCTTTCGACTACAATATCGGCCGCCATCCGCACAATCCGGACATGACAGAATTCTACGACCAAGACAGAGCGGGCCACGCACCTGAAACAAAATATCATAACGAGATAAGAGAGGAGTTGTTTGCCGATTTGTTTGCCGGCATTACTTCCACAGCGGCAGGCCTTGTCGACGAAAAGGAAAAATATGCGGCACAAAAGAAAGCCTATCCACGCTGTTGGGCATATGTCAATCAATGTCTATCGAACTACAGCGTACATGCGCCATAGACTGCGTGTGCTGCTCAATTTAAATTGACTACAAGCTTGGCCTAAAACTTGACGAACAACTGCTTAGGCTCACGCAGTCCAAACGGCGTCCTGAACGGATGCTGCCAAACAAAGTTCCTTCAAATTGATTTATTGCTTCCGGTTGATTTTAGCAAGCCGAGAGCAACCAAGAACATGACATTTATCGTGAATAAAACCCTGACATTTATCGAGAAAATTCACAGCGTATGCCACCATTAAGAGATTTGAGGTAAACTGAAGCGCTGCGAGATTCGCACTTCAATGCAGCAGCACTACATGTGGTGCAATATACTGTCACGAAAATACAGCCAGCGATCTTAGTTGCTGAACACGCAATGCGGCAACTGGTCAGATCACGTCCTCTGACAAGGTAGTCTTTTCATGGGGTTGAGGGCGACAATGAATTACGTAATCATTGACGATATTGACATCTCGTTGATGCAAAATCCTTTATACGTTTCTACACAAAGACCCCATGACGCGCGTATTTGCCGAAACAATGTTGAAGTAGCTTCCAACCACCGGACTCTGCGATTGTGAGACAGCGCTAGGACCAAATGATAGAGAATCAGGCGCGTATTTGCGCTATCGGAATACGAGTGAAATACGAGTGAAACACCCGTACCGATCATTTTTTCTCTCTTTCATGCTCGTCATGGGGATGCAGGCAGTTATCTTGGCTGAACAGTCCGGTCAACCGATTGTAGTGACAGTCATCAATGGACCATGTTTGCCCTGGACAAAGCCTGTACGGAGCGTATTGCAGGAGTTAAAGAGCGAATACAGCACTCGTGTTTCATTTTTCGAACTTGATACGGCAAAGCGCTCAGAAGCCCGGAAGCAGGCAAAGCGGCTTGGAATAGAACGTTACTTTCAGGATATGGTTGACAGCGCTCCAGTCGTGATGATTTTTACTTCCCGAAAAACTTTGGTGGAGGAGCTTGTCGCTCCAAAGAGTAAGCGAAGCTACAAGATCGCAATCGATGCCGTGCTTGAGAAAAGCAAGTGACGCGTCAAGAAATGGCTTCAGCGAATGCCATGTCACAACTAACCGATTCGGACTGGGGGTTGGATGCCCGGCAGCACCGATGAAAAAAAACTGTTCGGGCTAGGGTCGGCCCTTTTGGAACATCAATTTGGCAGCTACCTAACCAGATCTGCCGGCGATCAGGAGCTAGCTTTCGAGCTCTACGCTTGGAATACAGACCTCAGCGAAGCTCTGTATTTGGTCGCCCTGTCTGTGACTGTGATAGCGATACTTGCCGGTTGTTCCAGTACGTCGCAGCAAAGTGTTTCGCTTCCGACGGACGCCAAGGCGCGAGTCGAGCCCGGAGTTAGCGGACAGCGCCGAGAAGCTACGGATTTAATTGGCGATGAACAGGGCAAAAAGAAAGTTTCTTCCCGTGCGCCTACGGAAGAGCAGCAAGAATTCGGACAAGCGGTGATGCTGTCGATGATTGGCTCGAAAGAGCCTTACGAAAAGATGGAAGCGAGTGCGCATAAGTTGTTCATGCGGCAGACCGACCAAAGGTACGATCTTGGCGGTCAGACTCTTTCTGCACAAGAGTGGAATGTTCTCACCCATCAGCGCTTTCTGAAGGAGTTGATTCTGCGGCATACTAACGTTTCCGACCAAAATCTGGCTGATTTGAGATTATTGCGCTATCTGACCGTTCTCGACTTGAACCGCGCGCGTCTCACCGAAAAAGGGATCAAATGCATCGCCGCCTTCTCGTCGTTGGAACGGCTGATCCTGGACAGTGTTCCACTGACGGATGAGGGCTGCCGAGCGCTTTCGAATCTGAATCATCTCACGTATTTGGATGTTTCGGACAGTGGCATTAGCAAAAATGGACTCGCAACACTGTCTCGGCTGCCTCGGTTGGAGAGCCTGAGAATTACTCACATCGACCTTTCTGACGCAGCGTTCGAGACTATAGGCAAAATGAAACAGTTGCGCAAATTGGATCTGTGGCAGACGAATCTCAGTGACAAGACAATCGCCTATCTCTCAGGCTTGACGAGCTTGACTGAGCTGAGCGTGAGCCAGACCAACATTGCAGCCCAAGGAGTGGGAACGTTGGCACATTTGCCCAAGCTGTCGTCGCTGGCGTTGAACAACAACCCTTCAATAAACGATGAGGCTGTGAGCAAGCTTGTAGGCGCGCCGAAGCTGTCGCGACTGCTTCTGGCGGGAACGAAAGTGACTGATAGCTGCCTGCGCGATTTGGCTCAAATCCCCACTCTCAGTAAACTTGGAATGGACGGAACGGATATTAGCGACGACCACATTTTGGATGTGGCGACACTGAAGAATTTGACGAAATTTACGATGCGCAGAACGAGAGTGACGGCTGCCGGACGAGCGAAGCTCCGCGAACGAATGCCCAATTTGATCATGGAGTTTTGACGCTTTTTTCTTGCACCATGCAAGCGCATGTTCATCTGGCGATAGCTATCGACCAATCTGAGCATTTAGTCCAATGGGGGTGCGGCAACCGCCGGCAGTGTCAAGAACTAAGTAGTCTGAATTTTCTTTTGCTCTTTCTGTTCATCCATGAGCTTCATATAACTAACTGTAATTTTTGGACACTAGGTTGAAATTTTTTGGATATACAAGAAATAGCTTTAGAGCGGTATAGAACGATAGAGCCTGCCGGAAGTCGTTGAAGTGGCCCGTAAAAGCCTGCTCTTGGGCTCGCCTTGAAAATTGCCTAAGTCGGGTAAGAGGGCATGCGTCACCGCAGCCCCCTCCCCTAAGAACCGGACGTGCCAGTCTTCCCGGCATCCGGCTCAAGCCCTCATACGCTGTAAGCATACGGTAGTGATTCCAGTGGATAGTTGAGTTTGGATTTGCGCTTTGACCAATAGTCCCTCAAGTCAGGGTCATCTGGGCTTGCTGTTCCAGCCACTTTGATGTGCGGTTTAACAGGTACTTCACTGGGTCTAAACAGGAAGATATCCTTTATTCCGTCATCAAGTTGATTGCGAACAGTGCCGAAGAAAGTCCACGTCCGCCCGTTGGCGTACTTGAAATATCTTCGGAGCACCCAGTGCTTAGATTTTTTGGGATGGCGGCTTAGGCACCAGTGCCAGACAGCGTGCCAAACTTGGTGTTCCACGTACCCCCAGCCTCTCGCAGAACCGGACTTGAACCTCTCGACTCATCCGGCTCCCATTGCCCAGCCATCCGGTTTTACACCGAACCGCCAATGAGCGAAAAGATTTGGTTCTCTTTGCGCAATTTGCGCAATCCACTTCTTTGCTCGGCGATTGCCGATGCGCATCCGTTTGTATTTCTTCCGTGCCCAGATTACTAGGTCATCGTTAAGATGCCTCAAGATGGGATACAGCCTGGACTTGTAGAATCGCCCATAGTAGTTAATCCATCCCTGCACTACTTTATTGAACATCAGTGCTAAGTCTCCAATGCTTTTGTCGCTACGCAGTTGGATGTTCCAGCTCCGCATTTCGCGACTGATTTCCTTTCTAGCTTTCTCGCTCACTGCCGGAGTAAAGTTCACGAAGTGCTTCCCATGCCTGTTCTTGGACAGGCGTGGTCTGAACAGAAATCCAAGGAAGTCGAACTGCTCGTGCTCATATGAGCCTCGCCGGTCAGCATCCTTGCAGTAAACAATGCGCGTTTTGTCTGGATGTAACTCCAGCTTAAATTGCGCCAGCCTTTTGGCAATCAGGTCTCGAATATACCTCGCTTGTTTCTCCGTTCTGCAATGCGCAATCGCATCATCGGCGTATCTTTCAAATGGAATATTCCGGATCTCTTCGTGCAACCACATGTCGAACACGTGGTGCATGAAAATGTTGCTTATCAATGGCGAAATCACTGAGCCTTGTGGACTTCCGCAATTTCGTTCCACTAACGTACCGTCTCTCATCTGCAGAGGTGCTTTTAACCAGCGCTCTATGTAGAGGAGTATCCACTTGCAGCTTGTGTGCTTCTTTACCGCTTCCATGACAAGACTGTGGTCAAGTCTATCGAAAAATGCGACGATGTCGAGTTCTAAAACCCAATCATTCTTCCAACATCTCTCTCTTGCCTTTGCCACTGCATCTAGTGCAGACTTCTTGGTCTGTATCCGTATGAGTCGGGATGGAACACGGGTTCCACCTCTGGCTCCAAATACAGCTTTACTACGGTCTGCGCTATGCGGTCAGAGACAGTGGGCACACCAAGTCTTCTGATACCGCCTTTCCCATCGTTCTTCGGTATTTCTACACTCCGCACCGGTGGCGGGAAGTAAGTGCCTGATGACATTCGATTCCAGATTTTGTACTTTCAGGTCGCACATCGACGTTATGTTTTATGGAACCTAGAAAAGTCGCAGCGACAGGCGTTACGGGGTAGTCGGCATGAAACGCGCTTACTGCTGGCGATGTAGGAAGTTTATCGTTGTCATCGAAGATGTTGACTGGGACGAGTTTGATAAGCTTTACAAGGACAGTATCGAACAAGTCAAAAAATATCGAGAAGACACGGGGTCAGCTCTCAATGATGCTCCTGTAAAGAAATTATTTGCTCCGGTGTATCGGTTTTATGAAGATAGGGGCGGTGATTCTACTGTCGGACACAATGAATTTTATAGGCATGGTGAACGACGTTTCGGTCCTACATGTCTTGCCTGTGGCAAGAATTTTAGGACTTCAGAAGCTTCATTTTGCGCTGAGTGCGGCTATCGCCCTGGCGCAAAATAGCCGTGCGTTTTTATGTCTCAATCACTGTGGAATAGAAGTCCGGGGATTGCAACTAAGCAATTCAAGAGCAGAAGCGAAATCACTGCTAATGAAAACACAATAACGGCGGACTTATCACTTCTGCAAAAAGCAATCGCGCAGCATAAAGGAACCGTAAACAGCATGCCTACAGCGAACATCGCAAAGCACTCATGATGATCTCTATGCGTTGCGGCAATGACTAACAGAGCCAGTGGTAATGCAAGTGGCAATATCAGCGGCATTTTGCCTGAAAGCGAACGTCTACATCACTACGGCTGCATTGCTTGGAGCATTCCTGGGCTTTTTTGGCCAGTTTTTTGGAGACCATCCGAGCTTTTGGGACGGAGATGTTGATCGGTATATCAAAGGCAGACATTTAGCAGGTGCGCGACCGCTAGTCTACGAAGAAATCTTCCTAGAATGGCTGTTGGACGGTCGCGGAGAGGCAGGCGCACGCACTGCAGTAATCGTAGGTTGGTTAGGTGCATCGTACATGTTTGCAGCAGATCGTTTTAGACAGTCACGTAAGGCGAAAAAAGAAGCGGCCGTCTGATCTAAGAGTTGGTTTGAGAGAAGCGATTATGGGTGTAGCTGCGAGAAGACGCCGTAAGATTTCCTGTGATATCTCGTTTATGGTCCGTTATGGACGCAAAGGCACGGAAGGACAGACACATTTTCGGGATTGTGTCATTTTGCCGACTCTGTGAACACAAAGCCCTTTCCCTATCAGTGCGCAATGATACGATGTTTCCATGATTCATCGACCCTTTCGCTATTCGCTAACACTGGCCCTAAGCTTTCTGCTCTTCTCCTCAGCCGCACAGGCGGCTCAGATGGTTTTGGTTGACTACGAAACCTCCTACGATTACCAGGTATCCGTATTCGTAAACAACAAGCAGGTTTTGGCTTCAAACCTGCCCGACAAATCTTGTGGCACCTGGACAGACATTCTGGAGGAACCTGATAGCATGGTCGTTCGGCCAAATGTGATCGTGAGGCGCGGTTCAAACAGGGTCAGTGTCACGTACAGGATAATGAAGCGCAAGCCGGAAGATACAAAGTTGGGTCCCAAAACGTTTCACATAACTGTCAGGATTCAAAAGGACCCGGCGAATCCCAAGACTGCTTTCCAGGTTGCTGAAATTAAAGGACCCGAGATTCCCGGTGCGATTAACAGCACGGGTGTCAAGTCGGCAACGTTCACTCTTAAGTGAAGTATTGCAATTGAAAAATTTGCATCTCGCATTCGGCACTGAACGAAATCTTCACCCATTGAGGTGGTGTTTCGGCATTCACGCTGTGTTAATTGACCACGGTGGAAATCTGTATTGTGGGCGTTTGTGTGAATTGCCGAGTAGGCATGGGTGTGGTGACACACCCATGCCTACTCGGCAATTCACACTCACGGATGCGCAAAGTAAAAAGAGCCCTGCAAGCCGCAGGGTCGGACGCACGAGCTGTGTGATGGGAAACTATCATGCACAGTTCTTGGAGGGGCTGGGTGTGGTGACACACCCATGCCTACTCGGCAATTCACATTTAGGGGCATGTCGTCAACGACAAGGATGACCGGCTTTTGATGGCTTGCAGCGCCTACATATTTTGCGACAGAAAGAGTAATCGCCAGTGATTGAGTTAAAGCCAACCATCGGTAAGCCTAGTGATTCAATAAGTTGCTAGTGGCGGTGTGCTCAGCCCACTGCCGATATTCGATCCACCGGAACTGGAGTCCGAATGCGATGGGTGGTCCCGTTCCCATTTCCAAGAAGAATCGTGCCACATGGCTTTAACACTCGTTCCAATCCAGCCTGGATAGGCTTAAACCTATCCAGGCAGCGCCAATACAAAGAGCGACCGGCAAAAACACTTGACGCCAGTCAAGTTCGATAGCACTATTGTTTTTCGTGCTCGCTCCTACTTTTCTGTCGTCGTTCCATCAAAGTGTTCTTTGTCTGATTCTGCGTCTGTTTTCGTCTTGTGAATGACGCCGTCTCTGTGGTTGGGCGGAGCGTATACGGTAT
>PLZS01000090.1 GCA_003153555.1 Candidatus Melainabacteria bacterium | reverse complement strand
ATAGGCGGGCGAAAGCAAGCCAGCCGCAAGGCTTAGGTTTAGGAGGGTATGTAACTTCATGAAATTGCCTCTACTCGGTGAGAACGAAAAACGTCGCATTAGTGCTGGACTAACGGCATTATAATCAGAAAATTCAGTGAATGATAAATATGAAAACCCTTATAGAATCGGCATATACAGCCGATCCGCCATGTCTATACAAAACGATTATGTCGTGCTCGAAATGCATATAGCGGGTTGCAAGGCGACCTTTACGCAGTTACACAATCCTTTTCGATATACGTCCGCTGATTAACGAGACAGTCGAAGGAGAAAAAAGCTGACTCTAAAACTGGAAATGGACTTTTGAGGCATCCAAACCAGAGACGCGAGGACGTCCCGTCCACGTGTGTGTAACGTACAGCAACATGTCTGAATCCTAATGACAAGCACCCTTGTGGAGGAAAACCATCAACAGTTCAGCCATTCCAGAACTCTAAAGGTTCAGTTAAAGCTTCATCCTGTGTCTTGAAGTCCTATTCCTACTTGTCTTATATTGGTAGTTTCGCCAAACTCACGTTAAACTTTGCGTTAGCTGTAGCGTGTTGGGATTCGAACCTAACCAGAACAGAAACACAAGAACCTGGCGGCTGTTTGAGCGACTGATTAGGATTCCCTGATCAGAGCTACTCACAGTAGCCCCCGAAGCGACCGACCATCAAATGATGGATACACGGGATTCGCGGGTTCACTCACCCCAAAGGAATTGACCGATCCGATGCCAAAAATATTAGAGGTCAAAGGAGAAACCATCTCAGTGACAGAAAAGCAGTTAGAGCAGAAATCCGAATTCGAGCGGCTCTTGGAGGAGACGTTAGGCTTCAAATTCGAACAAGGCGACATCGTGACAGGACTTGTTGTACGCATCGAGCGTGACGGCATTTTGGTCGATGTTGGCGGGAAGTCCGAAGGATTCGTGCCAATCAAAGAAGTCTCCAACATTCCAATCGATTCAGTTGAAGACGTTATTAAGGTTGGCGAAAAAGCTGAGTTCTACATACTGCGAGAAGAAAACGAGAATGGTCAACTCACTCTTTCGTTGAAGAGAGTTGCACAAGCCAGAGGCTGGGTGCTGCTCGAACAACAGAAGAAGAATGACGACACAATTCGCGCCAAAATTTCGGCAGTGGTCAAAGGTGGCGTAGTCGTAGATGTTTATGGATTGCGTGGTTTCGTACCAGCCAGCCAATTGCGCGTCAAAGGAACGACACCAGAAGAATTGATTGGAATGGAAATTCCGATGAAGATTTTGGAAACAGACACCAAGCGCAACAAGTTGATTCTGAGTCAGCGTCTCGCTGTTCAAGAAGAAAAAGCTGCTCAACGCGAAAAGATTTTGAATACGCTGGAAGCCGGTCAAGTCGTAAGCGGCGAAGTTGTGCGCATCGCAGACTTTGGAGCCTTCATCGACCTTGGCGGCTTGGATGGTCTCTTGCCGATTTCAGAAATCTCATGGGAACGCGTTTCGCACCCA
Source organism: Candidatus Melainabacteria bacterium (assembly GCA_003153555.1). Classification (GTDB taxonomy): domain Bacteria; phylum Cyanobacteriota; class Vampirovibrionia; order Obscuribacterales; family Obscuribacteraceae; genus PALSA-1081. Next base: position 31,844 of record PLZS01000090.1, on the reverse strand, counting down.
TCCGATGTATTGAAGGTTGGACAGGTAATCACAACCAAAGTATTGAAAGTAGACCGGGACAAAGGTCATATCAGCTTGAGTCTCAAGCAAATGCAGCCTGATCCATGGAAAGAAATCGAAGACAAATTCCAAGACGGACAAGTCGTTAACGGCACCGTCAGAAAGATTCAAAGCTTCGGTGCTTTCGTTCAAATCTACCCAGGCGTAGATGCGTTACTGCCGACTGTTGAAATGTCGGAACAGCCAAACATCAAGCCAGAAGAGATTGTGCAAGTTGGTCAAAGTATCAAAGCAATCATCAAGAAATTCTCTCCGAAAGAGCACAAGATCAGCTTGAGCTTAAGAGGAATGGATGTGAGCGACCTGATCGGCTCCTAGTCGACTGGTTCTGCGAAAGTAATGAAGGCGCCTCAATGAGGCGCTTTTTTTATGGGGTATGAGGTATGTCCGTTCCTTTTTTTACCGTTTAATATGTTATCCGTGGATGGCCTGTGCAGCGAAGCTGCCCGGCTCAAGCCCAAAAGGCAGGTTTGAGCGATGCTGAAAAGTCTCTCTTGTCGGGTATTTACGGAATCGTCAAAGCCTGGAGACGCTGATGTAATATAGCTTTACTTGAATGTGGAAGTCGTGTCTGGGGTAAGTGGTCCTGCTTTTAATGTGGCTCAATTTTTTGAGCACGCATCGGTGTTTCTGCGAAACTATATTGGACGCTAAGGCGCAGATGCGAACGGAAGCTTGATGTTCCCAGGAACTTTGCCAAACGAACGCCGTCACTATCAACCTCGGTTACCAGGATCAGACCCCACGGGAGGTGAACCTAAATGACCGTAATGACATATAACAACCAACCGAACATAATTATTGGTCCCACGCAATTATATATAGTGGCACTATTAGTGGTGCTAGCGATTGCAGCAACTTTGACGCTGCTCTTTGCGCTTCCAACCGTAGAATCCTTGCGCTTCGGCAACTTTCAGATATTGCCAAACGACTTTGCGCACTTCGCTAATGTGGGCAATCTAAAAAGTATTTGAATGTTAAACACTGCGAGAAATGGAGCGCTGCAATCCTTGCCGCCCATAATGCGCAGTAAAACTCCATAAGCTTCATATTGTTCGGGGGCGGATTGAAAATCCGCGCTGCACTTTCGATCTTTAGAGAACAGCTGGTACTTTGTTGCCCATGATTGCTTGAATGAGCATCTGCACAAAAGTCGGGTCCCACTGTTGTCCAGCGCCCTTAACGAGCTCCTGTTGCGCGTCTGAGACCTTCATGCCAGGTCCATAGCACTTAGCGCTGGTCATGCTGTGATAGCTATTCGCTACGTGGATAATGCGAGCAGCGACAGGTATTTCGTCACCGCGTAAACCTTGAGGATAACCATTGCCGTTATATTCCTCGTGATGGGCACGCACAATTGGTGCCAGCCTCTGAAGATCAGGGAACGATTCAAGTAATTCGGCCCCATCTAGTGGATGTTTCATTACAGTAATTAGTTCGGGGTCAGACAGCTGCTCATCAGGCTTACGAAGGATTTGCGAGGCAGATCCAAGTTTGCCAACATCGTGCACCAACGCTGCTTGCCGAACAAGGTCGACGTCTGCGGCGCTGAGACCTGCTTCTCGGGCGATCGCACAGGCGAACTCGGCCACTTGCCTGGCATGACCAGCCGAATATTTATCTTTCTGCTCAATCTGCGCCACCCAGCCATCTATGCGACCAAGCATACGCATGTCCAGACCAGGTGTGGCGAAAATATAGTCACTAGTTTCTGTTGTTTTAGCTTTTAGGAGCTCTTCGATCTTGGCTTGTGCAGCCGCTTCGTCTATTTGCGCGGCTGGTCCTGAGACAAATTCAGGAGTAGCTTCCAGTGTTGGAGCGTACTTAGCTTTGTCCTTGTGAAAAGACGCCATTAGCGCGCTACCCGCTGAGGGAGCGGCTGCTCTTGCTTTGCCCATGATCGCTCCGCCCAAACCGGCTTTGGCCGGACCGGCAGTTGGTGTGACAATCGAATCGAGATCTCCCCACGGGCTAGCGGCGGGCATTGTCGCAGCTTGCGCTGGTGCAGCAGCCGCTGTAATTGACGCAGCAGCCGCTGAAGTGGATGCACTTGCTGCCGCTGCAGTCGCTGCAGTCGACGGAAGAGCCATTGCGTTACTAAGAACGGACGGTTGCTGCATCCCGACGGATTCCATCTGCGCACGCGCTTGCGCAGCAGTCTGAACTGGTTCGGGTCGAAGCGACTGCCCCGCTGGCGGTTGAATCGCATCCAAATTGCCCCAGGTGGCGTCTGGGTCCAACTCTTTATCCAGGCCAGGACGTCCTGGGACGGGTCTGCCAGCGGCGGCCGCAGCTTGCTGTTGTTCAGGAGTGGCATCGCCAAAATCACCGAAATCGAGATCCGCATACGGATCTTCAGTCGTTCCTCTAGCTTCTGCGACAGGCGCCACTGCAAGTGGCTGTTGAACCGGCAGCGGTGCACCTTGGTTACCCAAAATACTGCCAAGTGATTTGCTGCCCGGCTCGGTGGGCGGTTGAGCACGAGATTGCACCGGAGAAATCGTCGGCAGGGAAGCCGCAGCTGGATTTGCCGGTGCGAAACTCTGCTGCGCTGGTTGTTCCACAGGCGCTGCCGGCGGTGCCGATACTGGAGGCGGTAGTGCCGGCGGCGGTGCGGGGGCAGCCACAGGCTTCGGCGGAATCGGTGGCGCAGAAGTTGCTCGCGCACTTGGGATCGCTTGCTGCCCAAGAGCGCCTTTTAGGGCTTTGCGTACTGAATCGTAAGATGTCTTGCCTTCGTGTGGCGCTGAATCAGGCACGGCAACTATACGTTGGTGCAGTTGCATGATCGGCTCGCGGGCTCGTTTTTCGGCTGGCAATTTGACGAGTGCATCTGCCACTTTGTCTGCAACGTTTTGCACCATGTCAACTTCGTTGCGTGTCCAGGCGCGCCTGTAGTCGCACTGTTGCAAAATCACACAACCATGTGTAGCGGAGGAACTCTTGAGCGAAATTCCCAAAAGTGATTTAACACCAATAAATTGAAGTTCTTCTTGCACCGGAGAAACGTAAGAGTTTTGCTGACCTTCGTAGACTCTGAGAGGGGAAGTCGAGAGAAGCGTCTGGGCAATTACCGGCGAATCTGTCGTCGGCCACATGTATTCCTGGCAGCTCTGCACTTTTTCTTGTTGCCAGAATTCATAACACTTCCAACCCGCAGCACTATCGTCTGTGCAAACGAACAAACATCGGCTAGCTTGCAAAACCTTGCCCAGAATGTTGACGACCATGAATAGCGCATCGCCGATCCCCAACGAATAAGCCATCACGTTTCCGATTTCTACAAGAAACGTGTCGCGGAAAGTATCTCTCTGAACGATATCGTTTATCTGGGCATGCCGAACAATATCGCCAAGCTCGCCAAGAATCACTCTCATCGCGTTGACTTCGTCCTGGCTGACTTCAGACCTTCGCGATAAACTCAGCGATCCAAAAGTACGACCATGCAAAACAAGCGGCATGGTAACGCCGGGCATGCCTCGGCTGTCTTCATCCGGTGCAGCACGAAACTCGCAGATGGACGTGACATTCGGATCAAGGGGATTACTGAGCATAATTTGGCAGCAATCAGCGCCAAATATATCTCCCATTTCCTTGACCGTAGTCTCCAAGATCTTCTTCAGATCTCGAACTCCTGCAAGCCGTTGCACAAAGTCACTGCGAAAGTCACTGCTCATGTGGAGCGATTCCGTCCTCTAGGGCGGTACATTGCCAAATCACCAAAATCCCCGCACGGGGACAGCTACTACCCCCTAGTATCCCAAATTTCTCCACAAATAACCTAATTACCATAGAGAAAGATAAATACAGCCGCTTCAGCGACACCATCAGAACGCCCGTAGGCAGGCGAAAGAACACTGCTCAAAAAATTACATGGCGGATGCAATCTGGCTATTGGCAAGGCGTTTTGGTGGCGAGTTCGACGACTTCAAGCACGTTTTTCGCCAGCGGCACTTCTTTGAATTTATCTAAAGCAAACCAGCGCGCCGAAATAACATCTTGAGAGTAGGCGACGACCGGAAGCTCGACAGCAGAATATTTGGGCTTGCAGAGAAAAGCAAAATCAATATGGTAGAACTCGATACCCTCCTCCACGGCCTTGACGCTGTGCAGGCAAAGGGGTGATGGCAAGAAGAACGCGTCAGAATCGCCGGTCGACGGTAAAGGCACGCTGACCACCTCTATTTCAACCCCAGTCTCCTCAAGCGTCTCCCGTTGTGCAGCTTGATGAGGCATCTCGTCAGGCTCAATATGTCCACCTGGAGGCAACCAGGCTCCAATTCGACGATGATGAACGAGCAAAATGTGATTATGAGCAATCACGACCGCACTAGCAGTGTAGTGGCGTGGAATATTGTGAATGGCAGGCAGCGGATGTGTCGAATAAATGTCAGGTTTAATCATTGGTACACGACCGAGACAATAAGGTCCATTACTTTAGCAATTGTGCCTGGGGTTGCCTCAATCTTTGCTGGTCTGGATTGACAATCCGCTAAAATACTTGGCATGGAGAATAATTTTTGTTCGACGCACCTCCTCAAAACCCACAATCTGTAGGCGATATTATTGGTCGTGGCTTTAGGCTTTTCAGGCGGAACGTTCCCCTACTTTTGCGCGCCCAAATTATGCCTTGCATCGTTATGGCAAGCGGGCACATCATCATTCAAGTCGCTGCCACTTATGGCATGAAAAATCCAAAAGATCTCGGTCTGCTCTTGATGGGGATGGCTGCATTTTGCGTAGGCATTGTCGTTTCGATGATCGGTTTGTGGCTTTTAACAATCAGACAATTTGCCTTTGTCCGCTTAGCAAATGGACTAGCCGAAACTTATGACGAAGCCTCTCAATTCGCCTACAAGAAGAAGTGGACGATTATCGGACTGTTTTTCCTTTCTTACTTTTTTGGCATCGGTTTGCTTGTGTTCTGGGGAGCCGAGATCGTTCTTTCGGGTTTCTTGGGTGCGAAACTTTTGCCAGTTGCAGCAGTGGGAATGCTATTCGGGACTTTTGGGCTGATTTTGTCGCTGGGTCTGCTCAGCATCTATTACTTGCTGATGACGTCGGCGTTGGCGTGCGAGGACCAGCGCTGGAGCTCGCTGCTTGGAAGGGTCTTCAATTTAATACGACACGATGTTTGGCGAGCATGCGGATTTGCAATTCTTCTGTCGATTATCATCTCGATCTTCTCCTGGACGTTGTCACTGCCAGTGGTAGCACTAGCCGTGTTTGAGCTTTTCAGAAGCGGCTTCCCGAGCAATCACCTGGATCCAGCCACGGCAATGCCTTTCTATTGCCTTGTGCTCAGTCAATTCTGGCAGGCAATTATAAATATGTTTTTGGTGCCGATTAGCTTCATGTCCGCGGGTCTCTTTTACCGTGACCTGAAGGTTCGCCAGGAAGGTTTGGACGTTATTCAAAATCTGAAGCAGCTGGCTCCAACAGGTGCTTAAACGATGAACCCTAAAGATATCGCGCCAGAAATTGCAGCCATTGCTGGACGCTACAGCTATAAAAAACCGCCAGACATTTTGGTGCAGATACAGGAATGGATTGACAAAGCTTGGCGCTTCGTAACAGATTTGCTTTCATCGTTGAGAATCCATGTGCCTGGAATGTCCGACACGAATGTGGTGGGCAATATCATGCAGGTATTGGTTTTACTGGTCGGCGCTGTCTGTTTGTTTGCCATCATCTTTTTTGCCATGAAGCGAATGAGTCAACTGAACGCGCAATCTCAACTTGCCAAGAAAGGACAGTCAGCCGCGCACCGCATGCTGGATGCCACTGGTTGGAAAAATGAAGCGGCTCAGCTAGCCTTGAAAGAAGATTGGCGAGAAGCTTGCCGAGCCATTTACATGTCTTCCCTGCGCACACTGCATGAAAGCTCAGTGATCGAATTTGCACCAACACGAACCAATTATGAGTATTGGTACGCCTTAGCGCCAAGGAGCGAAACGCTAGCCCGCTCCTTTAAAAGTCTTGCTAATCAAGTTGAGCTGATCTGGTTCGGCAACAAACTGGCAACCAGTTCAGACTTCGAAGCTTGCAGCACTCAATTGAGCAGAGTGGAAGAAGAATGCCATTTTATCAAAGAGAACACCGCTCGTGAAATTGCGAGGGCGAAATGAACACGACCGAAGTCACACCGCCAAAGGAAATCAACCGGCACCATATATGGTGGCAGCTGTCAATCCTAGTAGCAATCAGCGCTCTTGCGGTTTATGTTGGCAGTGCTTTCGACGAACAAATTCAAAACTATATTCCAGAGCAACGCGTGCTCTCATCAATCTTCAACAAAAAGCCAAGCGGGCTGAGTGGATTGTCAGAGCTTTTGAAGAAAGTGGGTCTCAGCGCCCATCCATGGCTGCTACCATATCGCAATTTGCGTTCAGCACACGGAATGCTCGTGATCATCGCTCCTTCGACATCACCGGCGGAGTTCGAAGCCGAGCAAATTCTCAACTGGGTTCACGCCGGAAATGACCTAATCTATCTCGATCACTTTTCTTTCAAAATGACCAGACGTTTGCTCGAAAAGCTAAGTCTGAACATCGCCGACAGCACCGAGCTTCGAGATGAGTCCGTGCCTGTTGACGCATCCAAAGCGGTGTTCGCTCATGTGCCGGGGCTCACCTTGACCAGCGACACCATGATCACTGGTGGTCAGCCAGTCGTATCATTCAACGATAAGGCTATCTTTAGCGAACTCAAGTACGGCAAGGGCAGAATTCTCATCGGTACGGCTCCTAACTTGTGCGCCAATAGAAGACTTTCCGAACGCAACAATTGGGCCAATTTTCAATTCTTGGTAAACTGGATGAGCACCGCCACTGGTGACATTATGTTTGACGAACGCTGCCATGGATTCAGTGAAAGCGGAAATGTCTTTGTTGTTCTTGGCAGAAGCCCGTGGGGAGCTGTTTTCCTGCAAGTAATGCTGCTTCTAGCGGTTGGCGTTTACAGTGCATCGAAGCGATTTGGAGCAACTTCAGTAGCAATAGATCTGCGCAAAATTTCCAATCTTGAATTTATCAACGGCTTATCAAATGCATACCGCCGCGCCAAAGCCAATAGCCCGATTTACGAAATCACTGGACAAGCTCTTCGCAACCGTTTGAGCAAATTCTTGTCGATTTCCCCGCACGAGCCCACCGTTAAAATCATCGAAGCTTGGAATCTACGTCTCGAATCGAATCCAGCTAAATACGCCCAGTTACGAGACACCGTACCCAAATTCTTGCGCGATTTCGATCAAGCTATCGAGCAGAAAAACATTTCGGACAGCCAATTCAAGTCCTTGATTCTCAGCTGCGATAAAATTACGGAGCAGCTCAATGACCAACTTGTAACCCCATCTCTTAAAAGGCTAAACGGCTGACATGAGTGAAAAAATTTCTCCGGTATTTCAACGACTGCGCAAGAGCCTAAGTGAGGTTATTGTCGGGCAGGAAATTGTCATCGATCAATTGTTGATCGCCCTGTTAGCCGAAGGGCACGTTTTGCTCGAGGGTGTTCCCGGCACAGCCAAGACCCTGCTTGTCAAAACGCTGGCCAGTCTAGTGGGAACGGAGTTTGGCAGAGTGCAGTTAACGCCGGACATGCTGCCCTCAGACATTTTAGGCACCAGCATTTATGATCTGACAACGAAAACCTTCACGATGAAACGCGGTCCGATTTTCACCAGCTTACTGCTGGCCGACGAAATCAATCGCACGCCACCAAAAACTCAATCAGCGCTCCTCGAAGCCATGGAAGAGCGACAAGTCACGCTTGACGGCAGAACCGAAAAATTGCCCGACTTATTTATGGTCGTTGCCACTCAAAACCCAGTTGAATTCGAAGGTACTTACCCGTTACCAGAAGCGCAGCTGGACCGATTCATGCTCAAAATCCTAATCGGCTATCCTGGTGCCGAGGCAGAGCGTCTGATGTTAACTAAATGGCAAGGCGGAGCATACAAGAAAAATGCTATTTCGCTTGATCCTGTCACCACTGCTGAGGAAATATTAGAGTGTCGAGCACAGCTTGAATCGATAAAAGTTGATCACACCATACTCGGTTATCTTGTCGACTTGGTCCAGAAATCCCGCAGCCTCTCAGACTTGCAACTTGGTGCCAGTCCTCGCTCTGCCCTAAGCTGGCTGGCAGCGGCAAAATCGCACGCCGCGATTGAAGGGAAAGACTTTGTCACTCCCGACAATATCAAGTTTGTCGCTGAACCGGTGTTGCGACATCGCTTGATCCTAACCGCGGAGTCGGAACTCGACGGAGTGACACTGTCACAAGTGATCAGTAATCTGCTCAAACAGATTCCAGTGCCACGATAGTGAAGTGATAAATTGATAGCAAGCAAACGAACATATATGTTGCTTACTGCAGCCGCGCTATTATTTTGCGTTGCAAACTGGATTCCACAACTTAAAACAGCTGCCTATGCGGTAGACGTTGTCACCCTTGTTTTGCTCGTTGTCGATTATCAGTTAACACTCAGTAAGAAGTTTATTTCCGCAACTAGATTTACCGCCGAGAGACTTTCAATTGGCAGAGAAAACACGGTCGAGTTGCAAATCTATAACGAAGGAGCGATGCCGCTAACCTGCCGAGTGCGTGACGATTATCCACCTTCAATCCATTCAGATGTGCGTGAATTCGACTTTCAATTGCCAGCCAATGGCTTCAGCTCACTCAAATATAATTTGCTGCCCAGACGGCGTGGTTCGTATGAATTCGGCTTGATTAACGTTCGCTACCTGAGCTTCTTAAAATTATTCTGGCAAGAGGTGAAATCACCTGCCAGTCAGAGGGTGAAGGTTTACAGCGACTTAAAAAAGCTACACGACTTATCGATAAAGCTGAGCCACTCATCGGAACTTGGCGAACTTCACCAGAGAAAACGTGGACAGGGAACCGATTTTTCCAGCCTGAAAGAATACACAGTCGGCGACGACGCTAAAGCGATTGATTGGAAGGCCACAGCTAGACGTGATCGTCCGGTGGTGCGCACTTACGAAGCGGAGCAAGAACAACGCCTGCTCGTGCTTATCGACGCAGGTCGGATGATGGCATCGGATTTAGAAGGATTAACTCGATTCGATCACGCCTTGAATTCTGCACTCTGCTTAGCATTGACCGGACTGACACACAACGATCAAGTTGGCTTTGGAATATTCGCCGACAAGCCGCTGATGTATTTGCCACCACGGCGAGGGAAGTCGCATTTAAAGAGCATCTTAGAAGCCTCATTCGACATCGAGCCTCGTCTCATTGAACCGGACTATGCCGGTATGCTTTCTTATTTTGCTAATGCGCAAAAGGGTCGATCCCTAATAGTGGTGCTAAGCGATCTAACAGATCCGACTGGGTCGCAGGCTCTACTGACTGGATTGGCGAGCCTGAGCAAGAGACACTTGCCATTTTGCGTCACCCTCAAAGACCGGCAAGTGAGCGAAATCGCTAATAGCACCGTCGTCAAACCAGGTTCAACTGGATCAGCTGTTTCTGAGATTGATATGGAAAAAACTTATCAACGTGCCGTCGCTATGGATCTACTTGCGCAACGAGAGTTGGCGCTCACAGTGCTGCAACGCAGAGGCTGCTTGATCCTCGACTGTCCTCCACAAGAACTGAGCAACAAGTTAGTCGACAGCTATATCGAAATCAAAACCAGAGCGCGCTTGTAGCCATCCTTGGCAGCGCGGATATACATCCTTCCGTTACGCACCGAAAATGGCGACTGTCCACAGTCGCCTATGATTACTCAGCAAGGCGGGTCTGGAGACCCGCGCTCCATTTCGACTTTGTTTCCATCTACTTCGGATTGCGGATTAAGCTAGTCCGTTGTCGCAGGCGTACTTAACTAAGGCGGTACGGCTCTTCAATTTCAACTTTTTGCGGATGCGCGATGCGTGCAGTTCGACTGTAGATTCGGTTAAAAACAGCCTCTGGGCAATTTCCCGATTAGCTAAACCGGAGGCAATCAACTTCAAAACCTCAAGCTCTCGTAGAGAAAGTGGTGGCGAATTTCCAACTGGACGTTTTTCTTCAGTTGATTCTATTTTGCTGCGGCTAACCAACTCAAGCGTGTTGGTCAGCTGTTGGGTCAAATTGCCAAGCAAATTCATGTTGAACAGTTGATCCTTAAGTTGTAGATACTGTTGACTGTGTGCTAACGCCACTGCAGTTTGAGTAGCAGCTATTTCCAACATGTCCAGCTCATGCGGCGTCCACTTGCGGGATGGTCCGCTTTCCAAAATAATGATTACACCAAAGCTGATACCGTGCGAAGTGATCGGCGCACCAGCCATACTCTTTATTCCATTGTCGGCAAAGTATTCATATTCTTCTGGTGACAATTCATGTGTTTTCTCCAACGCTGCGAGATCTGGAATCGAAGCGACTTTATGCCGAAAGTACGAAACAGCGACGGTTGGAAATTGTCCAGTACGCCCTAATCCGAGTGGCGAAATATCAGGCTCCGCATATTCATGGGTCACCTGCGGTGATGCCGGACCGTCGGTGCGCACTATTAAGCAACGGCTTGCACCAAGTGCGCGACCAAAACCGTCTACCACGGTCTGTAAAAGCGTATCGCGATCGAGAGTGGCGTGCAGTTTGCAAATAATTTGACGAACCCAGCGCTCCCAACTTAGTTGCCGGGAAAGATTGTTTACAAGTTCTTCAGTCTGTGAGTTTTTTCCAGCCTCCGCTTCAGACGAAGTAGACTTAGCATCCTGCTTAGAGGCGATCGGTACCAACATCACTAGAACGTCGCTCTTCTCACCAGTTTTTGAAAGTGAAGAAACACAGACGTCAACATGGCTTGAACGACCATCGGCTTGACTGACCAAAACAGAGCCTAACGTCACATTCGGCTTGCTCTTACTCAGTCCGCGTATCGTATCAATCAACCGCTGTCCATCTGGGATCACATCGAGAATCGACTGATTAGTGAGATCCTTTCTTGATGTAGACAATAGTTGCTGACAGGCATCGTTGTATTTTTTTACCCTACCTAAATTGTCCAGCACAAGCGCGGGGAAACTGGTGTTATTAAAAATGCGCCCTTCAGCTTCACGTTGAGATAATGCTTTAGCGCGATCAAGCGCCATCAATAATTCTTCTGAAACTGCTTCTCCCAATTCAAGAAGCTCTTCTGAGAACCCTCGCGGCTCCTTGCAAAAGTGCATGGAAACAAACCCAAGCAGCTTATCAAAGTCCACCAGCGGAAAAACAATTAGTGATTTGCTGTTGCTATCGCGACCGAATTGCTCTAAGTCTTGATCATGGTTCGGCGCACTCTCCGCCTGAACCACGTCCTTCAACGGCACAGGTTTTCCTTGCAGCAGTAGCCGATAAATTTCTGAATTGCTTTTGAGCTTATAGTGCTTCTCACTCAAAGACTTAAGATCGGCGGCGTAGAATTCAGCTGCCACCCTGAGATTAGCCGCTTCGAGAACATTTTCTGAATCATCAATGAGCATGATCACGCATCGATCAAGTCCGAGATCAGCACCGAGTGTATGAGTTGCAGCGCTCAACAATGACTGCTCATCTTTGCTTTCCCGAATGGCACGGCTAACGCGATTAAATAGCCTGAGCATGTTTTTTGGCTCAAGATAAACGGCTGCGCTTTTTTCGTATTGAGCGGACATCGGTCTCGCAAAGTTCTGAACTACTGATCCGTGGCTCTTAGAACAAAGATAGACCAAATCGGCATGTTCGTGAAGAGAATACAGCTTCTCCATATACTGGTTTCCGGCATAAGGCGGCGCCGGTTACCACCATACGCAGCAAGTGCTTCAGGGAAAAAAGACTGTCGATTTGACAACCTTTCAAAATGTAACGAATCACTTAACATTTGAGCCATTCACCACTTGATCCGCAGTCTTAAAGTTCAGTGGGATCCAACAAAATACGGGCGCTAAATTGTTGCGAACCGTTTAGTACTGGATTTTGAGCAGCCAGCTGACTTGAGGCGCTTAATGAGCTTTAATATTGTCAAGAATACAGATTTAATCATCTTTTTAGGTTGTCAAAAGCATGACATCCAGCCGGATGTCCCAACTGTGCCTATTTTTTACCAGTACCATTTGACAGCCTTTTGTTATAGAATTAATATATCTTCACACACCGGGGGCCCACTGCGATGACGGGAAACTCACCCGTACGAAATTTGAAACGGCAATTTGGCAAACGCCTTGTAGAGGCGGCTTTAAAGTCGCCCACCTTGATCGCGGACATTGAACGAATTCGCAAAGAAGGTGTTCGCATCAGGCTTGTCGATGGACCCTGCCGCGCGTATTATGACCGAAAGAAACGTACGATCTACATCGGACGCTGGTGCCCACGCAATTACAAGCTGATCAGCATCGCGCACGAATTCGTCCACGCAATCATCAAGCCAACCATAGACCCAATCCCGGGTCAGACCGGACGGCAGGAGTTCATTGATCGGTGCTTAGAAGAAGAAACCGAAGCAATCGTTCATGAAATCCGTATAGTAAAAGAGTTGATGCAGGCTGGAGTGAACGTCGACCCTAAGGAACTGGAATGGTTGAACCGTTACAAGAGTGGCGGACGGAGAGCCATCCGCAGAGCCTTGCAGAAGACGATCACTTCCACGACTGGTGAAGACTACCCAGAGTATTACGGTAGCTGGTACGACGAAATCGTCCAAACATCCCAAAGACTGCCTTAACTAGGAGCCCTGGAGCGCCGGCATCCTTGCCGGCATCGTGCCCGGGAGAGCCGCCCCTGGTTCCACTCCTGCGAGCGCCGGCATCGTTCTTCGCGTCACTAATAAGCGCCGAAAGCCAACTCGTTTGATTCATGGCTGTCAAGCGTAAATGGTTCAGCGGTTAAAGCTGCCGCATTAGGGACCATTTGCCTAATTTGCTCAGCGACTTGTTTCGCTTGCGCCATGTGAGAGTGCATGTGCAGCGTCTCAAAATCGATATGAACCTTTGTGCCGTCTACAGCCATAACTGTGCCATGACGAATCAAGCTAGCGGCTTGGTTCAGTATTTCGTTGGGATTTTTGATGATTGCTCGACTGTGGCTGTGCGGCAACAAGTGTCCCGTTGCGTCATAGGCTCGGTCTACCCAGGCTTCACCAGCGACCCTGATACCCGCTCGCTCGCCTGCTGCAATGAGGCTGCCGCCGGCTGGTCCGATCAAAACAAGCCATCTGTCGTATTCAGATACAGCCTTTGCAACGACAGCCGCCGTTCTCGCGTCGCTAGAGATTTGACGATACAAAAATCCATGCGGTCTAACTTGCGTAATTTCAAATCCAAGAGTGCGTGCCAGCCCAGACAAAGCGCCAAGCTGGAAGAGGATGGTTGCTCTCAATTCAGCTGTGGACAAGTGGATTTCTCGACGTCCAAAGCCCTGTAAGTCTGGATAGCCGATGTGAGCGCCGAGAGACAATCCGTAGTATCGAACTTCCTCTAAGGCTGCTTCCATAATCAGAGGATCCCCGGCATGGGCTCCGCAAGCGATATTCGCCGAAGTTACATAGGGAAGAACGTCGGATTCGCCTTCCATTTTGTAGGGTCCAAAACCTTCGCCCAAATTCGTGTTGATATCAATGCTTTGAGTGAGATAAGGTCGGGCCGATGCCTGCGATTCTGACGATGTGGAACCTGAAGGTGCCGAGTCTCTATTGCCACGAGTACGCTGTTGTCTGGGTCGACGCATAAATTCACCTGATTAGAATTTTCAGCCGCTTGAAAGCGGAGAAGGGCTGGAAAGTATTGAATTTTAGCAGGGATTTGGCGAATGGCTGCTTGGAGCATTGCTCACTGATCTGTCAAATCAGCAGCATTCTAGGTTTTTCCCCGTTTACTCCAGCGAATTTACACTTAGAATGGAATAACACAATTGCGAACCTTCAGGGAGCACGGTGCAAATAATCCTCAGGCTGCGAATAGCGCTCATTTTGCTTGCTTTTACGGCATTACTCGGCTTACTAAGCTCTCCACCGTCGTTTGCAGGTAAAACAACAGACGCTCCAGCTCTTCGCTCAATAGCCTTCGAACACTATTTGAGCGGCGACTCTGATGCCGCTCTCGACTATTATCAAAAAGCCGTTGATACAGCCAGCCGTGAATACGGTGCTGACTCGAGTTACATCGCCCAGCTTTACTACGAAATGGGCACTCTCGCTCTCGACGCCAAGAAGTTCTTAAAGTCCGAAAGTTATCTACAGAAGGCAGTGCAACACAACCCAAATTCGATCATGGCGAGGGTGAAGTTCGCTGAACTCTTGCAACTGCGCGGCAAAAACGATGAAGCCTTGCAGCAAATCCAGGCAGCCTTAGCGAAACACAGCGGCTCACCGGAAGCCCGTGAAGCTCTGGTAATCTGGTTACAGTCGAACAAGAAAATGGCACGCGCTATTCACGAATCATACAACTTGAGTGTGGCAGCGAACGGAGTCATGGTACCGCCGCCAGTGCCTGTGCTAGCAAAACAAGCCGAGCCCACCGTGCTCGCCGCGGCCATACCAGCAGCGCCTGCCGTTGTCCTGCCGATCTCACCGAAGAGCCCCTTGAAACTGTTTCCTTGGATGACCGAGAAAAAGCCGGAAGCAAAGAAACCGGACGAGACCAAGAAAGCTGAAGATAAGTCGAGCAGCTTGCTGCATAGACTATCCTCGGAAAAGAAACCGATTGAAGTTAAAAAGCCAGAGAAGAAAGCCAGCAAGAAAGAGCCTAAACAGCCCAAGTCAGCTAAAGAGAAGCCGGTTAAAGAGAAACCCGCTAAACATGCCAAGTCTAAGGAATCAAAGACATCAACAGAGAGCCAAGTGGAACTGCGCGCGGCCCAAGCTGCCTTGAGAACGACTGCTAAGGCTCTGCCAAAGAAGAAAGACTCAAAGAAAGATGATGGATCGGATCCAGCAGAAAGCGGTGGCAGCGAATCCAAAGCTGATGAAACGGCCGCAGCTCCAGCCGAGCCGAAAGCGAAAGCAAAGAAAGAGCCCGCACCAAAGATGGTGCAGATGGCCATGCCGCAGTTCATTCAAGCGAGCAAGCCCAGCAAACGGTCGAACACCATGGTGCCCCCACCACCGCCTATGGTGCCAGTCTTCGGCGGACCGATGGGATTCCCGCCCCAGCAGTTCCATCAACAACCACCCAAACAGGCTAAAGCTAAGCCCAAAGAATCTGCGCCTGCGGTCAAAGAGCCTGCTGCCGAAACGAAATCAGCAAGCAGCACCGGTGGCTCTGACGATCCTGAATTCATCCTGGAATGGGCTGGCGCTAAGGATAAAAAGAAGAAGGCTAAATAGCATCCACGCTGGGCCCACGCGTCCCGCGCGTTTCGATCTAAGTCCTGCCTACCTCGAAAAGCTAGCTATAGTCGCGCTTAGGGTTGGGTAATAACTGGTGCCACCATTTGAGTTGGCCCGTTGCCCGCGGCGAATTTTGTGGCACCAGCGGGTTTGAGATCTGTGAGTTTCTGGCGCTGATCTGGCGTCAGCACTGAGCGAATCGAGAGGAAATCATTGAGTTGCATCTCTTCGACTTTGTCTTGAAGCTGTCGAACTTCCTTTCTTTTTGCTCGCACCTGGTCATCACCTGCCGACGCTTCGAACATCATGTCGCGAAGCTCCGCGCGTTTAGCATTTAGAGTCTTGCGTAATTCGCGAGTCTTTGGACCGACTTGCCCACGCATAGCCTGTATCCTTTGCTTTTGTTCAGGAGTCAAAGCGAGTGAGGTAAGGTCCAATGGACGCTTGCCAAACAAATTTCCGCCGCTCAAATTGTTTTGGAACCCACGTCTGGCTCCCCCTCCAGCACCAAGGGCGCCACCGGCAGCAAGTGGACCGCTGGCACCAAATGCGCCACTATCTCCTTGCCGGCGGATGCCGCCAGTGAGTGGACCACCATCGCCTTGGCGCAGCCCCAGGCGACCGCCGAAGCGTCCACCAAAGCGACCACCACCTCCGAACCCTGCACCCAAGCCGGCGCCGGGACCAGCACTCGGACCTCCGCCCTGACCAGCACCCGAAGCGCCTGCGGGATTATCCACCCCACCGCCTCTAAAACCTGCGCCTTCGCCGTTCAGTCGCTTCCTCCATTTGCGGCGCAGCGAACCATCATCTGCGCCACCTGATTGATCTGAGCCCCCAGGTGTTATTTGGGATGAATCGGACGGAATTTCTTGATTTCTATTTGCATTTTGAGCCCTTATTCTGGCTCTGTAACTCGGATCTGGTGGCGGCAGGCTGGCGTCTCCTTGGGCAAGTGCCGTTGGGCTGAGACAAGTTCCCGACGAGGCGATAACCGCGAATGCCACCTGTTTAATGATGGTTGCAGTACTAAAGCTTGATCGCATAGAGCCCATCCTCGTCGGTTGTGATCCCCAGTTCTTCAGTGACGTTTCGTTGATCTGTATCATAGACAGCAACAAGATTGCTATCGCCGCTCTGTCCAATAACCTTTTTACTAGTTTCACTGGCGATCAATTGACTGTCAGCGCCAGTCTGCTGATCAAGATGAGCGCTTTGTGTCGCATCTAGCGGGATCGTATCAGTGCCACCATCATTCGCTCTACTCGCAATTTGTAGATGTGGATTGAATTTGGCGCGCTCTTTTTTGCCAACATTTTCAGCGTCAGGCTTGCCATGTTGCTCAGGCAACGGAGAAACTTTCTTCTTCGAATCTTCACTGACGCTTTGAGTTTTTTCTAAGCCAACGATCCGTGCGCCTGGATCATCAATGGCGTTAGAGGCCACTTCTAGGTCTCGAGAAGCAGCTGCACCACCGCCCTTCTTATTAGTTGCAGTGTGGACGGTTGAGTTGGAAGCAACTTGATTAGGAACGACATTAGGTCCTGAATGCAGATTACCGACAAAGAGCACCACAGCAGCAGCCGCCGCTACTCCGACCACACTCCAAACAAGCGGCCTGGTTATTTGATTCGCCGCTTTAGGTTGAGCGGCGATCAGTTTTTCTATGTTTGCCGCTACGTCCATTTTCGGAGTAAGCCTAGGTAGCGCTTTGAGCGAGCTTGAAATCGCGCCTATTTCCAGGACGCGATTCTGACAGACGGCGCAGCTGGAAATATGTTTATCAGCTTCAAGGCGCTCGTGCTCACTCAGCTCGCCGTCATGATAGGCGCTCAGAAGTGGTTCTAATTGTTCGCAAGTGAGAAAGTTGGACATGGTGATCACCTAGATACTGCGGACATGTTTTGTTGGGAAAAATAAGGATCCAGTAACTCTTTTAGCTTAGATCGCCCGTAGTGCAGTCGGGAGCGCACTGTGCCGATGCTGGTGCCGACAATTTCGGCTATTTCCTGATAGGAGAAACCTTCAATATCATGTAGAACGACAACGGTTCTCTGATTGTCTGTCAACTGTTTTAGCGAATCTGCGACAATCGAACCTTGTTCACGCAACTCCAGCATTTGAGAAGGATCAGCACCAGGGTCTGCTAATTGCGAGATGATGTTGTAAGCCTCTACTGGTTCTTCATGTTGTTCAGGCGCGCTTGATTGAGGGTCGAAGGAAAGTAATCGAAAGCCTTTCTTCCGTTGCCGATTACGCAGTACATCCATGCACAGGTTGTGGGCAATCTTGAAGACCCAGGCGGCAAAAGAAGCTTGCTGGCGAAACTTAGAAATATTGTGATGCACCTTCAAAAACGTATCTTGCACGACCTCTTCAGCCTCCTCAGCGTTGGATAGAATTCGAAACGAGGCAGTAAATATCCGGCCTTGATACCGGCGGACGAGAGACTGAAACATGGTCATGTCCCGAGTCTTCCGAAAATTTTCAATTAGGGCCTCATCAGTAAGGTCCACTGCCATCCCCCAACCAAAATATTGGTTTCATATACTTCTACGTAGCCTATGCCTAAAAGGTTCAATCAATTTGCGCATTATGAGAAATTGTTAATGCTCCAGCTCTAAGTCCGTCTCATCCATGCTAAAACTGAATTCGTCCAGATCGTATGTGGATTTGCACAGTCGAGTTATATTTAATCGCTCCGTCGCCTTCCGTACATCCAGCTCCTCCGCTCAGACCCACTCATTACCCGCGTACTTGCCGCGCTTCTCTCGCTCCATTTCTCCTCGGCAATTAACTCAAAGAAGTTCAATGACGCGACAATTTCAACTGGCAGCCTACTGTCTAATCATACTTTCTTGCGTCAGTGCCGCATTTGCCGGCACTGTACCCACCGAGATGGAAGGTTTGCTCAACTTCCACGAGGTCCATCCTTTTCTCTATAGAGGTGGCGGCCCAAACGAACAATCGCTGCATAATCTCAAAGACAAGGGCGTCAAAACTATTATCGATCTGCGCGCTGCTTCAGAAGGGGCGAAGAAAGATGAGTTATCACCGAAGAAAGAGAAAGAAATCGCCGCTGAATTGGGAATCAAATACATCAATTTGCCGATGGATTCGCATGCCCCGACCAAAAAGCAGGTGAACACGGTCATTCACAGCGTCGAAAAGGCGCAAAAGGGAGATGGTCCGGTGTTCATACACTGCGCCCATGGTTCGGACCGAACCGGTTGCATGGTGGGTATCTGGCGCGTCACCCACGAAGGTTGGGGTTATGAAAAAACCTACCAGGAAATGCGCAAATACTTTTTCACACCAAAATTTACTGCACTCTCAGGTGCGGTCAAACAATACGCCGACCATCGATCAACGCACACCGGCGCCTTGCCTGCGAGAACCGAAAATCACATCATCGATCGCGACGGACCTGACGTTCCGGAAAATTAAGCGATTTGTCTAGAAACGACGACGTTCGAGTAGATTCAGGCATTCAACTGTATTGAATTTGTTCGAGATTGCAATTCGATTGCCGGGCTCCAATCTCAACGCGTCGTTGTAAGAATCGATTGCCGCACGGTAGCAGAATTCAGAATCCACAAACTGCATAAGCTCCAGCTCCAAATCACCAAGTTTCCAGAACGCGTCTGCTCGGTCAATGTGATCGCTGGCATTTTTCAAAGTCAGACGTCCTGGGGAGAGATCCTCCAGGATGAGCTTAATTTTGGCTTGAACTTTAAGGAGGTTTGTTCGCGGCGCTGTTTGTGCCAGTTCTAAAACCTTTTCCTTAGCACGCCAAGCCTTGCGCCGAGTGCTCAAATACTGAACCGGCACCAGTATCAAGAAAAGCATTAGAACTAGGAGCAGCGGGCCAAGCGCAACTAAATTACTCATCAGCGACCAGGAACGATGATTGTCCGCGGTGTGGTGGGCGGAGCCACAGCACCAGCAGCAGTCAGACTTTTGAGTTTATCCCCAGCGGTTTTACTCCACGGATAGAACCTGAGGATTTCCTTCAGTGTTGCCACCACTCGTGGTGTGTCGTAAAAATTCTCGCTTAGCTTGACTTGATACCACAATGCTTGCCAATTGTTTGGATCAAGGAAGAGCGCTTTTTCAATATACTTCTGAGCCTCTGGAAAGAGCCGCTGTTTGTAGAGATGTACGGCGCAATCCACGTTCACATTAGGATCCTGCGGTGCCAACAACAAAGCCCGGTCAATGGTCTGTTTGGCTTCAGCTTGCTGACCATTGTCCACGTACAACAAACTCCAATCAGCTAAAATTCTGCCTTCAACATCTTGAGCTCGAACACTTCGAGCTTTCTCCTGCCCTTTGACAAAGTAGTCGTAGGCTGCCTTGGCGTGTTCCGGCCGATTCAAATCCTTGGCCATGATCCGACGCAAATTGCCTAATCTGCCTGACAGCCTGGCTTGTTCCTTAACGTCGTGACTATTATCGGCGATCATCACCGCTTTTTGATAAGCTAGCTCAGCCAGTCGATAATCTCGCCGCACGACAAGCTTTTCGTCCCCAGAATTCAAGGACTGTTCAATTTCTGCGCGCAGTTTTACGATTGGATTCGGTTGCAATAACAACCGATTAAATTTGTAGTCGATAGTGACGATGAAGTTTTGGAAAAACGGATTCCCTAAAATTCCCAGGCGTGAATCTTGAAAGAATCCGCCTTCGCGTCCACCGCTCTTGGCTGCATTTTTTTGCGCGTCGGTATTCGACGGGAAAGTAAAACTAACCTTGCGCAGAGCCTGTCCAGCCAAACTCACAGTATCTATAACCACCGTGCCAAGTTGCAACGGTCTGCCATCAAGTCCGGTGCCTTCTGTACTGTGCCGAACATTGGCGGGATCGCTGCCCAGATATTTCTGAGCAACAGTCGGAGGAATATGATTGAAGGCGGCGCCTGTGTCCACAAGCAAAATCTGTTCATCTTTGCCGTTGAATAATACTTTCACAAAAGGCGCTTGTTTCTGCGTAAAGGACGCTGCCGCCGCGCGAGTCGGACGCGCGGTCGTATCAATGTCAGCAAAGACAACTGATGGCTTGCTGTAGTCCAAGGTGACCAGGAACTTGCTGATCACGTTGGTGCCAATGATACCGGCGATCGGTTTTCCCATCTGGCGCGATTGCGCACTCAAATCCAAAATTCGAGCAGGAACATCGTTCATCAAAAGATTTCCTAGCTCCATACGTTTAATCGAAGATGAGCGCGCAGTCACCATGCCCGCGATAGCGGCAATGTCGTACTGCCCCATCTTAGTCAGATAGTGCTCTGCGGCAACTCGACGATCGATTATGGTGTCACTGGCTCCAGTATCCAACAAGAAATCTAATTCTTCAGATCCATTGATTCGACCTTTCATGACAATCTCTTTTTGAGAATAGTCAAAAGGAACGCTGACTGGTCTGGAAACACGGTAAGCCGTACCGTTGCTAGGCCTGTTGAACAGGCTATCTTCAATCGGCGTTGTCACATTGACGCTGGTCAATTCAAGCTGAGACACCTGTTTAGTATTGGTCAGTTGAATTTGTTTAAATGGCACCACGGTTCCGCCAGTGGGACGATATTCGCTGTATTCAACGGCAACGGATGCTTTCGTAGGCACTTTCCCATCACCTCCAACGCTGTCGATTTCATAAGAACTAGCCACAACTAAATAATTGTTTTGATCCAAAAACAAAGTCGTAGGGCTGTAACCCTCTCTTGTGATTTCCACTGCGTAAACTGGAATTTGCTTATATTGAGTACGTCCATTCAAGACAAAGCTGTATCCCTTATCCTGAAATTTGGCCAGCAAAGTTGGTTGTCGCAGTTGCTGCTCATCCAACCAAATCAGTTTGTCTGGACTGAGGCTGGAAATTTCGCCGCCTACCGATTGCCAAGCATTAATGCCATCGTAGGCGGTGCTAGTCGAAGTGCGCGTTGCAGCGATAGAAGCAGACGTGTCACCGCTTGCAGCACCAGTTTCGACCGGGGCGGTTTCGAGATCTATTCTCCATCTGTTGCCTTTGCGGGCACAGCGATAGACAAGCGTTTGACCAGATTCATTTGAGGTTTGTTTTGCGTACGTCGTAGAGTTGGCTTCGAGTTGAGCGAGCGCATCTCGTCCACCATAGGCAGTCAAAGCGCGATTGACGAGGTCATCAACTTTGACTTCGTCTGCACTAACTTTCGCGTCTGCACCAGGTACCGAAGCGGCTTGCGCCAGTACGCCAGTCATTCCTGATGACGCTAGCAAACATACAGCTGTTATCGCTTTGAGCGATCGATTTATTTTGCTAGAACGGCTTCGGAGCATTTGCCTGGCGCCGGCAGATGGAGTTCGGGCAGCGATTGACTGAGCTGGTGAATTTTCAAACACTGTGAAATCAGTTCCTTTACCTGTGACAGCGGAACTTGATTCGCGCCATCACTCTTTGCCACATCTGGATTGGGATGAACTTCCATGAACAGTCCATCACAACCGGCTGCGACGGCCGCTTTGGCCAGAGTTGGTACGAATTGTCTTTGTCCACTAGAAACGGTGCCTCCACCGCCTGGCAGCTGAACGCTGTGGGTAGCGTCAAATACAACGGGGAAACCAGTTTCCTGCATCATCGGAATAGAGCGGAAATCAACCACCAGATTATTATAACCAAATGTGGTGCCGCGTTCGGTCAAAAAGATGTTCTTGTTGCCGCACTCCAAAACTTTTCTAACGCTGTTGCCCATATCCATGGGCGCCACGAACTGACCTTTCTTGATGTTAACAGCTTTGCCTGTTTTTGCCGCGGCGACGATCAGATCTGTCTGTCTGCACAAAAACGCCGGAATTTGTAAAACGTCGAGCACTTCGCCTGCTTGTTCGCATTGCCCCGGTTCGTGAACATCGCTAAGCAATTCCACTCCCAATTTGGACTTGATTTCAGCGAGCATCTTCAGCCCTTCGCTTAAACCAGGACCGCGAAAGGAGTCAATCGAGGTTCGATTAGCTTTGTCGTACGACGACTTAAATACAAAAGAAAAACCAAGTTCGCAAGAGATGTCTTGAAGCGCACGAGCCGTGTTGTAAATCACGTCCCACGATTCAATTACACAAGGACCCGCGATAATAAGAAACGGTTGACCTGGACCAAATTCAATATTGCCGATCTTTACTGTCACCATCATTCCTCCCAAGACAGCGCTATTGTACGGCATTCTTTCAAAGGCATTATTTGATGGATCCAATAGCCAAGGCAACAGCCACCGGAATTACTCTGTGCGTATACGCACTCCCAGGCTCATCTCGCGATGAAATTGTCGGTGTTCACGACGGCAAATTGAAAGTCAAGATCACTGCGAAATCTGTCGAAGGGTCCGCTAACAAGGCGCTACGAGGCTTTTTAGCAGCGCATTTCGGAGTAGGTAAAACTTCTGTGACCTTAATAAGAGGTGAACATTGTCGCGACAAGCTGGTCGGCATAACCGGGGACGCTAAAGCCTTGATGCAACGCCTGAAATCGACGCTTAGCGAGGTCCAAGATACTTAACCAGGCGGTACACGGTATGCCCAGCCCGCTGGCTGACCGGCATGACCAAGCCCGATTTGATCGCCTCGCCAAGAATTGGTCTTAGAGTGCGAATCTTCTTAAGTTGTCTAATGCCCCCCGCCATTTCAGGCAAGGTCATGCCCAGAGGATTTTTCTCTAGCAATTTCACCACCTTGTTATCCGCCGGACTTTTCTCCACAGGCTTGGACGGGCTTGGCTTTTTTTCAGCTGGGGAGGACTCGAGATCTGACATATAGTTCTGTCGTTCGGCTCAGGCAGTCGGATGAAGTTAAACAACGAACAGAATACCGCGCTCCTGAAGAATAGTTACGGTTTGAGCAGGAGTGGGCGAAAGAAATATTGAATTGCTATATATTCTTGAATTCGTAAACGCCCCGCAGGAGTTGTCGAGTGAGTGTAGGTTCGTTTGTTTTCATGCTCCATAGCCACCTTCCCTATTACAGGAAAGCCGGTATGTGGCCGTTCGGAGAAGAAAGTGTTTATGAGTGTATGGCCGAGAGCTATATCCCTCTTCTGAACGCGATTGGCGACTTATGGGATGAAGGTGTCCCGGCAAAGCTAACGATTGGAATCACTCCAATTTTGGGCGAACAGCTAGCCGATCCTCATCTGAACAAGGGCTTTGACAAGTTTCTTGGCGATCGCATCGAAGCTGCTCAATTGGATGAAGCGCGTTACGGCCCTCGAGGCGAAACGCCAAACCCTGACTTTTTGCATCTGGCACGCTTCTACTTGAACTGGTTTCAACAGGTGCGCACTGATTACCATGACAGATGGAATCGGGACATTATTGGCGGCTTCAAGAAGTATCAAGATCTAGGCGCCATCGAGATAACCACATCCGCAGCCACGCATTGCTTTTCACCATTACTCGAAACAGACGAGTCTTTATACGCTCAATTCAAAACTGGCATCGATTCGTACAAGCGTTTGTTTGGTCGCGCTCCCAAGGGCTGCTGGCTACCGGAATGCGCCTACAGACCGGCAACGGCTGACCGTCCAGGCGTAGAAAAATGGCTTCATGATCTGGGCTTGGAATATTTCTTTACCGAATCATTTGTAATTAAAGGCGGACAGACTGCCGAGCTGCGCAAAGTCTTCGGCCCATATGGAACGATTGAATACATTCCAGCACCGCCAAGACCAGCTACTGGTCTCGATACGTTCGAAGCCTTCTGGTTGAAAGAATATCCCGTCGCAGTTCTCGGACGTCATGAAGAAGCTGGCTATCAAGTTTGGTCAGCGGAACACGGATATCCAGGCGACGCAAATTACAGAGAATTTCACAAGAAAGATGACAAGTCCGGATTGCACTACTGGAAGCTCACTTCCAAGACGACGGATTTAGGTGACAAGCAACGCTACAATCCAGAAGCAGCAATGAATCGGATGAGAGAGAATGCGGATCATTACGTTGGATTTATTCAACAAACACTGACCGAGCAGCTCAAGAAAACCGGTCAGCCCGGACTTGTGATGGTCAGCTTTGACACCGAACTGTTTGGTCACTGGTGGTTTGAAGGCGTCAATTGGATCAAAGAAGTATTGAAGAAGATGCGCACATACACAGCTGTCACCCCACAGACAGCAAGTGAATATCTTGCAGCCAACCCACCACAACGAGCAATCGAACTTCCTGAATCATCTTGGGGTTCAGGTGGTCACTGGCAAGTTTGGTTGAACAATGACACCCAATGGATGTGGCCAATTATCAATGACTCTGAAAAGACAATGGTCGCGTTGGTAGAGCAATATGCGAGCAAATCAGACGATGTCGTTCAGCGAATTTTGAAGCAAGCCGGTCGAGAATTGTTATTACTTGAATCAAGCGATTGGCCGTTCCTTGTTACGACCGGACAAGCGAAAGTCTATGCCACCGAAAGGTTCAATGAGCATGCTGAGCGCTTCAACACGCTTACTCAAATGCTGACCAAAAACCAAATTGACGAAGCGAAGCTAGCGAGCATCGAAGATATCGACAATTGTTTCCCGACAATTTCACCGAACGATTTCAGGCATTCGGCCGTCGCTGCTTTGAATACGCCAGCGACACGAAGCTAGAGACGCTCTGTATATCCAATGTTCTATATTTCTTCAGGAGTAAATCAAATCACTCGTGAAGGATCAGGCTAACCTATCTAAGGTTTACGGAGTTAACGGATGACCAGGACGAAAATTATTGCCACGATTGGCCCCGCTTGTAGAAACCCTGTTGTTCTTGAGGCTCTAATTCAAGCAGGCATGAGCGTCGCTCGGATCAATTGCTCGCACGCAGACCATGATTCGATCGCTTCCATAGTTGTAGATGTGAGAGAAATCAGTCAGCGCTTGGATCAATCGGTTGGAATTTTATTAGACCTGTGTGGTCCAAAGCTTCGCACCGGCAAAGTCAAAGGTGGCAAAGTCGATCTGACAACGGGACAGAAATTCACTCTCACAAGTCGAGAAGTTGAAGGCTCAGAGAAAATAGTGAGCACGAACTATGCCAATCTGGCCAAAGAAGTGAAAACATCAGATACGATTCTTTTGCATGATGGCTTGATCGAACTGAAGGTACTCAAAACAACTGACACCGATGTCGAATGCGAAATTGTAAATGGCAGTTATTTGAAAGATCACCAGGGCATCAACATTCCCGGAGTCCGTCTTTCAATTCCAGCACTGACAGAAAAAGACAAATCAGATCTGGCCTTCGGCTTGAAGTACGATGTTGATTTTGTCGCCCTGTCATTCGTGCGCGATCCACAAGACATTTTGTATTTGCGCGAGTTCATCGGTGAGCACTGGCCTCCAGTTTCAATCATCGCAAAATTGGAAAAACCAGAAGCGATCGATCACCTTGAAGAGATCATTGACCTCTCAGATGGTGTCATGATTGCTCGTGGCGACCTTGGTGTTGAATTGCCGCCTGAAAAGGTGCCACCAATTCAAAAACGAATTACCAGACGAGCAAATGCAAAAGGCAAACCAGTAATCACTGCTACGCAGATGCTTGAATCAATGATCCACAATCCTCGCCCGACACGAGCAGAAGCATCGGACGTGGCCAATGCAATCTATGACGGCACTGATGCCGTCATGCTTTCTGAGGAAAGCGCGATGGGCGATTATCCCGTTGAAGCAGTGCGGATGATGAGACGGATTGCCGCTGCCGCGGAAGGTAGTGTGGACTTCTCAAAATTACACGAACACGAATTGCCGACATCAGCACACGCGATCGCTCACGCTGCCTGCAATATGGCGGTTGATATGAAAGCACGCGTGATTGCGGCATTCACTAAAACCGGATCGACTGCCAGGCTGATTTCACAATTCAGACCACCAGGTCCGATCATCGCCCTGACGCAACACGTACATGTCTACCGCCAATTAAGCATTGTCTGGGGCACCACTCCTCTTATGCTGACCGAAGTAAGCGATTCTGAGTCAACACTTTCAATGGTGGAAGAGACGCTTTTGAAACGGGGAATCGTTTCGCCAAAGGACAACATTATCATCACGGGCGGTTTGCCAATCGCCGCACGTGGAGCCGCCAACTTCGTTAAGCTCTCCACTATTTCGCCAAAAGTTCCAGCCAGTTATTGGGAACTGAAAGGCATCTAATTCGGTCTGTTCACAACTTGTGTGAAACAACAGGCCTCTCTGCACTTACCAGAGCTGCATCGGGCTGATTGGCAAGCTTATAGCCAGTGGCATGATTTCCCCATTGAAGCACTTGATAATAAGGCATCTTCGTTTCATTGCGATATTGTCGAGGTCCGTACGGTGACCTGCCGTCATAGTTGTAGGCCGGAGCGTCGACAACCTGATTTCCAAACGACGAATCGCGCACCGTGAAGGTCTGCGTCTTATCGTCATAGCCAGTGATAATATTCGCGTGCCACCAATTTGCGGTCGGTGGTTTATAAACGAACAGCACTGGCGACTCGTTCTTACGCAGGTATTGTTTGATCTTCTCCAGGTCGCCCGGCCGCATCCGCCCGAAACTTTGCTGAGAACCTTCTCCGCCAGTGCTGAACAAAACTTCCTTCTTCATTGCTGGCAAGGCTTCCGTTCCGTTCATACCAAACGAAGCTTCATTCATCCATGTCGAACCGGCATATGCTTTGAACTTCAGACGTGAGTCAGGAATAGCTCCGGCTCTAGCTAAGAGCTCTGGGGCATCAGTGTAGTTGTTGCCCAATTGAACTCTTTTGCTCAAGTTAATGGTCCATTGTTCAGAAAGATCTGTCGGGCCTCCAACCTGAGGATGAACAATGCCCTTCGATTTATTCAAAAGGAATTCGGCGATCCCGGTTGCCGACATGTAGAGACAGGATCCTGCACCGAGCTGATCCGGCGATGGCAGCATATATCCCTTCAGTTGAAATGAGTGATCGGTAACTTCATTCTGATTTTCTCCATTCGGAGGTATGACTGGCACGCGATCAGTCGGTGTCGGCGGTCGATCGCCGTCAGGCCGTCTAGGTTGTTCGCGTCGTGTCTCCTGGCTCTGCCTGCCGCCTTTCATCAGATCGCTAACGGGCGCGGCGTGCGCTCTGCCATCATTGCTGCGGTAAAGGTAATCACCCGACTCATCTACATAAATGTCGTTGCGAACCTGCACCTTTCCATCTCTAGTACGATTTTCGAAACGATTGCTTCTGTTTTCGCCCTCAGCGACTTTTTTCCAAACTTCCGCTTTAGTTTCGTTTGCAGTGACGCGACGATCGGTGATTGACTGAAGAGAACCGGAATGATCATACTTGTAGTCTCTACTGGCGCCGTTTGGCAAAGATACACGGGAGGGGCTCAAATTGTTGTTCAATTCCATCTTTGAGAGGTTTGAACCTTCAACGATAGTTTTTCCGTCAACTTTGTAGCTAACGTAGCCATCCGACGAAACCTGGATGTCCTGCCGTTCTTCCTGTCCATCCGGCTTGCGCTGCCACACTTTGGTACCGGATGTGGTGATTTCGGTTACTTTGGACAGTCTTCCGTCTTGATAATCTAGTGTGCGGTAATTCTGATTATCGATACCAACACGTCGAACCATCCAATTTCGATCCGCGTCGACAAATGAACCGTCCGCCTTCTCCATGTGCGAGGAACCATCAGCTTTTAGCGTAGTCCGAGCCTGGCTTGCTTCGACGATCGAGATCTCGCCATCTAGATTCACCGTGACATTTTTAAGAGCGCCTGGAAAGTCAGGCGAGTCTGACTTCCATGTACCATCCGGCTGCCTTTGCCAGTTAACTTTATCGCCGGTCTTGTTTTGCTGAGAAAGTACGCTCAGTCCCTTTGCGTCGTAATCAGCCTTTAGAACCGTTCCATCGACGCGAGTTGCGGATGTCAGATCACCAGTAGTGTTCGTAACTGCAAGTGTCCCATTCTGACGATGACACTCCCTCTGAGTGGTTCCGTCGGTATGATAAACCGTCCAGGCATCGCCCTTAGTGCCGGTAGCCTTAATGGAATAGGTACCATCATCACCAATTTTGACTTCACCTTTCCAGGTTCCCATCGCCTGATTGTCTTTGTTGACCCGCGTCCATCCACCCTTCTCAGGCTCATGGATATAGTTTCTGGTCTCGTTCTTTTCACGTTCGATTACTTGTATTCGACTTGGTTCGTCGTCAGCGCCTGCGTACGAAAAACTCGTTGTGTTTTTCCCATCGGGACTGGTAATGGATCTAAATCGCCCCTGCTCGTCGAAAGAAAACTTGGAACGACCAGGACCTTCCTCAATTTCAGCTCCGTTGCTGCGAACTATGTACTTCACATTTTCGGCCGAATATCTCAGATTGCCATTTCTTTCGACCCGCAGATTTTGCACTGATTGCGATGGCTGCTCATCACTCGTCCAGCGCCCAGCCTTATCAGGCGTCCAAGAAACGGACTTATCACCTTCTTTTTCAACCAGCTTGACCAGATTTCCGTTTTCGTACAACGCATTTACCTGGCTGCCATCCGGACGCTTTATTATTTCAGGCTGCCCTTCTTCGTTCCTCGTCATGCGCACACCAAGGGCGGAGACCTCCTCTTCAACGGAGGTACCGTCTGGACGCTGCGTTAGTGCAACACCGTCGCGCACTACTCTCGAGAACTCACCGTGAGCATCGAGCGCCATAGCATCGAAAGGACGTTTGTTTTTGCCTGACTCTAGATAAAACCACCGTCCATCTTCTTTTACATAGTTGAATTGTCCGCGCGGAGTTGTCGTGACGAGTTTGTTAATCTCGCCATATTCGTCTCGACTAAATTCGCGTGTTTTGTTTTCGTCGGGGTAAGTAATTTTCGAAATTTGGTTTTTTGCATCCACAATCACATTAGGTCCAAACTCGCGCTTGGGAATGCTTTCTTGCCGATGTGCTTCGGCGCTTGCATCGGCGGCACTGGTACGAAGGTCTCGTGGCGGCGCAGGAACAACCTCGCTTAGTCCACGTGCTAATGGACTTCTTTGCTTGCGGAGCAAATCTTGTCCGTCGTCAACGATTGTGAGATTGGTCAGCGTTAGACTGCTGGTGAAATCACCAATCGTCCGACTATTAAGGGGAATTTCATTAGCATTTCGATTTCTTACCAACTGCGATCGATCAAAGCCGGTGCCATTGCCCATAGTGGCAGGTACTTGAAATTCACGAGCAGCAAGATTACTTTCTCGGCCGCCGGATTGCGACAATTTGGAGTCAGGCGGAGGAAGTGAAAAATCTACATTTTCTGTTCGTCCCATGCGGTGTTACCTACAAAATGGAGGGCATTCGAGAATCTAGTAAAGCGATCACAGCAGCGCCAGTTAACGCCCCATATAATCGGACTACAAGCCGAACGACATGGTCGCTTTCGCTGGTTGGGGTCTATCGGATATTACGATCCTAAGTTGGCAGTGTGAATTTTTGGTGTCCTGATCGGAATGCGAAACCAAAATGCGCTTCGTCAAACTCTCCACTATATCGCCAAAAGTTCCAGCCAATTATTGGGAACTGAAAGGCATTTAGGATCAAGATCGCTCTGCGAAATCAAGTTAGATAAAGTGCAGCTGGTTTCGAGACAAGACTCCTTCATTCCCGCCGTATCCGTTCCACCAATTCTCAAGAACATACTGTCCTTTGGCATTCTTGTGCACCACTTGAGCATGGGCGCCACCAAGAGTAATGCAAGCTGCACCACCAAATTTAGCGATCGCATCGTCGAGATCACGTTGACGAATTCCCTGCCCAAGCGAAAACACTGGAAACTCCTTGCCGAATAGTTTCTTGTAGGCAGTTTCTGCCTCCGGAGTGGTTGTGCCTCTGTAGTCGCCTTGCAATTTATTGAATACGCCTGCCATTTTCACAAATGCGGTATTCATGGCATGATTGTAGTAGTCCTGACCGTACAAGGGTCTCAGATCATCGGCATCAAATCTATGTCCTTTCACTGAGCCATTTGTGTACATGGAGGCGAATACTTGACCGATTCGATTAAGCTGTGTTTTTTCAGCCAAATAACGAATCGAATTCATATAACAAGAACCGATCTGTCCTTGATTATTGTATAACTCTGGATTAAAAACTGTTTTCAGCATTTGTTCAGTCGCTTTTTCAATTTCACGATCTGAAAGCGCATGAGCGCCGTTTTTTCGATGCGCCCGATCAGTTTCCAAAGGCTTCACCACTGACGCGAAAAATGCCGCGAGCTTGTCATCGCTCATCGGTTTGATCCCGGTCTTCCCTGGCTCCTGAAAATGATGAATCAATTTATCAACCAAACGTTCTAACGCTTCGGGGTTTTTGTTAAACAAACGTTTGCCTGCAACTTCGACGAAGTGTTCTTTAGCCTCGCTGAGAGCATCGACCGTCAACCAACTGGGACCAAGCAGCTTATCCATGATGCGCGAACCGAGATCGTCAGCGCGGTATTTTACGTGACCATCTTCTATATGCGTATCAAGGTGCTTCTCTTGCCGTCCCTCACTATCTGTGTATTTAAATGTGCCCGAATCGTCTTCGCGCACACTGTTGGAAACAATTGTCTTTCCGTAGCAGGTATTTATTGTGTCTTTATAGCTAGTGAGCTTTGTCGGATCATCTTTGTCATAGCTATACTCGCTGATGCTGCCGTTTCTTTTCTCAACGCGCAGCACGCGCTCGACTTCGATGCCGTCTTTTCCGACAACTTTGTCTGCGATCACACGAGAGCCATCATCACGAAAAATCTCTTTCTCGCCTGATTGCAGTTGCCGGTGCGAATCCAAGGGAGCGAAGTCAATTTGCTTTGCGGCACGCTTGTCACCACTTACGGTGGCAGCGTGGGCTTGGGCTCTTTCATCACCACACATCAAAGAATCCACCTGCCGGCGTAGCGGACTTGGCTGATCACCTTTTGACCCAGCCTCGTGTGACTCGGGCGATGCCTCGAGCTTTTTCTTTGCGTTAGCCTCGACTACGTCCGGCAATGCTACAGTCTCCTTTCACTCATGTGCTATTCAGCTCGAACACAGTTCCTAATCAGTCTGCTTTTTGTGGAATGGATCCGCAAATTGCTCGGGATGGTTTCTAATTGCATCCACAAGCTTTGCCAACTTCGTATTCTGATCTTCAATCGCCGCCTCGCGACCCGCTTTGTCTGAAGTTGGCGGAATCTCTCGGCGCAGGTCCACACCGGCCACATCAGCGCCTCTCTCCGTAATGATTCGATTAACAATCGCTTTTTGCTGAGCATCATTGAAAACGGTTTTCGCATCATCAGCATCGAAGGTATGTGTATGATTGACACTATCAGCACGCAAGTGTTCCATCGGTGTGGCTAAGCTGCCGGCAAACTTCTGGAAATCAGCACTGTTAGGATCGAACTTTCCCTTAAAGTCGTTCAAAGCAGCAGCACCTGCTGTATCACCTGCACTCGTAAGCTTTTGCGATTCAGAGTCGATGTTCTTTTGAATTTCGCTGGCGTGCTCCTTCATATACTTGGCTAATTT
>PLZS01000089.1 GCA_003153555.1 Candidatus Melainabacteria bacterium | reverse complement strand
CTCACTTTTAGATTGCCACAAACAACAATGGCCGATCGCAAACAACAGGAACAGGAATTTCAGCTCTAGACAATGCCCAGTTTAAAGGTCGCGTTCTCAGGGTAAGCCTCGCAAAAACGCTGTCTCAGCCAAAACATGTAGGCTTTTTGTCTAAATTATTTGGAGCAGGATAGCCGCTTTTGTCGAAAAAAACGTTTGCGGTGCCACCGAATCTGTTCAGTTCAGAGCATTCTTGATCTGTTGTTCGGCTCGCAGCCAATGGGTTAGATCGTCGCCATGACGTCCTTCCTCCAACCAAAATTGATACGCCAAAACAGCTACTGATGGCTGTTCAATCGGCTTTTCTACTTTCAACGCAACGTGTCGTGCATTTATTTTGGTGACCTTAGATTTCTTTTGAGAGATATTCATAATCTATCCTTGTGTCGGCGATTGGTGTCGCCGCATGTGTAGTTTCGACAAATCGGGTTAGCAGTAAAAAAACAGTTGCAGAATCTTGAAATTGCGCAACTGCAAAAAAATACTAGCATTTGTATTTGTGCTCAGTCAAATGATGTAATTCTAGCCTTGCGTGAGCTTAATACCGGCATCAAGAGTGGCAGAAAGTAGAGTCCACCGATGATTTCGGAGCGTTTTGTAAACCTTCGTGATTCGTCGAGACTTTGGGTTCCGATTTTTCTTGGAGCGTAGCGCGCTTCCGCGAACGCACGAAGTAAAATTGCAATTGATGGCGCTGTACGCTATCTGTGGGATAGTAATCAAATGGACGATGTCGACTATTTGCGTAGATTGTCCGACCTTGTTCGCAAACGTCGCTTGCGCCTGGGCTTTAGCGCCTCATCATTAGCCAAACTTGCAGGTGTAAGTCCGCGCACCATCGCCAATCTCGAATGGGGTCAGCTGACAAACGTTGATGTGTATGAATTTTGTCAGATCAGCTCGGCCTTATCCATCACGCCTGAGCCAAATGGAAACTAGTGATACGAAGTTTTATCTCTAGTTTTTCGCCTTTCGGGTTCATTACTTCAGAGTCGCGATCGCGGCCGCACCATACCCAGCTCGGTGCATTTGCGACACGCCGTGCATAGCCAAGGCACGCAGATGAGCAGGCGATGGATAGCCTTTATTGATCTGCCAGCCGTACTCAGGATAGTCCGTAGCCAAGGCAGTTATAATTTTGTCGCGATGCACTTTGGCCACTATCGAGGCTGCCGCCACACTGGCAGATTTGGCATCGGCGCTCAAAATCGCCACTTGGCGGAGCGGCAGCTCCGATAGTTTTTTGCGGCCATCGACAACAACGACAACACTTTTGTTTGGCAGTTTCTCCACCACTTTCTCGACCGCTCTTTCCATGGCCAGCTCAGTTGCCTTTGTAATACCAAACAAATCAATTTCTGCCACCGAGGCTTCGCCTACAGCCCATATCGCGTTGGCGATTATCGATTCGGACAACTTGTTGCGAACAGCAACTGTCACTTGCTTCGAATCATTCAATCGATCAAGTTGCTTGTTTAGGCCTTCAGTCCAGTCCAACGTCGGAAAGGACACGGCACCTGCAACAACTGGACCAGCAAGGCAACCTCTGCCAACCTCATCAACTCCAATCAGATGATCAACAGGTGCCGGAAATAAACTTAGCTGGAAACTCTCAGGAGGCACACGATTATTGATAGGTTGGGCGCCCGCCAAGAGCCGGCGGAGATCTTCATCAAACCCCAGCAATCTCAAAAGCGCACTGGACTTTCGTATCATAACGGCTCCGGTGTTCGGGTCGGCATCCGTATTCTATTGCGTCTAAGCAAATCGAGCTGGCAATCATGTTATTTGTTAGCAAACTTTGAGCGGCAACCAGAATTTCTTCGCCGCCTGGCACAACCGTTCGACTTTAAAGGAGAGTCACCACCCGTAATGGCGTTCTTAGTGAATCTTGAACCAGTATATGCAATATCGAACGGACCCTTGAATTGACCAGTGGTGGGAGAACTCGGAAGAATTTTAAAATCAAGCTCTCGTTAAAACGTCAGTCTCACTTGTGCTGGGACACGCAACAAGACTGCTTATAACTGAGGTGCAGACAGTAGCGGCGTTGTATGTCATGCTGGAGTTCAAGAATCATCGTAAGTGTCGGATTTGAGGATGCCTTGTGAAATGTGTCAACCGCCCAAATATTGATCTCTCGCTAACCAGGCACAGTGGGGTGTGGCAACGGTTCGTGCGAAATCCAGCCATTTTGTTCTTGGAAAGCGGGTAAAAACTAGTTCTTGCAGTCAGCAGCCGCGAATTGCATATCGGCTAAGAGCCCTGGTGCTTATCCAAGAAATCTCGGTACAATGGCGCTGAGCCAGGCAGTCGTGAAGTGCATAATGAATGCAAGATGCTAAAAAGGAAAAAAATACGTTTTCTCGTTGGACTCTGTGCAGTCTTGCTGTACAACAGTACGCCCGTCTCCGCTAAAGATTCTTCTGCGCCATTTGATTGGCCAGGTGCCGGTGATCGAGTGTGAGTGCCTACAAAAGGGGCTGATGTCAACTTGTGCACCTATCATATAAGAAAAATTGGAAGAATTTTGATGCCACATGACCAAATCACTTTCATAAAGTCAACTTGGAGTCAACTCGATATTTTGCAGACATTTACTGTCTGCCTGTATGCAGAAGACCCGAATTCGGACTCTAAGACTACGAGTCGTCCGCCGAGTATCAAGCTGACTATGGCGGAGTTTGAGAGAAAACCGGACAAAGGTAGCCTGATATCTATTCTTGAGGGGACTGACCTCATCGGCTACGCCATCATCATCTTTTTTTGGAGCAATGAATATGGTGGTGATGTAATCGAGATCGATGAGCTATATATCAGCCCTGCGTCTCGAAATCGGGGGGTGGGAAGTTCATTCTTCACATGGCTAGAAATAGAATATAAAGATTCAGCTCGAGGTCTCTCCCTTCAAGTCTCGCCTCAAAATTGCCAAGCCGTGGAACTGTACGAAAGACTTGGCTTCAGCTTATCGCCAAACAAGCATCTTTTAAAGCTTCGTGATGCATGCGCAAATCAAACGTAAGTCGTCGATGCCATGACGTGAAAGGGGATCGCATGAATGGAAGAGAACCAATCTAGGACGCATTATGTTTGTAAAAATTTGACAGCGATCCAACTAGTGAAAACTGTTACGCCATCAATGTAACCTGTTGTTTCCAGAGCCAATGAAAGAAATGAGAATTTCGTCAAATTTTTTTGAACAGACCCGCTCCCATCAGACTTGTGTATCCTCATTTACATGAGCCAACAATCCGCTGAGACCCTGCGCCACATGATCTCCGAGAGCATGTTGATCTGGATAGTCGCCGCCATTTTGTTGCCGGAAGGGAATGGGAACGTCCTCAAATAGTCGTAGAACGCGATTACGCCAATCACCCTTGATAGCTTCTACATCTTCCGAGGATGAAATGCGAGCCGTTCCATAAACAGTATGAGTGGGAAGCACCTCCAGTCCTGAGTAGAACAGGGCTCCGTGAGTGAGTGGAAACAGAAGTTGGTCTATCGGTCCGTTAATGCCGCGAGACCCATAATCCGCTTCTGGTCCACCAACAAGAACCGACACTAAGGCCCTTTTTCCTTTTAGAGCACCCTCTCCATATCGATAACGGTTCCCCTCGTTTCTGTAGCCGTAACCAAATCCATACGCATAGACCCGCTCAATCCAGCCCTTCAATATGGCTGGCACACCAAACCACCAAAGCGGAAACTGCAAAATAACAGCGTCCGCGCTCCTCAATTTGGCCTGTTCTTCTGCAACATCTGCAGTCTGCCGTCCAGTCGAGTAGGCGTTAGCCGACTCCGCTATGAAAGAGAGACGTTGTTTATCAATGCGACTGGGAAAATCGTACTCGTCAAAAACGGCTTTCCAGCGCATGCCATAAAGATCCGAGTGAATAACCGTGTGTCCTCTTTTTTCCAGCGTCTGGACGGTTACATGCACCAGCTGACAAGTAAGCGAGGTCGGCTCAGGATGCGCATAAATTACTAGTATTTTCCTCTTCACCTGTTTCTATCTCCTTGGTGCCTAAAAAATGAATTGAACGCACTACTATGCGACACTTGAGTTTGGCGCAGCAATTGAATTGCTCGACGATTCCTACCGAAGCTGCATAACGGCAGACTGCTGCACGACTCTGTTTTGAAACTTACGGCAATACAAATAGCGTTATCTTTCGGATGGCGAAACCCAGGTGTGCGGTATCGACACTTCGTCTAGCTCTGTCTTTGCCAGAGCATTCGTAAAATTTGATATGAGCTTGGCTGCGAGCCCAACAAGCACTTCGAGGGCCTGTCGCTGAGTATATCCGGACGAAAGAAAGTCCTGTAATTCACTGTCCTCTAGATGACCGCGCTTCTCAATCAGAAGGCGCGCATAGGTTCTCAGCGCTTCAAGCTTCGCATCCTTAATTGGCGCGTTTTCTCTAAGTGCCTGAATTACCTCAGTAGGCATGCCCTTGTAAGTCATAAGAAATGAATGCCCAGGAAGACAATAGTGACACGTGTTCTCGAAATTTGCTGTCATAAACACAACCTGCTGCTCCAGCGGAGTGAAACTTGCCTTGTGCTCGAAAAGCGCGAATGTATCAAGATATGCTTGGTATGTTGCTGGAGCTTCAGCCAGAATTGCGTGCAAATTCGGCAGAAAACCGTAATTTTTTAGTGATTGCTCGATGAGTGGCGCGGAATCCTTTGGTGCGTTTTCTTTCGTGTAACTTTTGAAGGCGATAGTTTTATTAGTTGGCATAGTTTCCTCTCAGTTAAATGTTCCAGCATACTTTCTTGGAATTGCTGACCATCCACGTTATTCTCATGACGGGAGCTGTTCAATAGCGACGACGCTCGATTTTATGCGTCGAACACTCAAATTGTTTCAAGATGTAGTCTTCAACGAAATATTCTGGATTTAGTAGAATAGAAGAAACGCTGGTATCAGTTCTGGTGCCAACGCGGTCTTTCGGGATACCTCAATCTCCATATAGATCGGTCACCGCGAATCATGTAGTATCTCCATTGGTGGCGAAATCACAGATACATCAGTTCGCAGTTTGTTAGCGCGAATTAGCTCGGTAGTCTCTGGTCTTACGGTCGTTTACAGCTCTATGAAAACCCGAAAATCAAGTGATGCATCTTCCCAAGTCGACTTTATCGGTGAGGCGATCAAGGAAATGCGTGTCCAAGCCGCTTCGACAGGAACCATTTCGAAAGATGGCAGTTGGTCGTTTCCTTTAAGCGATACGGATAGTCCAGTTGGATACTTTCTGCTGCAAGGGCAAGCCGAAGTCACCATCGATGATCGGGCAGCCGAATCGCTCAAAGCTGGCGACCTTCTTGTGGTGATACGCTCAAAGTCTCATCGACTTTACGGATCTAAACCAGTACGGCCGGTTCAAGCCGAGAACGATGAACAATCAGAAAAGACCTCATTCTTATTTGCGATCATTCAAGCACAGATCGCCAGCGATTGTCCGTTTGGAAGCGCGATGCCCGATCACTTTCTCTTTCGCTCTGGTGAAAGGACAGAATCGCCACACTTAGATGCGCAGCTTCAGTGCCTGGTTTGGGAAGCTAAGTCTGGAGCGGCCGCATCCAAGTTGATGCA
This sequence comes from Candidatus Melainabacteria bacterium, assembly GCA_003153555.1. Taxonomy (GTDB): domain Bacteria; phylum Cyanobacteriota; class Vampirovibrionia; order Obscuribacterales; family Obscuribacteraceae; genus PALSA-1081. The sequence continues at coordinate 46,483 of PLZS01000089.1, read as the reverse complement.
GGCTCGGTTATGGGAAATCGTTTTTATGCAAGCATTCAGGGTCCACTTAGCCAAAACTAAGACGACAACAGGATGGCTGTCCGCAATTTGCGATCAACAGCTATCAAAGGTCTTAGCAGCTATCCTCAGATACCCAGAAAGGGATTGGACCGTAGAGATGCTAGCAGCAGAAGCTGCCATTTCTCGCGCAACTCTGGCCCGCAGGTTTGCTTCTGTGCTTAATGATACACCGATGGATTATTTGTTTAAGCAGAGAATGAGGATGGCGGCGGCTCGGCTAAGGGAGCCTGGCGCATCGATTTCCATGGTTGCGCAGCAAGTAGGCTACTCAAGCGAATCGGCCTTCAGTTCAGCCTTCCATCGTCGATTCAACATCTGGCCAGGTGAGTACAGGAACAGAGAGTCCATAAGTCTATGATGCGCGCTAGCAAATTGCTCTCTAAACGTCAGGAGCTACTCGTTGCTCCATATAAAATTGCGCGAACTATGATATCTGATTACTCCAGAAAAATTTCACAAGCTTCGTGATAAACCTAGCACAGCGGTTGTAGCAGAGGTTGTCGTAAGACTTTTCTACTAACGGCGCCAACGGTTGTCCTAGTGGGACTTTAGCCAAAATTCATTTCAAATAGCAGCAAGAGGATCATAATAAGCCTGAAGTACCTCTCAATTCAGGAACTAGACAGGCTGAAAGATTTGCAGGATAGTGTGCCAGAAGCAATGCCCAAGTTCTTTGAGAGCTGGTGCAGCAAGTTCGATGATGACTTTCAAACAACGGCGCAGCGACGGAATTTTCGTCACTACTTGGCTGGTCTCCTTGGAGAAAGTTCTCGAAAGAACCTTTGGGCAATGACTGCGAATACCGTTTCTGTTAGCTATCACAGCATGTACAATTTTCTCCATGATTCACCGTGGAATGCTGACAAACTAAATGAACGGCGATTGTCGATATTGGCGGAAACGAGACAAACGCGCATAAAACCTGGCTTTGACTTGATAATTGATGACTCGGGACATCGGAAAAGTGGTGCTTCCACTGCCGGTGTCGGAAGACAATACATCGGACAAATTGGAAAAATAGACAATGGCATTGTGATGGTGACAAGCCATGCGCACGATGGTATCAAAGGGATTCCGCTCGACGTGAATCTATACAAGCATGCAACCTCCTTGCCGGAGGGAAAGGAGGATCCAGATTTCACTAAGAAGCCAGACTTAGCGCTGGCACTAATTGATCGATGTCTTGCTAGAGGATTGCAACCAGGCTCTGTTCTTCTCGATGCCGGTTACGGAAACAATGGACCGTTGTTGGTGGAGATCGAAAAGCGTGATTTGGTCTACGTTGCAGCCATTAGCAAAAGTCGCAGAGTGCATTACAAAATGCCAGGAGACAAAGAAAGAACGAAGCATCGGCTTGATGATGTCGCAAAGACTCTTGCACCCGACAGCTTTCAACCTATTACTCTCCCTCTAGAAAAGCCACGCACAGTCTGGGTTGCGACTCTTTCTGTTTACTTGCCAAAAATGAGTGGTAAGAAAATTATTGCAATTCAACTCAACGCCCCAACAATTGAAGAGGCTGACGAAATCGACTACTACATTACCAATGCACCGCCAGAGCAAGCAACTGCTGGTTGGATTGCTCAAACATATTCGAAAAGAAACTGGGTCGAAGTTTTCTACCGAGAAGCTAAAGGATGGCTTGGCATCACGGAATACGAAGTTCGAGATGAACGAAGCATTTACCGACATTGGATACTCGTGTTCACTGCCTACACCCTGATAATCTGGCAACAGCTGACAGGAGGGCTTCGCCGTTGGTCGACTGAATCACTCGATACTTTCGGGCAGGCTTACAAAGCCTTTCGAACAGCAGTCGAATGCTTATTGGTTCGATGGATCGGACAGCACGAAGAGGTTTTTGCAGCTCACAGATCCAGCCTTGGACTCATTTGGGTATAGAAATCCCTAAAGTCCCACTAGAACAAGAAAAAGGTACAAGATTAACCTTCAGGCAGAGTCGAACGCTGGTGCTTGTATTTCAGGGTTTGAAGCGCAGCTCTATTCTATTAAACCGATTTAGCGATACCACATTCAGTGCAAGAAAATTTTGAAAGTTATGCTTCAGTTTTGTCTCACTACAACTTTTTTAAACTAATTATTGTCTATCCAGGAGGTCCAGGAAACAATCTGTCCATTCATCTGCTGTCACAACCGCTTGGCACAGAGCGCTATTTCTACTACGACGATACCGGGCGTCGTTAAAAAATGAGAACATTTTCGGCGCGCAATTCGGTTTCATAGCATCGATAAATTCATCTCTAACCTTGCTTTCGCCATTCTTATCCGGTGGAAATGCAGTCTCAATTTTCTAGTGCCAACGCAAGTTTAAGAGGCTGAAATTCAAATTTGCAAAAATTCGTTGTTGTTCGTAGTTTTGAGATATTCGAAAAGGCTCTCATTCAATATAGAGACAAGCACTGCGATTCTAACTCTCCCGATCTAAAGGAAATATTATGCCGTCTAAGAAACTAATACTGACTCTGTTGACTCTTTTCGTAGTTATCGACATCGGAACCAAATACAGTGCCAGTGCGAATCCTCCAGAACATTTACTTAGCTTTGAAGGAGCAACAGGTTGGCTAAACGGCAAACCTGTCAACGGAAATGACATTCGTGGAAATTGTGTTGGTAGACTTTTATACGTCGCGTTGTTCTAACTGCCTGGCGGCTGTGCCGCATGTCGCTGAACTGTATCGTCGATATCACCATCAGCGAGCACTGGAATTAAAATCCGCACTCTCCAAAGCTAGCGCTGTTGCACAAAATGGGCCGCTTGACTCAGCGTTTGATGGTACAGCATTGACTGCCCAACATCTCGCTTGATACGCACACTCTGTTAATGTGTAGGTATTGATTCTAAATCCTCAACGGAGTGGTCAGCCTTGAATAAAGCAGAATTGGTCGACATCGTCGCTAAAGAAGCCGGTACTACAAAAAAAGATGCAGAGCAAGTGATCAATGCAATGATGGACACGATCATCAAGCACGTTGCTCGTGGTGAAAGAGTTACTTTGGTCGGCTTTGGTGCCTTTGAGACACGTCAACGCAAAGCGCGCACAGGGCGCAATCCCAAAACCAACGAACCCCTGAATATTCCGGCCAAGAAAGTGGTGGGTTTCAGTTCTGGCAAAGAGTTTAAAGCTAGACTCTGAGCATCAACAGGATGGACAGTGCAGAAGGTGATATCACTTGTGGTGCCAAAGAACTCGATTGGTTATTATTGACTGATCGGTCAAAAACTTGTACTATTTCTTTATGGCTAGACCGAGAGAATTTGATATAGATGAGGCTCTATCCCAGGCCATGGTTGTTTTCTGGGAGCAGGGCTACCGCTCGTGCTCACTGGATAACCTGATTGAGTCCATGAGCGTTAGCAGGCAAAGTATCTACTGCGCCTTTGGGGATAAACACTCGATTTTTCTCAAAGTTCTTGAGCTTTATCGGAAGGAGAATTTGACGGCAATCGGTGAAATGCTCAAAGAGCAGGGCTCGCCTATTACTGTGTTGCATTCGTTCCTGAGCTACGCTATCGCGCCTGCTGATGAACGGAACTGTCCGGAAGGGTGCCTAGTCATGAACACAGCATTGGAGTTTGGTACTTCAGATTCGGCGGTGACGGCCGAAATCCAGAAAATGCTCTCTGGAATGGAGCGGCTGCTGGTGCAAATAGTTGCCAGGGGTCAGTCCGTCGGTGAGATCAGTATTCGTACTGATGCAAGCTCCGTGGCTCGGATACTTCTCAATTCGCTTTGTGGAATTCGAGTTCTTCAAAAGGCCGGCACTTCGCAGAAGGAGCTTAAAAACATAGCGAATGCCTTGATGCTGATTTTGGCAGCATAGGAGGATTTTTTTTGAGACATTATGGACTGACTAGTCAAAAACAAAGGAAAATTAAATGAAAGCAATTGAACTGGGTGAAATCAGAGGAATTGAAGGACTTCGGATCGTTGAGATTGACTGCCCAAAGCCCGGAACAGGTCAAGTCTTAATGCATGTAAAAGCTGCAGGAATTAATTACGCAGAACTTGAGACAGTGCAGGGCCGGTATCCAGCCATAAAGCCGCTGCCATACATTATGGGGTTCGAAGCTGCCGGTATAGTGTCCGAAGTTGGCCCGGATGTAACCGGATTCAAAATTGGAGATCGGGTGACAAGTCTTGTCCTGAGCGGAGGCTACGCTGAATACGCAGTGGCCCAAGCCGATTCATGCATTCTAATTCCGAATGATGTTTCTTATGCTGAAGCGACAACCATTCCAATAAACGGTCTTACAGCCTATGCTCTGTTGAGTTCCATTGCTCCGTTTCATGGTCCAAAGACAATCTCAATTCAGGCGGCAGCCGGCGGAGTAGGCGTATTTCTCATTCAATTGGCACATAGTTTTGGGTTCACAAAAATAATTGCGTTTGCAAGCTCTGATGAAAAGCTCACTCTTGCTCGTCAAATCGGGGCAGACCACACCATCAACTACACCGAACCAAATTGGACAGCGGAAGTAATGCGCGCAACAGACGGCCACGGTGTCGATGTAGTGCTTGAGTGCGTTTCTGGTAAAGTCGGCGCGTCCAGTATATCTCTAGCTGGGGACAAGGCGAGGAGGCGGACTGAGATTGAATTCGATCATTTAACCGATCTCGTATCGATGATGCCAAGCGTTTGCCAACATCGTCTTCTATAACAGAAATAGCGAGGGAACGACCGATAAATTTGTACCGTGAGGCGAGCCGTCTCACTTCTTTGACGCAACTAAATTTGCCTCGCACAAAAGTTCGACTGGGGGACTCATGGAAGAATCGCGTCTCAAGTTACTAGGCCTTACCGTTTTGGTGGTAGAGGCGTCAGCCGTTGACGTCGACTTTATCAAGTCGATGCTGAAATTTTGTTTTGCTTGTTCAGTCAACATTGTCTTGGCTAACACTTTAGCGGATGCGCAGGATCTGCTAAAGACAGAAAAAATTGACGTTGTGTTGCTTGATTTCAATTTGTCGGACAGTTACGGATTGGATACTATTCAGTCCATTCGCGCGAAAACTAAGGCACCGATAGTGGTGCTCGCCAATGATAATGACGAATCTCTAGCTCTGGAAACATTGAAAGCGGGCGCACAAGATTATCTCCTTAAAGAGTCGCTTAATTCAAGGCGGTTATCGCGATCGATTAACTACGTACTAGAACGACATAACGCTTACATAATCGAACGAAAGCGCTTACATTTGTTGGAGCAACGGGAAGATTTCATAGCAACTCTGACTCATGATTTAAAAAATCCGTTGATTGGCTCTAACCGCATTATTGAGCTGATTGTGAAAGGAGACATTAGGATTTCGCAAGAGGAGCAAGCTAGTCTGTTGCTTCAAGTTCGTGATAGTAACAATGGCTTGCTCTCAATGATTCAAAGTCTACACGAAGTCTATCAATACGAGAAAGACATGCAAGTATTGCATTTGGAAAGAATAGATTTAGTGGTCTTGTCTATCAAGACTTTAAAAGAAGTGATTAAATTGCTTACCAAAATTGTCCGTCGGTAAGGATCGTGGCAGAAATCTGCCTAGAAGATATATAGACGATTTTTTTGATTCGTGTTCTTTGCTCCATTTGACTGCTGGTAAGACTGTTGTGGTCTATATCACTCAAGAACCATTCAGAGAGCCGTATAGAGCGAGGAGATGTCAGCTGAAACATATCGTAAATTATCTAACGCTCGCCAACCTGGCAGCCTAAACTTGAAACCGTTGCTGCGTTCTGAGGTAATAAGCTAATGTTCTCTTTCTTGAAAAATCTAGCCATTTTTGGTTTGTTCATTGCAACTTTGAACTGGCTCAAAGAGCGGATTTGTAAAACAAAACAAACAACTGCCGAAGAACAATCACCACCATCACAAGAGGCAGATCAAGCGTAACATGGTGCTCAAATTTGGTGACGTTGAATTACTCGGACCTTTCAGTCGTTTAGACGAACTCGAAGACCAGCCAGGACTTTTCGTAATTCTGTGCTACAAGGATGTGCGTTTTGAGCCGCTCGATGTTCGGATTGCCAAACTTGTGCAAACAGAAGTAGCCAGGGCTCTAGCTGAACCCAATTGGACTGAGATCTGTACAGGCAGGCTTCGAATCGGCGTTTTGTATTCATTCGACGAAGCGCAGCTCGACAGCATTAAGCAACAGTTGTTGTGCGAAGTCGGTTGATATACTGACGAACCAAAAGCGAAAACGAGTCGTCGTCGAGAAAGAGGCTCTGAGACTGCATCTAATCGCTCTGCTTCCTTGAGCGCTTATTGATTGATACTGCCTTGTATCTGCCCATGCTTGCTTGCAGTCTTTTCAAGTTGTCTGCTATGATTTTTGTGTCGTTGTGGTCTGCTCCAAGGGCGGCACTATAGAGCGCCAAGGCCCACGTACAAACAGCCTTTGCATTCTTCAATTGCCGGTTTGAGTAATATAGACCGGCGATCTGATTGAGCTTAATGGCCAGTGATAGAACAGCATCACTCTTCAGGCAAGGCTTACTACGTTCAATCCATGTGCTTGGCACTTCTTGGTTTAGAGCATTTATCAGCTGATCTCTCAGTCCCGTCAGCCCGGGCTCAAAGGACTCCAGCTCAGCTGCCACCAACAAGACCTCGTTCCAGAGCGCCTTTACTCCTGGTTCTTTCATGGACGATTACTCACGTTTCCTGGTCCAGCTGGTAAATTCCACGAATTTCCTGCACACGTCTATAAAGCAATTCAGCTTTCGAACGCTTGTTCTGTTGTTCGTAAACCTGTCGCAGTTCAAGAAGGATCAGTCCCACTTCTCCGTGATGCTTTCCAAAAGTACTCTCTACTTCTTTTAAGACTTGTTGATACAGCATTTCCGCTTTTGCATATTCGCGTTGCTCAGCAGCCGTTCTCGCAGCAGAGAGAAAACCATTCCAGGGGGGTTTTTGAGGCGAATGTCTGTCGGTCAAAACTCTGAGTCCTAATTAGCACGAAACCTACAGCAAGCCGTCACCACAGTTAGTCTCAGTACACTGGAACAACGATCGGTCGTCAATTTGGGCAATCCCTTGGAAGCATAGGCCCTCGCACATCAAATGTATGTAAAACACCAACCAGAGTTCTGGCAACAGCGAACAAAACTTATCTATAATCTACATTGGCCAACATCTCAACTCACGCTCTCACCTTGATGTGGCTGATTTGTGGCGGGGCCATAAATTCCATCTAAAGCCATTCACAAATGGTGATTATGTTTTGTTCAAGCTCGCAAGCGGAACATCACTACATATGGTGCAGAGACGGTTTCTGTGGAAGTGTCACTCCGTCCGGTCGTCGCACGGGGAGCCTGTGGTTCGCTGACGACCTGCGATGAGCAACAAAGAGACGGTAGTCAGTGATCTATGCCGAGAACTGGGAATCGCGCGCCAAACACTCTACCGGTACGTAAGCCCTGCCGGCAAGTTGCGTGAAAGCGGGAAGAAACTTCTGAAAGCCGGCAACCATCGGAAAGGACGCCGGTGACATCGACTATTGAAATTCAGTGACACCGACTACTGAAAATGACAATAGCGTAAAACAGGTCTGGGTGTAAAAGCAAAACTAATAGATAGCCGAAAAGGGATATTTTCGGCTATCTATTCACCGAAAAGAATGTGTCAAGATGTTGTCAAATTGCAGCGAAAACGCGGGGATGTTGAAGTGGCTGCGTGTTGAAATTGGGAGTGATGTGGTTTGGAGGCAATTTTTTTAGACGCGACAAAAAAGAGCTGGGGGGCTTGTTTGCCTCCCAGCTTTAGTTAGCGGCTCTGGTCAAATGTTCGTGGCCTATTAACAGCTGACCAAATTTCCGCTGTTCGACAAAGCAGGAACAGGAGAAGCCACCACCGTGACTGGTGGCTTCTCAAGTAACACTGCCGAATTCGGTGTTTATCACACCTTGTTTTAGATTATAGGAACCAGCATGGAGTCTCAGGTAGAGGAGGCTTCGGTGGGCATGTTTGTCTGCCGTCCCTAGGAAAAAATATGCTTCTGAACAATATAGTTAAATTCAAACGGCGCATATGATGGAAATGGGACAAAAACTTTCCGAATTCGAGAGAGAGTAAATGATTCCTTTTCAATCCAAATTTGATGACTTAGTTTTTTCCACGATTCAGATTTCAAAGGAGTGTCTATAAGTTCTAAATTGGTGACGAAAACACCATGCTTCGCCAAATCAAACTTGTCCAAGTGATTTTCGACAGTGACGGACGACAGTACAAAGTGCTCAGGCTCGTCTTTGTCAATTGAAAAGGTCGGTAGCAAAAGCGCGTTGGGAATGCGGTATATTGGTAAAAGGAGAGAAGGGATAATTAAGGGAATTTCTTCTGGAAATAAATTGAAGGCCTCAAGCAAATTTTGATGGGTCAGGGTGGATCTGACCAGACCGCGCCTGATGGAATTTACTATCGTCCAGTCTGTGTGCACGTAAATTGATTGCTCTGCACCACAAAGCTCATAGAGCAACTCATATGAAAAGCTTCCATGCTGAGCAAACTCAGTGACAAATTGCATTTCTTGTAGATATCCCGGAGCCGAACAACTTATGAATCCCGAATCTTTGTAAGAGATGCAGCGACCGTATTTCTCTATTAGAGTGTGCATTAGATCAGCGGCGTGCATATGGTTACCAAAAAAATATGGGGGATACGAATAGTATCCCCCATAAGTCAAATGTTCAGCATATCCAGCTTGACAATGCTTTTAGTTTTTTAGTTACGAGAGATCTACGTCTCCTTTGCCTCAGTTGTTAGTTTGTGGGGATTCTAGGATCAGGATTGAATGGTTCCCAGGGAGTGTTTTTGTCCCCTAGATTTGGTGGGTATGCCGGCATACCGGGACTCGATGGTGGCTTTAGAGGCACTCCATCATCTCCACCCTTAGGGCTGCCCCTCCCTGGGGGTGGTACACTTCGGTCGGGAACAGGATTTTTGTTCTCATCATCACCACCATTCCCGTTGTCATCATCGCCGGTTCCTTTACCACTCGGGGTGCCTGTTCCTTGACCAGCTCCCGCTCCACCGGTCTGAGGTTCTTGGGTCACCGTTGGAGGTTCTTCCGTTGTGGTCGCTGCCTTATGGATGTCTGGACGTTTACCAGGCTTCGGTGGCTTCGGTGGCTGATTTTCCATGTGAATATTGAATATCAGGATCGGTCCAACCACGTTCGGTCCGGTTACAAACGGAACATCAATCGAGAAGCCGTTCACATCCGGCGGAGCCGTGTCGGGCGGGGGCAGAGAAACACCGCCGCCACCAGGGATAAACTTATTCTGCTGCGGATTCGTTGTCGGCGCCAATCCGTATGGATCAGTCCGGTTCAACGGATCATTTAGCACATAAGTGTACAAGTTGAAACCTCCCCGATAGCCAACCGAGTCTGGTTGCAAGAACCGTCCAAGCTTGGGCGAGTAGTGTCTAGCTTTGTAGTAATACAAGCCGGTTTCCGCATCGAAGCGTTGTCCCTGGTAACCAAAGGTAATACCAGTCATGACCGCACTTTCGCCAAACGGCGAGTAAGAATAACGGTTACTCACCACCCCCGTGGCGCTGGTGAGAGCGACGACAGAGCCCTGGCGCTCCTGATGGAAGAAAGAGAGCGTGCCGGCGCTTGAGACTTGGATGATCGGCTCGTCCATGTCCGTGCCGTGCACATAACGGTTCTGCAGCGTGTTTGCCACGCCGTCATAGTCCGCGATGCGCTGCCATCCCGAATAGATGTAGCGCGTCTTTGCTGAGCCGACGACCTTTTGCGCCTGACGATGCATCGGGTCGTAAACATAGCTTGCACTTGTTCCTGTCATCGCTGCCGTCAGCATATGGTTCTCGGTGTCGTAGCCGAAAGTCCAAGTGCCATCGCCAGTTAGGCAGCCATTTGTATTGTAGCTCTGAGTAACACCGGCAACCGTCGGATACTGGTTCAGGTTGTTGGCGGTACCGTATGCGGTGGTGCCAGCCGCAGCCGGTTGCCACACGAACAAGCCGTCGCTGACATTCTGGCTGGTCAGCTGGTGCACCTTATTTGAGCCATAGATGAAACTGACGTTCGAGCCGTTAAATGTATGCAACAAGCTGGCTGCATCATTGTCTAGCTCGTACGTATAGTTGGTGACAACGCCGTTGCTTAGCGTTAATGTCGTGCGCCGAGTAAGCGGGTCATACTGGAAATTAGCTGCGCTTGCACCGCCTGCGCCATTCAGTTTGATGTCTGTCTGCCTATTCAGCTGGTCATAGATTCTGTCGACGAAGTAAGCATCTGGCCAGGTCGTCTTCGTGATATTGCCGTTGTTGTCCAGTACGTGAACAACGGTTTTCGCATCGGGATACTGCTCCTCGTATGTACGACCGGCGCTGTCATAGAAGTATTGGAAGTCTCCCGTTGACGGGTCGCCTGCCACCACTGGTTTGTTGCTCTTGAGCAAACGCCCAGCAAGGTCATAGGTTAGGGTCACGACTGGCTGTCCCTGCGGAGTCCGTGTTGCCAGCCTGTTCAAGACGTCGTACGTATTGACGATCGTGTTGCCAGAACGCATTCTAAAAGTCAAAACATTGCTGTTTCCATCGTAAGACTGCTGCTCCTCATACGAGCTGTCCGGGAAGGTTTCGCGATCGGGGCGATCGAAGCCATCGTTGCTGTATGTTGTTGTGTTTCCACTCGCATCTGTAAGCTGATAGAGCCGCCCGTTTAGCGTGTAAGTGCGCGCTTCTGCCACGACCAGAGTCGGGTCAGTAACTTGGGAGATGCGATTCCGCGCATCATATGTCGCCTGATAAGTTCTGTTTTCAGCATCGGTCAATTTCCACAGCCGATCGGCCGTGTCATAGACTTGAGTAAAAACGTTGCTCGAAGGGTCTGTGATCGTCGTGCGCTTGCCGGTCAAAGAATAGGTAACCAACGTTGTCTGCCAGGGGTTGAGCGCGTTCCCGGTCTGACGCTCAATCTTGATCAGTTGATTGTTGTCATCATACGTCCACTTAGTGACGTATGAGAATGGCGTCGGATCGGTCTTCTGCGTGGTGCGGCGCAATAGATCGACCAAGAAAGTCGTCGTGTTTGAGCGCGCATCGATGATGCTTGTGACATCGCCGGCGGTGTTATATCCGTACTGCGTGGTCAGGTTCAAATGAGGGCTGATGCCAAAGTCTACGACTTTGGACAACAGCTCTTCAGTAGTCGTGTCGAAGTTGTACTTGGTGACGATGCCGGTTTCATCGGTACGCGTCAAAACCTGGCCGCGCCCGTTGTACGTGTATGTAACGGTCGGAGTCAGCCCCCCAACCATCGGACGCTGAATGGTCAGTAAGTTGCCAGTTGGCGCATCATAGTTGTAGGTTGTCGTGTTGCTCCGCCCATCTACTACCGTATGCACCTTGTTGTACGTTGCATCATAGGTGTAGTTGAAGACGATGTTTGCAAGCGGTGAACCCGGCTTGGGCTGGGCTGTCACCTGCAGGACGTTGTTCAAAGTGTCGTACGAGTAAGAAAGCTGGTTGCCCTCAGGCATTGTCTTCGAGCTCAGGCGCCTCAACCCATCGTAAACGCTGACAGTATTGTTTCCAAGCGCATCAACGGCAGTGGTGATGTTGCCCACGCCGTCGAAGTACCAGACTTTGCTGTTGCCGATCGGATCAGTTTGCTGGCTTCTTGAGCCAGCAAAGCGGTAGGTCCACAGATTGCTCAGACCATCCGCCTGGGTCATAACCCGTCCCAGCGAATCGTATGTGTTTGTGACGAGAGCGTTTGTCGGGTTCTGCGGCGGGAACATCTGCGTCAGCTGCCCCGACAACCCATACGAATACTTGGTCAGCTTGCTGTTGGCATCAGTGAATTGAGTCAGGTCGCTATTCCCATCGACGAGATAACTGACACTACGCCCAGTGCCATCCGAAACGGACGTAAGCAAAGCACCCGTGTACGAGAGAGTGAGCGTACGCCCCATTCCATTCGTGACACTGGTCAGAACACCAGCGGTATAGTTGAGCGTTACCGTCACGCCATTGGGATAGACGATGGTAGCGAGATCGCCTGCGCTGTTGAAGTTGTACGCGACTTGCTGAGGCGTCTTGTACGAGTACAAGCCACCACTTAGGGTCAACGTACCTGTGAGACCAAGCGGCGAATGATAGCTGCCATCAGCGAGTTTGACGAAAACTTCCGTGCCACTTTGAGTGGTAAGGATGACAGTGTTGTTTGTCAGTTGACCGATTGCCCAATTTTCAATTAGGTTTACTGTCGCGACCGTGATAATGTCGTACTGCGTGGTCGAGATTCCAAACAGATCGATTTCCGCATAGGCAGCCACGATAGCGGCTGCGGCTTCGATAGGCGAATCGTCACCGAGGCCCTTGATGCCATCGCTGTTTACGGCGACGTTCCACTTGAAATTGTGCGTCCAACCAAGCCCAAGCGGACCATTTACGTATTGGTTGCTTGAATCGTAGGTTCGCTCAAACAGCAGGCTGTAAGGGAAGTCAGCGCTGCCGACCGAAAGATCCGTGCTCGTGTTGACGAAATTTCCGGAGAATATACCAATAGGATCTCCTTTCTTATCGTCATCCCGCGGTTTGGGTTTCGGCTGCCCCAGAGCTGCTAACTTGTTTAGAAGATCAACAAGAACTGGCAGTGTACATATTCCTCCGAGAAGTGCGGGACTAATGATGCCCCCAGCCCCGCCTAGAGGTGCAAGGACCCAGGCGTCACCAGTCCAATTGTCAACTGTGATACCGCCCTGCTGTGAAAAGAGACTGTCGTAGGGTAATTGGTCGATATCAGCTTGTAACCAGCCCACTAATTGCGTTTTGATATCGGCCAAGTTGTCGAGCGTACCGTTTGCCCAGAAGGTCTTGTAGCCCGCCGCGTTGGCTGTGGCGACTTGAGTGGCCGCGCACAGCCCCTTCACACCAAGAACTTGCTGGAAAGTTAGTGCTTCAAGCCCAAGTGCACGCATACCAATGGCGGCACCCTCAGGCTGAGCCCACGGTGTTGCATTGTTCAGGTAGCCCCCGCTAATAAATGCTCCACCCAAGTCAAAAGTCGGCGCCTGGAGAGTGTTTGGCGGGTAATAGTACAGAGCACCGATCGAGCCATGAATGACAGTCGATACGCCGCGGGTTGTCGCGAACACGCCGTCATAGACAGCCACTGCTTTGCAGAAGTTAGCGTAGTACTGATTCCAAATTACGGCCAGAGACTCACCAAAGAGCGGTTCTGAGCCTGCCGCGCCGCCTCCAGCTATGTTCTGCTTGAGCAAACCACGATGATACTCACTAGCACCCCGCCCAGCCATACCGAAAGCAGTGCAGATCAAGGCACTGTTAACGTTATAGGCACCAAAGTAATACTCGGTGTTGTTGTTGTTTGGATAAGCGTTGTGCACAGCGACGATATCGAGGTAAAACGAGGAACCAGTGGACGTCTGGATCACAGTGCCATCTAGAGACAGATACGCAAAGCCAGAGCCGTTGACAAAAAGCCCGAGGCGCCGTCCGCAAATTTGATCCGACGTGAGAGTTTGGTTGATGTCGGCATAGATGACCTGGACTGTTATCTTATAGCTATTCGGGACGTCTCCGGTCCAGATAAGCGGCACATCGCCAGGTACTTCATAAGGCAGCGCAGTTTGGCTCAACGGAATAGTCGCCGGCAGGATCTGGCTGCCACCGATGATATTGTCCATGGTGGCAGTCGGCATGTTTGTCTTGATATAGCTGACCAGATTATTGGCATAAGTCGCCAACTGCGTATTCAGTGCCGTCTGGTTGAAGTTCTGCACGAACTCGTTGTTTGGGTCGATCGTGGCGCCTGTTTCGACCGCGGCAATCAGTGCCGTCCTGCTGTACCCAGTGGCAGCACCCAAATCTATTCCCGTTGTGAAGGTGTGCGACTTCATGCTCGGGTCGTATACGTACATAGTGCCGCCGATATTGACCTGCACCCAGCAGTGGGTCAGAGTCAACAGGTTGAGACTGCCATCTCCGTTGGTTGTGTAGCTGTTAGGAATGCCTCCATTGGCAAGCAGGTTGCTTGCCACATTGGCATTCTGGTAACCGTCCGTGCGACACCCGAGCCAGGCTGCCGCTTGCGCTTCGTTCAGCTGTATTTGCCCCAGCACGTAGTTGGCGGTAAAACCAGCTTGGCGCAGGAGTGCCACCATCAACATTGCTTGGTCAAAGTCAGTGCCAGCGCCATCAAGCAAGGCGCCGAAGGCCCCTTTTTGCACGCCGTAGATCGGATAGTAGCTGATGTTATCGTGCACGAACTGATAGATCAGATTGGGATCGTTGTTCAGAGACCTGGCCAGTTCTGCGATCGAAGCCGCGCCTTGGTCGGTGTTGCTGTCCGCAAGCGCCGGTAATAGCGATGTACTTGGGTGCCATGTCGTTACAACAGGAGGGCGTGATGCGATAGTTGCCTTCGCTTCTTCATGCGACCAGCGAGGCATTGTTGTCGCGTTGATTAACAGATTCTTCCCTGTGGTCACGACTGGTGGTGGTACGGGTGGCTCGGGAAGCGAAATATTTGGAGCGTTGTTGGTAGTCATTTGTTTTTTCCTGTCTAGTTGGAATGGTTGGCAAAAGGCAGAAGACCGAATGCGAATTCAGCCTTCTTGATTGAGTCTTTGCTTGCAGGCCAAATGAGAAGCCTGACAGCGGGATCGATATCGTCTTACAGCCCGCCCAGTCCCTGGGTTGTGACAACGGACTGCCTGTTGCCGACAGCATCATATGCAGTGGCAACTGAGGTGCCAGAAGGCAGGAACGAAGTCGCTATCAGTCTTCCCAGCGAGTCGTAACGGTACTGCACGGAGCTTGGCGGCTCGTTCTTGGTGACAAACGGCGCTGCCTGATAGACAAAGCCCAAAGCCGTCGGGTCCTGGACAGATCCCCAGATAACTGGCGCAGCCTGAGAGACCTGCCAGAGGTCGAATGTTGCGGTAGTCATGAAATTTCCTCCTTTACTGAGTGATGGTGACCGGACCACTGACAGTGGCGGTCAAGCTGGAACTGCCCCATGTTTCGAACAAAACGTCAACGACGCAATTTTCGCTGGGAGTGAATACGAGGCTGTACTGCGTCCAGGCAGTACCGGCGACGGCAGCGACGATATCGGTACCCGGAGAGCCCACGCCCGGATAGCGCCCGCCCGCGATGCGCAGCTGCGCACTGATGCCGGAAGCAGCAGAAAGCTGCGCCCAATACTTGATAGTTGTCGGGATGCCGGCAGGGCATGGCACTTTGCCGACGTTGAGACGCAGCGGAGAACTGGCAAAGGCATTAGCATTTGGCGAGAGTTTCCAGCCGCTGCCACCACTTTGACCAACAACGCCCGTCGTAGTAACAGTGCCGTAGTCGCTGTAGATGCTGTTGTTGGCGACCAGCCCGCCTTCTCGATGCGCGGCGATGACGTTGCCAGAGGTCTCACCAGTAGCCAGATCGCCAAGCGAGAACTTTGGCGCCGTGCCGTTTTGCGTCCAGCTATAGATGATCGCCTCACCTTCGCTGCCGCTGACGAATTTCACCTGCGTGCCCAGATTGAAGTTGGTGTCGAGGGTGAAGATTTCGACATAAGCGTTGTTGAGCTGAACCTGGGCGCCAGAGTTGTTGCGACCCTGCAAGTTGTAGGCAACGAAGTCATTCATGTTCTGGAACAAGAAGCCGACCGCGGTGCTGCCTGACGCGTTGTCGTTTGACGTGTTGTTATAAAAGATGCAAGGGCTTGAGATGTTGAAGCCGTTGGTATTGCCCGTGGTAGCGCCCAAGACCGCGCAATCATGGATGACGATAGCCGGTGAGCCGACGTTGGCAGGCACAGTGATGCCGTCGCCCAGCGTATTGCCGATCATGACCACGAAAGCCAGACTGTAGGCTACACCGTCAACATTGTAGTTGGCCGTCTGAGGAACGCTCAGACCGCCAATTGAGTTCAAGATCTTGCAGGTGCCGAAGTTCACTGCATGTAAAGGCAACGTGAACAAGCCACCAGCGTCGGTGATCGTGAAGTTCGTTAGCGAATAACCTTTCTTCGTCGACCCATTTAAATTGATGGGCGTGTTGAACCTGGTGAAGACGAAGTGGTCCAGCGTGACGAAGTCGCAGCCGATCGTCAGACCGACCGTCGCGAGCGCAGACACGCCGTCTAGAACAGATAGACCTGATTGAGTGGTCATCGCGATGGTGTCCCAACCGCCAGAGATCGTGATTGGGCTGAGCGCTGTGCCGCTGGCAGCATTGTTGAACGTATCGACTATTGCGACGCCGCCTGTGCCTGCGGCACTTCGAGTCAGCGGCGCCAGGATTGACAGGGGCAGCGAACCAGTCGTGCCGGACCAGACACCTTTGGCCGTCTGTGCCGATGCCGTTCCGCCAGTGTCCAAGACGAGAGCAGTGCCGTTGATCGTCTTAATACCGTACCAGGTGGCGTTGTCTGACGAAATCAGGCTGTTGAGCGTCAAGCAGCTCGCGCTGGATGAGGCTTTGCAGGCGATGATGTCATCGAAAGTGATGGTCACCGTGCCCGGGTCGCTTACCGCGAAAAGGCGGATGCTCAGGATGCTCGCGCCGAAGTTGGCGCCGTTGTCGATCGTCACCAGGTTCCATTGCCCAGCAGTCAGTGCCGGCAGGGTCAGCTGGTTCACTGGTGTTGCACCGGCAGCATCGCTGCACAGATCCAAACGCAGCACACCGCTGGCAACAGCGATACTTGGTTTGATCCAGAAGGACAGCTGCTGGTCGGTGCTCAAGTTGAGCGTGCCAGTAGCGAAGAATGCCGCTACACCGGTTGTGAATGCCGCAGCGATGATGACGTTGGTGGCACTCGTGGCGCTCAGTTTGCCAGGCTGACTGCCAGCTACGGTCACATTGGTCTTAGGAGACCACGCAGCGCCGCTGGTAAAGATGCTTTGCGTGAGCGCACTGGCTAGCGTCACTGCGCTTGAGAGGTTATTGAAAGTGGCGTTGATTCCGCTCGAGCTGGAGGGTTTCCCCATCACTCTTACGGTATCGCCCGCGACGGCACCGACTGTTGCCACGCCAGCCAGAGTCTTTTTGCGCAGCGCGAAGCTGAGCCCCGAATTCGCATCGTTTCCTGCGACTTCATCGACGAAATATATAGACATGTTGTTTCCTTTGATTTTGCCGGATGTTCATCCGAAATTGACTTGATGGATTTGTCTTTTGCCCGCGAATGCTGGCGCAAAGGCTGCCTTTCGACAGCCTTCGAAATTGGAGACTTGCTGCATATAAAGCCGATTCGAACGTTTCATTCGAAATCAGCTATATGCTAAGAACCTGGCCGAGAGCCACGTTACATAGAGGCAGGCAAGAAAAACAGACTTGTTACTGACCGGGGCGGGTCGCGACAACGACAACGCAGGCGTCTGCGCATGGTGTGCTCTTTTCATTTGCGTTTGTTTGACAGAGTTGCTGGTTCAGGTTGATTCAGATAAGAGGAATCTAGAACCGGACGGGTTGTCAGCTTTCACCATTGGTTGAAGTAGCCAAAGAATTTAAAACGTCAAAAACATCAGATGAATTTTCGGGCGAGATTCTGGCACGTATTAGGAAATTGCCACGCTAAGACAAAAAGCGTGGCAAGTAACAGGAAATTGCGCTTTCAGTAGGGATGCTACTAAATGGACACGTTTATCCTGTCTGATTCTCTGGGCACGTTCTTTTTGTCAGGTTGAACGAGACTGGGGAGAACTAATGAAATTGATGCTGAAATTGATGGTGGTTGTTGCTTTGTGTTTAGTTGGATCGAACAAAGCTTCGGCGCAGGGGTTAATTGGAAATCCAATCATTATCGAACAAGATGCATCGGTGCCACCGGCGCCAGTGATCCCTACTAAACCATTGGGCAAAGTCGACTTGCCTCCATACCAATTAGCAATTAATAGCAGACTGAATAACTCCCTGCTGGCCTATCCTAAGTTTGCCAATCAGCCTGCCCTAGTTACGGTTTTTATAAATAAGACTGGCGAGGTGAATCCGCAGCAAATAGTTTTCTCCCACTCAACAGGAGTATTGGAATCAGATTTTGCTTGTGTAGACTCAATTTTGAGTAGCATGCCGTTTGATCCCCCTCTGACGTCTAATGCTTGGAATAACGAATATGCATTTTATGGAGACTACGTTGTTGGCAAAGTAACAATGTCCAACAATGTAATATCGACTACTAATTTCGATCTTGTAAATACTTACTTCAAGGCTCATCCAAGGTTGTTGGGCAAAGTGCTATTAACCAGGTCGATTCCACGATCTGTTTTATACTTCTATCCTGGTGTATTTAAGGCTGAAGAGATTGACACAGTCGACAATGTCAAAGCTCTAAAAAAAGAACTTTTTGATTCAGCGCTTGAGAAAAGCACTGACCACACTTTTGCCAAGTTCGTTCTAAAAGATGAAGTTCTCGCTCGCTATATCGACTGGGCAAAGTTTGAAAAAGAGCATAAAGATGCAACTAAAAAGGAAATACTGGACGAAGAACAAAAACTGAACAGCAAGTACTCTCAACTTTTCGAGTTGTAGAACACAGTTGTAGAACAAGAGGGCGGCAGAATCCGCCCTCTTGCAAATCAGTTACTTAAGTGTGGGGACATCCCGATGCAGAGCCGCCATTGGTAGAGATCCACGCCCATGTCGGTTCCGCGCCCAGGGCTAAATATCCCTGAAGGAAGAAGGCCGTACATTTCCAGTAGTTCTGTAGAACTGGAATTGGTGAGATTGGAGCAGGTCCGGCGCCTTGGGTCACGGAATCCATCTGACCGGCAAAAAGTTCAGCCCAAAACTTGGTTGGACTCTTAGTCAAGTAATAGCCGTAGCTGGTCATGTCTGCCGAATAGTTCGGGTCGTGTGCCGCCATGTAAGCTTTGTCGTAGTTCGCGAGGTGATCGAAGTAGGTACTGTTCTTGCTAGGAGTACCATAAAGCGAGTCGAAAGCATGACCTGTTTCATGGGCAGTAGTGTTGCGGACCGAAGGGTTGATAACTGTGTTGGGATAGGTTCCTTGGCACGCGTACTCATAGATGATCACTGAGTGAGTCGGTATGTCAGTAACGCCAGCTTCACCTTGTGATGCAGAATACCAAGCACGAAGTTGTGCATCTGTCGGATTTGTCGTGCTGTTCCATTTTAGCTCAGCCAGACAGTTAGAAAAAACATAATAGCCGACCGGTACATTAGGAAACAAACCCGGCGGTGTGGTTGGTAGGTAATTCGTTCCGATGCTGTTCGGATATGCGCTGGCAATGTTTTGAGCAGTGATCCAGGCTGGACCTTCATGGTCGACTTGGAGTCCACAGTAGTAGTAATTGCCCCGTCCGGGATAAACACCGTCAGAGAAAGTCCCGCTGGTATGCCGATAACAAGTAACACCATTGTGGATGATGGTGGTCTCGGTATAAGAAGCGAAGGCAGGTGTAGCAGCCAGTCCTATGAAGGTTGCTGCGGCAAGCAGGAGCCCGGAGAATATTGATCGTTTCATTTGTTTGTCCTTTGGTTGATGGATGTGAGTTGTCCGCAATGCAGACGCGAAGCTAGAGAGAAGATTTCTCATGGTGTTTCCTTTTCTATTGATTGGTTGTCTTGGATCGGAAGTGATCCAAAACAGAAGAACCTGGCTGTGAGCCAGGGTGGAAGGCTTGTCGGCTTAGAGGCAAGCAAGAAAAATAAACTAGTTATCGACTGGCCTGGGCGGGTCGCGACAACGGTAACGCAAGCGTCTGCGCATTGTTGAATCCTTATGATTGCGATTGTTAGAGAAAGCTTTTGGTTCAGGTTGATTCTAATATGAGGAATCTAGAACCAGACGGGCTGTTAGCTTTCGTCATTTGTTGCTTGAGCGCTTGTATGACTTTTTGATGTTACCAGGGCGCTTAGAACAGATGATGATTGGATAGAACAGCTGACATTGGGGTGGAACAGTAAATGCGAACGCTACTTTGGACAAACCATAAAAACGCAGTTGCTCAAGATTGAACAGTTGAATTGATGGAATGGTGACCAAAGGTGTTTGCGGAAGATAAGCTCAGCTTCAGATAGGTTGGCAAAGCGGATGGTTTTCAAGCGTGAGCGAGTCAAAGATGTAGGTGTGCTTTTGCTAATGATTGGAGTGTTGTTGTTAGCAGGTGGATTTGAATTTTTGAGCGTATTAGAAAATCATATGTCGAGAGCATAAGGGTGGAAGTGCTGATTGGATGGGGGATTGATAGTTGGGTGGTTGTTTGGTTGTTCGGGGAAATGTGAATTAAAAAGGATGTCTGTACCCTAACAAAACAACTAATTAGATTGCTCGACAGACTATTCGAAAAGTTGATGCAACAAGGACTTTACGGAAGTCACTTTAAATCACTTCGAAATCGGACACTAAAATCAGTCCTTAATCAGTGATACCACGTGCAATACCAAGACTTGTCAAGTCTGGCTATTTCAGCGGGTTTTTAGGGGTAACTGTTTATTCAATTGCCGCAACGAGTATGAATAATTCATCACTTAAAATCCAGCTGGCGCCGCTAGCGCTGTGTCATCAAAAGTGGCTCCAAGTGACACATTTGAAAGAAAAACTTCAGAAAGTAATGTTACCACATCCGGTGAAAAGATGATGATGAATTTGCACCAGAATTGAGATTCATGCTGTCAAAAGCTAGTGAACATGCGCTACGCAGGCCAGTTGACTCCAAGCTTGGAGGAACGATGATCGAGTAGCGCTAGGTGTTCGAAAGAAATTATGAAGCCAATTCCAAAAAAAATATCTGCAAATCTCGACGCTATCACAAAACGCCTTTCTGATAGGGTTTTCAACGTTTCTCTTGGGAGAAATTGCCTTGTTTTCAAACAGTCATTTTGTACAGCACTAGATATGGTGATTTAGCTTCGGCATATTACTTTATCGAAGGTCTAACCCATTCTCGCCAGTTCATTCCCGTTTCAGACACTCTGAACTGTTCGTACTAACAAGCTGGTTCATCAGCATAGAGCTTCTAGGGCCGAACATAGACTGGTTATGTTCGAATGCCGCTTCAGCCAAGTAAAACTGATGACTGCCAGCTCCATGTTAACTTTACGGTGCAACTAAAATCAGGCAGCAGTCACGGACACTAGGCTAGCATTGCGTTTTATAAACCACGCCGTTTTACATTTCGAGTTCAGTAGCGCAGTCCACTCATAGTAATTGCTTTAGATTTGCAGTAGATAGGGTGCGTTTAAACGAAGGTACAAAAAGTCTCATAGGAATTTTGTCATAAGCTGAACTGATGAAACATACGGTCAGTTTTGCACTTCCCAATTTTGAGACTTCACCAGTGCCAAAATTTTGGGAGAAGCCAGCCCGATCGAATCCTGCATTCGCTCATCCGAAAAATCAAATTCTCCGTGCAGATTGAAGTGCCTCCACGTTGCTATCGAGCCGTTGCGCAAAGCGTTGAGCAATTCCGTTTTTTGCTCAGCATCATTGAAAGAGGCAAGCTGTTGAGCCAGATACAGATAGTTCCAGCAAATTATTGAATTCTTGATTAGGCGGCGACAGCCTTCGGCAATTTCCTGGTCTTCTTTTTCACTTTGTATGAATTCATGGTTATGCCCAAAGGAGATAGCTTTCGAGAATTTCTGCGAACCCTCGACCTTGTTGAGCTGTTTCTCTATGGACTGACGGAAGGCCGGGTCGTTGATATATCGAAGAACAAAGAGAGTCTTCGGAATTTTGCCGAATTCCTTCAGCGCTTGATAGAGCGGATGTTGCTTGGAGTATGAGTTCAGGCGCTTAAATAGCTGAGAAGCAGTCGTTACTTTTAGCCGAATTGTCGCGATAAAGCGCAGGATCTCATCCCACTGCTGTTCGATCGATGTTGAATTGATGTATCGGCTTGGCAAAATCGTGTATCCCATCTGCTCGTAATGCTTGCGGCTTTTGAAGGAATATAGGGTTTGGCGTCCGAGTCCTTTGATTCTAGGCGCAAAGGTAAATCCCAACAGAAATGTAGAAGCGAAGATGACCTCAGAATAGCCGTGGGTGTCGGTTGAATGAATGTCGCTCTTCACGACATCGTTGTGCATTAGGCCGTCAATCACATAGGCCGCTTCACGCTCGGCCGAACTTATCACCGTTGAATGCCAGAGCAGATGCCGCATATCAATAAAGGTGACGACGCTCACACCCTTATCTTTGCCCAAATACTTGAACGAGTAATTGGCGTTCAATGAGTCAACTGCCACCTCAAACTTTTGACCATCGCTGGATGTATGGAGCACATCAGGCTGCTGTCTGTATAAGTTTGGCAAGCTCATGCGGTCCATCAGTTGCAGAATTCGATCATTAGCACCCTGGACATTGGCGAGTGAAAAGTACCAGTTGACTGTCGTTTCAAGTTCGTTCTCGTTGATTTGCTTAGAAATTTGAGCCAGCTTCCGGTGCCCAATATCGCAGCCATAGCCGATGATGCCAGCAAAAAACACCTTCGGATGTGGTTTTTTAAGACGGGGTTTTGCCTGCCAGTGTTCAAACTCGCCAAGGAAATCGCTGGCCAGGGACACAGTGGCAAGAGTCTCAAGCAGGGAAATGTACTTTCGCTCCGGGAAAATAGCGCTCAGTGGAAGGCTTTCAACCTCGTCCAGCTTTGGCGTACTCACATGGAATGTGCCATTCTTACGAAGCTTCAAGAATGGATTCTTGCTGGCGTTCAGGCTTTCATTGACTTCTTGATAGCTGCTATCAACGAGCAGCTCCAGCGCCTGAAGAGTCTGCGAGCAATCCGAAAACTTGTCCAGATCTGCTCTTTGCAGATACTCATCACGCTTCGCTTCCCAATCCTCTTTCTCTTGCCATTTTTAGTTAGTACTACATACGGTGATTCTCGCGCGAGGACAGGGAAGACGAAGCAAGCATGGCACCCTTGTTATCTTTAAGAACGGGTTGAGATTATCTGGCGATGCTCACGCACAATTTCTTCATTATTGATTCGCGTGAACTCCCGCCAAGTGGTAGTTTACAGGTTTGAGAAATGTATTGTAGACAACACGTGTTGGATCCGTGTGACATTGAGCTTGAGCATTTTTAGTTAGTACTGCATACGGTGATCTCGCGCGAGAATCAGGGAAGACGAAGCAAACATCGAACCCTTGTTACCTCAAGAACCGGGTTCAGATTGTCTGGTGATGCCACGCGTAATTTCTTAATTATTGATTCGCGTGAACTCCCGCCAAGTAGCACTTTGCAGGTTTGAGAAATGTATTGCAGACAACACGTGTTGGATCCGTGTGACATTAAGCTTGAGCATTTTTAGTTAGTACTACATACGGTGATCTTGCGTCACGCAACATTGACCAACCTATGTCGCAGATGGCTACAGGGTTCCGAATCGATTCGTACAGAGTGCAGCCAGCTATGTATTGAACCCGACTGATGACGACGAATCGAACCTCTTATCTGCGCATAGAAACAGGTTTGCATACACGAATTGGTATGCAACCAAAGCTGCAAAAGTCTTGCCTTTGTCATGAAAGGGGGAATTTGAAAAATTGCTCCATGCTCGCGCTAACATTACAAAAACAGCTGCCTCTTTTATCCGCGCTAGCTTTTGAGCTGACACGTAAATCAGTCCGTGGCCCTGAAAACCGCATGCGTTGCGCTATATGAAGCGCAACGACGTTACACGATCCAGACAATTGCACAGCGCTTCCATAGAATTTTGTTTAGATTTCAAGGTATCAAGAACGGCTTTGCAAGCGACTCAAATATCGTACAAAAAAAGAACGATGCTATCGACACTTTGTTCTCCTAACCTAGTAGACAGCAAATGCATTTTAGTGACTGAGCTTGTTCAGCTTGTCTTGCAGGTCTTGCAGTCCGGTGTGCATACCACTTGAGGAACTTGCGGTCCCGGTCAAAACAAAATCCGCAGATCCGCCAGGTGGATATTTACCGGTTTGAGCCAATGTCGCCCTTGCCTCTTTTCGTATTTGGTAGATCGTCTTTACATCAGCCAAGGCAGCATCATTTTGATTGAGCTTGTTGTATGCCGCAGAGCGCAATAGGTAAGCATCAAGGGCATTAGGGTTGCCAGAAACTGTTGCTGTGCAACTCGTTATCACTTGCCCCCAGTCTCCGCGCTGGGCTGCCTGTACGGCTTCTCTCAGCTGTGTCTGCCAATTCGACCCACCTGGTTGAACCAAACCATACTTGGCGGCCATCCTGCTCACAAAAGATCCTGTATTGTTCGTGGCATTGTCGAAAGCTTGGCTAACGACATCGTCTCCCCAAAACTTCTTCATGCTCGTATATTTGTCGTCAAAGCTTTGCAGCTCTGAACCAGCCATGATGCCACCTAAATCAGCACCGGGCGCCGGCGGATTTTTGGGGTCAAATTTCTGCGCCATGGCCGGCGTAAATGACGCCATTCCGATTATTATCGCGGCAGCTGTAGCGACACTAGTCTTCATGCAAGATGCTCCTTTGTCTTAGTTTTTTTATCGATGCTCACGTCTTCATTTTTTCCACAGCAGCATTGAGCTGCTGCTCTAGATATTCGGTTGTCTCTTTGCAAAATTCAGCCGGGGCGACCTTCTCCAACACTCCTGCTGATACTGCCTCATACTCTAAGCGTACGCTAGCAGCATTTTTTACGCGCTCCACTTTGACATGCAGAAGTATTGTTCTCTCTTGCATTGGGTCTTTCTCTGATTTTTTCTCCATATACTTGCAGACAAAAAATGCAGTCCCTTCCTCCGGTTCTAAATTTTCGAAACGCCAGTAGCGTTCACCAAAATACTTTGTTGTCAATCCGTTTTTTATTGCCGCCAGCGCTTTTATTGTCGACAACTCATAAAGCGCGGACGGTGGATGGAAGTGCTCCATAGCAGACCCTTGAGCTCTGAGACAAATAAATGCAAAGATGCCAACACCGGCTATGAGCGCACCAATCAATCCACCGCCTGGACTGCCACATAAAAACGAAAGCGGGTTGTGCAGCAAAGTCATGGCGCAAATGGCGATAACAAAGGCGGCAGCCTGGATCTTCCAATTCGTCGGAATGGTCACGCCTTCACCTCAGGCTTAGCTTTCTCTTTTTCCTTTTTCTCGGTATAGGTAGCTTCAAACTTACCTGTGTCAATCCAGGTCTTGATGTAGTTGTTGGGTCTTTTAAATAGCGTCACGTAAATCAGACCCGCCAGCATAACGTACAAGACGATCATGCTGCCGTTGTTCTTTTCGGCGTCCTTATTCCATTGGTCAGTAGCCTCTCTCAACCGGTCAGCATCTTCTTGAGTAGCCATTCCCATTCTTCTTTTGTATTCGTAGGCCTGGCGCATGAAAGTGACCATTGCGCCATCTGAATATTGATGCTCTGAGCCCGTGCAACCGTGCCCCATCCACATAACAGCGAGAACCAGCCAAGCACCAATCAAACTAAAATTAGCGATGCCCTTGCGCTGAGTTTTTGCTTCTTCCAACTTTAGAGACTCTCGACGAGCTTTCTCTTGTTCTTGCCATTGTCTGACTTCGCTATCAGCTCCAGAGGTCTGCTGATTTTGCCAAGCCTGCCAGTCCATATCGCCAGCATCGGTCGATGTCGTGTCCTGGGAGCCCTGTTTTTGCCACCCGCCTTCTGGTATGCCATCGGGGTGCTCAGCGAAGAATTTCTGCAGCCTGTCATACGCATCGTTAATTGCGATCATCTTCTCTTTGGCTTTGTCACGCATGCCGCCAATGGGATATTTATCCTCATGGAAAGTCTGCACTAGAAAGCGATGCGCCTCTTTAACGTCAGCTAGAGTTGCACCTGGTTCTAAGCCAAGGACATGAAAACATTGCTCAATCGACCGCTCTTCTGCCAAAAGAACTCCCTCCGTTAAATTCGGGGTACACGGTCTCCGTATTCGTTATACGACTTATCATCATTTTTGTCTTTGCCTTCTTTGGCCTTCGTTTTCTCTTCTTCTGCTTTTTCTGGCTCCAGTGACTTTTGTTTCTCTTTCGCGTCTGACTCGTGCCGATCTTTTTCTCGACCTGCTGCCTCTGCTTTCAACACCTTCTCTGCCATTACTTGGAGCTCTCTTTCTTCCACACACTCTTTGACCAGGGTGTCATCGACTTTTAAGAGCCGCCGAGGCGGTGGTGGGATTTTAGTGGCGTAGTCATAATCCTGCGGCTCGAAGCGCTTGAGATTAAGCGGATTGGCATTTGGAGTGAACACAATCGCATGACCTTTCTTCAGGAGCTGCACAGCTCCAGGTGTCATCAGCTCTCGCCCAAACTCCTTCTCGTTAATTTGACAGTTCGAACTTACTGAGCGCTCATAGACGGTCTCTGTCCCCAAAGACTCGCTGATGATTTTTGCTTGTGCAAGTGTTTGAGGCTTGAAATAAATCCGCGTCGCCGGCTGGCTGAAAAGCGTAGACGCCGTTGTTTTGTAGATCTCCTCAGCTTGCGCATAGTCTTGCAGACCTAGCATCGCCGGTATGTGCCTGTGTCTAATGATCGATAACTTATTTGGGAAGTCAGGTATATAGCCAAAGTTAGTAAATTCATCAAGATACAAAGAGACGCGGTGCTTCATCTTTTTTGCCGCCACATAGTTGATTAAGTAAGTAAAAATGATCGCTGCACAAGGCTTCAATTCAGGCTTATCTGCAGGCACCGCCAAATAAAAGCTAAACAACTCGTTGTGCAGGTTGTCAAAATCAATATCGTTAGCTTCAGTCAATGCCACTATTCTAGGCTGTGTCCACAACTCTAGACGCTGCATCAAGCCAATCACAATGCTGTTGCGAGTGGCTTCTGTGCTCCAATGCAAGAACTCTTCGTAACGAGCCCGCGCTTCAACGACTGCGCTTTCTTGTAGTATCCTCGCTAGTTCTTTCGGTCCGTCTCTTAAAAGCCGCCGAGTCATACCAAGATCGCCATTGTTACCGGCCGCATGCATAATCAACGAATTTAAAAGCGCCGTCTCAGCAGTTTCCCAAAACGGATCGCCACCAGTATCGACGCGAATATTCGTGTTCTTAACTAGCAGATTGGCTAATCGGCTTGACTGGCGAATTGTCGTAATCCCGGCGATCGGATTGATGCGATGCGAGCTCAAGTCATCCGGGTTGAAGTAATAGATTTTTTGCCCAGTTTGATGCCTATAGCCAGCTGTTTTCTGCATGAGATCTGGCCCTTCAGTCGGCGTCTCCTCAGCATTGTCAACTTCCACACTGCCAGCTGTCGCTTCCGTAACGATAGTGCTCCAGCCCGTGCGCTGTATTAAATTCGGCACGAAAAGTGTACTCGTCTTACCACAGCCAGTGGGACCACAAACCAAAGCATGCCGCTCCGTTTCATCGTCGGGCAATGCCAAGTATTTCTTCTTTGTGTGCGGACCAAGTACAAGCTGTCCAGGGTCGACTTCATCGACGAGGTAATTCGCTTCTGCCAAATCGCTCTCGGTCGCCCATCTAGCGTCGCCATACGTGGTGCGCAACTTGGCATTCGAGAGCGCCTTCACGAAACTTGGCGCCCGGTCATTGATGCCTTTTATGATTTCAAAGCACTCTTTCTTGCAGTCATTCGGCGTAACGTTACCCTCCCGCTCCTTTACTGTCACGGTGAGCTTTGTTTGCTTATCGTCAATAGCATGCCACGACAGTCTTGCCGTGAAGTCCAGTTCGTACCCTATCCCACTAGCTTTTTGACTCTTTCGTTTTTGTACGCTGATTTCTTGAATCAAGTCGAAGAGTCCGGGTGGCCAGCCGTTATCTGCAAGAGACATGATCGCCAACTGGGCAATCAGATCTGTCGGTGCTGTGATATTTGCAGTCAGTGTGCCTTCTACTGCCATCAGCGACTGTGCTCTCCGCCTTGATCTTGCTCCTGCTCTTTGTCTTTCGACTGACTTTGGTCCTCTTTATCGTCCGCCCTATCTGGCTGCTGGAATGTTTGTTGGATTTGCAGCTGTATTGCCTGCTGCACCTGCTGTTGCATCACTTGTTCAGGCGATTGCTTCACTTGTTCGGCAAAGTCACTTTCTCGTTCGTCGCCCTCACCAAGCTCCTTTTCCATCTCGTGATCTGGTCTGTCTTTTTGCTCTTTTATCAACTCAGGATTGAACGCTTCTATCTCCCAATTATCCATGCGTTTTTCTTCCGGCAATTTCTCATGCTCGTCCAATTTTAGCTCTGGGTTCTCCCCAAACAAAACCACACTAATGTCACTTTGTGGGTCTATGCGTTCTCGCTCATCTGGCTCCAGCCCTTTGAGTAAGTCCTCGATTTCATGCTCTTCTCCACCGGCTCTGTCATCAAGAGCCCACGTGTCAGTGATGTTCTTATCTAAGTCGAAAGTTGGCTCCGCTTTATCGAGAATATTAGGCTCGGCCTTCTCTAAGTCAATGTCTTTGTTCACGTCAAGGGCGGGATCGGCTCGATCAACTGGGTCGCCCTCTTCGTGACCAGAAGCCTCACCAATCTCGCGCGTCACTTGATCTATCTTCTTCTGCAGCTCCGAGATTTCATTAGACTTTGATGGCTGCTCAAGTTGTTGCTGCCTCAGTCGCTCAAGATCCTGCTGCATCTTAAAAATGCGCTCGGCTTCTTGCTTAGCCAGTTCTTCTGCTTGCCGGCGCTCCTCATCTCGTTGCCGTGCTTGTTCGTCTAACCTATCCCGCTCTTCTTGGTCAAGCCGCTCCCGCTCTCGGTCCTGTTCTTCGCGGTCTAGTCGTTCTTGCTCCCGGTCGCGTGCTTCTTGGTCGAGCCTCTCTTGCTCTTTATCCCTGTCTTCCTGCTCTATTCGCTCCTGCTCTTTGTCCCGCCCTTCTTGCTGCTCAAGGCGCTTTTGCTCATCTTCCCGTTCAACGCGCTCGGCCCGCTCAGAGTCATCCCGATCCCGACCATCTTCTCTTTCTGGTTTTTCTGCACCATCTACTTTGTCTTTTTCAGCGCCGTCTTTGGCTCCGCGCGCATCGGTTTTAGGCTCATGTTCATCAACATCTGCCCGCTCCGCTTCGCCCTCTTTTGCCTTTTCTGCGCTCACTACTTCTTCCTTGTTTTTCTTGTTGAGCACAGTCTGCCGCTCTTGGGACAGCTCATTGAGCCAATCGAGCTGGTCTTCTATCTCTCGCCGGCGCTCAGGATCTGCTTCTTCACTCTCGTCTAATTCTTTGAGCTCCCGTTTTAAATCGCTCCTCTTTGTATCAAGCTCATATTTCTCATGTGATTCTAATAGACGCCCTCGACTCTCATACAAATACTGGCGATAACTTCTCGGCGGACTATTGTTTGACTCAAGCGACCTCTTTAACTCTTCGTCAAACAGACGTTGTATTCGCTCATGTTCGCCTATCTTTTCATAGTAATCGTCACCGCCTAGCTGCTTCGTACCAATCCATGCCCACAACTGTTGGTAATTTGGTTTAGAAATGCGCGCCTGCTCGCCTGATACCAGCCTGTCATCAAGCTTCTCCAACTCCTCCAGTGGTGTAAATCGGTGGTAAACGACTCCTGCTGCTCTAAATTTTTCGTCAGGCCCTAACTCAGCGATCGCCTTTTCCCTGTCGAACTCTGGTCGGTCCGCTTCTGCCTCCAGCGTCCGCTCCTTATCGATCTCCTCAATTGATTTCGGACTTTTCAAGTCCTTCAGAAGCCACTCGTAAGGGTCATCTCCTTTGTCTCGCACATATCCGTGCTTCATCAAAGTCGGCATTTCTTTGTCTAAGTAGCGCGTAAAGTAATGATGGCGCTCTAAATACCTGTCACCGGCCTCTCTGATCACTCGATATTGCTCTCTGTACAGGCGCACTTGCCCACCATGCTTGCCCGTCCCCATCAACACAACATGCATATGGTCGTGGTCCGTGTTCTGGTGCTCCGTGGCAAAATAATCGAGATCCTGCCCCTTCGACCGCTCAAGTTCGTCCATCACGAACCGCGTGTACTCAGTCATATCCACGCCGTCCATGCCAGGCGACAACACTATTCGATGGATGACTACGCCTCGTTCGTTCTGATTGCGGATATGCGCTTGTACTTCCCGTCCGCTAATTCCCCCACGGTCGGCATTCAAAAAAAGCCGCACTTTACCTTCCGCCTGGTCCCTGTCATCCCCTTTGCGAAATTGCAGATATCGCACGTGGCTAAAGGCATGCAACTTGCCGCCTTTGCCCTTGATGTAATTGCCCTTTGCAACCGATCTCATCAGCTACTCTGATTTACTTGTTTTGGCCGTTTCTTCAGCGAAAATCTCTTGCTCCAATCCTTCCTTGATCATCGTGGCGATGTTCAACTCCTCAGGACCGATTTTGCGCGTCACTCGCGATACTGCCATGCGATAAAACTTCGCCATCAACGAATCGGCCTCCCCTGGCGGTAGCATCCGATAAAACATCATCATCGTGATATTCGTGTCGATGATCGACCGCACTTGCAAACTACAAATGCGATTTGTCGAATTCATAATCACGGCGATAATCCGATCTGTCGCTTTGAAAATCACCCGGGCAAGTTTGTCGTCTCGCTCGCTCTCTTTTAACGTCTCCTGATTTTGCACATACCAGCGGATAGCATCGCGGGCAACTTCCCCTTTTGTCTTGTTCAACTCACCTGCCAACTTGGCTAAAGCGACCCTATCTGCCTCTGCTAAAGCTACCGCTTGCGCCTGGTATTTCTTGTTTGCTGGCATATGCTACTTCCTGCCCATTGATAGTAGTGATAAACTAAACCCAGCTTACCATTGCTACTTTGATAGTGGCATTTGGCACCACTTTTGAAAAATGATAGTAGCTTAAAAGCCCTACCTACGGGGCTTTTTTGGCAGCCATCGTGCTCCCTTTATCCTGCACTACAACGTGCGCGATAAAATCGCAGCCGGCGGCGCGGAAATCTTCGGACAGCAATGACCGCCAAAAAGGCGGGCAAAAGCGGCGCATGTCGAACCGGCAGTTCGACACACACTCAGCGTGCATGCAGCATGCGCAAACCAGTTCTAACCAGCACAGGCATTTCTAAAGGTAGCCACTCTACCGGTGGGCAATATTTATTGGGGCGCTCTGCGCTCGCTCCTACGTCGCTCTAGGGAACGGATCTCTCATTGCTCTTCTAACTTCCTCGGCCAAGTCATCGGAGCCAGAAAAAAAGCCCGAGGTGGTTAGCCCCGAGCTTTGAAAAATTACATTTCGAAGTTAGACAGTACCGAAGAGACTTCTCCGATCATCACCAGAAGTTCTAGTCCATGCTGAAACATTTGACAGCCGACGCATGACTCATACTCATCGTCATCGCAAGTATGCAGGTCATCGCTCTCAATCGATGTCGCTTGATCGAGGTATTCGTTGGCGATATCTCTCATTGTTGTTGTGAAGTTAGTCATTAGGTAGACCTCCGTATCCGGCTTCTTCACCGGCTTGTTTTTGGCTACCGCCCAAGTTTTTGCAGTCAAGACTGGCGTCTCGCCACCCGTAGGGCTTGGTCTTTACTTCAAAAATTTTGGTGGTACCGTGCAGAGAGCCGGTGGAGAGGACGACGAGATCCAGCGTAGAGCGGCGTAGCTGGTCGCAGCGGTGTCACCGGACATAAAAAGATGCGCCTGCGGCTCACGCACCAAGATCTCGGCTGGATGCGACAAGGCTTAGTTAAAATATGTTTTTTGCCACCACCAAGTCTCGCAAAAAACAGATTTTATCTAAGCCGCCCCTCTGCACATCTTAGCTACGTCGAACCCCTTTGAAGAAGAATGCTCTTTGTCACCTCAAACCGAGGAAGCGACCAAAAAAGGGAGCTAAGCCTCCCTTTCCCCTTTTCTGCGAGCAGCGTCTCTGGCTATTATGTCCATAAGCCATTTAGTGTCCTCCACACTCGGGAGCACTGGACCATCATCTCTTTGGCTAAACATGTAAGTGATTTTGTTTTCGGCTAATTTGCTAGTTTTAAATGTCACGATCGAAAGTAACTTCTTGAAGTTCATCATCATATTCGAAGCCCTCTGTATCCGGCATCTTCGCCGGCTTTCTTCTAGTCACCGCCAAAGTTTGTTTACTCAAGACCAAGCCCTGCGGGTGGCTTCGCCAGTCTTGACTAAACAAACTTTGGTGGTAGCATCTGAAAAGCCGGGGGAGAGGACGACGAGATCCAGTGCAGAGCGGCTCCGCCGCTTGCAACGGTGTCACCGGACATAAGAAGATGCGCCTGCGGCTCACGCACCAAGATCTCGGCTCGATGCGACAAGGCTTAGATAAAAACTGCTTTTTTGCCTCCTCCAAGTCTCGCAAAATAAGCAGATTTTATCTCAGCCGCCCCTCTGACCATAACACCGCCTGAAGCAGTGTGCCGATACTCTAAGGAACAGCGCCCTTATACAATCTAAGTTTTTCGGCGCGGAACCAAACGAATCCCCCGAAGCAGAAAGCCTCGGGGTTCGCATTTTCCTATCTGAAGTTATCCAGAATCGTGAGGTCTCCGATCATGTTCAAGAGTTTAAATCCGTGATCAAGCATCTGGCATCCTTCGCAGATATCAAAATCTTCGTAGTCGCTGCAAATATGCAACTCGCTTCTCCAGTCTGTCGCTTGCAAAACGTAACCTTCGGCGATTTCCTTGATCGTAGTTTCAAAAGTAGTCATAGTTTCGCTCCTCTCGTGTCCGGCATCTTCGCCGGCTTTCTTCTAGTCACCGCCAAAGTTTGTTTAGTCAAGACTGGCGTAGCCACCCGCAGGGCTTGGTCTTGAGTAAACAAACTTTGGTGGTAGCATCTGAAAAGCCGGGGGAGAGGACGACGAGATCCAGTGGAGAGCTGCTCAGCAGCTCGTAACGGTGTCACCGGACATAAAAAGATGCGCCTGCGGCTCACGCACCAAGATCTCGGCTCGATGCGACAAGGCTTAGATAAAATCTGCTTTTTTGCCTCCTCCAAGTCTCGCAAAATAAGCAGATTTTATCTCAGCCGCCCCTCTGACCATCTCCACTCTTCCAACCACAGATGACATTGCTCTAGTTTTTCTCAGCCGGAGCACAAACGAAAAGAGGCAGTTGCCCGCCCCTTTTGGTTGTGAGTTATACGAGTGAGATGTACTCCGTGGCAGTATCTGTTTGTTCCGGCTTTTTGCCGCAAAGCTGGAAGCCTAACATTTTGATTACAGGCACCACTTTGTTCGTGCCATCTTTGGCAGTGTACGAGTTCAGTGTCAGCCTGCCCGTTACTTGGACTTCACGCCCCTTTGTGATTAGGTTGAGGGCGTTTTCGCTGTTACCGTTCCAGGCTTCGACTTCAAACCATTGGGATTTTTCTTGCCCCTTGGCAGATGGTTCTTTGACGGCGACTGAGAATTTGACAAGCGATTTGCTGGTGTCAGTAAGGTCGATTCGTTTTGGTGGCTGGCCAACGTGTCCGAGAATGATGATCGTGTTGTTCATAATAGTTCCCTCCTTAGGGATTGGTTGATGCCCACGTATGGCAGGACAGCGAAGCGCCTGATTTTACTGACAAGGTCGCTTTAGCGCCTCGGACCGGCCCCGGTCTGCCTTGCCGGTCAAATCAGGTCATGCGAACGTCAGGCGTCAAAACGAGCCCAAGGAGGAACGCCAAATGAATAACACCGCCACATATCAGGACTCGTCGAGCTGGCTCAAAACACATCGCGCTGACAACCAGCACGGTCGCAGCAAATTTCCGCCGCCAAAGGTTCATCTCGAGGGCTTTGAAAAATCTCATGGCTGGGTCGACGCCGGCACGAACATGCGAAGACGTTCTCTAGCCCATAAAGAGGGCATGATGTCTCATGGCAGGCGGCACTGGATAAATCACAGCAATGAGGCACAACTAGGTTGTCACTGGTCAAAAATGTTTGGTGACAAGCTGTGGCGCCAGGACAAACACTACGCCGCCACAGACAAACCCCGGCTCACCGATTCAAACCAAAAGTGGTGGCACGTCCACTGTTTGGTGCGCAGGCTTTCTCACCTCTGCTTCTGTTCTCGCCCGGAGTTCCTTTATTCCCCAGAGCGACGGAGGAGCGAGCGCTAGCGCCCTGAACATAGATGTAATGGCTGCTCCCGTTCGTGGTTCGTGCTTTTGGTACTACAAGCGGTATCGGTAACGGAGCCAGAAAAAAAGCCCAAGGCCTTAAACCTCGGGCTGATTAATCTTACTCATAGTCTTCGCGATAATAAAAATCGTCTAGATCAATGTCGTCATAACCCAAGCCATAATGTGCCTCCAGTGCATCGTTATCGCGGCATGTTAGGCAAGGCTCTAGGCGACGCTTTGTGCATGTATGCTTGCCGTAATAATCCCGATTGAGTCTGCGCACTCCCCCGAACATGATGTTGTTTTCGGCCAATGCGTTATTGTCTGTCATAGCGAATACCTCTTTGATTCCGGCTTCTTCACCGGCTTGTATTTTAGAAACCGCCAAAGTTTTTTAAGTCAAGACTGGCGTCTCGCCACCCGTAGGGCTGGGTCTTTACTTCAAAAATTTTGGTGGTAGCATCAGGAGAGCCGGTGGAGAGGACGACGAGATCCAGTGGAGAGCTGCTCAGCAGCTCGTAACGGTGTCACCGGACATAAGAAGATGCGCCTGCGGCTCACACACCAAGATCTCGGCTGGATGCGACAAGGCTTAGATAAAAACTGCTTTTTGCCACCACCAAGTCTCGCAAAAAACAGATTTTATCTAAGCCGCCCCTCTGACCGTCTCAAGTCTTACAACACTCACGGATGACATTGCCTCTAAAGGGCTCACTGCGTTTTTGTGACGTCCCTAGAGCGACGGAGGAGCGAGCGCGCCAGCGCCAAACATACATGTAATCCGCAACGAATGAAAATGGCTGATCCACGTTTTTCGCCTTTCGACAATGACAATATCCAGGTTCTGCGGAGATCATAAAACCAAGTCAACCAGCCCGACGCCAGGTCATTCATTCAAGAATGCTCCGCATTATTCAATACCATGAGCCATGCGGCTCCTGAGCTGCCGACCAACTTGCACGCTGCCTCGACTCTGAGCATATCCAAGTTTTGCGGAAATCATAAAACTAAGTCAACCAGCCCGGCACCAGGTCATTCATTCAAGAATGCTCCGCATTATTCAATACCATGAGCCATGCGGCTCCTGAGCTGCTACCAACTTGTACGCTTGCTCGACTCTGACAATATCCAGGTTCTACGGAGATCATGAAACTGAGTCCACCAGCCCGACGCCGAGTCATTCATTCAAGAATGCCCCGCATTATTCAATACCAGGAGCCATGCGGCTCCTGAGCGGCAACGGTCACTTGGGCTTATTATCCAGAAAATCTCGTGCCCGACTACGCAGATCAGGTGTGCCATTGACTGTATCTTTGACAGCTTGCTCGTGATAGTCAGAGATGAACGTTTTTGTGTGTGCTATCTCTGCATTTCTTGCGCTGCGGCATTAAGCCCTGGGTCCAGGGTCCATACCACTTTTGATGGCGCTGTTAATGCTGGTCAAAGCAGCTTGTCAATTTCTTGCTTTCGCCAAACGCATGGCGTTTTTCAAATCAAATTCAAGCATATCGCTTGGACCTGACTTCTTACCAAGCGCCACAGGACCATTAGACGAGAGATCTCGCTATGAGGCATTTTGAGCAGGCGCTTCGCTAGTTTTGTCCTGCCTGTCTAGGTCGGTCCCTCGACATCCTTGGCCCAAAATCGAGGCGTCTGCCATAGCCGGCATCGCAACTACGGCGATGGTAATTAAACTCGACAAAAACCCAATCGGCTCATCTAAAAAGCTCCATCACTTAGTGCTTTTCTTACGCTCGTAACCTTCCACTTTCGTGCCATCTTTCTTTGTATAACCCTTCACTTTCACTGTGTCTGGATCTTTATCGTGCCGGGTGTAACCTTCCACTTTTGTGCCGTCCTTCTTAGTGTAGCCTTTAACTTTCACGTCCTTCGCTGCGACATCACTAGCGGTGCCTAACATGATGGCCAGGCTGAGAAGCGAAAAAATTACCCGTCTCATAAATAAAATCCCTCCGGTTTTTTCCTAAGTGATACACAAGGTTAGCACTAGGACACCAGTTGTGTCAGAGCGATTCAGAAAACCTGCCCTGACAGGCGACTAGTTACCCAAACAGTCAAAAGGGGCGGTGTCGTCACTCGCCCCTTTTCTACATCCTCCGCTTTATACCGCTTCCAATAGCTGCCGGGCCCTTGCTCTACCGTTATGAATACGAGATCGCACCGTGCCCACTTTCGCCCCTACACACCTGGCAATATCACCATAAGTAAACCCGTGTGCATGGAGCACAAGCGCCCGCGCTTGGGCCTCAGGCAGACATTTCAAAACTTCAACCACTGTTTCTAGCGCTTCGTTTTCATCAACCTCAGGCGCTACGGGCATTACCACCGCTGGATTGTCCTCAATGCAGCCAATTGTTGAAATCCACACCTCGCGATTGATCCATTGCTCCTCACGCTTTAAACTGCGATAGAAATCAGCACTGGCATTGCGTACCACCGCCGAAAGCCACCATGGATAAAAGAACACCGGCACATACTTTGAGGTCAACAGCTTGACAAAAACATTCTGAATAATCTCGTCTGCATCTTCTGTACTGCGCGCATACCTGCGCACCATTTTCGATACCAGCCTGACCTGGCCTTTCATGTCTGATTTATGAATCGGCTCCATTTTTAATCCCTCTTATTGCTTTGTTTTATGACAGCCAGGACCAAGGGGTGCAGGTCAATTCCTGCACCCACTCTTTCTCGCTTCTCTGCTCTCAACTACTTAACCGCGCCAGACTGCGCCCACAAATGCGCGTAGTATTCGCGCAAACTCTTAATGCCGCTTGAGCTGACAATGAGGTGGTCGAGCACCTTCACCCCGAGTAGGTCGCCTGCCTTAATCAAGATCTCAGTCACTTCAATATCTTCTCGACTGGGCTCAAGTGAGCCGGTCGGGTGGTTATGAGCGACTATGATGCTGGTTGAATTCGCTAAAAGCGCCGCCTTGAACACTTCTCGAGGATGGACAAGACTAGCTGATACAGTGCCATGTGACACAATTTGGAAACCAACCACGTTCATTTTTGCATCCAAATGAAAAGCGACAAAATGCTCTTCAGCGTACATTTTGAGCGGCTCTACAAACTTACTCAGATCCTCCGGTCCATTAATCGCCACTCGATCACCTGGCTCCTTAACCAGGACCAAACGCATTTGCGGCACCATATACCTCAGATGTTTTTTCAACGTTCTAGCGTTCATTTCAATCCCTCCTGCGGGGCAGCGAGCGCACCCCATGCAGCACTGCCCACAAGCGCCGAAGCTGGGACCCAGCGTCAATTGAGGCGCAGCGTAAATGGAGGGGACCCGCGCCTGGCGGGGAGGAAGCCGTTTAAGAGCAAAGCCCAATTGATGCTGGGAGCGAGGTGCTAGGCTTTTCAGCCGGGCAGGAAAGGAAGCGAGCCACTCAGTTTTTGGAAGAACTTTCAGTCGCATGTTCTGCACTGACAAAGACAAATTCGAAAACTTTCCCAACAGACTTGCAGCAAAGTCTCCGCCTCCCAGACAGCTCGGACATCCTAACCAATGGCCAAACAGCTTTGCCATTTTCCCCAAAGCACAGACCACTACTAAGAAAATCGAGCGATCTTAAAACAAATCACAAATCACAAACCACAATCACAAATCACCAGCTCTAGAAAAGACCGATTCGCTCAAACTCGCTCAATACGCCCAAACTCGCTAACGCTAAATACAATTTGATACTCAGATGACACGGACACGATTGCACTTACGTTACAAACTGATCAACTATCGGCAACGACAGAAACCATACGGTCTTTCATCGCCCTATACTGCTCAATGGAATCCACAATCGCCAGCTTGGCACAGACTAAACATTCAACATGACAGGCTTGATGCGCCTCTCTCCGAAGATCGCACTGATAGAGGTTAATAAGGTCATCCAAGAGGCTCGATTCGATTGCGTTAATAAGCCGGTCCATTCCCCTACCTCCCAAGCTACAAAGACGAGCATAATCACAAACTTCTCTAAGCAAAATGTGTGATTACACAGAAGATCTCAAAAAGCCAAATTTCTGCCAACTCTCCTCCTTAGAGTAAGCACATCTCCCCGATGGACTTACTAACAAATGACCGCCCTTGAACAACACGCAGTCACCGATAGAGGTCAAGCACAGACCGCATATACAGCGTCTCTGCACGCCGAGGTTCACGAAGCACGCAAAAGCGGCAATGCAAAACCACAAGAACAACCAACTAACGCTCTAGACGCCTTCGGTCAGTTTTCTATCGGCTTTGCCAACGGCTTGGGCAGCTTCGTCCAAGAAACAGTTTCAGCCGCTGGACAAGCCATAACTCACCCGCAAGAGACCGTTCAACAGGCAATCGATGGCACCAAGACAGCTGTCCAAGCAACAATAGAGGCAACCGGAGCAGGAGCAAACTACATCGCCAACAAAGTCTCGCACGGCGACTTGAACGGAATGACACAAGATGCCATACACACAGGCGAGGCAATCGGCACAGTAGCAGCCAAATCACTCGATCACTTTAATCATCTAACAGCTCAAGAAAAGGGCTATGTCTTTGGACACGACGTCGCCCCAACAGTGATAGGCACTGTGCTTGCTCCGGAGCTAATCCCAGAAGGAGCACTCGCTGCAGGTGCAGGAAAAGTAATGGCTGTTGCCAGCACACTGATAAAAGAAGACGCAGCAGCAGTAAAGATAGCAGGCGTACTGGAGCATGCTACGGAAAAAATATCAGCTATTTCTGAAAAGATGGCTGCTCTCAATAAAAAAATGGAGGACTTGCTCCACAAAGAAAAAAGTGTCATCCATGCCGTCGAAGACTTTGAAGGTCCCAGAGACAAGGTCGGTAAAATAGCACGCAGACAGAGCATATCGAAGGAGTTTAAGGACGAACTGGACAACGTGCCACTAACAAATGGAGAACGAGAGTTTCTAAAAAGAGTAACTTATCAACCAGTGCACAACATGGCAGAAGCCATTAGCGCAGACCACGTATTTGCCAACGGAACTTGGTCGAAAGATATGAACATACTTCGGGTAGCCGAACATAACGGCTTTGAAGGAGATTTAAGACGCAACAAAGACGTGGCACATACTCTGCACCATGAAATTGGACACGCTGTTAACGATTACTATGGTGATCGCTCGACTAGACCGTTCAAACCAGTCTCGTCTCATCCATCGTTTGTCGAACAATTTGAAAAAGACCTGGCCGAAAATCCCAAGGAAGCATTTATTGCCAGAGCACGCTTGGAAGCTAGATATCCAGGAGACATTGAGGCACAATGGCATGAAGTATGGGCCGACATGTTTGCTCATGTATCAGGCAGCTCAAATACGGAATACTCACAACAATTGAGAAAAGCATTCCCCGGTTATTTTGAAAAAGTAAAAGACTTCAGAACGAGTATAGGAGTTTGAACAATGGACGATGACGACGAAAATGACGCTTGGCTAAAGGAGACGCGAGCAAAAGCAGCTAAGTTTTTGGGAGAGAGACAGTTCTCGCAAGAAGAACTCGACGCCATCAAACGCAAACACGCAGAAAACTCAACCATGCTGAAGAAATATCCAACCAGCAACGGCTCAGAATTTGCACTCCTCAATGACAAACAAGAAATCGTTGTAGAACATAACAGCAACGCGGATAATCAGCATTCACACGGTATACGCAGGTACGCACCTGATGACAAGGAATATGCTCACATGTGGAAGCGCCATCAATTCGACAATCCACAGGGCTCTATGCACGTGATCATGAAGAAGCTGGATGAAAGTTCAAAAGAGTGGATTGAACTAGGCGACGAGTGGATTTGACAAACCTAAGCGTCGAATTAATGCCGGACTGAAATCACCTTTGTTGTTCAGAAACTGAAATTACTGACTTTCTTTGAAAATCACTCAAGTATCGCGCGCCGCTGGTACTGATAACGAACCGATTTGTGAAATTGTTGTCGTTGTTTCGGACAAAGTATCTTCTTGGGCACCTGGAATGAATCATCCAGCAACGGTCCTACTAAATCGTCCGAAACTAACGAGTTACTTTGAAAATCCCTCAGGAACCGCTCGATTAGCGGCTCCGCTAAACTGTACTTATCTTGTGCCAGATACAGTCCAATTAAACTGTTAAGGTTAGCTGCAATTTTTTGACTGCGAGACCCTTCAGTAAGTTCATTGATATGCAACGCCGTCAAGAAACATCGCTCAGCTAAATCCCATTCGCGGCGCTGTGCATGCTCAATGCCAAGNNTCACTCATAAAAACAGTGTGCGGTGGAATGGCGGCACACGAACTGCTCGCGATTAGCGAAAGCAAACTAATAGCCACAACGAGTTGGTATTTCATTTACTTACCAGTCCCTGTTCTATCAATAATATCGCACCACAAATCTTGCCTTTTGACCAGAGTCACATACCCTAGATCAGTGAGTGCCTATTACTATTCATAAAGTGCGGCAATGCGATTGAATTCTTCAAAGGCTAAGTCGTATTCGTCAAAGCGCCTGTATTTATGCAAGAAGGCACAGTAATGCAATAACACCGGCATGAACATGTAGTCGTCAGTAGTGCCCTTCTTCTCAATAAGCGAAAGTGCCTCCTGAAAGAGACTTTCAGCTTCAATGTGATGGCCAATATCAGAAGCATCAATTGCTTCGACTAAAACTTTATCCACAAGTTCAGAGAGCTCTATATTGCAAGTGATCAGCATTTTCATCAGGCGTTTTTGTCCAGCTGTATAGCCGGTCATCGCATCAACATCGCTACGAGAAATGGTTCTGTCATCCATTTAAACAACCTCGCAAAAACGATCGTTCATCTATTTTACTCCTCTGA
Source organism: Candidatus Melainabacteria bacterium (assembly GCA_003153555.1). Classification (GTDB taxonomy): domain Bacteria; phylum Cyanobacteriota; class Vampirovibrionia; order Obscuribacterales; family Obscuribacteraceae; genus PALSA-1081. Next base: position 5,587 of record PLZS01000089.1, on the reverse strand, counting down.
AGTACAAATGGACCCAGAGCATTCTTGGTGTCAGATGGCGATGCCTTTAAAAACGGCTTGGTTGAGACATTTAATAATTAGAAATTTGTCGATTTTGCAGTTTTTGCATCAGGAGCTGTGCATTTTACTATTCTCTACAGATATCTCCAGGCTTGAAATTTTTAATAGTCGACCGGTCAACTGACGCAAATATCGTGCAAAAAAATGTCGCATTTATTGTGCAAAGTGACACTCCAATGTCCGTCACCGCATTACCAAAGTAAATCATGCCATCAAATATGGTGCGGCAACTGACCGTCATATAATGGTTTTTATGTTTCAATTTCTAGAATACAAAAGCTGAAGATTGGCTCAAGAACAGCATTTACATGAAATTCGGTTTTATTATTCAGCAGATAAAAACCGCTCTTTTCCACTCGCACTATATTTGGTGGCAACACCGCTTGGGTGAACAAACGTGCGCTCACCATTTGTAGCCACGCTCATTTTCAAACCGGTCTGTTTCATCACGTCATACGAGCCGTCCGGTTCAAAGCTATACACTCTGCCTGTTGGACTTTCAACCAGCCTGGTTCCCTCTGGCAGAATAGTCGTCAAAGTTCCATTCGGGGAACGCTCAGTCACCATATATTTGCCAGAACTCATTGGAATGTGTCTTTCAATTAAACCGCTATCAAACTGTTTAATCACCGTTCCATCAGCTCTAGTTGTCACCAGACTATTGCCAATTCGTGTTTGGAGGGTGCCGTTTCCCAGGTCAGACATGACCAACCTCTTGCTAGCTATTGCTTCCTCAGCCACTTGTGCCAATTTACCTTCAGCGAACCTTACACCGGCAACCATGCCCAGTCCACCACAAACACCACCAAGGGCATTGTCGAAGAAAGGCTTGCCGAAGGCCTTTGCCACCATATCTTTGGCCAAGATCTCTTTGGTCGGGTCGTTCCAAGCTGTTCTGCAAGCAGCGCCTATTCGACCATTTCTATCCCAAGTTTGTTTTAGAACGTTTGGATTTTCGAGAATTACGGCAGCTGTTGAAATTACAACGACAGGTAAGACTATCTCAGGAGCGATCATGCAGACCGCCGACGTTCCTGCTCCAATCAAGGCATCCTTTGCTACAGTTCCACACAAACCTACTGGATCTTTTGAGCGCTTCCACGCCTCGTCGAGTGCGCCTTGGGCAATGCCTCCACAGACAATATTGAGCTCTCGTCCGATTCTTTGAACATCTGCTTCTTGTCTTTCCACGCTTTTTGCCTCGCTTAAAAGGTTGTGATGAAAGAAAACAGCGATCTGTTTGGACGACCCAGCTTTGAGATGCCTGACACCGCTTTCGTCTCATCACAAATTGACTTTAACTGCACTCAAGTCAACTAGTACTGTGTAATTCCACAGTCAATAATTTGGTTGCTGAATCTATCGCTCTTGGCCCATTGCAATATCGAAACCGAGCGGCGAGCATATCCAACCAACAGGCAGGCGAGTAAATACTGTCACTCTATCGTCCGTTCAAATGAACTCAAAGTGATATCACAACAACATCAAATCAATTTGAATAAAGCATTATTCTGAAATTGTTTTGATACCACAACGATTTCAATGTGGTATCATATTAGGTGTCTAAAGGTTTTTTGCAATAGAAAGCAGGTCCAAGTGATTCTAGTTTGTGGTGGTATCAAAGGTGGTGTGGGCAAAACCACGCTGGCAACCAATCTGGCTGTACTTTTTTCCATATCAGGATCGGATGTTTTGTTAATCGACGCCGATGATCAAGAGTCGGCCAGCGACTTCACTCTTTTGCGTAATGAGGTGAGAGCGCAAGTCGGGGGTGCCGGATATACAAGCGTCAAGCTACACGGCACGGCCGTGCGCAGCGAAGGACTGCGATTGGCTGAAAAATACGACCACGTCGTCATTGATGTGGGTGGTCGAGATTCAGCTGGGCAAAGAGCAGCGCTCTCCATAGCAGACATCTATGCGATTCCTTTTCTGCCTGCTAGTTTTGATATTTGGACCCTGGATAAGGTCGCTGCCCTCATTGAAGAGGCGCGACCATTTAACGAGAAGCTACAGACTGTTTGTTTCCTCAACCGGGCCGATTCAGTTGGCACAGACAACGTTGAGGCGGTGGCCATTGCTCGCGCAATTCCAGGGCTCAAATACCTGGACGCGCCTTTGGGAAATCGCAAGGCTTATCGCTCAGCTGCCTCTCAAGGACTTGGCGCCGTTGAATTGAAACATGCCGACGCCAAAGCAAGTGCCGAGATGCGGTACCTTTTTGACCGCCTAAATGATCTCGCGATGATATCAAAACGACTTCCTATTGCTGTTTAATTGAGGCTAAAAATATGTCAGTTGCACCCAGACCGAAAACTGTTGAGGATTTCATCAGTGCTGCACAAGCGCCAGTAGTACAACAAATTGAATCGATAGCAGACATCCAGCCTGTCAAATTACGCTTGCCAAAAGAGTTACTTGAAGAAATTGATCAGACCAGGTCGAAACGCAAGCCAAGACCAAGTCGACATCAATATATTCTTGAAGCTTTATACGAAAAGATTATTCGTGAAAACGGCTAACTTGTTAGCTACAGTTTTATGAAAACACCAGCCAAGAAGGCTGCGATCAAAAAAATCAGGAAGACTACAACTACCGCTTTTCGATTTTGCACTTTCTTCGCCACATGAACGCGGAGCAGCTCTCGAACAATTTCTGGTTGGCCGATAGCAAGGCAACGTTTTGGTATCACGACAAACGTGTAGGGAGTTGGATAAAGCAAGAAAGAAGATTCGTTTTCAGACCAATTTAAAAACTGAGACCATTGGATATTGCTTTGCATAGCGTCAGAATGCATTGAAAAGCCCGTTTCATTGATTTCGATTTGTTGCTCTGATAAAAATGACGGCGAAGCTAAGGTTTTCCTTGTTAGTCTAGGCAACCATAACCACGCATAAACACTCACACCAATTAATACCAATCCGCACAAGATGGCGTATCTCACGGAAGGATTCAAAACACCAAGGAGTATGCCGACTATCCCAAAAATAACAAGGACGGACAGATACTTCCTCCATGAGTAGAAGCTGAGAAGGGCGCAGTGAATATCAGCAAAGCTGTACTGCACTGTATATTGCACATCTGACTCAACCAATTGCTGCTATCCTACGTGACGGTCTCTAAAGTATGTCACACCAGTAGTGCCCGCGCCTCTTACTCTCATTCAGCGTCGCTCAGAAGTCACCCAAGACAGTGCAAAGCTATGCAACAGCAGTCGAAGATGTTTTCACGTTGTTTATTTCCTAAACTTCTTCCCACTCAACTTCCGGACTTCTTTCGCCCGTTTCGAGGAAATAGCAGGCTATTTGGTAAACTGTTGTCGACGGCAAGCAATGCTTGTTTCGTACTTCGGTGGCAGAACCATTCATTGGAAAGCTGTGGGATTCTTGACTCACAGGAGAGTTTGCAAGCGCCATAAAGTAGGGAGGATCGTGATCGATCCCGCTAAACTGCACACAGCCAATAGCGCTATCCAACCCAATTCCAAGCTTGTAACCATTATTGCCCCAAAGTTCAAACATCAACGCTCCGCTGTTCCGCAGATTGTCTAATGCTTCTCTCAGCTCCTCGCAATTATTGAAGACAGTACTTGGTCTTGGTGGGTTGTTGATATCTACAAACTGTAACTTCATCGTTTTTCTCCAATGAAAATCTTGGAAGTACCATCAGGAAGAATTACTTCTAACTGGCTTCCAGTCTCAAGCATTCGGGGCAGCAGACGATCACAATTCCCACAAATTGATGGGTTATTGATATGAAGCTGAGCGCTTTTTATACCGTGCTCTCTCATAAAAGCTGCTGCGTGTCCCTCAACGTGCGTTCTTGTATAGGCGTCAAATCCTTTTGTTCCTTTCGGAATACTGGCAGCAGGACCGTTTACGCCGCTAACCAATGGTAATTCTGATTCACCTGCCATAAGTAAACCATAGGTTTTGCCACCTTCCTTGTATGGTGGCAACAGATCGCATACCTTTTTCTCGATGCCCATGGCCTTAAGCTCTTGCTCTGTCATTCGCTCAAGACCCATCTGTGTTGCTTTTTCTGCTGCGATTGGTGCTTTTACTCCAAAGTAGAAGAAGGTATTAAAAGTGAGATCAGCTGAGGCTTTTGATCTTTGGTCAGGGGTCATCTTTTCAAAAGCGCCCGGTGCATTCCAGATGGTGTGCATTGCGTCTTGACCCAGTTGGCCAATGTCGTTAATCACGGTTTGTAAGTTGTTTTCGTCGTAGTAATGCTTTGCGTTTACAGCGCTACCGAAAATCATGTGATCAGTAGCACCTGGCTGTGAGAGACCATCAAGACTGTGCCATGCCGCCCGGCCAAGGTATCTGACCCAGTTACCGACTGCTCCACCAAATTGGGCATCAGGACTCAATTGAGACGGATTGATGGCGTCCAGATCAGGAGTTTTTTGCACGTAGCCTTGTTGCTTATCGGTCAATGCCTGCGCTATTAAAGGGGCTTCGCCGAAATCGATTTCAACATTTCCTAACACTCCTGCATTGACTAGCTGCTGATTGTCTCGATTTAGCTGGATTTGCGAAGTGCTATTAAATTGCTGATAGTCGCTGGCTGATGGTTGCCACGCTAGTTGCAGAGTCGCTTGCGGCGCTTCTTGGAGTCTGTACTGCTCGTGTGGGGAATCGCTCATATCATGCAAGTTACTACTAAGATCTGGCTAATTGTTGGCATGGCTGGCGGCGGGCCGGTAGCCACAGCGGGCCAAGCCTACGTATCTTGACGGTCTGCATTTTTCGGAATCGTTCTCGCGATCACTGCTTCTGCCTTTCGGTTTGTTTTACGCAAAAGCTCGGCGTAACTTTTCTCGGCTTCTAAGTAGGTCCTTTGCGCTGACTGATGGAGTAACGGCAGTCATAAGTGCTCAAGACAGCAAAGCCGTGAAGTCCTCCGCGCACGAGATGAAGGGCGTAACGGCGTCGATGGGTGCAGTGAGTATGTCTTCAGCAAGTCTTACCTGTGCTTTGATAGAGACAAGAGGCAAAGGGTGGAGATGCTTATGACGGGCAAGAGCTCAATCATGCAAAGAACGCTCATCCTGGTCGTGCTGAGCATTGTCTTTCAGTTAGCCTGGGTTGTTGCTCTCGATTTTGTGATTGCGCAGGCGGACGTCTCATATGCATATAAACACATGTGGACAATAACCCTGTCCATCGGCATGGCATTGAGCGCGGGGATCAACATTTCCTTCGCCTGGTTCTTCAGCCGAGATCTTCGCAGCAGCTTATTAGTATTGCGGCACAACATCCGTAACTTGTCTCGTCGCCGGCCGCTTCTTAAGCCGCTTGAGGGGACGGACGAATTAGCACAGATAGATCAAGAAATTCATGAGCTGGCTGAGTCACTCGGCATTCCCAAAGCTCAAATCGGCGAACAGGATTGGGAGGAGACTGATCTGACCACTTAAGGGAGTTCGAAGGTGCTGGTGTCCCGTCTGTGGTGCTCCAGCGCGCGTTTACACCGATTCTGTGGCGCGGAACAGAATCCATATTATGTGCCCGTGTTCGTT
>PLZS01000043.1 GCA_003153555.1 Candidatus Melainabacteria bacterium | reverse complement strand
CGGTCACATCAGTCATGACCTCAGGCCCCCTCGCACCACTATGTCCAGATGTTTCTCGACGTCGCTTCTGCGGGTGCTTATTGGGAGCTGACCGAAACAGACAGGCTCGACAATTCGACTGCGGAAGACAGCGTCGAAGCTTGACCGCGCTCGTCAATAAAGTCCTCGACATGGAATCGGGTCAGCTCACATGTGTTGTGATATCACCTCGCTCAATCCTTTACTGGAGCGAGCACTGAGGGTGGTATCACCATGGGATCGATTGGCGTAGAAAACAACATGGTGCATGGAGAAGAAAAAGGCAGTAAGTTTACACAGGTGGTGCAAGTAGCACGAAAGTGTCTGCTTGCCTGCAGGTTGTTATTCCATTTCTGGCGATAGAAGAAGCTAAAACAAATCGAATACTGCGTGCGCAGCACCGTTCAGAGCGTGACTGACACCCTTGTATGCGTCTTTCGCGATATCAACTGTTTCGTGTTTCATGCCAGTTTCGATGTCGCTCACAGCTTTTCCTGGGTGACCGGTTATGAGATCCACAGGAGCTTTAATTCCGAAATCAAATGCTCCTTTAACGACATTGATAGGAGCATCAATACCGTCTTTAGCAACGCGTGCCACAGTCTCGACTGTGTCGACACCAGCGTGTAATGGATGCGATAGCACTTCACCAACTGGTTTCACCGCGCTGAATGCACCCTTGGCGCCGTCCCAAATTGGATCGATGGTCAATTCTTTCAGACCATTGAATTCATCTTTGACGAAAGCTCCCGGATGCCCCGTTACAAGGTTTCCAAAGCCTTTTGCACCATCAATGATGCCCTTTCCTGGATCAATGATGCCAGCTTTGAAGAAATCGATGCCGGCACCAAATTCGTCTTTCACTGTGTTAATGCCGAGGTGAGCCGCATCATCAAGTGCCTTCCAGCCCAGTTGAAGTGGTTGCGAGATAACTGTGCCTGGCATCACATATAGTTCTGGATGGCTAGCAAGGAAGTTGGGGTCGCGCAGGAACTGGTCAGACTCTTTGTAGAATGCTTTGGGACCCATGCCAATTTCGCCTAAGAGGGTTTCACCTACTTGGTCCATAATCGATGGAGAATGTCCATTTTTCGCGCTACTGTTTTCCAACTTAGACATGTTAAATCCTCCTGCTAGGTCGATGCGGAGACGCAGTGCGACAGCAAAATCATCGGTCCCGGGAGGGCTTCCGATCGGTTAGTAATAGATATTGGGGCCAAATTACTATCGCACACTTTCGGAGTTTTGGCTAGGTTTTCAAGAGGGAATTAATCAAAAATCTTTGACGACGCGCGCCCAGAAATTATCAATTCGCAGCTTCGATAGACTTGAATCGCAGGACGAATAGAATATGAAGGTTGTTGCCAGCTGGAGTTTCTGCTATTGCTTGCTCCATTATTGGTGCGTAGATGAACGATTGACTATCAGAAAAAGCCTTTCGTACCAGATAGATATTTCCAGATAACACATACAGGAAACACCAGGCTGATTGCTAGAAAAACGAGGGATACTATCTGATCCACCTTTTTAAAGGGTTCTTTTGCCTGCATGTACCCCAATGCATAACTGTAAACTACCAACCCGGCACCTATAAGCGCTAGAGTGAAGTAGACTTCGCGGATGACATGCCAATTCTCACATTCAGAAACCATGTAAGCAAGGAAAAATATGGACAATCCAGATGCGAAAATTATGTGCCTGTTAAGAAAGCCGTTGTCTGGATCGGTCGACTTGCGCTTTACAAGAAAAACAAGCAAGAGCGCCCAAACAACTCCGCATGTCGATAGAATAACTTGGTGCTGATCGTGCTCGTTTAAAAGAAGAGTGTGACCAGTGTAATAAAGAACCATCTGCGTAATGATGTTGCCAATGAACGGCGCACAAAGCATTATGATGATTATTATAATTGGCTTCAGCGTGGATTTTTGCTTCTTAGGTTCATTTTCTTGCGACATAAGTTTAGATAGTTGCACTTTCGCCCTTCATAAACGATTTTATTGACTTCGAATATTCGCTTCTTAGGTATATTCCTAACCACAGCGTTTCTCAATTCCGCCGACGGAATAACCAGCCGACAACTCGGCACATCAATGGCGATGCTGTTTTCGTCTGAGTGAAATTTCAATCCCCCAATGGTGGCACGAGCTCCTTTGATTCCAATCGTGTTTTCGCTGCTGGTGATGTTCACACTGAACTTTCCATCTGATTTGATTTTGTGACCAGCATTACTAAACTGCAGATTTCCATCTAGTCCCTCCATATCGAACTTTCCGTCCGCGCTTTGGTTCAGTCGAGTGTAGATGGATGCGTTCTTGATGGTAACGATTCCGTCCATGGATACTTCGGGCTCTTCTTGTCCTAGAGTTCTTGAGAAGGCACAATTTTCGAGCTTGATCTTGCCCTGATCGAATGCCAAATTAGCACCCGGAGCTGATACTTTAGCTCCCGCGGCCGAGAGCAAGCCACTCGACTTTGTTGTTAGTTTTAATGAGGTCATATTTCCATTCTTGCTTGCTTCGATGTTCAAATTGATCTCTGCATTGTCTAACTCTAGCTTGCGATGAGCTTTTTCTTCGTCAAGTTCGAACTGAGGTAGTCTCAAATGCAAAGCGCACTTGCCTGTGTAATTAAAATCCTTTTCGAAGTGAACAGAGGTAAATTGTATGTTGGAATTAGGTCCAAGCTTTGCGCTGACCGATGGAAACTGCAGACTCGAGCCTTCTTTTAAATCGAGTTGCGCAGTCTCCACATTCGCTGCGCTAATTAACTCAGACAAGGGGCGGTCGCCACTTTTATTTGAGTGGACTAGTATTGAATTTGTAGATCCTTGCAGCGAATTGAGAATGAACGCCACTAGCATACGAGCTAAGTCAACATCAGCAGATCCAGCTCCATTGTGCAATTGAATAGTCTGAGGAGCGGGAACATTTAAGACGGTAATCGGACGGTTGGTGCTCATGCTGCCGCTCACGTCTTTGGTTGTTAGGTTTGAGGAGCCGTGTATTGGCAAAGTGACATCCAACTTGAAAGTGGTATCACCGCTTACCTTTATGGGCACACCTTGTATTGTGTAAAAGCCTTCAGCTAGAACACCGCTAGCTTTGAGTGAGACTCGATCCGCAACTCCCGCCAATTTCCGATAAACGGGGTCCGTGATATGTACCCGAAGGTCGATTGGAATTGATTGATGCGCCGTTCCACAACCCAACAGAAGCTGGGTCAGCACAATCAACGACGCGCAGGCGGATTTTTCAACGGTTTGTCCAAAATAGATGTTTCTTGAGGGCTTCATAGCCCGTTAGCTTAGCAGGGTCAATGGCATAATCTTTGATGCTCTGGACTTCGTTAATGGAATTCACTTCTGTAGCCATGGATAATCCTCATCACCATGCTATATTCGTGTGCAATGTTTGCAATACTGTGTCTGTTCCAGCAAAAATTGCACGCAATGATGGAACGCTCTCCCGCACTTTCTGCGATTATGCGTCATAATCTGAGTGATCCGACGTGCAGATTTGATGTCTTAAACCATGCCAGATAAACCCAAAATCCTGCTGTACCTCAGCTATTTCTTGAGTTTGCAATTTTTCTCACAAGTCGATGCCAGCGTCAATGAAGCTGACCGACTGATTAATACAGCTTCGGAATATCAAAAGCAGGGGCGCATGAGGCAAGCGGAGCCGCTCCTACTTCAAGCCTCGAAAGTAAAGCTCTCCAAAGATAATATCCAGACTCACTTTACCGCCTTGATTTTATTGGCAGGCGTTCTCATATCACAAGGTAAATATGCGCAAGCCGACAAAATATATCAAACTGCGCTAAATGACCTGAGCACAACACCTGACGTTTTCAATCATGATTCGTTAGAATCTGATATTTTGGCGCAATATATTATTTTCCTGCTTGACCAGAAAAACAATGCTAAAGCAATCACGCTTGGCGATCGCCTTCTGGAAATATTCGGCAGTGAACAGCGCCGAAGAAATTTCAATACCAACAGTCTCGACCACCTTGCCCGGGCATTCAATTCACATGATCTGTATGCTCAATCAGACAAGTTTTACAAGATGCTACTGGATATTCAAGTTCTTACAGACAAGACTTCTCCTGTAATGACTGGTCGAGTCAATCTTCTCAACGAGTGGGCAGATGTTAAACAACGCAGACAGCAAGGTCAATACTTAATTCCTTATGTTCGACAAGCTATAGCTGAGGCTCGTTCAAAGAAGGCGATTTCAATTAACGAAATGCAATCGCTTCAGAATCTTTTGGTAAGGCTGGAGAGCACGGGTGGAAAGAAATTGACGCCGCGACAAGCGCATCCAGAATTCGAAACGCAACGTGACGACAAGTTGGATATGCAACTGAAAGCAGTAGGCTCGCAAAATATCGATGAAAAATCAAACCCAGATGCTCGAATGGGGCAATTGACAGCAACAGCTTATCTGCAATTACAGAAGAACGATTTGCCAGCGGCGCTTCTCGTTCTCAGAAGGGCGCTCGATCTATACCGGTCGCTGCCGAAAGTGCAGAACGTCGCCTCTGCTATGGGCTTAAGCGCGTTTGGAGCGCGGATAGCTGAGCAAAACGAACAAAAAGGAGTGGAATATTGGGACGAACTGTTTAGCATTGCATTGGTAAAGAATGACGTGGACCTAATCGATAGACTGTTGGATGATCGGGATCGTTATTTCCACTATGTGAAACAAGATCAAAAATCGATACCTGTGTATCAAACTCTAGTGCATCAGCAGGAACAGCGAACTGGCATCGGAAGCGTTCAAACTTTGCGCTACATCCGACGTCTGAAAACCGTATACCAGCTGCAGAAGTTATATTTGAAATCGCTCGACGAGCAGTTGAAAATTTGCTCAATCGAAGAACGCGTGCACGATGCAAATCTAGCAAATGACTTGTTTTTGTTGACCCAGTCTTACGCGGAAGCGAAAAAATATCAAGAAGCAATTGAAACATATAAAAGGGCTCTAAGCGCCTCTAAAACAAGCGATCCAAACCATACATCCTTCGACATAATTTTCACTACACTGGAATCACTGAGCGGCACCTACCAAAGTCAGAATAGAGACAACGACTCCGACACCGTCTTAGTTGATGCACTTTCCTTGGGTATCAAGTATCCCACAAGTACAGAACACGATCGCTACGCTGCAATGTGGGCTTCAAGCAAAGTTGATCAATATATCGGACAAAAAAAATATGCCTCGGCGGTCTTTTTGGTGACTAAAGCAATCAGTGTTTTGGAAGGAAATAAAAAGCGCTCGGTCGAGTTGCTAGAACTTCGAAGTAAGTTAGCATGCGCATACGCTTATGGAAATGAATTGCCGAAGTCATTTGCCGTCTTTGAAAAGGTTCATGCCACCATTGTTAAGAATACCGGAGCCAATAGTCCAGAGGCAAAGGGTTCAGTACAGCAATTGGCAAATGCTCTGAGAGAATCGAAACACGAGAAAGATGCTGACAATCTCCTAGCCAAATACAAAATGAGTAAGTGATGTCATCATCGCTTTACCGCTGCATTGGTAACCTTTTTTCAGAAACTATGCTTGCAAAATTGGGACTGGCGTTCGCCTGTTTATTTGCTATCGCCTCCGGCGCCGACGCTCGTGCTGAAATTCTGAACTGGTCCAACATCGCCGGACCGAATGACGTCGCAAATCTCCAGGGCGAAGACTTTGGTGAGCAGTCCACTGTCTGGTGCTCCACCAATGGCGGTGCTGCCCAACAATTGCCGACAATAAATCGAGGGAATAGTGTTCTGCACTTTCGTTTGCCGTCGGTCTTGGGACTTTACGGCGTTTCCGTCCACAACGGCGATGAAGTAAGCAACATCGTCTACCCGAACCGTGCCAATCCGATGCATTTTGATACTCCGGAGATCGCAGCTGGAGGCTCTTTCCGCATTTTTGGTCGTAACCTTTTTGCTGCCGGTTTCACACCGCAAGTAAAGTTTGTGTCCGGCAGCAATAGTTTTGACGCCACTATCAATGACAGAGCAACGTACAGTATTTTGTCCGTTAAGGCTCCGGAAAAGATTCCTCTCGGCAAGTACACTGTTTACGTGTCAAATGGCATGGGAAGTCAGCCTTTGGCGCAAGTTTCGTCGCCAGCAAAGATGATCATTGCTGCTGCCGGCCTGGATGCGTTCAATTTAAGAGTTCCCTGGGCGGCGAATCTAACTTTTGGCAAGAACATATACAACGTTAGAACAGATCATCGATTAAGCCTACATGCTGTCGGCGACGGCAAAAACAATGATCAGTCGGCGATTCAAAAGGCTATCAATACTGCTGGTGAAGCCGGTGGTGGCGTTGTCTATATTCCAGCGGGCATGTACAAAATGGCGACATCCTCGGGTCCTGTGATGAATTTCGCAAGTAATGTTGTGGTGCAAGGAGCAGGCCAAGGCAAAACAATTATCAATTATGGATTCGGCAAGCCTGGTGAACACTTTGCTGTAGCGAAATTTTCTCAGGCATCGAAGTGCGGTTTGTGCGACCTTTCAATTCAAAACTTGAACGAGAACAATGCATGGCTCGATACTCAAACCATTATGAATGAAGGCAGCGAAGTTAGCCAACTCTTTTTGGCGCTAGTTAAGGCAAATTTCCAAAATGGCGCAAGAGTGGAGCTGAAGGGTGATCGCATTCTCGTCAAGAATTGCAATCTCAGCTCGATTTATACACTTCTCTATCTGGGAACCTGCACTAATTCTCGCGTCTCCAACAATACTCTTACACAGATGCTTGGTGTGCATCTTGATCTGACTCAAAGTGACCAATGTGTTGTTGATAACAACATATTCTGCTTGAATGCCAACAATGGGAAAGTTGTTCCGGGAAACGTTCGTCATGGCATCGCAATCGGGTTCGCCCACAACCTTGCGATTATCGACAACAAATGGACGACCTTCAATGGTAACCCTTCATACAATAATGATGGTGAATCCATCCTGAGCGAAGGTGGTGGTGGGATTCGGATTGGCGAAGAAACGGGCGAAGTAAAAAGCGCCAGTGATACCACCATCGGTGTGAGCAAAAGCATCTCATTCGTTGGCGGTACGGCGATCGCTATAATAAAGGGAAGAGGCACCGGTCAATGGCGCACTATCACAGCCCGCAATGGCAATACGATTACAGTTAACAGCCCGTGGGCCGTAAATCCCGATAGCACTTCTAATTATTCGATATTTGTTTGGAGTAATCAAAACACGACAATCTCGGGCAATACTTTTACTAATTGGCTGAGAGGCGTTTGGATTTATCAGGGCAGCACCACTGATACTCAAATTTCCAACAATCGATTCAATGGTATGGATGGCATCTTCATCGAACCGTGTCAGAACGTCACTAACGGCAATGGTCAGTTCAACCCTGTTTGGAACACCATCATCGACCACAACATTCTTAGCAGTGGCACGATTGACCCGTCTGTTCCGAAACGAAAATCTGCAGCAACCTATATCAATTTCACAGGTGACTTGCAGCAAACGTCCGATCTGATTGGCACGATGGCTCTCAATAATCAGGTGTACCACAACGTCATAAATGGAACAGGTGCAACATTTTTTGAAAACGACCCGGCTCAGACAGAAGGATACTGCAATTATCTGCGCGTGGAGGCGCCTCATTATAATGACCAGGGCATCCCGGCCATGCTTGGCACCGTGTTCCAATGGGATACAGCCAATAACTGCGGTGCGCAATCATTTCTCTTAAATGGTGGCGATTATCAGACCACGTTGGCGGATTGCATTGAAAAAACCAACGCCAAGACTCTCAAAGATTCCACAGATTATTGGAATACTGCGGGAACGCATTCATCGGTCGGAACAATTTTTGCAACACCGGCTCCAGATCTTGAATGATAGTGCATACGATCATCCCGAAATATTTGCTGAACAGTCGTTTAGGGGTTCTCTTGACTCGGCATTCAGGCTGGACTCTATGAGATCGGAGGCTTAAATTGTGCGGAAATTGACTTTTGAAGTGTCGGAAATTGACTTTTAGAGTGTCGGAAATTGACTTTTGAAGATATAATGTTCCTATGCTTATTCCGCGTAACTTAAAGAATATTTTGCTAGAAGCAGCGTCTGATACGCCTGTTGTCATGCTTAATGGAGCGCGTCAAACAGGAAAGAGTACGTTGATGAAGGGGCTGTTTCATGGCTCTGATGAGCCTTTTTACGTCACATTAGACGATCTCGCAACATTGTCGGCCGCTCGCATGGCACCGCAGTCCTTCATCGAGGGGCTTCCAGAACGGGTGATTATAGATGAAATTCAGCGCGCTCCAGAATTGCTGCTGCCCATAAAACGTTCTGTGGATCAGAATCGGGCTCCGGGTCGTTTCTTTCTGACTGGATCAGCCAACGTTTTAACTCTTCCAAAGATGGCCGATTCTCTAGCAGGAAGAATGGAAATACATAACCTCTGGCCCGTGTCGCAGGGAGAGATGAGAGGGAGGCGCGAGGCGTTCATCGACTCAGTTTTTAGCGGGCATAAATTTGCTCAGCACAAGAAGAAGATTGCTCTGTCTGAATTAATAGAGACAATGACAAAGGGCGGTTTCCCCGACGTGCTCAAACGAGAAAGCTTTGCTAGACGCAAGAATTGGATGTCTAGTTACATCTCCACACTTATAGAAAGAGACGTGCGGGATCTTCGCAATGTTGAACAGCTGACTGTGTTTCCCAAATTGCTTGCTTTGTTGGCTGCGCGCTCTGGTGGACTTTCCAACAGCTCGGAACTCTCTCGATCACTTGGAGTGCAGCTTACGACATTGAAAACGTACATATCTCTCTTGGAGGCGCTGTTTCTGGTGGTGCCTCTACAACCTTGGTTTAGTAATGTCGGTAAACGATTGGTCAAATCTCCAAAGATTTATATCAACGATACAGGTCTATTGTGCCACCTGATCGGTTCTAACAGCACAGCATTGAGCAACGACGGAGCTTTACTGGGACACGTGTTCGAGAATTTTATTGTTATGGAAATTATGAAGCAAATTGGTTGGAGTGAGACTCAGCCTAAGATGTATCATTTTCGCACCGAATCCGGGCAGGAAGTGGATATTGTTCTTGAGCGAGCCGATGGAAAGATAGTCGGAATTGAGTGCAAATCATCTAGCTCGATTGACACCAATACGTTCAAGGGCTTGAGGGCTCTGAAAGAGCTTACTGGCAAGAAGTTTCATCGGGGCATTGTGCTCTACACCGGTAGCAGCAATCTGTTCGTCGGGGATGGATTGGAAGCGTTGCATGTATCTGCGCTTTGGGAAACTACAGCCGGTGCTGCACCAAGGTTAAGCCGTTAGCACTAGAACAGTATCTCTTTCAGCGGCTGAATTTATAGGGTGGGTCGGATCATCTCGAAGAGTCCATCTGTGGTGGTAGTGTAACAACTACCGGACATTCTTCCAACTGCCTGCAAAACGTCATTATTGATGTGATGTTTTTCCGTAATTACGTTTTCATCTAAGTGTATTCCGACAATTTCTCCGAGCACCAAGTTATTGTTTCCATGTTGAATGATTTGAATCAGCGTGCACTCCAAATTGACCAGAGATTCCGCAACGCGAGGTGGTTTCACCTTCAACGATGGCGCTGGCGTCACGCCAACTTTTTCAAACTCGCTCACATCCGGCGGATATTCGGCGCTACTTTTATTCATTTGTTCGGTCAATTTTCGGCTTACTAAATTGACGACAAACTCTTTGGTGTCGATGATGTTCCGAAGCGTATCCTTGGGCACGCGGATAAGTTCGTCTCCGTCCCTCGTGATGGATTTAAACGCCGGCGCAAAACCAACCATTGGCGGATCAACTCCGAAGCAATTGAAGAAAGAAAACGGTGCTAAGTTGTTCAATCCATTTGATCCTACCGTCGAGACCCAGGCAATAGGTCGGGGTACGATGGATCCGATCAGGATTTTATAGAGATCCTGTGTGGTTGTTTCTTTGCAGTTAACGAACATAGGTTCCTCAGTTAAGTGTTTCGACATCGGATTGTACTACTGAAACCCCTCAGCGATAAAAGCAGCTCCTTTATCTCGGGGCGTCGCAGCTCCTATGCACAAAGCAGCTGGCCCGGCTGCGACCGCGGCTGCATCGGCTCCCACCGGATCTCTCCATTGATGAAGGAAAGTGTGACAGCGACATTGAGTTTGCAATGAATGGTCAATCAATCATCCCGGGGTCTTAAACCCGAACGTTGATCGATCTCTTTACATGCTGACAATTTGAACATTACTTCTCGCAGGTATGCTCGGTTTATTAGCATATGAAGGAGCGTCATCTGTATGTGTACATGCGCAAACTGCAAGGCTTGCTTTGTAACAGCGATCGTCGCGGGATCTGCCTGTGCTCTATCGATAGTTGCCGACCCTCGACTCACCACGTATTTTGACGATGCGCAGGTGGCTCGCAGTAACAAGCAAGCACTGATAAAACCGCTCGCTGAAACTAGCAACCCAATTTCATATTCGACGGACTCGCTCAGAACTACCGAACTTCCAAACCATTATCGACTTGTAGAGAAGATCAATTTTGAAAGCGATATCGCAAATTCTTTTAGCCTCATCGAGGATGGCAAGACTGTATTCGAGGTGCCTGAGCCGACGTTCTGGAGAGTGTTCTCTACATATTATCCAAATCGTGAGAGTCATGGTCTGCCACTCCCGGTTCCGAATTTGGTGTTTATGTCTGCAAATGAGCGTTGCCTGAATGCGATTTCCCTCAATCTTGATGGAAATCCAAAATATGTCTTGAGGAATGTACCGACCATGGAACCTCCCAGAGCTAGAGCGCAAATCGATGTGGACGATCCCAAATTAGGAGTCAACATAGATCCAGGCTCTACAACAGTTGACTGTTGGTATCCACGAGTCGATTTGGTCTGGGATGGCAAGACTTACTTGCCTTCGGCTGATAGCATGCGCTGGAATGCGATGTATGGCGGCGACATCCACGACCTCTTCCACTTGTACACAAAGACACTGCAGCAGAGTTACGACGCATTTCCTAAAGACAGGAGCGCACCACTTACATCGATCGTAATTTCCCGCGCATACGAACTGATCTACGAGGGAAACGCCGAAGACGCCAGAAAATTGCTGGATTCTGTTTATCCCCGGGTTCATTATCTGCGCGTTCACATTCCCTTTGATCACTATTTTGACTCAAGTGCTATGGAACCAGACCCTCATCCGATGCGGCTTCTCACGAAGGCTCAAGTCTGGAAGGAAATGATCAAATACTTGCAGAAAAACACTCTCTATCTTCCCACTCTAAAAGCCTTGAATCCAGGTTTGTTTGAATAGAGCAAACACTAGGTGCTTCATCACCGGCAACGTCACTTGCGAATGCTGTCCAGCTTCTTATCGAGATCCAGTGTGGTGGCATTGATGAAGAACAGGCCGATCCTGCAGTGATTGGCGCCAGCGGGAAATTGGGTGAAATGTTCAGAGGACTGTTCCATAGGCAATTCCCTCCACTCGCAGGGCTGGCTGTGCATAATCCGGGACTTAGCATAATAGTGATAGACACACAGACCTAATGATCCTTCGGACGGCGTGTAAGATCAGATTGACCCTTCCCCGTGTTTCTTTAGTTGTATATGGACCACAGCAGGTTCACTTATCAGGCACTACAGATCCTCGAGCGTGCTCAGCTGGAAGCATTGTGTTTGCGTCGTGAATCTACCGGCACTGAGGAGCTGCTGCTTGCGCTTGCGCTCCCCGAAGGAACACCCGCCTCTATTGTAAGCCGCCAGAGCGCTCATAGCGAATACTTCGCCGGCGCCCGGACGTCAATCTGGACCCAAGGCTCTAGTTCTTCATCAAACCTGCACATTGCACCGGTAGTCTAGAATAGGAAAATCATCCGGAGATGCCAATCATGCATTCAAAGTCTGATGATTATTGGATTGAACATTTGCTCAGGCGCACCGGCTTTGGCTCGACGCCTGACGAGCTCAAATACTACAAAGGTTTGGGTTTCGAGGCGGCGGTGGACGAGCTGACCAACCCCGAAAAGGTCA